>MESL01000020.1 GCA_001770955.1 Burkholderiales bacterium RIFCSPLOWO2_12_FULL_65_40 | reverse complement strand
CGTAGCCGAGCATGCCGGCGGTGTCGCGCTCGACGCGCATGGGGTGCTCGCCGCACCAGCCGCCCTCCTCGGGGCCGGGCTCGTTGTCGCACTCGATCGCGGCCTCCAGCTCGGCCACGCGCGCCCGAAGGCATCCAGTCTCCACAAGCGCATCGTCTCGCTCCCGCGCAACTGCCTCCAGTGCGGCGCGGGCGCAGCCGAGGTCGCGCACGAGATCCTCGTCGCTGAGACCGCGCTCCCCCATCCGCTCCAGGGCGGCGAGCGGAGCCACTCGGGCGCGGGCTGCATCGAAGGCCGCACGTACCTCGTGAGCCATGGGCGCCCCGAACGCGCCGCCCATGCCGAGGATGTCGTCGTCGCTCTCCCCGCCCGCCGTCAAGGACGCGTCAGGGACACCGCTGTCCTTTACGGGGATCTCCCCGCACTCCTCGGGGCCGAGCGCCGGGTACGACTCGATCACCGCCCTGTCGACAGGATCATCGACGCGCCCGTCCGCGTCCGTCCACCGGGGCGCGGCGTCAAGCCACAGGTGATAGTCGTCCTCGTCGGCGGACATGCGGAGGCAGGTCCCAACGGGGAGGGCGGCGCGTTGCTCCAGCGAGAGGTTCCGCCACGCGGTTCCGAGCGGGGGCGGCTGGCTCACGACCGGCCCCCTTCGGTGGCGGGGGTGGCCTGCACTTCGGTTCTGTAGCGGACCTCGATGGCGGGCCCCTCGCTGGAACAGTGCGACAGGCCAGCGCCCACGGCGTACGCGCAGTTCGGGCACGGTCCGGAGGGCCAGTGATGCGACGCCCCGCACGCGCTGTAGAGCGCGCTCTCCCAGGTGTGTGCGCACTTCGGGCACGTCGCCGTCCCGCGGGTGTACGCCTTCGTTTCGGGCGGGCGCGTGGTGTGGCCGCCGTGGTTGTTGATGCTCGTTTCCTCGCGGACCTTGTAGAAGGCGAAGTCGAACAGGTCGTGCTTCCCGTGCTCGCTCTCGCCTTCCACGTCGCCACGCAGCACGCGCGAGCACGCCAGCGCACGTCCGCCCGCGACGATCATGCACGCCGTACGTCGCTCGTGTTCCTCGCGCAGCGCCTTGACTTCGTGCGTGAGCCGGTAGACCTCGTGCTGCGCGGCGACCAGCGCGACCAGCGGTTGCGGGGGCGCCTCGACCCATTCGCCGCAGCGGTCGGGCGCCATCCGCCCTTCGTCGTCCACCTGCCGCTCGTACGCGGGTTCGCCGCAGTATTCGAGGTGCCGCCCCTTCGGCTGGCCGCAGCCGTCGCAGTAGAGGGTCTGCGCCTCTGCCGCCGCCCGGTCGATGGCGGGGAGGTCGGTGGGGGTCAGACGCTCTGCCATATTTCCCTCCGAAGAATCTGCCGGATCGTTTTGGGGCACACCCCGTACCGGGCCGCAAGATGGGTTCTCGGCTCGCTGTTTCCAATTGCGCGGATCTCGCGGACCTCGTTTGGCGTCAGTTTGGCTCGCGAGTTGAGGATGCCGGCGCTGGGCGGCTGGTATCGCCGCCCGCGGGCTATCATGTCGCCCACATTCTCCCGATCTGTTCCGGGACGAAGGTGCGCCGGGTTCACGCACGGCGGATTGTCGCAGGCATGGAGGATGAACAGCCCGTCAGGGATCGGGCCATTCGCCAGCGTCCACGCAAATCGATGCGCCCCAACGGGGAGGGGGTCGATCATAATGCGGCCGTAGCCTGCGCTCCGCTCGCCCGTCCACACCCAGCACGGCGTGTCCATGCGCGGCATCGTCGGGCCGTCGCGGTTCACCCTCGACCAGAACTTCTCGATCAGCGCCGGGGTCAGGACGATGGGGCGCAGCGGGGGCCTCACGACTGCCACCCCTTCCGCACCCGCTCGCGGATGACGGCGGAGACAGTGGTGCCGCGTGCCTGCGCGTCGGCGGAGACCTCGGCGGCATCGCTGGCGTCGAGCGTGACACGAGCCCGGTAGCGGGCACCGTGGGGCTTGAACCCGGGGATCTCGGTTGGGGCTTTCTTCTTGGTCGCCATGGGGACCACTGTACCCCATCCGTTACGGCACACAAGCCCCGCGTGTGACGTGAATCCGCATCTGTCCGCGGAATCCGCGCCGTTCGGCAACACGCGACGGACTGAGTAAACGACCGATATACCTACGCTATCGGCAGGAAACGCCCGTTCCGACACACCCGCTGTCGTAGGTTCGAATCCTACCGCCCCAACGCTTCTACTGTGCCGAACAGGCGCGGATCGTAGAGGATGCCGTCCTTCGCCGGACGGCACACAGCCTACCCCCGTGTGCCTTTTTTCTCCGCGGGCGCCCCAAGGAACCGGACCCACCGATCCCCCTGCGGCGCGAGGTGCGCGTACCGCTCGGTCATGCGCTGCGTCGAGTGGCCGAGCTGCTGTTGCACGTAGGAGAGGGGCGCCCCCGCGCTGACGAGCTGCGACGCGTAGGAGTGCCGGGCATCGTGAGGCGTCAGCAGGCGAAGGCCGGCGGCGCGCGTGATGCGCTTCCACTGGAACAGCAGCGCCTCGCGGGTGAATGGGCGGCCCCGCCGGTCGGGGAACACGAGGTCTGCCGGGTGCCGGTGCGCGGTGAGGCACACGACGAGGTCGGGGCTCATGTCCACGACGCGCGCCTTGCGTGACTTCGTGTCCGTCTCTACCCGCTCGTTCCGCTCGCCGACCCGCCCCACGGTGATCGAGCGACGGACATGGAACTGCGCGCCGACCAGATCGACGTGGTCCCACCGCAGGGCGAACGCCTCGCCGAGACGGAGCCCGGCACGGAACAGCGTCAGGAACAGGGGGTAGATATCGGGGTAGAGCTCCGCCGCCTTGCCGAGCCACAGTTCGGACTCGTCGCCGGTGTACCAGTCGAAGTGCGCCTCCGGCACCTTGAACTGTTCGACCTGGTCGCACGGGTTCGCGGTAAGGAGCCGCCACTTCACTCCCTGCGCGAGCATGGCCGCGAGCACGCCGAGCACGCTCTTGTTCCACTTCTCGCCGCGCCCGCGGTTGGCGATCGACGCCTTGAACCCGTCGATGCGCAAGGCGTCGAGCGAGTCGAGGGGTACCGCGCCGACGTCGGGCAGTAGCCACCCGTCGAGGATCGTCCGGTAGAGCTTCGCCGTGCTCGGCTTCCACGCGCCGACCGCGACGTTGTGCGCGTACCAGCGTTCAGCAAGGACGCGAACCGGGTCATCCGGCGCTACGGAGGCGGGCGAGGACGGGCCGCGGTTGACCTCCTCCTCGAGATCCACCCGAAGCCTTGCCTCCGCCGCCTTTGCCTGCGCCTTCGTCTTGACGTCGATCCCCAGCGCCAGCCGGTAGCGCCTCGTCCCCCCGCCCACCTTCGGGCCCACGAAGTCGGCGCACCACAGGAGCGTCCCCTTCTCGCTCGTCCGCTGGTACACCGCCACGCATCGCCTCCGCGACCCAGCCTACCAGCGTGGCCCGATCGAAGCGAAGCGGGCGCGTGAGGTGCGGCACCTCGTGACCGCGCACCATCTCGTAGAGGCGGGTGCGCTTCACGCCGAGGATCTCGCACGCCTCCGCGGGGCCGATCCACCTGTAGGCGCCCTCACCCATCGCTCTCGCCCCCACAGTCCCCGCCGGTGAGCGCGCGAAAGCCCGACCGCCGCGCAAGCTCACGTGCGCGCCACAGTGTCTCCGACGTCAACTCCGATGGATGCCGCACCCGACTGCCGGGGTAGAGGTTGGCCCCCACCTGCACGGCGTGACGCCCGAACTGGTCGCCAGTGACGTCGATGTCGAAGCCGCCCACCCGGTTGTACCAGTGGCTCCGTCCATCCACGCGGACGCTTACGAAGTCGCCGCCGAGCTCGCTTCGGACGATGACCGCCGCGGCCGCACAGTGCCCGGCGGACCCGCCGCCCGTGGTCCCCGGCGCTGCGGTGTCGGGAGCGAAGCGCAGGCGACGGCGGATGTTGAGCGCGAAAGCGAGGAGAACGAGCCTCATGCGGCACCCCCAAACAGCCGCGCCTGCGCGTCGTCGTCCTCGCGGCAGATCCCCCGCGTCGGCATTGCGTGGGCGGGGATGCACGATCCCGGCGCCCACCAGCGATGTTTGACCCCCGGCACCGCGGACGGCTTGCGCTCCCGGCTCGGCACGCTCCACTCGCCGCCGCCGTATTCGCCGCCGAGATCCAGAACCCAGCCCGCGCCCCGCAAGCTTGCCCCCCCCTCTGACGGCAGCGTGTACGTGAGGATCGCCGTGTAGCCGATCGCCTTGGCGCCCCGCAGGGCGGCTCCATACAGGGCGGAGCACGCGTTGTCGCAGCCGTCGGTGGCTACCCGCGTGACCTCGCACGTCCACCCGTCGTCGAGCATCCGCGACACCGGGCGGCCCACGATCGCCGCGCCGCGGGCCACCCCGTGCTCGTCCTCGACGGCGACGGCGAACAGCCCGCCCACCGTCGGCGCGTGGTGGCGATGCAGGCGATCAACCAAGGCGTTCGCGTCCTTGACGGCGCACGGGACGATGGTGAGGATCGGCCTCATTCCGTGCCCCCACAGTCCCCGCCCGCGGGAGGGCCGGAGTCGCGAGCGATGGCCGCCAGCCGTAGCGCCTCCGTGATCCTTGCCTCTCGCGCCAGTCCAGCGGCTCGCCACCCCTGGACCTTCGGATGCGCCCACATCGCCGTGAGCCGATCGAACTCCTCCGGGTAGTCGCGGCACATCGCGCGGATGTCGTCGGGCCCGTCCATAAAGCTCAGCGTGCGGAGCATCCCCTCGCGATCAGGCATGCCGGCGAGGTGGTCGTCATCGCCGAACGCCTCGCCAATCTCGGCGCAGGTGATGTCCTCGCAGATGGGATGCGCGTAGCCGTGGCCGAGGATGGGCCAGCCGAGCCACGACCAGGTGGCCGCGAGCGTGCCGGCGGGGATCTCGTCAGGACACCACGCGCAGGGGTGGGGACGGCGGGTGACGACCTCGCGGCGGGCGTGGCGGGGGTCGCTCATCGCATCACCATCCGCCGCCGCAACATCTCCGTCGCCCGCACTTCGTCCCCGCCGGCCTCGTCAAGCGCCCGCACAGCGTCGATGGCGAGACATCCGAGGTGGGCGGCGAGGCGTCGGCCCTGACGGGCGCGGTCGGCCACGGGGGTGGCGAGGAGCGGCTGGTCATGCTCCCCCGCGAGATAGGCGTCGGTGTCGGGGTTGCGCCGGTCGTCCACCGTGTACCCGGCGCCGTCGTTTCGGGGCATGGGGTAGGCTCCGGTCGCCTCACGCAGCGCCCCAAGGATCGTCTGCTCGATCATCCACGCCAGCCCCTCCAGCGGGCCGGTGTCGTAGTGGGCCTCGATTGCGGCGGCGAGGGTGGTGGCTCGTTCGGCGGGGTTGCGGCTATCGCCCATGGGGGCCTCCTCGGTCACTGACGACACCCCATACCCACAGCGTCCCGAGCCATTCGCGCTCGACGCCGAAGTGGTCGGCGGCGATGCCCGCGACCTTGACGCCGCGCTCGTGTAGCTGCGTGACCAGGTGCTTCCGGTTGGCGTTCGAGGAGCACGAACTCACGATCACCGGCACCCCGCGCGCGATCACCGCGTCGAGGTAGGCGGTCGCGTTCGTCACGTCGATCCAGCCGTTGCACCTCGCGCACTCCTCGCGCCCGTCGAGATCGAAGTCGAGCAGGATCGCCGTCGCGTGGGGGATGTGGCTCTCCACGCATTCGCGGCACGTCGCCACCACGAAGCGCGGCGCATCGTCGCCTCGCTCGTTCAGCAGCACGCGCAGGTAGTCGTAGCGCCCGGGGTCGTCGTCGACGGCGAGGATCACGTCCGCCCCTCACCCGCCACGGGGACGGGGGCGTCAACAGGGCGACAGAACACGCGCTCGAATGCCGCCTCCCACAGCAGCGAGCCCTCCGCCGCCGGCATCGGCACGCCGTCGAGGACGACACCCCACCCGGCGACGGACAGACACGGTGCCAACCACGCGAGGTGACAGGCGCCGGCAGTGCGCGCGACCCTGGAGCACGCGCACAGAACGGTGTCCCCGTCGGCCACGGCGCCCCATGCGGGCGGCTGTTCGCGCGGACGCCAACCCGGGTGCAGGTGGGTCGGCGTGAGCATCGAGAACGCCGCTTGCCGCCGGAGGATCGCCCCTTCGTAGCGGTGCCGGTACGTGGGCAGATCGATGCGCCCGGCCTGGACGTCACGCAGGTCGGAGAGATCGGGGGCGACGCAGTTGAGCACGCCGTCGCCGATCTCCCACGAACGGGGAGCCGCCATCGCGGACCACTTCCGCCCCGGCCCGTGCATCCCGGGTGTCTTGTGGCTCGACCAGTTGGACAGGTAGATCGTCGTCATCTCTTCTGCTCCTGTGCTGTTCACGCGGGGATCGTGTCGTCGCAGTCGAATCCCCACGAGCGCAGCTTCGCGTTGACCGAGCGGGCCGCGCTTTCCACGTCGTCGCCCTTGGTGCCGGCAGACCATTGGGCGTCGCTGTTCAGGCGATACCCCGTGCGCCATGGGCCGAGGGCAGAGAGGCGGACCTCGCCGACGGCGATGCCGTTGACCGTGCGGCGGACGAAGTAGGGCGCATCGTCGAGGACGGGCTCCCAGGGGAGGATCTTCACGCCTCACCTCCCAACTGCATCGCCGCCGCAATCGCCAGCAACCGGACGCACGCCCGTTCGGGATCGTGCCCCAAGGTCATCAAGGCGCACGAGTCGCGGTAGGCGCACACGAAGCCGTGTCCGTCGAGGCGCTTGACGCGGAAGCCGAAGGTGGCGGCCAAGTGGAAGAGAACGGCGGGGGTCATCGGGGGGTCTCCGTGGCGAGGGTGAGACACTTGGGACAGACGCGGGAGCCCTTCACGACGGCGATGCGCGCATCGCCCGTGGACGCCCCACAGAGAGCCGTCCACCATGTCGCCCGGCTGAACGCGTGATGGATGACGCCGCCGGCAACCCGCGCCCACACATGGCCGGACACGATGGGCAGACTCAACAGCGGCAGCGCGGGCTTGGCTTTCGGCTTCAGCCTCGCAATCTCCGCCTCCCGCTCGTGCTGTTCCACGAGGGAGAGGAGGTGTTGCAGATCGGTCGGGGCGTTCGCGATCAGGTCGGCGTCGCCCTCACTGATCGTCATCGACTCCGTGCCCTCGCCGTCGTAGCCGGGGACGATCACCTCGCTGCAGCCAACGACAGAGCGCAGGCGGTAGCGCTGCCACGACTCGGCGCCTGTGTCCCACTCCCACTCCCCCGGCGTCGCGGCGGCCAGCCTCCCCTTGATCGCGGCGATCACGCGGGCACCGTGGCGAGGATCGCGGCAGCGATGGCCTCGCCCTCCGTGGGTCCGCGCCCGCCGACCATGTGATAGCCCGCGAGCGCCTCCCAGCACTGGCCACTGTTCGACCAGCGAGCCCGCGCGTGGGGGTCCTTCGTCAGCTTCCGCAGCCGGTTGAGCAGAACGCCCACCGTCGCGGGGTCGTCGATCTGCGGCACGGGGTCGCCTGCGCCGCCCGCGTTCCAGTCGTCCTCGTTGGAGTGCAGCCACAGGATGCCGCCGTCACGGTCACCGCGGAGTTGTCCACCGGGGACATCGAGGTTGAGCGCGTCGATCAGTTTCGCCGCGAGGATCGTTGCTTCGGGGGTCACGGCTTGGCTCCTTGGGCGACGTGCCGCCCGGGGTGGTTACTCGAAACGAACGGACTCGCCGACTTCGCCGATGGAGACGCCAGGGATCGACTCGCCCGCCAACAGGGCCGCCCTCACCAAGTCGGCCACGGGCGAGCGGACGATCTTGCACAGCGCATCGGGGAGGGTGTTGGGATCGACCTCGGCCAACCCGACCAGCGGCGCCTTCCCCCCATTCTTCTGCATCCGCGCGACGCCGGGGATCTTGTCCCCTTCGCCCAGCTCGCGGCGGGTGGTGAGCAGCGCGGTCATCAGGTAGCCGCAGCGGTCGGCCGTGGCCTCGTGCCGCTTGCGGACGGCGGCGTGCTCCTCGGCGAGCGCCTTCGCCTGCGCGGCAAGGTCCACGGCGGCGCGGCGCACGGCGGCGATGCGCTGCGCCTTGTCGGTGCTGTCGCCGATCCACTCGGCGAGCGCGGCGTCGAAGTCCTCGATCTCTCCGCTGGTGAGGAGGAGGATCGAGGCGGAGCGGAGGAGGCTTTCGGTCGTGGGCATTGTTCCTTGGGATGGGGGGCGTTGCCGCCCCCGTGAGGTTCAAGAGGGGCGGGTGCGGTAGTGGCGACGGGGAAAGGTGCCGGGGTCAACACGGACGAGGCCCGATGTCCGAAGCATTCTCAGTGCGTGGTACACGGTGTTCGTGTTGGAGCGGAGCGACACCGCGAGGTCTGCCGCCGTGGCCCCCGGGCGAACCCGGAGGCGGCGGAGCAGGATGGCGCGGTAGGTCGGCGACGGGGCGGGCATGGTTACTTCGCCGCCTCGTGCGCGAGGAAGCGGTCGATGCTCGCCCGTCCCGTGTCGCTGGCGAGGTAGTCCATGAGCTTCTGCCGCTGCTCGCTGGTCATCGCAGACGGCCGGGGCTTGCGGTTCGCCTCGCACCACGCGGCCACGTCCTCGTACTTGAGGCCGAGGTCCGCCGTCAGGGCGGCGCAGAACGCCACGCGCTCGGCGGCGAAGGACTCATGATGCGGCGCCTTCGACTCGGCGGGCGGCTTGGTCTGCGGCGCCATCGGCACGCCCTCGTTGAGCCACGCGATCAGGCCCTCGCCGAAGTCCTCGCCCGGCTTCTCGATGATCTTGTCCTGGTACTTGCCCGTGCGATCCTTGATGATCGTGGCGTAGTGCTCGACGCTCATCTCGATCAGCATGTCGAACTCGTACTCGATGCCCTTGCCCTGCTCGGGAGCCAAGCCCACCCGGACGGGCTTCATGCGGCCGTTGTGGTCCTTCTCCTCGCTCCACTCCGTCTTGGAGCGCATCGTAGCGAGCACGTGCCCGGGGTAGTTGAGGATGGCGTCCACGAGCTTGCGCTGCTTGGGCGTGCCATCGCTCCACGCCGACCACGTGTTGCCCTTGTACTTGGACTTGGCGAGCTGGTCGATCTCGGTGAGCAAGTCTTGCCAGCCGTGGGTCAGGCTGTCGATGACGAGCACGGGATACTCGGCCTTCGCGGCGGCGGCGATGGCCGCGACGTAGCCGGCGATGGTCTTCTCCTCCAGTTCGAGCACGTCGAACTCGAAGCGGTCGGCGTACTTGGACGCCGAGCCCCTTTCCGTATCGATGAACGCGATCGGCTTGCCCATGCCCGACGCGATGCGCAGGGCCGTGAACGTCTTGCCGGCGCCGGACGGGCCGAAGATCGCCGCGCGGAGTTTCGCCTGTGCCTTGGTTGCTTTCTTGAACGCGAGGGCCATTGTTAGGTCTCCTTGTCGTTGATGAGCTCGATCAGAACATCGCGCTCGGGGATGGTCAGCCGCCGACGGGGAATCCGCCGACGCGCAGAACGCTTGGGGGCCACCGTGGGCACGGGGCCGAACAG
>MESL01000019.1 GCA_001770955.1 Burkholderiales bacterium RIFCSPLOWO2_12_FULL_65_40 | reverse complement strand
CCTCGATGAGGCTCTACACCCCATACTCCCTTAGCAGGGGAGCACCTTCGGCCACTCGGTCACGTTTCCAATCCCGCTATTATGCCTCAGATTGAGGGCCGTTTCACTCTGCGGGCTTGTCCAAATCGAAGGCGGTGTGCAGTGCGCGCACGGCCAGTTCGAGGTATTTTTCGTCGATGACGACAGAGGTCTTGATCTCCGAGGTGGAGATCATCTGGATGTTGATGCCCTCTTCGCTGAGCACGCGGAACATGGTGCTGGCCACGCCCACATGGCTGCGCATGCCGATGCCGACGATGCTGACCTTGCAGATTTTGGCGTCGCCCACGACGTCCTGGGCGCCCAGGGCGGGCAACACCTTTTCCTTGAGAAGCTCGATGGTGCGCGCGTAGTCGTTGCGGTGCACGGTGAAGCTGAAGTCGGTCTTGCCGTCCTTGCTCAGGTTCTGGATGATGACGTCGACTTCGATGTTGGCATCGGCCACGGGGCCGAGGATGCGGTAGGCGATGCCGGGGGTGTCGGGCACGCCGAGCACGGAAATCTTGGCTTCATCGCGGTTGAAGGCGATGCCGGATACGACGGCTTGTTCCATTTTTTCGTCTTCCTCAAAAGTGATCAGCGTGCCGGACTTGGCTTCTTCGTGGATGTCGATGTCCCAGGGCGTGAAGCTCGAGAGCACGCGCATGGGCACCTTGTATTTGCCGGCGAATTCGACCGAGCGGATCTGCAGCACCTTGCTGCCGAGGCTGGCCATTTCCAGCATTTCCTCGAAGCTCACCGTGGTCAGGCGACGGGCGGCAGGCGCCACGCGCGGGTCGGTGGTGTAGACGCCATCGACGTCGGTGTAGATCAGGCACTCGTCGGCCTTCATCGCGGCCGCCACGGCCACGGCCGAGGTGTCGGAGCCGCCACGACCGAGCGTGGTGATGTGACCCTGCTCGTCGATGCCCTGGAAACCGGTGACGATGACCACCTTGCCGGCGTTCAGATCGGCGCGCACGCGCTGGTCGTCAATCGATTCGATGCGTGCCTTGGTGTAGCTGCTGTCGGTGCGGATGGGCACCTGCCAGCCGGCATAGCTGACGGACTCCATGCCCTCGGCCTGCAGGGCGATGGCCAGCAGCGCCGAAGACGCCTGCTCGCCCGTAGCGGCCAGCATATCGAGTTCGCGGTTGTAGGCGGGCGATACGCGCGATGGGGCCAGTTCCTTGGCCAGGGCCAACAGGCGGTTGGTCTCGCCGCTCATGGCGCTGGGCACCACGACCATCTGGTGGCCGGCACGCGCCCACTTGGCCACGCGCTTGGCGACGTTGCGGATGCGCTCGGGCGAACCCATCGAGGTGCCGCCGTATTTGTGAACGATCAATGGCATGGGATAGCTTGGTGACGAAGCCGTGGTCCGCGGCGCGGGGTGGACACTGTTTTGGGGCGCCGCCGGCTCTCGTGCGTGTTGGGGCCAAAACTCAGGGATTGTACCAACGCAGCACCGCCCCCTCGCGCTCGACGAAGCCGCGCCCCACCTTGATGTGGATGCGGTGGCCGCGCGTGGTACAGGCGGTGATCTGCACGCGCAGCGCATCGAGCTGCGCACTCGACGGCGTGGTCTGGTGCGCCTGGCGCAGCCAGAGGCGCAGCACGTTGCCCTGGCGCGCCGGGCTGAGCGGCTGCAGCGACGCGATGCGGGGCGGGTCACCGACCTCGGCCAGGTCCTGCCGGGCCAGGTCGTCGAGCAGTTCGCTGGCCTGGGCCGCATGGCGTGCGCTGCGCGCGAAGGTGTCGCGGAACTGCGGAAATGCGGCCTCCAGCGCGGGCAGCAGGCGCGCACGAATGCGGTTGCGCGTGTAGCGCTCGTCCTGGTTGCTCGGATCCTCCACCCAGGACTCGCCGCGCACGTGCAGCCAGGCGCGCAATGCGGCGCCGGGTACCGTCAGCAGCGGGCGATGCCATTCCAGGCCGCCGCGCTGCCAGAAGGCGGGCATGGCAGCCAGCCCGGCCACGCCGGCACCGCGCGAGAGCGCGAGCAGCAGCGTTTCCACCTGGTCGTCGGCATGCTGCGCCAGCGCTATAGATTGAATAGCACCTTCCGCTGGACCAGCTTGCGCTGCAGCCTCAAAAGCCTTGTAACGGGCGATGCGGGCGGCGTCTTCGGGGCTTTGGCCGGGGGCGTGGCGCGCGTCCACGCGCTGCACCTGCAGCGGCACCTGCAGGCGCGCGCACAGGTCCACGCAGTGGCGCTCGAAAGCATCGGCCGCACTCTGCAGCCCGTGGTGCACATGGATGGCCCGCACCTGGCCGGGCCAGCGCTCTGCGCAGCCCAGCAGCAGGGCGGTGGAGTCGGCGCCGCCGCTCAGGCCCACGGCCAGCGGCAGGGCCGGGGTGAAGGCGTCGAGGGCCGCGTCAACGGTCTGCGTCATGGCGGGGATGCCCGACCGCGCAGGCGCGGGTCAGCGACTATCGGCTTTGGTGTCGGTAAAGCGGCCGTAGCTCTGCAGGCGCTCGTAGCGGCGCTCCAGCAGGTCTTTCACCTTGAGGTCGGCGACCTGGCGGAAGGCGTCGCCCAGGGCGCGTTTGAGCAGGGACGACATCTGCTTGGGATCGCGGTGCGCGCCGCCCACGGGCTCGCTGACAATCTTGTCCACCAGACCCAGCGCCTTGAGGCGGTGCGCCGTGATGCCCAAGGCCTCGGCGGCCTCCTGGGCCTTGTCGCTGGTCTTCCAGAGGATGGAGGCGCAGCCTTCGGGGCTGATGACGGAGTAGATCGAATACTGCAGCATCAGCAGCTGGTCGCCCACAGACAGCGCCAGTGCGCCACCCGAGCCGCCCTCGCCGATGATGGTGGTGATGATGGGCACTTCGAGCTGCGCCATCTCGTAGATGTTGCGGCCGATGGCCTCGGACTGGCCGCGCTCCTCGGCATCGATGCCGGGGAAGGCACCGGGCGTGTCCACGAAGGTGAACACCGGCAGGTGGAACTTCTCGGCCGTCTTCATCAGGCGCAGCGCCTTGCGGTAGCCCTCGGGGCGCGTCATGCCGAAGTTGCGCAGCGCGCGCTCCTTGGTGTCGCGCCCTTTCTGGTGACCCATCACCATGCAGGCATGGCCATTGAAGCGTGCCAGACCGCCGACGATGGACTTGTCGTCAGAAAAATGCCGGTCGCCGTGCATCTCGACGAAGTCGGTGAACAGGTCGCGCACATAGTCGAGCGTGTAGGGGCGCTCGGGGTGGCGTGCAATCTTGGTGATCTGCCAGGGGGTCAGATCGGAGTAGATGTCCTTGGTGAGCTGCTGGCTCTTCTTGCTGAGCTGGTCGATCTCGTCGGAGATATCGACCGCGCTCTCGGTCTGTACGTAACGCAGTTCTTCGATTTTGGATTCGAGGTCGGCAATCGGGGTCTCGAAATCCAGGAAAGTTTTTTTCGCCAAGATGGTTCTCCTCTTGTCTTTCAAATACTCATTGCGCTGCGCACCACCCGCGACACGCGAAACTGGCGCTGCCCAGGCCAGGGCTCCCGCGCAAGGGCCGCCCCGCCGCGCTGGGAGCGTCCCCCTGCCCGCAGCGCATAGCGCTGCGAGAGCGGGGGGAAGGCCCGCAGGGCCTCAGGGGGGTGTTCCACTTCAATACGTCACCGGCAGGGGGTCCAGCGAGCGCCAAATATACCAAGTGGCGACGCTGCACCAGGGCTTCCAGGCCTCGGCGACCTCACGGGCGTCGCTGCGGCTGACCGGGTCGCCGGAAAAATAGTTCTGGCTGATGCCGTTGATCAGCCCCACGTCGTCCAGCGGCAGCACGTTGGGCCGCATCAGGTGGAAGATGAGGAACATCTCGGCCGTCCAGCGGCCGATGCCGCGGATGGCCACCAGCTCGGCGATGATGGCTTCGTCCTCCATACCGTGCCAGCCGTCCACATGCAGCTTGCCGGCATCGAAATGCAGGGCCAGGTCCACCAAATACTCCACCTTGCGCGCCGACAGGCCGGCGGCGCGCATGTCGTCGATCTTGAGCTTGAGCACTGCCGCAGGCGTCATGGCACGCGGCAGCGCGGCAAAGCGCTCCCACACCGTCTGCGCGGCTTTCACCGAGATCTGCTGGCCCACGATACTGCGCGCCAGCGTGACAAAGGCGTCGCCGCGCGACTGCAGCGCGGCATCGCCGTACTGCGGGATCAGGCGCTTCATCACCCGGTCCTTCTTCATCAGGTGCTTGCAGGCCTCGGTCCAGTAGCCGGGCGACGCCAGGCCAGACGCCTCGATAGCTATCTTTTTAGTAGCTGGCACCGCATACCCCAATTGCCCTGGAGGCCATTTTTTGCATAAAAATCGTCACTGGGCAGCTTCCCAGGTGGTGCCCGTAGGCGAATCCTTGAGCACGATGCCCGCCGCCAGCAGCTCGTTGCGGATGCGGTCGGCCTCGGCAAAGTTCTTCGCGGCCTTGGCGGCAGCGCGTGCGGCGATCTGGGCCTGGATGGCGGCTTCGTCGAAACCCGCGCCCGCCTGCAGGAAAGCCTGCGGGTCGCCCTGCAGCAGGCCCAGGCAACCACCCAGGGCCTTGAGCAGGCCGGCGGCCTGCGCCGACTTGTTGCGGTTGACCTCTCCCGCCAAGTCGAACAGCACGGCCACGGCCTCGGGCGTGCCGAAGTCTTCGTCCATCGCGGCCCGGAAGCGCGCGGCATGGGGTTCCGTCCATTCGATGGCCACCTCGGCGGGCGCCACGAGCGAAAGCGCGGTGTACAGGCGCTTGAGCGCGGCGCGGGCGTCATCCAGATGCATGTCGCTGTAGTTCAGCGGGCTGCGGTAGTGGCTGCGTACGACGAAGAAGCGCACCGTCTCGGCGTCGTACTCTTTCAGCACATCGCGGATGGTGAAGAAGTTGCCCAGGCTCTTGGACATCTTCTCGTTGTCCACGTTGATGAAGCCGTTGTGCATCCAGAAGCGCGCGAACGGCTGGCCGTTGGCACCCTCGCTCTGGGCGATCTCGTTCTCGTGGTGCGGAAACTGCAGGTCGGCGCCGCCGCCATGGATGTCGAAACTTTGGCCGAGCAGCTCGCAGCCCATGGCCGAGCACTCGATGTGCCAGCCCGGGCGGCCCTCGCCCCAGCGGCTGGGCCATTTCACCTCGGCGGGCTCGGCGGGCTTGGCGCTCTTCCAGAGCACGAAGTCCAGCGGATCGCCCTTGCCCTCCTGCACGGCCACGCGCTCGCCGGCCTGCAGCTCGTCGAGCGACTTGCCCGAGAGCTTGCCGTAGCCAGGAAACTTGCGCACGGCATAGTTCACGTCGCCATTGCTCGCCTGGTAGGCCAGGCCCTTGCCTTCAAGCTGGCCGATCATCGCCAGCATCTGCGGCACGTACTCGGTGGCACGCGGCTCGTGGTCGGGGCGCTGGATGCCCAGGGCGTCGGCGTCCTGGTGCAGCGCGGCGATCATGCGGTCGGTCAGGCCACGGATGGTCTCGCCGTTCTCCACGGCGCGCTTGATGATCTTGTCGTCGATGTCGGTGATGTTGCGCACATAGGTCACGGCATAGCCGCTGGCGCGCAGCCAGCGCTGCACGACATCGAAGGCCACCATGGAACGCGCATGGCCCAGGTGGCACAGGTCGTACACGGTCATGCCACACACGTACATGCGCACACGGCCGGGTTCGATCGGGGAAAAGTCCTCCAGGGCACGCGAAAGCGTGTTGTAGATGCGCAAACTCATGGGATGTCAGTCACGGAAAACGGGGGAGATGGGCAAAGCGGGTTCACCCGGCAGCACGGGGATGCGGTGCACCGCCCGAGGGGCGCGCCCGGCACCGGGCGCCATGCAAATCAGCAGCGGCAACAGCACACTGTCATGACACCCCCTCAGCTACAATCCGCCGCAGTATAAGCCCGGCCCGGGTCCGGGCACGCCCCCACACGATCGCATGCCCATGAAGCAAGTCCGCCGCACCCTCCCCCGTCTCCTGCGCCTGCTGGCCCTGACAGCTCTCGTAGGCACGGGCCTGGCCCAGGCCAACGACTACGCCGAAATCACCCAGCTGCTCAAGGCCGGCAAGCCCACCGAAGCACTGGCCAAGGCCGACCAGCGCCTGGCCGCCACTCCGCGCGACCCGCAGTTGCGCTTTTTGCGCGGTGTGGCACAGGCCGATGCGGGCAAACAGAACGACGCCATCGTCACCTTCACCAAGCTGACGGAAGAGTACCCCGAGCTGCCCGAGCCCTACAACAACCTGGCCGTGATCTACGCCAGCCAGAACCAGCTCGACAAGTCCCGCGCGGCGCTGGAGATGGCCATCCGCACCAACCCCAGCTACGCCACCGCGCACGAGAACCTGGGCGACATCTACGCCAAGCTGGCCAGCCAGGCCTACAACAAGGCCTTGCAGATCGATGCCAACAACGCAGGCTCGGTCAAACCCAAGCTGGCACTGATCCGCGACATATTCACTGCAGACGCCCCGCCCCGCCCGGCGGCCGCAGCAGCGCCCGTGGCGGCAGTCAAACCCGCAACCCCGGCACCGGCCCCGGCCCCGGCCCCAGCGCCCGCCCCGGCGCCTGCATCTGTCGCAGCGCCGGCTCCTGCCCCGCAGGCTGCGCCGGCCACTCCGGCGCCCACACCCGCCAAGGCCCCCGACAGCGATTCCGGCGCCGAGAAGGCCGTCACCGCCGCCATCCAGGCCTGGGCAGACGCCTGGGCCGCCAAGAACATGAAGGCCTACCTGGCGGCCTACGGCAAGGACTTCACCCCCCCTGGCCGCCAGACCCGCGCCGCCTGGGAAAAAGAGCGCGAGGCGCGCATCGTGAGCAAGAAGCGCATCAGCGTGAAACTGTCGGACATCCAGGTCACTGTGGACGGCAACAAGGCCACGGCCCGCTTCCATCAGGCCTACAGCGCAGACGCGCTCAATGTCTCCAGCCGCAAGACGCTGGACCTGGTGCAACACCAGGGCCGCTGGACCATCGTGCGCGAATCGACGGGGGGCTGATGGCGCACTTTCTGACCCACGCACCGTGGCCCGCTCCGGTGGCCCTGACCCGACTTTGAGACAACGCATGTTTGTGGTTTCCTCCACGGGCCGTCGCCTGGTGGCCGTGGGTGTATTGATTGCCTCGCAGCTGGTGGCCCTGCCAGCGCTCTCCCAGGGAACGGCTGGCAAGGGCAAGGCACGGCGTGCCGCCACCACCCAGCCCACTCCCCCTCTGCGCGACGGCCAGGCCGAGACCCGGTTGCTGCAGGTCTTTCAGCTCACCAGCGAAGGCCGCACCCGCGAGGCCCTGGCCAGCGCCGAGCGCCTGGTCAACGACTATCCCAACTTCCAGCTGGCCCAGCTCGCCCTGGGCGACCTGCTCTCGGCGCGCACCCGGGCGCTGCAGCGCCTGGGCGACGTGCCCGCCCCCTCTGGGGCCGGCAGCGCCAGCGCCAAAACGGTTCTGGACGAACTGCGCACCGAATCGCGCCAGCGCGTGGTGGCCCGGCGTGCACGCCCGGCCGAGCACAGCATTCCCTCGCAATTCTTGCAACTGGCGCCCCGCTACCGCCATGCCATCGCGGTCGATGCGGCGCTCTCGCGCCTGTACCTGTTCGAGAACACCCCCAAGGGCCTGCGGCTGGTGGCCGACTACTACGCCTCGGTGGGCAAACTCGGTATCGAGAAGGTGGTCGAAGGCGACCAGCGCACCCCGCTGGGCGTGTACTTCATCACCAGCCGCCTCGACCCGGCCACGCTGCGCGACTTTTACGGCTCGGGCGCGCTGCCCCTGAATTACCCCAACGCGCTCGACCAGCTGCGCGGCAAGACCGGCAGCGGCATCTGGCTGCATGGCACGCCGCCCGACCAGTTTGCGCGCGCCCCCCAGGCCACCGACGGCTGCGTCGCGCTGGCCAACCCCGACCTGGAGCGCCTGCTGCGCACCGTGGAGCCGCGCACCACGCCCGTGGTCATTGCCCGGCAACTGGACTGGGTGCAGCCGCACAGCGTCCAGGCCGACCGCCAGTCGTTCGAGGCCGTGCTCAATGCCTGGCGCAGCGCCAAGACCAACGGTGACATGCAGCGCCTGATGGGCTTTTATGCCCCCGATTTCCAGGGCCACAAGAAGAAGACGCTGGCCGAGTGGTCCACCGTGCTGCAGGCCGAAACCCGTGCGCTGGGCGGCCGGGACATCGAACTCAAGGACAAGTCCTACCTGCGCTGGACCGATACCACCGATACCATGGTGGTGACGTTCGGCGAGGTGGCCGAAGGCGCCCGCACCGGGCCCGTCAAGCGGCAGTTCTGGGCCCGCCGGGGCGACCGCTGGCAGATATTTTTCGAAGGAGTAATTGGATGATTTCCAGAAGAAATTCGACTCTGGCGCTTGCTGGTATTGCGCTGACAGCTATGCTTTCAGTAGCGCCCGTGCACGCCCAGGAAGCCCCCAAGGTCAAGCTGTCCACCTCGATGGGCGACATCGTCGTGCAACTCGACCCCGCCAAGGCGCCCAAGACCGTGGAAAACTTTCTCACCTATGTGAAAGACAAGCACTACGACGGCACCATCTTCCACCGCGTGATCGACGGTTTCATGATCCAGGGCGGCGGCTTCACCGCCGACATGACGCAAAAGCCGATGCGCTCCCCGATCCCGCTCGAAGCCGCCAACGGGCTGAAGAACGACAAATACACGATTGCCATGGCGCGCACCAACGTGCCCGATTCCGCCACGGCACAGTTCTTCATCAACGTGAAGGACAACGCCATGCTCAACGCCCCCCAGCCTGACGGTCACGGCTATGCCGTGTTCGGCAAGGTGGTGAGCGGAACCGAGGTGGTGGACAAGATCAAGGCCGTGGCCACGGGCAACAAGGGCCCGTTCCAGAACGTGCCCACCACGCCCGTCACCATCACTTCCGCCACGCTGGTGAAGTAACCCATTCTTGAAGGAAAACACCATGAGCAACCCCCAGGTCGAACTGCACATCACCGGCTACGGTGTCATCACCCTCGAACTCGACGCTGAAAAAGCCCCCAAGTCCACGGAGAACTTCCTGTCCTACGTGAACAAGGGCCACTACAACAACACCATCTTCCACCGCGTGATCCCCGGCTTCATGGTCCAGGGCGGCGGCTTCGAGCCCGGCATGAACCAGAAGGGCACCGACGCGCCCATCGAGAACGAAGCCAAGAACGGCCTGAAGAACGCCAACTACACCGTGGCCATGGCCCGCACCAGCGACCCGCACTCGGCCACCGCGCAGTTCTTCATCAACGTGGCCGACAACGGCTTCCTGAACCACACCGCCCCCAACGCCCAGGGCTGGGGCTATGCCGTGTTCGGCAAGGTGGTCGGCGGCACCGACGTGGTGGACAAGATCAAGGCCGTCAAGACGGGCCGCAAGGGCTTCCATGACGACGTGCCCAAGGACGACGTGGTGATCGAAAAGGCTGTAGCCCTCTGATCCCCTGACACGGCCCCTCCCGTGACCCCGACCGTGCCCCGGTTCGAGGAGCTTGCCGCTCCTTCGCACTGGCGCACGGTCGATTTCATTTCCGACCTGCACCTGCAGGCCACCGAGCCCGCCACCGTGGCGGCGTGGCAAGGCTACCTGCAGACCACGCCCGCCGACGCGCTGTTCATCCTGGGCGACCTGTTCGAGGTCTGGGTGGGCGACGATGCCCTGCAGGAGCCCGGCAGCTTTGAAGCGCAGGCCTGCGCCGCGCTGCAGCAGGCCGCGCAGCGCCTGCCCGTGTTCTTCATGCACGGCAACCGCGATTTTCTCGCGGGCGACGCCTTCCTGCGCCACTGCGGCATCAACGGCCTGCAGGATCCCACTGTGCTGAGCTTCGGCGGCCAGCGCTCCGTGCTGAGCCACGGCGACCTGCTGTGCCTGGACGATGTGGACTACCAGCGCTTTCGCGTGCAGGCGCGCAGCGCCGAATGGCAAGAGCGCTTTCTGGCCCAGCCCCTGGCGCAGCGCCGCGCGCAAGCGCGCGGTATCCGGCAGGAGAGCGAGGCGCGCAAGCAGTCCGGAGCGCCCTATGCCGATGTGGACACCCCCGCCGCCATCGTCTGGCTGCACACCGCCCAGGCCACCACCCTGATCCATGGCCACACGCACCGCCCGGCCGAACACGCCCTGGCCCTCGGCCTGCGGCGTGTGGTGCTGAGCGACTGGGACGCCGCCGCCCGGCCCCCGCGTGCCGATGTGCTGCGGCTGACCGCTGCAGGACTGGAACGCATCGCCATCGTCCCCATGTAGCGGTATGCCCGCTTTCTGGAACCGCCTGCGCAGCAGCCTGCGCGCCACCCTCGCCCCCGTGCCCGACATTCCGGCCACGCAGTGGCTGGAAACCCTGCAGCGCCACCCCTTTCTGGCCGCCCTGCCCCTGCCCGACCAGGCCAAGCTGCGCGCGCTCAGCGCGCTGTTCCTGGACGGCAAGCAGTTCCACGGCGCGCACGGCCTGGAGGTGACCGACGCCATGGCCATCGACATCGCCGCCCAGGCCTGCCTGCCGCTGCTGCACTGGGGCGATCCGCAGGATGCGCTGGGCTGGTACGACGATTTCGTGACCATCGTGGTCCACCCCGGCGAAGCCGTGGCCCGGCGCGAGAGCCGCGACGAGGCCGGCGTGGTGCACCACTACACCGAGGTGCTGGCCGGCGAAGCCATGGAGCGCGGCCCCATCATGCTGAGCTGGCAGCATGTGGAGGACGCCGCCCACACGGCGCACCACGGCAGCAATGTGGTGGTGCATGAGTTCGTGCACAAGCTCGACATGAGGAACGGCCCCCCCAACGGCTGCCCGCCACTGCCCGCCGGTTTCATGGGCACACGCGGCGGCCGCGCAGCCTACGAGGCCTGGTGGGCCGCCTGGGAGCCCGCCTATGCGCAGTTCCGCGAAGCCGTCATCAAGGCCGAGCGCTTTGGCACCGCACGGCCCTGGCTCGATGCTTATGGCGCGACGTCACCCACCGAGTTTTTTGCGGTGGCCTGCGAGGCCTATTTCGTGAACCGCACGCGGTTTGCGCAGGAGTTTCCCGGGCTGATGGAAGTGCTGGATGCGTTCTTCCACCCACCCCACTGAAGCTCAAGGCTTTGGCTGCGCCACCGCGCCCTTGGCCACCAGACCACGCAGCACCTTCAGCCGCACCTTGAGCCGACGCTCGTTCTCCAGCCCCACGCGCACCATGATTTTCTGCCCGCTCGACAGGCTTTGCAGCTGCGGGTCGGCAAACTCGTAGCGCACCCAGGGGCGGGTGGACGGCACGTTACCCTTCACCTCGGTCAGCCTCACCGCCACGGGGCTGGCGGGCTCAGGGGCCTGAAGCAGATGGTCGATCACGGCCACCAGGCGGTCGTTGAAATAGCGGCCGGGGTAGCCGAGTTCTTCGTAGGCCTGCTGGAACAACGGGTAGAGCCGCGCATACAGCGCCACGGCCCGTTCCATGTCCACCGATTCGATCCAACGCACCATCGCGCCGTAGCGTGCGGCATTGCCGGAGGCAATGGTCTGCACCGTACCCTCCTCCTCCACGGCAAAGCGCTCGGGCGTGGGGTTCACAGGCCACAAACGCGCTGGGGCATGCTCTCGGCCCAGGTTGTCCACTGTGGCGACGACGCGGCGCACCACGCCATCCATCTGCAGAAAGGCTGCCACGTCGCGGGAGCCCAGCAGCTCGCTCAGCGCACGGGCGACGTGATCGTCTGACCCTGCCAGGGCAGGCAGGGCCCCCTCTGGCGGTGCCACGACTTCGATGGGATTCAGCGGACCCGAAGCCGGCTCCGATGCAGGCAGCGCAGGGGGTGCCGCTTCAACCGGTGGAGCACTGGCCACAGCGGGCAGCGGTGCGGGGGGCGCCACGGGGCCCTGGGCTTGCCACCACCGCCAGGCGCCACCGGCCCCCACCAGCAAGACCAGCACCACGACAACAAGACCCCAACGGGACGACTCCCGGGGTGGGTGCAGTGTGGATCGCTCTGGTTCAGACATAGGCGCCTCCCGGTGCTGGTTGGAGAAAGCCTATTGGAAACCCCAACGCCACAGAAGTTCGCAACGCCCTGTGCGCATGGGCAGATCAGCCCTCCAGAACAAACTTCGCCGCCTTCGCTATCGCCTTTGCATCCACTCCAAAAAACTCCCGCAACGCCGCCCGTGTATCACTGCGGCCAAACCCGTCGGTGCCCAGGGTGATGAAGCGGCGCCCCTCGGGCACGAAGGCACGTACCGTCTCGGGCACCGCGCGCACGTAATCGGTGGCGGCGATGACCGGCCCGTGCGTGCCAGCAAGCTGCTGCGTCAGCCACGGCACGCCGGGCGCGGCCTTGCCTGCCAGGGCGCGCTGCTCGCAGGCCACACCCTCGCGGGCCAGTTCGCTCCAGCTCGTCACGCTGAGCACGGTCACGTTCACCCCCTCGGCCGCCAGCAGTTCGGCGGCCTTGACCACTTCAGTCAGGATGGCCCCCGAGCCCAAGAGCGTCACATTTTTAGATGAAATTGGCATTTCAACCCCACCCATCATGCGCGAGTAGCTATTGAATAAATAGCATCCACGGAGCACACCTTCGTGCGCTTGTGGCGGCAGGTCGGGCTGGGCGTAGTTCTCGTTCATGAGCGTGACGTAGTAGAAAACATCGCGCTGCTCGGTCACCATCTCGCGCATGCCTGCGTCGATGATGACGGCCATCTCGCCCGCAAAGGCCGGGTCATAGGCCTTGCAGTTGGGGATGGTGGCGGCCGCGAGGTGGCTGCTGCCGTCCTGGTGCTGCAGGCCCTCGCCGCCCAGCGTGGTGCGGCCCGAGGTGGCGCCCAGCAGGAAGCCGCGCGCGCGCTGGTCGGCGGCGGCCCAGATGGCGTCGCCCACGCGCTGGAAGCCGAACATGGAGTAGTAGATGTAGAACGGTAGCATGGCCAGGCCGTGCACGCTGTAGCTGGTGGCGGCGGCCGTCCAGCTGGCGATGGCACCGGCTTCGCTGATGCCTTCTTCGAGGATCTGGCCATCGAGCGCCTCGCGGTAGCTCAGCACCGAGCCGATGTCCTCCGGCGCGTAGCGCTGGCCCACGCTGCTGTAGATGCCGACCTGCTTGAACAGGTTGGCCATGCCAAAGGTGCGCGCCTCGTCGGCCACGATGGGCACGATGCGCGGGCCGAGCGTAGCGTCCTTGAGCAGCGTGCCCAGCATGCGCACGAAGGCCATGGTGGTGCTCATCTCCTTGCCATCGGCCGCCAGCGCAAACTGCGCATAGCTGGCAATGGGCGGCACGGGCAGCGCGTCGCACACCGTTTCGCGCCGGGGCAGGTAGCCGCCCAACTGCTGGCGGTGGCGGCGCAGGTACTGCATCTCGGCGCTGTCCTCCTTCGGCTGGTAGAAGGCCAGACCGGTGGCCTGCGCGTCGCTGAGCGGCAGGTTGAAACGGTTGCGGAATTCGATGAGGTCACCTTCGTCCAGCTTCTTCTGGCTGTGCGTGGTCATCTTGCCCTGGCCCGCCTGGCCCATGCCGTAGCCCTTCTTGGTATGGGCCAGGATCACCGTGGGCTGGCCCTGGTGCGCGCTGGCGGCGGCGTAGGCGGCGTGGATCTTCACCAGGTCATGGCCGCCGCGCTTGAGGCGGTCGATCTGCTCGTCCGTCATGCCCTGGGCCAGCGCGGCCAGTTCGGGGTTCTGGCCGAAGAAGTTGTCGCGGTTGAAGCGCCCGTCCTTGGCGGCGAAGGTCTGCATCTGGCCGTCCACCGTGCCCTCTAGCGCCCGCGCCAGCGCGCCCGTAAGGTCGCGCGCGAACAGGCCGTCCCAGTCGCTGCCCCAGACCAGCTTGACCACGTTCCAGCCCGCGCCGGCAAACAGGCGCTCCAGCTCGTCGATGATGCGGCCGTTGCCACGCACCGGGCCATCCAGGCGCTGCAGGTTGCAGTTGACCACCCACACCAGGTTGTCCAGGCCCTCGCGCGCGGCGAGCGTGAGCGCGCTCATGCTCTCGGGTTCGTCCATCTCGCCGTCGCCGAACACGCCCCACACTTTGCGGCCCGCGCAGTCCAGCAAGTTGCGGTGCGTGAGGTAGCGCATAAAGCGCGCGTGGTAGATGCTGCTGATGGGGCCGATGCCCATCGAGCCCGTGGGGAACTGCCAGAAGTCGGGCATGAGCCAGGGGTGCGGGTAGCTCGACAACCCGCACGCGCCCTGCGCCGGGGCGGTGATCTCCTGGCGGTAGTGCAGCAGGTCCTGCTCGCTCAAACGCCCTTCAAGGAAGGCACGCGCATACACACCCGGCGCACTGTGCGGCTGGAAGAACACCAGGTCGCCCCGGTGCTGGCCTTCGCCCAGGCCCTCGCGTGCGCGGAAGAAGTGGTTGAAGCCGCTCTCGAACAAATCCGCCGCACTGGCGTAGCTGGCGATGTGGCCGCCCAGTTCGCCATAGGCCTGGTTGGCGCGCACCACCATGGCCAGCGCATTCCAGCGCATGATGGACGCCAGCCGTTCCTCCACGGCCAGGTCGCCGGGGAACACGCCCTGGTCCTGCACCGCCACGGTGTTCACGTAGGGCGTGTTCAGGCCGGGGTGCCAGCCTACCTGCTGCGCGCGCGCCAGGCGCGCAAGTTCCGCCAGCACAAAGCGGGCGCGCTCGGGGCCTTCGGTGGCCACCAGCGCGAGGAAAGCGTCGCGCCACTCGGCGGTCTCCTGGGGGTCGGTATCGAGCAGGCCCTCGGCAGGTGCCAGGGCGGAAAGGGACGTGGGTGCATTCATGGCTGCGACTCTATTCCTGTACAAGAAAAATGGGGTGCTGATTCGGGGGCACAATCGCCGGTACGAAGCACGACGTGCCGCCAAACCGATCGATCACCGCATATGAAACTGGACGCCATCGATTTGCGCATCCTGGCCGAGCTGCAGGCCGACGGCTCGCTCTCCAACGTGGAGCTGGCCCGGCGCGTGCACCTCTCGCCCTCGCCCTGCCTGGCGCGCGTGAAGGCGCTGGAGGCCGCGGGCGTCATCAGCCGCTACGTGGCGCTGGCCAGCGCCGCCGCGCTGGGCCTGGGGCTCAATGTGTTCATCAGCATCAGCCTCAAGACCCAAAGCAAAGAGGCCCTGGCCGACTTCGAACAGCGCATCGCGGAGCAGGACGAGGTGATGGAGTGCTACCTGATGACCGGCGATAGCGATTACCTGGTGCGCGTGGCCGTGGCCGACATGGCGGCGCTGGAAAAGCTCATTCTGGAGCGGCTCTCGCCCATCCCGGGGGTGGAGAAGATCCGCTCCAGCTTCGCCATCAAGCAGGTGCGCTACAAGACGGCGCTGCCGCTGCCCCAGCCGTCATCGCTTGGGCGCAGCTGAAGTCCAGCGCCTGCACCAGGTCCAATGCCTGGCCGATGTCGGCCAGGATGTCCTGCACATCCTCCAGCCCCACCGACAAACGCACCAGTCCTTCAGAGATGCCGTGCGCAGCGCGCTGCTCGGGCGTGTAGGTGGAGTGCGTCATGCTGGCCGGGTGCTGGGCCAGCGTCTCGGCATCGCCCAGGCTCACGGCGCGGGTGACGAGGCGCAGCGCATCCATGAAGCGCACACCCGCCGGCAGGCCACCGTGCAGTTCGAAGGCGATCATGCCGCCCATCTGGCGCATCTGCTGTTTCGCCAGCGCGTGCTGTGGGAAGCTGGCCAGGCCCGGGTAGTGCACCACCGCCGTGGCCGGGTGCGCAGCCAGAAACTCGGCCACCGTCTGCGCGCTCTGGCAATGGCGGTCCATGCGCAGCGTGAGGGTCTTGAGGCCGCGCATCACCAGGTGTGCATCCTGCGCCGACATCACGGCACCCGTCATGTCTTTCAGGCCGTACAGGCGCACGCGCAGGGCCAGCTCGGCATCGGCAAAGATGGCGGCGCCCGCCGTCAGGTCGCCATGGCCACCGAGGTACTTGGTCATGGAGTGCACGCTCACATCGGCACCCAGCAACAGCGGCTGCTGCAGGTAGGGCGTGCAGTAGGTGTTGTCGACCACCACCTTGGCGCCCCGGGCGTGCGCCAGGGCCGACACCGCAGCAATGTCCACCAGTCGCATATTGGGGTTGGCAGGGGTTTCGAGGTAGACCACACGCGTCTTGTCGCTCAGCGCTGCGGCCACGTTGGCCGGGTCGGTCATGTCCACATGGCGCACCGTGACGCCAAAGCGCCCCAGGCCGTGGTGCAGGAAGGAGAAGGTGCAGCCGTACAACGTGAGGTCGGCCAGCACCTCGTCGCCCGGCTCCAGCATGGACCACAGCGTGGCCGTGATCGCGCCCATGCCCGAGCCGAACACCACCGCGCCCGCGCCCTGCTCCAGGCTGGCCAGCCGCCCTTCGAGCAGCGCCAGCGTGGGGTTGGCGATGCGCGTGTAGAAATAGCCGTTTTCCTCCCCCGTGAAGCACCGGGCACCATAGCCCACGTCGGGGAACGCAAACGTGGCCGAGGTGTGGATGGGCGGCACCAGCGCGCCTTGGTGGTCTGCCGGGTCGTAGCCGAAATGGATGGCGCGGGTGCTGAAGCCGCCGGTGCTGTCGTGTGCCTTGCCCATGGGGATGTCTCCGGGTGGTGTTGGAATACCCCAAATTGTTTGCCAGTGGCATGGGAAATATTTCGCCATTTGTGCAGCAAAAATCCAGAACATTGGAAATAATTACCCCAATATTTCAATATTCAGGAAATTCATGCCCACCCCCCTTCCATCCCTGGATGCTGTGGACCGCGCCCTGCTCGACGCTCTGCAGAAGAATGGCCGCGCCACCGTGGGCGAATTGGCCGAGCAGGTGTCGCTCTCGCCCTCGCCCTGCTGGCGCCGCGTGCGGCAACTGGAGGAAGCGGGCCTGATCAGCGGCTACCACGCCCATCTGGACCGGCACCGCGTGGGCTATGGCGTGCTGGGCTTTGTGCAGATTGGCTTGCACAACCACACGGCCGAGATCACGGCCGCCTTCGAGCGCGAGGTGCTGGCGCTGCCGCAGGTGCTGTCGTGCCACAACCTTTCGGGCCGGTACGACTACCAGCTCGAACTGGTGGCGCCCGACCTGGGGTTCTTCGCCGAATTCGTGCGCACCCGCATCCGCAGCTTGCCGGGGGTGCGCGAAATCTCCACCAGCTTCTCGCTCAAGGAGGTGAAGCGCACGGTGGCGCTGCCCGTCGATCGATAATTAGAACGCCGTGGGCGTGGTGGACAGCGCTTCGAGCCACGCCACCGTGGCCGCCAGCTCCGAGGGGCGGATATCGTGGGCGCTCGCAAACTCGCGGTAGGTCACCTGCACCGGCAGGGCATCGAAATGGTGGCAGATGGCCTGCGCGCTGGCCACCGGAATCACGTCGTCGTGCGTGCCGTGGCTCACCCACAGCTTGCGTCCGTGCAGTGCATCGGCCGGGGCCGCGTGCGGCAACACCTGCGGCACCAGCCGGCCGTGCCACACCAGCGCGGCGCCCATCAGCTCGGGGCGCGTCAGCAGCATCGACAAGGCCATGGCACCCCCCTGGCTGAAGCCGCCCACCACCGTGCGTTCGGCCGGAATGCCCAGTTGCTTCGCTGCGGATTCGACCGCCTGCGCCACCAGCGCACGGCTGGCCGCCTCTTGCGACTCGTTGATGCTGCGGGCACCGCCGGGCTCGATCGAAAAATCGAACCACGCAAAAGCCCCGGGCCCCATGCGGTGCGGCGCGCGCAGGCTCAGCACATGAAAGCGCTCGGAGATCTGCGGTGACAGGGCAAACAGGTCTTGCTCGTTGCTGCCCACGCCGTGCATCAGCACCAGCAGCCAGGGCCTGGGCGTGGTGGATGCGGCAGGGCGTTGCAGAAAGGTGAGTGGCAGTTCAAGCATGGCGAGCCCCAAACAGTGTGGTGTGGGGCAATTCTGCCACCGGAACTCAGGCGGTGGCCTGCAAGGCGAAGGCGTCCATGGCGAGCATGCTGTACATCACCTCGCGGCTCAGGTAGTCGGCCTGCAGATCATCGCCCGCCGCCCCCAGCGCGAAGAACAGAGGCAGAAAGTGGTCGTCAGTCGGGTGGGCACGTTCAGCGTGCGGCGCCTGCTCGCGGTAGGCCAGCAGTGCGGGCAGGTCGCCACGCTGCAGGGCCGCCTCGATCCAGCGGCTGAACTCCAGCACATAGGGCGCGGGCTCGCGCGCGCCGCCAAAAAACTCGGCCAGGTTGTGCGTCATGCTGCCCGAGCCGACCAGCAGCACACCCTGGTTGCGCAGGCCGCGCAGCGCGGCGCCCAGTGCATGGACATCGGCAGGGCCGGCGCCCACGGGCAGCGACACCTGCACCACGGGCAGGTCGGCCTGCGGAAACAGGTGCATCAGCGGCACCCAGGCGCCGTGGTCAAACGGGCGCTCGGCGTCGCCCTGCGCGGCCACGCCAGCGGCCTGCAGCAGCGCCAGCACTTCGTGTGCCAGCGCAGGTGCGCCCGGTGCGGGGTATTGCAGTTCATACAACGCGGGGGGAAAGCCGCCAAAGTCGTGCCAGGTGGCGGGCTGCGCGCCCGTCATCACGCGCACACCGCGCGCCATCCAGTGCGGCGACAGGATGACCACGCCGCGCAGGCCCGGAAACTGCGTCCGCAGCGCCTGCCCCCAGCGGGTCAGCGCCGGGCCGGTTTCGCCCGCTTCCACGGCGAACAGCGGCGCGCCGTGCGACACGAAAAGCACGGGCACGGTGCTGTGGGTGGCATGGGCGGCGGGAGGGGCGGAAGCATTCATGACGGGACTCCTTGAAGACTCCAATGTAGGAGTTATCGGGGCATGCATAAAGCCCCGATCAGGAGATGGTTCGTTCCAGAATTGGCACCAATTCTGCGGCCCTGTCCCTGCGCCGCAGGAAACCAAGTTTTACTCTTGCACCTTGCCGCGCAGGGCTTTCGTCTGGCCGCGCTGGCTTTTGGACTCCAGCCGGCGCTGTTTCGATCCGTAGGTGGGCTTGGTGGGCCGCCGCACCAGCGGCGGGCGGGCCACACTCTGCACCAGCGCGTTGAGCCGCGCCAGCGCATCGGCGCGGTTCTGCTCCTGGCTGCGGTATTGCTGGGCCTTGATGACCACCACGCCGTCTTGCGTGATGCGGCTGTCGCGCAGCGCCAGCAGGCGCGCCTTCACGTCGATGGGCAGGGACGATGCCCCGATGTCAAAGCGCAGGTGCACCGCGCTCGACACCTTGTTGACGTTCTGCCCGCCCGCGCCCTGGGCGCGCATGGCGGTGATCTCAACCTCGTCCTCGGTGATTTCGGGCAGCGCCGCAGTCATCATCGCGCCCGGCCCATGCTGCGGCTCAAGGCTGCATCTGCGCCAGCGCGTCGATGGCCAGCCCGTAGCCCGGCACGCCGAAGCCGCACATCACGGCCCGCGCCACCGCCGACAGATAGGAATGGTGGCGAAACGCCTCGCGCGCGTGCACGTTGCTGATGTGCAGCTCGATCAGCGTCACGCCCGTGCCCTTGACGGCGTCCGCCAGCGCCACGCTGGTGTGCGTGTAGGCCCCGGCATTGAGCACCAGGCCCGCCAGCGTGCCCGCAGCCTGCAGGCGCCCGGCTTCGTGGATCCAGTCGATCAGCGCGCCCTCGTGGTTGCTTTGGTGAAAGCGCAGCGCAAAGCCGTGGCGCACGCAGGCGGCAGCGCAAAGCTGCTCCACGTCGGCCAGCGTTTGCGCACCGTACACGGCGGGCTCGCGCGTGCCCAGCAGGTTCAGGTTGGGGCCATTGAGGACGAAAACGGTTTTCACGGGGGGCTCTCCAGGCGTTGCGCCCGCCGGGCAGCAACGCCAGCAGGCCAGAACGCAGGATTATGCGGCGCCCAAGACAAAGGCGGCCCGCAGGCCGCCTTGTGCACCGAATACGCTGGCCGAGAATCAGCGACGATCCCAGCGGTCATACCGGTCGTGCCGGTCATGCCTGTTGTGACGGTGGTGGCGATGGCCACGGTCACGGTCGCGGTAGTAATAGGCGGGGGGCGGCGCATAGTAAGCCGGGGGCGCAGAGTAATACACCGGAGCTGGCGCGTAATACACCGGGCGCGGGGCCACATACACGGGTGGCGGCGCCACATACATGGGGTAGCCATTGCTCACCCCCACCACCACGCCCGGCGAACTCAAGCCCACCGACCAGTTGACATCGCGCGCCTGGGCGGCACCGGCACCAGCCAGAAGGGCCACTGCCACACCGGCTGCGGCAAGCAGGGACTGGATAGAACGGGTTTTGGTCATGAAAATCTCCTTTGCGAGGGGCGCCTGACACACTGCCAAGCTTTCTCATAGGTGCATAACGCACGAGGTGGTGATTAGGATGGCATGAAAACCGCCCGATATTGTTTCCGGACGTACATGCGCTTGTTTCCGTGCGTAAAGCTTCACGAAACCGCCGCCTAAAATGCCCGCATGAGCACCCCCACCCCCGCCAACACCCCCGCCGCAGCCGCCGCTGCGGCCCAAGAAGCCGCCAAACCCAGCAACTTCCTGCGCCAGATCATCGAGAACGACCTCGAAAAAGGCACTTACGCCAGCCGCCGCTGGGCCGGCAGCCCAGGTGACGCCGCACACCATGCGGCCGGCCAGCCCGACCCCGCCAAGATCCGCACCCGCTTCCCGCCCGAGCCCAACGGCTACCTGCACATCGGCCACGCCAAGAGCATCTGCATCAACTTTGGCCTGGCACACGACTACGGCGGCGTGTGCCACCTGCGCTTTGACGACACCAACCCCGAGAAGGAAGACCAGGAGTACGTCAACAGCATCATCGATGCCGTGCAATGGCTGGGTTTTGACTGGAGCCAGCCCGGCAACGACAAGCCCTACCAGGCCAGCGACTACTTCGACTTCATGTACCGCGCGGCCGAAACCCTGATTGAAGCCGGCCACGCCTACGTGGACGAGCAGACGGTGGAACAGATCCGCATCAACCGAGGCGACTTCAGCAAGCCCGGCGTGGACAGCCCTTTTCGCACCCGCACCCCGGCAGAAAACCTGGCGCGCTTCCGCGAAATGCGCGACGGCCAGCACGAAGACGGCAGCATGGTGCTGCGCGCCAAGATCGACATGGCCAGCCCCAACATCAACATGCGCGACCCGGCCATTTACCGCATCCGCCGCGCCACGCACCACAACACGGGCGACAAGTGGTGCATCTACCCCATGTACACCTTTGCGCACCCCATCGAGGACGCGCTGGAGCAGATCACCCACAGCATCTGCACGCTGGAATTTGAAGACCAGCGCCCCTTCTACGACTGGCTGATGGACCGCCTGTGTGAGAGCGGCCTACTCGCCGCCCCCGCGCCACACCAGTACGAATTTGCCCGCCTGAACCTCACCTACGTCATCACCAGCAAGCGCAAGCTGGCGCAACTGGTGTACGACCACAAGGTGAGCGGCTGGGACGACCCGCGCATGCCAACAATAGTCGGCCTGCGCCGCCGGGGCTACACCCCCGCCGCACTGCAAATGTTTGCCGAACGCATCGGCGTGACCAAGAGCGACAGCTGGATCGACTACGGCACCCTCGAAGGCTGCCTGCGCGAAGACCTCGAAGCCAAGGCCCACCGGGGCATGGCCGTCATCAACCCCGTCAAGCTCGTGCTGACCAACTGGGACGAAGTGATGGGCGCCGGTCACCTGGAACCCTGCAGCCTGCCCGCCCTGCCGCATGCAGCGGAAGGCGTGGAAAGCCCCGTGCGCCACTTCACCATCGGCAAGGAAGTGTGGATTGAGCGCGAAGACTTCGAAGAAGTGCCGCCCAAGGGCTACAAGCGCCTCTTCCCCGGCAACAAGGTGCGCCTCAAGGGCGGCTACGTCGTCGAATGCACCGGTGCTACCCGCGATGCCGACGGCAACATCACCGAAGTGCTGGCCACCGTGGTGCCCGACACCAAGAGCGGCACCCCCGGCGCCGACAGCGTGAAGGTGAAGGCCGCCATCACCTGGGTGGGCGTGGCAGACGGCGTGCAGGCCGAAGTGCGCATGTACGACCGCCTGTTCCTCGACGCCCAGCCCGACGCGGGCGGCAAGGACTTCATCGAAAGCCTGAACCCCAACAGCCTGAAGGTGGTGACGGCCATCGTGGAGCCGTCACTGGCCAACGCCAAGCCGGACGACAAGTTCCAGTTTGAACGGCACGGGTACTTTGTGGCGGACCGGGTGGATCACAAGGCGGAGAAGCCGGTGTTTAACTTGGCGGTGGGGTTGAAGGATTCTTGGGGAAAGTGATTTCTCTTTGAATAAAGAAAGGCCAGCAGGTTTGAGATCTGCTGGCCTTTTTCTTTTGGGCTGATGACTGTTTACGACCCAACGGAGACATGAACCGCACCACGCAAGGTAGCCGCCTGTCATACTCCCAACGCTGCAGCCTCGGCACACGAGAGGCGGCGACTTTGTCGTTTCTGTTATACCGGCACGTTCATACAGAACCCTTGGCTAACTTGATGATTTCTAACAATTTTTCCACTGTGAGCGAGCGATGTTATCCAGCAGGCACGCTGGCATATCCGGTAAATTGCCGACCACATCAAAGTTAGACCTCACATAAAAACCATGCAGCAATTCGAAGAAAAACTCACAGCCATCGCTGATAGTCTGAAAAAGGGAGTTGCACCACAAAAGGAATCGGTGCGTTCTTTTCTTCTTTGGTTCAATGCTGAGCGAAGGGGCTATCGTGTTGTGCGCCAGATTCGCCACGCACTTCGTCGACACGGACTAACGACAAAACCAGACTTTGAGTGGGCTTACATTGATGGTTTTATTGGTTTCGAAAAAGCTCCTGCAGAAGCAGCAGGCAACGCCATCTCTGACGATTCTGCGCCGGATCCGACATATCGAATCGGGCTGCTCCCCTCTGCGAACAAAAAGCCTGTCTATGTAGCGCCGAACGCACCGTTACAAGAAATTGTGACGCAGATGATGGTCAATAGTTTCTCCCAACTGCCAGTAATGACTGGCCCTCGCGATCTAAAGGGTGCAGTGAGTTGGAAAACCATTGGCAGCAGACTGGCATTGAGAAAGGCATGCGTCACTGCACAAGACTGCATGGAAGAGGCAAAAGTTGTAAAGCTGGATGAGCCGCTTTTTTCAGCAATTTCCGTAATCGCCGCAAATGATTATGTTCTTGTGCAAGCGCAAGACAAAACGATTTGTGGAATCGTCACGGCCAGCGACCTTAACGATCAATTTTTGGCCCTTGCTGAACCATTCCTACTTGTCGGCGAGATTGAAAATAGCATCCGTCGATTACTTCACGGAAAATTCACTCTCCAAGACCTGGAGGGTGCAAAAGTACCAGGCGACGACAGAAAAATTGAGACTCCTGCGGACTTAACGTTTGGTGAGTACATTCGCCTAATGCAACCCGAAGGCAATTGGAAGAAGTTGAATGTCGCTATCGACAAGGCAATTTTCATATCCAACCTAACAAAAGTTAAGGACATCAGAAATGATGTAATGCACTTTGACCCAGATGGGCTTGATGAAGATGACTTGAAGTTTCTCAGAGAGTTTGCTGAGTTTTTGAAGAAACTCAGAGACATTGGCGCGTTTTAGTTCGTCAGGCAAAAAATGTCTAACTGTCGTATATGGACTCCCCCACAACAGCAAGAGCCTGACCGATTGGGGACCAGGGGGTAAAACACCTGCAGTCGTATATCCGGCATCTGTAGTGGGATCGTGAATGTCCCGTGCCGACATGGAATCTGCGTCACCGCTTCGCCACACGTTACAAGCGACA
>MESL01000018.1 GCA_001770955.1 Burkholderiales bacterium RIFCSPLOWO2_12_FULL_65_40 | reverse complement strand
TGGCCCAGACGAGAAGAGAGCTGCGTGGGCAGATGCGCTCGAGCGAGCTGATGGACGGGCAGGGGTTTGCGCACAAGGTCGAGCAGGCATATGCCATGATGTTCGAAGCTTGGGAGAAGGAGCACACATGAAGGCAGTGATACTGGCCGGGGGATTGGGAACCCGGATTTCGGAGGAGACGCACCTGCGGCCCAAGCCGATGATCGAGATCGGCGGCAAGCCCATCCTCTGGCACATCCTCAAGATGTATTCGGCGCACGGGGTCAACGAGTTCGTGATCTGCTGCGGCTACAAGGGCTACATCATCAAAGAGTACTTCGCCAACTACTTCCTGCACATGTCGGACGTGACCTTCGACATGGTGAACAACCGCATGGAAGTCCACCAGAAGCACGCCGAACCCTGGCGCGTGACCCTGGTCGACACCGGCGACAACACCATGACGGGGGGGCGCCTCAAGCGCGTGCGCGAATACGTGCAGGACGACGAGGCCTTCTGTTTCACCTACGGCGACGGTGTCTCCGATGTGGACATCGCCGCCTCCATCCGCTTCCACCAGGCCCATGGCAAGCTGGCCACCGTGACGGCCGTCCAGCCGCCCGGGCGCTATGGCGCGCTGCAGATGGACGGCACGGCGGTTCGGGCCTTCACCGAAAAGCCGCGCGGCGACGGCGGGCTCATCAACGGCGGCTTCTTCGTGGTGTCGCCGCAGTGCCTGGACCTCATCGAGGGCGATGCGACGAGCTGGGAAGTCGAGCCGTTGTCGGGCCTGGCGGCGCGCGGCGAGCTCATGGCGTTCGAGCACGCCGGCTTCTGGCAGCCCATGGACACGCTGCGCGAGAAGAACCTGCTCGAAGACCTGTGGCAATCCGGCGAGGCACCCTGGAAATGCTGGTGAATCCGCTGCCCGATCCGGGCTTCTGGCGAGGCCGCCGCGTGCTGCTCACCGGGCACACGGGCTTCAAGGGCGCCTGGCTGGCCCTGTGGCTGCAGCGCATGGGTGCGCAGGTGACGGGCGTGGCGCTTGCGCCGGCCACCGTTCCTGCGCTGTTTGACCTCGCGGGCGTGGGCCAGGGCATGGACAGCCGCCTGTGCGACGTCCGCGACGCGGCCGCCCTGGCGCAGCAGGTGCGCGCGGCCCGGCCCGAGGTGGTGCTGCACCTGGCGGCGCAGGCGTTGGTGCGCCCCGGCTATGCGGCGCCGCTGGAAACCTTTGCCACCAATGTGATGGGCACTGCGCATGTGCTCGACGCCCTGCGCAGGCTGGACAGTGTGCGCGCCGTGGTCGTCGTGACCACCGACAAGGTCTACCGCAACCTCGAATGGGCCTACCCTTACCGTGAAGACGATGCCCTGGGCGGGCACGACCCCTACAGCGCGAGCAAGGCCGCGTCCGAACTGGTGGCCGCGAGCTACCGCGACGCCTTCCTGGCAGCGCAGGGCGTGGCGCTGGCCACGGCGCGCGCGGGCAACGTCATCGGCGGCGGCGACTGGGCCGCCGACCGGCTGCTGCCCGACGCCGTGCGTGCCTGGGAGGCGGGCAGCACCCTGGAGATCCGCCGGCCCGCCGCCACGCGGCCCTGGCAGCATGTGCTGGAGCCCCTGGCGGCCTATCTGCGCCTGGCCGAGGCGCTGTGGCAGGACTCGGCCCGCGCGGGCGCCTACAACTTCGGCCCGCTGCCGCACGAGGCGGCCACGGTGAAAAATGTGATAGAAATGGCCAGAAAGTCTTATCCCTCAAGCGTTGTAAGCTATCAAAATGAAAGCGCTGGACCGCACGAGGCGGGCTGGCTGGCCCTGGAGACCGCCAAGGCGCGCACCGTGCTCGATGTGGCGCCGCGCTGGCCGCTGGCCCAGGCCTTGGCGCGCACCATGGACTGGTACCGCGCCCTGCATGCTGGGGGCGATGCGCGCGCGCTGTGCGAGGCCGATTTCACCGCCTACGAAAGCACGCCGGGAACGCCATGAGCCGTTTCGCCATCACCCCCACGCCGCTGGCCGGACTGCTGTGCGTGCAGCGCAAGCCGCTGGGCGACGAGCGTGGCTTTCTGGTACGCCTGTTCTGCGCCGAGGAGTTGGTAGCCGCAGGGTGGCCGGGCGGCGTGGCCCAGGTCAACCACACCCGCACCGAGCGCCAGGGCACCGTGCGCGGCATGCACTGGCAGCGCCCCCCCGCCGCCGAGGCCAAGCTTGTGAGCTGCCTGCGCGGCGCCGTGTGGGACGTGGCGGTGGACCTGCGCGCCGGCTCGCCGACGTTCCTGCAGTGGCACGCCGAGCGGTTGTCGGCCGACAACCACCGCGCGCTGCTGATCCCGCCCGGCTTCGCGCACGGCTTCCAGGCGCTCGAAGACGGTGTGGAGCTGCTTTACCTGCATTCGGCGCCCTACACGCCCGCTTGCGAGGCGGCCGCCGACGCGCTTGATCCGCGCCTGGCCATCGCCTGGCCCCTGCCGGTGGGCGAGCGCTCGCCCCGCGATGCGGCCCATGCGCCGCTGGATTCCGACTTTAAGGGAGTGGTTCTGTGAGCATGCATTGCCGACACTGTGGCGCCCCGGTCACGCTGCCCTTGGCCGACCTGGGCACGGCCCCGCCATCCAACGCCTACCTGAGCGCCGAGGCGCTGCACGCGCCCGAGCGCTGGTACCCGCTGCGCGTGCTGGTGTGCGAACGCTGCTGGCTGGTGCAGACCGAGGACTTCGCCCAGGCGCACGAACTCTTTGATGCCGAGTACGCCTATTTCAGCTCCTACTCCAGCAGCTGGCTGGCGCACGCGCAGGCCTATGTGGAGGCCATGGTCCAGCGCTTCGCCCTGGGGCCGCATAGCCGCGTGGTGGAAATCGCCGCCAACGACGGCTACCTGCTTCAGTACGTGGCGGCGCGCGGCATTCCCTGCCTGGGCGTGGAGCCCACGGCCAGCACGGCGGCCGCCGCCCGCGCCAAGGGCATCCCGGTGGTGGAGCGCTTCTTCGGCCAGGAACTGGCGCGCGAACTGGTGGCCCAGGGCCAGGCGGCCGACCTCACGGCGGCCAACAACGTGCTGGCCCATGTACCCGACATCAATGACTTCGTGGCGGGCTTCGCGCTGCTGCTGCAGCCTTCGGGTGTGGCCACGTTCGAGTTTCCGCACCTGCTGCAGCTCGTGCAGCAGTGCCAGTTCGACACGCTGTACCACGAGCATTTCTCCTACCTCTCGCTCACGGCGGTGCAGCGCATCTTCGCGGCCAACGGCCTGACGGTGTTCGACGTGGAGGAGCTGCCGACGCACGGCGGCAGCCTGCGCGTGTACGCGCGGCGCACGGACGGCACACCCCGCCCCGAGGCGCCCGCCGTGGCAGCCCTGCTGGCGCGCGAGGCACACGTGGGCGTGTCCAGTGCCGCTTTTTATGCCGATTTCCAGCGGGAATGCTTGCGCATCAAGCGCGAGCTGCTCTCATTTTTGATAACTGCTCAGGCGCAGGGGCGCAAGGTGGCGGCCTACGGCGCAGCCGCCAAGGGCAACACCCTGCTCAATTTCGCGGGCGTCCGCGCCGACTTGTTGCCCTATGTGGTGGACCGCAACCCCGCCAAGCAGGGCAAATACCTGCCGGGCAGCCGCATCCCCGTGGTGGACGAGGCGCACCTGCGCGCCGACCGGCCCGACGTCGTGCTCATCCTGCCCTGGAACCTGAAGGATGAAGTGGTCGCGCAGCTGGACTACATCCGGGAATGGGGCGGCCGTTTTGCCGTGGCGGTGCCCGGTTGGCAGGAGCTGCCATGATCGAGATCCACCCCACGGCGCGCGTGTCGCGCCTGGCCGACATCGAGGATTCGGTGCGGGGCACCCGCATCGTGGTCGGCGCGCATTCGGTGCTCGACAGCTTCGTCAAGGTGAAGCCCGCCGGCGGCGGCGGCGACCTGTGCATCGGCGAGCATGTGGTCATCAACTCCGGCTGCGTGCTCTACACGGGCAACGGCATCGCCATCGGCAACCATGTCGCCATCGCCGCCAACTGCACCTTCGCGCCGGTCAACCATGCCTACAAGGAAAAGGGGCGGCTGATCCGCGAGCAGGGCTTCCTGGCCAGCAAGGGCGGCATCCGTATCGAGGATGACGTCTGGATTGGCGCCAACTGCGTGCTGCTCGACGGCGCCTGGTTGCGTCGCGGCTGCGTGGTGGCGGCGGGGTCCATCGTGCGCGGGGAGCTGGCGGAATACACCGTCTACGCCGGCCAGCCGCTCGCGCCCGTCGGGGTGCGGGAATGAGCCAGTTCACGGTGCTCGGGGCTTCCGGCTACATCGGCAGCCGCCTCGTGGCGCGGCTGCAGGCCGATGGGCACGAAGTTTGGGCGCCCCAGCGCGGCGCGCCCGAACTGCTGAACCGCCCGCTGGGCCATGTGCTGTACTGCATCGGCCTGACCGGCGACTTCCGCTCGCGCCCGTTCGACACCGTGCGGGCGCATGCCAGCCTGCTGGCCGAGGTGCTGGAGCATGCCCAGTTCGATTCGCTGCTGTACCTCTCGTCCACCCGCGTGTACCTGGGGGCGGAGGACACTGATGAAGGTGGCGTCCTGGCGGTGCGGCCGCAGGACCCTTCCTACCTCTACAACCTGACCAAGCTGACGGGCGAGGCGCTGTGCCATGCCTGCGGGCGAGCGGGCGTGCGCGTGGCGCGGCTGTCGAACGTGGTGGGGCCGGGCATGGACGCGGACAGCGGGAATTTCATCGCCAGCCTGCTCCGGGATGCCCGCCAGGGCCATGTGCTGCTGCACAGCGACCCCGACAGCGTGAAGGATTATGTGTACATCGACGATGTCGTGGACATCCTGCCGCGCATCGCCCTGCAGGGGCGCAGCGCGGCCTACAACGTGGCCAGTGGCGTCCAGACCCGGCACGCACAATGGCTGCAATGGCTGGCGGAGCAGACCGGGTGCCGCCTGGACGTGGCCCCGCAGGCGCCCCTGCAGCAGTTTCCACCGATCCGGGTGGAGCGGCTGCGCGCCGAGTTCGGCTGGCAGCCGCGCCCCGTGCCCGGGCCGCTGGCGATTTTCGAATGATGGACAGGAACGGAATGATTTACAGCGGAGGTATGTTTTTATGAACCCCATCGAGCAATTCCAGGACGAACGCCGTGCCCGCCTGCAGTCCTACGCACAGGACAGCGACTTCAGCGCGCTCTCGCGGGACTGGCTGCAGGCTTCGATGCAGCGCCAGTACGTGTACAACTTCGATTGGCTGGGCCGGCCGATCATCCAGTATCCGCAGGACATGGTGGCCATGCAGGAGCTGGTCTGGCGCGTGCGCCCCGATCTCATCATCGAGACCGGCATCGCGCACGGCGGCTCCCTGGTGCTGAGTGCCTCACTGCTGGCCATGTTGGACATGTGCGACGCCATCGAGGCAGGCACGGTGTTCGATCCGCGCCAGTCCCAGCGCAAGGTGCTGGGGATCGACATCGACATCCGCCCGCACAACCGGGCCGCTATCGAGGCGCACCCCATGGCCAGCCGGATCGCGATGGTGCAGGGGTCGGCCATCGCATCCGACGTGGTGGCGCAGGTGCAGGCGTTTGCCAAGGACTACCGTCGGGTGATGGTGTGCCTGGATTCGATGCACACCCATGCACATGTGCTGGCCGAACTGGAGGCCTATGCGCCGCTGGTGACGCCCGGCAGCTATTGCGTCGTGTTCGACACCTTTGTGGACGACATGCCCCCCGGGTTTTTTGTGGACCGTCCCTGGGACGTGGGGGACAACCCGAAAACGGCAGTTTGGCAGTGGCTGCCCAGCCACCCCGAGTTCGAGATTGATGCCGAAATGGAGAATCGTCTGCAGGTAACGGTTGCGCCGCAGGGGTTCCTGCGGCGCGTTTCCTGACAATCGGTGTGTGCCGGGCGCACACGGCGGGTGCGCCGGCTTTAGCCTTGCAACAGCTTGAGCACGTTCTGCGGCAGCTGGTTGGCCTGGGCCACCATCGCCGTGCCGGCCTGTTGCAGGATCTGGGTGCGCGACAGGTTCGCCGTTTCCTTGGCGAAGTCGGCATCCACGATCCGGCCACGCGAGGCCGACAGATTCTCCACCTGAATTTCGATGTTGGCGATGGAGCTCTCGAAGCGGCTCTGTAGAGCACCGAGGTTGGCGCGGGCCGAGTTCACCTGGTCGATGGCGCTGTCGATCTTCTTCAGGGCGACCCAGGAATTGGCCTGCGAGTCCACCGTCAGGGTGTCGATGCCCAGCGAGTCGGTGGACGTCGAGGTGGCACTCAGCGCCGCGCCGCCCGTGGCGCCCACGGCGCCAGCGGCATAACCAAAGTTGTTGGCCGTGAAGCCCGTCAGGGTCAGCGTGGCTGCGTTGCCGCTGGTGTTGAGCTTGGACGACATCAGGTCGATGGTGTAGTTGCCGTCATCCTGCTTGGTCAGGAAGGCTGTCACGCCGGTGTCCGCCGACTTGCGGTTGATCGCCTCGACCATCTGGCCCATGCGCTCGGAGCCCGACTTGGCTTCGGCGATGGGGCCCAGGTCCCAGGTGTTGGTGCCGTCGTTGATGCGCAGCGTCGAGCCTGCCGTGATGGCGGCCAGGTCGGACACCGTGGTCGTGGCATTGATGCCGGTTTGTTTGTCGTAGGCGTAGACCACGTCGGCCAGGCCCTTGGCGGAGGAGTCGGTCAGCGCGCCCACGGTGATGTTGTCGCCGGAGTTGGCGCCCACCTGGAACACCGCGCCCGAGAACGTGCCGTCCAGGATCTTCTGCCCGTTGAACGTGGTCTGCTTGGCCACGCGATCAACTTCATCGGTCAGCTGCTTGACTTCAGCCTGCAGGGCCGCGCGGTCGGCCTTGCTGTTGGTGGCGTTGCTGGCCTGCACGGCCAGTTCACGCATGCGCTGCAGCATGTCGCCGAGCTTGCCCAAGGCGCCTTCGGCCGTTTGCGCCAGGGAGATACCGTCGTTGGAGTTGCGGGCACCCACCGTCAGGCCCTTGACCTGGGTATTCATGCGCTCCGAGATGGCCAGGCCAGCAGCGTCGTCCTTGGCGCTGTTGACGCGCAGACCCGAAGACAGGCGCTGCATGGAAGTTGCCAGGGACGAGGCGGACATGCCCAGGTTTCGCTGTGCGTTCAGCGAGGCGATGTTGGTATTGATGGTAGAGGCCATTTGGAAAGCTCCTTGGGACTAAAGATTCCGGCCTGTCCGCCGGCGGTAACGCCAGCTCCAAGGCTGACTTTGGTTGAGACCGTGGCCTGATTTTGGGTAAGTGGCGTAAATGCATAGCGCGGAAAAGTGTTGGAAAAACGGCCCAATTCGTTGCAATTTCACAATGTGGAAAAATCAAGGAAAAAAAGCCGTCGATGAAAAAAAATGTTACCGATGCCCTTAAGTTTCTTGGCGAGGTCCCGAAAACCACTCAACGGATTCAAACGAGTCTGTTGACCGGCCAGCAACGAGGAGTTTTGCGTTACTGCCAACCGGTCTTGGCTGCCGGCATGTGCTGGCGTTGTGATCGGCGGTTTGCCGGACCTTAGTTACCAAGGAGCTTTTCAAATGGCCTCTACCATCAATACCAATATCGCTGCGCTGAACGCACAACGGAATCTGGGCATGTCTGCCAATTCCTTGGCAACTTCCATGCAGCGCCTGTCTTCGGGTCTGCGCGTCAACAGCGCCAAGGACGACGCTGCTGGCCTGGCCATCTCGGAGCGCATGAATACCCAGGTCAAGGGCCTGACGGTGGGTGCCCGCAACTCCAACGACGGTATCTCCCTGGCGCAAACGGCCGAAGGCTCGCTGGGCAAGATCGGCGACATGCTGCAGCGCATGCGTGAACTGGCCGTGCAGGCCAGCAACGCCACCAACAGCAAGGCCGACCGCGACGCCCTGCAGGCCGAAGTCAAGCAGCTGACCGATGAAGTTGATCGCGTGGCCAAGCAAACCAGCTTCAACGGCACGAAGATCCTGGACGGCACGTTCTCGGGCGCGGTGTTCCAGGTGGGCGCCAACTCCGGCGACAACATCACCGTGGGCGCGCTGACCAATACCTCCGCCAAGGGCCTGGCCGACGTGGTCTACGCCTACGACAAGCAAACCGGCATCAACGCCACGACCACGGTGACCGACCTGGCCGCCATTACCGCCAGCTCGACGCTGCGCATCAACGACGGCACCAGCACCTGGGACCTGGGTCCCATCGCCGAAGCCAAGTCGGGCACCGAGCGCATGGGCCAGATGGTCGAGGCGATCAACCGCAAGTCGGCCGACACCGGCGTGACCGCCTTCCTGAGCAAGCAGGACGACGGCAACTACACCATCGACCTGATGTCGTCCAAGCTCAATGCGTCTGGCAACTCGTCCACGCTGACCCTGACGGGCTTCACGGCCAACAACTTTGGCTATGCCGCCGCCGCCGTGGGTGCCACGGGTGGTGCAACGTTGAGCGCCAACTCCACCAGCACCGACTCGCTGGGCATCGATACTCTGACGGTGGACACGCAGCGCAACGCTTGGGTGGCCCTGAAGAAGATCGACAGCGCCATCGACCAGGTCAACTCGGCCCGCGCCAACCTGGGTGCTCTGCAGAGCCGCTTCGAGAACTCGGTTGGCAATATCGAGATTCAGGTGGAGAATCTGTCTGCTTCGCGCGGCCGGATCGTGGATGCCGACTTCGCCAAGGAAACGGCGAACCTGTCGCGCACCCAGATCCTGCAACAGGCCGGCACGGCGATGGTGGCCCAGGCCAACCAGCTGCCGCAAGGTGTTTTGTCTCTGCTGCGTTAAGCTGAGAGAAACGGGGCCAGGAATTTTCCTGGTCTTGCAAAGCGGCGACGGGGACCTTCCCCTCGCCGCTTTTCCGGCTTTTGCATGGGGCCGATTTTGCAAAAATCATGCAGTGTTTTTTGCAAAGTCCGCCAAGCGGGCTTGTTCAGGAGGTTGACATGGCCATTTCATCTGCAGGCATTGGTAGCGGGCTGGACGTTGAGTCGATCGTCACCAAGCTGGTGGCATTGGAAAAGCGTCCCATCGCCAAGTTGGCGACGGCAGCCACCTCCATCCAGACCAAGATTTCCACCTATTCGCAGCTCAAATCGCTGATGTCGACGTTCTCGGATGCGGCGTCCAAACTCACGCGTGACAGTGGGTGGAACGGCATGGCGGCTACGTCGTCCAACAGCAGCGCGGTGGCCGTGAGCATCACGGGGCTTGCCAGCGCGACCTCCTTCGGCATAAGCGTCCAGCAACTGGCCCGGGCGCAATCGGTGGCTTCCACGGCCATCACCACGCCCGATGCCCCAGTGGGCGGGGGCACAATGACCATCCAGCTCGGTACCTGGCTGCATACCAGCCCGCCACCGACTTTCACGGCGGGCTCGGCATCGGCGGTCAATGTGACGGTGGGGGCCACGGATTCTCTGACCCAGATCGCGGCGAAGATCAATGATGCGAATGCGGGCGTCACGGCCACGGTGCTGCGCGATGCCACGGGCGAGCGTTTGCTGGTGCGTTCCAAGACGACCGGCGAGGTCTCGGGTTTCCGCATCCAGGTGACCGAGGACGGCGGCGCGCCGGGGCTGTCGGCGTTGGCTTTCGATCCGCAGAACTCGGCGGGTGTTGGCATGGCCGCCAATACCATCCAGTACGCGCAGAACACCAAGGCGAAGATCAATGGCATCGACATATCGTCAGCCAACACCACCTTTGCCGATGCCGTTCCCGGACTGAGCATTGCGGTCTCGCAGGTCACGACCTCGGATGCCGAAGTGTCAGTGACCTCGGACACGGCCTCCATGAAGAAGAACATCACGGCCTTCGTGGACGCCTATAACGCGATCAACGATCTGTTGAGCGCGTCGACCAAGTACGACGACGAGACCAAGACCGCGGGCATCTTCCAGGGCGACAGCTCGGCGGTGGCGCTGCAGAATGCGCTGCGCCAGCAGGTGGCGGCTACCATGTCCGGCGATGGCGTGTACAAGCGCCTGTCGGATATCGGCATCGACATGCAGCGCGGCGGCAAGCTGGCGGTGACCGGCAGCAAGCTGGACGCGGCGCTCAAGAACCCCGATGCGCTCAAGGCCATGTTCGCCACGAATGTCGCCACGGATTCGAATGCCAACGGCCTGGGCGTGAAGCTCAAGGCCTACACGTCCAGCCTGCTGTCCTTCGACGGCATGATGAACAGCAAGGCCGACGCGCTCAGCGCGGCCGTAAAGCGCAATACGGCGGAGCAGGACAAGGTGAACGACCGCGCCGCCGTTGTTGAGAAACGGCTGCGTGCTCAGTACACGGCCCTGGATGCGAAAATGGGGTCGCTGTCCGCTCTGAATAGTTACATCTCGCAGCAGGTCAGCCAGTGGAACAAGAGCAGCTGATGTGTTAGAGGTTGGCAGGTCCATTTTTGCGTCTGCTGCTATCAAAAACGTAGCTCCCTTAAAGCGGCATTAGTCCGGTGATTGCCCTCTAGAAGTGTTTGTGGAATTGCTTGAGTTTTTCTCCGAACTGCCGATATTGACTGTAAGTAGCACATGAAGGAGCCGTCGATGTATACCCCAGTCAGTTCTCGCGCAGCCACGGCATATCGGCAGGTAGGTGTTCAGTCTTGCGTCGATGGCGCGAGCCCCCACATGCTGATCAAGATGTTGTTCGATGGCTTGATGCAGTCGTTGAATGCCGCCCGCGGTGCGATGCAACGTGGAGAAATCGAGGAAAAAGGCCGTCACTTGGGCAAGGCTGTGCGCATTCTGGATGAGGGACTCAAGGGCGGCCTCAACCCTGAAGAAGGTGGTGAGCTGGCCACCAATCTGCGCGCGCTGTATGACTATTGCGTCAAGTGTCTCACGCTGGCCAACCTGCGCAACGATATCAGCTTGGTGGAAGAGGTGGTCGAATTGATCTTGCCGGTGGCACAGAGCTGGGAACAGATCGGTGGCGACAATGGCAAGATGACCCAAGGCGGGGGGGCTTGAGAATGTCCGATATGTTGATTGATTACTACAAAGCCATTGAAGACAGCAGTCGCAAGATGCTGGAGGCTGCGCAGGCCAAAGATTGGGATGGCGTGGTGCGCTACGAAGGCGCATGTGCGGTTCTGATCGAAGAGCTGCGCTTCAAGTCCGAGGAATGCGAGTTGCTGCCCGAGCACCGCAAGGAAAAAACCGTGATCATGCAGCGCATTCTGCGCAATGACGCACAGATCCGCTGCCTGGCCGAGCCCTGGCTGGCGCAGTTCGAGCACATGTTTGAAGGCCAGCCGCAGATGATGCACTGAAGCAGCGGCTCCGCCCCGTGAGGGGTTGGGACGGAGTATTGAATATTTTTGGGCTCTAGCGCTTGCTGGTCAAGCGCTTCAAGCTATCAAAATAAAAGCAAAAAACACCAGTATGGCGACATACCGGTGTTTTTTTTCGGTAAGCCACGGCCGGTTGCGCCGCTGCAGTATTCCAGAAAAATTTAGATGAAAATGGCGTTCTGCGCTTGCTGGATAAGCGCAAGAAGCTATCGAAAACAGAGCAATTCGAGCCCTGGCATTGCGTCAGACCTGCATGTTCATGATGTCGGTATAGGCCTGCACCATGCGGTTGCGCACATGCAGCGTGGCTTGAAAACCGATCTGCGCCTTCTGGATGGCGACCATGGTTTCTTCCAGGCTGACGTTGGGGTTCTCGAACTGCACTTCGCGCTGCATGTCGGCGGCGCGGTTCTGGTTGGCGCTGACCGATTGCAGGGCGCCTTTGAGGGCACCTGAAAAACCGGCTTCCTTGGTTTCCAGCTGGGGCGCTGCGGCACGGCGCGCCAGGCCGGCACCGGCGAGGGGGGAAGTTGCGCTTGAGATGCGGAGGTCCATGGCTGTATCCGGTGGGAATGGGGGATGACGCAATCCTAGTCGGGCTGCGGCCGGTCATCCGGGCGAAATGATGGTCAAATGCGCGGCTTATCCAGCGAACGTGGCGGGGTGGGGCACCGAATAATCGACTCCACGCCAGGACTGTTACCGGGCCTGCCATACTGGAAAGCAAGATGTCCGCAGTTGTCGAAGCTCCTTTGAACTCTCCTCCCGCCAACCCTGCATGGATTCAGCGGCTGTCCACCCTGGACCGGGCGCAGCGCATGCGACTGGGTGTGGGGGTGGTGCTGCTGGTGGCCGCTGCCATTGCCGCGGTGGTGCTGGGGCGCCAGCCCGACTACCGTGTGCTTTTCTCGAACCTGTCCGACAAGGATGGCGGCGCCATCGTGGCGCAGTTGTCGCAGATGAATGTGCCCTACAAGCATGCCGATGGCGGTGGTGCCATTTTGATCCCTGCCGACAAGGTGCACGATATCCGTCTGCGCCTGGCCTCGCAGGGTTTGCCCAAGGGGTCGGTATCTGGTTTTGAGCTGATGGAGGCCAACCGCTTTGGCATGACGCAGTTCCAGGAGCGGTTGAACTTCCAGCGTGGACTGGAAGGGGAGCTGACGCGCTCCATCCAGGCGTTGTCGTCGGTGCAAAGTGCGCGCGTGCACCTGGCGCTGCCCAACCAGAACGGGTTCTTCCGCGAACAGCAGAAGCCTTCGGCCTCGATTTTGATCAGCCTGTACCCGGGGCGGGTGCTGGACCGCGCCCAGTTGGCGGGCATCGTGCACCTGGTGGCGTCGAGCGTGCCCGAGCTGGCGCCGTCGGCGGTGAGCGTGCTCGACGATACCGGCAAGCTGCTGTCGCAGACGTCTGAGCCGGGCGCCGGCAATGGCGTGGATGCCCAGCAGCTGCAGTATGTGCAGCAGATCGAGCAGCAGTACACGCGCCGCATCCAGGAGATTCTGGAGCCGGTGGTAGGGCGCAACAATGTCAAGGCGCAGGTGACGGCCGAGCTGGATTTCAGCCAGACGGAATCGACCTCGGAACAATATCGGCCCAACCAGACGCCCGATGCCACGGTGATCCGCAGCCAGCAGGTGCTTGAGAGTCGGGAGAATTCCACCACAAATACGGCGGTGGTGGGGCCTGGCGCTGTGGCCAACCAGCCCCCGGCGCCCTCGGCTGCGCCCATCAACGGCCCGGGGCAGACGTTGGCTGCGGCCGGGCAGCAGGGTGGGGCGGAGCAGGGCAGCACCAAGCGCGAGTCGACCACCAATTTCGAGGTGGACAAGACCGTCCGTGTGACGCGGGGCAACAACTGGGCCGTCAAGCGGGTGAGTGCCGCCGTGGTGGTCAACTACCAGTCGGCCGAAGACAAGGGCAAGATGGTGGCCAAGGCGCTGACGCCCGAGCAGATCGAGCAGATGACAGCGCTGGTGCGCGAAACCATCGGCTTCAACAAGGAGCGGGGCGATTCGGTCAACCTCATGAACGCGCAGTTCCAGGTCGATGCTGCGCCTCAGGACGATGTGCCTCTGTGGAAGCAGCCCGAGGCGGTGGACCTGGCGCGCAGCCTGGCCTGGCCCGTGGGCATGTCGCTGTTTGCCGCGCTGGTGCTGCTGGGCCTGGTGCGGCCGGCGCTCAAGGCGCTGGGCAAGCCAAAGGAAATACAGATGGCGGGGGCGCAGCTGGATGCGCTGGAGGCCGAGATGCCGCAGCGCCCGGCATTGCCTGCGCCCAAGCCGGGTGAACCGGTTCCAGCCACACCCGAAGAGTTGCGCCTGGAAGACGCCCGCGCGCTGGCGCGCCAGAATCCGATGGCAGTGGCCAATATTGTGAAAAACTGGGTCAACGGCGATATTGGTTGACCCCCAGACTGAACGGCAAGACGCACCATGGACGACCAGGGCCTGAACGAAGCCGCCATTTTTCTGATGTCCCTCGGCGAGGAGGAAGCCGCCGAGGTGTTCAAGCATCTGTCACCCAAGGAGGTGCAGAAGCTGGGGGAAACCATCGCCCACATGCGCAGCGTCTCGCGCGAGAAGGTGGACGAGGTGGTCAGCAAGTTCTCGAACGCTGCGGCCGCGCAGAGCCTGCTGGTGTCGGACACGGGCAACTATGTGCGTGCCGTTCTCAAGCGGGCACTGGGGGACGACAAGGCTGGGTTGCTTATCGACCGGATTCTGCAGGGCGGCGATGTCTCGGGCATTGAAAGCCTCAAGTGGATGGATCCGCTGTCGGTGGCCGAGCTGCTGCGCAACGAGCATCCGCAGATCGTGGCGGCCATTCTGGTGCACCTGGACCATGAGCAGTCGGCTGCCGTGCTGATGCAGTTCACCGACCGCCAGCGCAGCGAGGTTTTGCTGCGTGTGGCTACGCTGGAGGGTATCCAGCCCATGGCGCTGAAGGACCTCAACGAGGTCCTCTTCAAGGTGCTGGCGGGCGGGGACAAGATTCGCAAGACGTCTCTCGGCGGCATCAAGACAGCCGCCGAAATCATCAATTTGCTGGGTTCGAACGTCGATACCGTGGTGCTGGAGTCGATCCGCAGCCATGACCCCGATCTGGCCCAGAAGATCATGGACAAGATGTTCGTGTTCGACGATGTCATCAAGCTCGACGACCGGGCCATCCAGACCGTGCTCAAGGAAATTGCCTCCGAGACGCTCATTGTGGCCCTCAAGGGGGCCATGCCGGAGTTGCGCGAAAAATTCCTCTCCAACATGTCTTCCCGCGCTGCCGAGGCACTGCGCGAAGACCTCGAATCGCGCGGGCCGATGCGCCTGTCCGAGGTCGAGGCGCAGCAGAAAGAAATTCTCAAGACCGTGCGGCGCCTGTCGGATGAAGGCCAGATCGTGATTGGAGGCGGTGGTGACGACGCCTTCGTCTAACAAGAGCCGTCTCTATGCCCGCTTCATTCCGCGCGAGGAAGTGGGCGATGTGACCCAGTGGCAGTTTGGCGCTGTCGATGGTTCCGACGCCGTGGTGGAAGAGCCGGTGGAGGAAGATCCCGTTGCGCTGGAGCAGGAAGAAGCCGCGCGCCAGGCGGAGCTGGCACAGGCCCGTGCGGAAGGCTTTGCCCAAGGCGAGGCGCAAGGCCACGCCCAGGCCACGCTGGAATGGCAGCAGCGCATGGACGACTATGTGGCCGGACAGGGCCAGGAGGCCGCCCAGCGCCTCGACGCGGTCGTGCAGACTTTGCGCGCGAGCCTGGGCGATCTGCAGCAGAACATGGCGCAAGGCGTGCTGGAACTGGCCTGCGAGATTGCGCGCCAGGTGGTGCGTCAGGAACTGCGCTCCAACCCCCTGGCGCTCAAACCGGTGGTGCAGGAGGCGCTGGGCATGCTGGTGTCGGACGGCCGCCCCGCCACGGTGCGGCTCCATCCCGAGGATTTCGCGCTGGTCCATCCCGCGCTGCAGCAGGAGATGGCGACTGCATCGATACAGTGGGTGGCAGATGCATCGGTGCCGCCGGGCGGTTGCCTGGTGGAGCAGGCGGGTATGGTGGTCGATGGCAGCCTGGAAAAGCGCTGGCAGCACGCGATCGCGCCGCTGGGGCTGGACTCTGCATGGGAGGAGCTGAACCATGGCGACGGCATCTGACAAGGCGCCATCCTGGGGCGGCTTCCTGGCGGATGCGCGGAGCCGCGTCGCCGGCAATCTCCCGCTGGAAACACGAGGAACGCTCACGCGTCTGACCGGCCTGGTGCTCGAGGCGGTGGGCATCCGTGTCCCGGTAGGGTCGCAGTGCCTGGTTCAGCAACGCGGACATGATCCGGTGCTGGCCGAGGTGGTGGGGTTTTCGGCAGACCGTGCCTTTTTGATGCCGGCGGGTGACATCCACGGCCTGTCCAGCGGTGCCAGTGTGGTGCCTGCGGCGCCTTACATTCCTGTGCCCCGCCTGGACGATCCGGAGCCGTCGCGCCCTGTCCATCGGGTGGGTGCCTTGCGCGTGCCGATGGGCGATGGCTTGCTGGGCCGCGTGGTCGATGCCCAGGGGTTCCCGCTCGATCATGGTGGCCCTTTGCAGGAGGTGGTGGCTGAAGCCATGGACCGGCGCCTGATCAATGCCATGGACCGGGATCCGGTGCGCGAACCGCTGGACACCGGTGTGCGCGCCATCAACGCCCTGTTGACCGTGGGGCGGGGCCAGAGGCTGGGGTTGTTTGCCGGTTCGGGTGTGGGCAAGAGCGTGTTGCTGGGCATGATGGCGCGCTATACCCAGGCCGATGTGATCGTGGTGGGACTGATCGGTGAGCGGGGCCGTGAGGTCAAGGAGTTCGTCGAGGACATCCTGGGCGCGCAGGACCGTGGCCGTGCCGTGGTGGTGGCAGCGCCCGCCGATGCACCCCCGCTGTTGCGCATGCAGGGCGCGGCCTATGCCACGGCGGTGGCCGAGCATTTCCGAGACAAGGGCAAGCATGTGCTGCTGCTCATGGATTCGCTCACCCGCTACGCCATGGCGCAGCGCGAGATAGCCCTCGCCATTGGTGAGCCGCCGGCCACCAAGGGGTACCCGCCGTCGTGCTTTGCTAAGCTGCCTCAACTGGTGGAGCGCAGTGGCAACGGCCTGCATGGCGTGGGCTCCATCACCGCGTTTTATACGGTGCTGTCCGAGGGCGATGACCAGCAGGATCCGATTGCCGATGCCGCACGGGCCATTCTGGACGGACACATCGTGTTGTCGCGTGCGCTGGCCGAGACGGGGCACTTTCCGGCCATCGATATCGAGCAGTCGGCCTCGCGGGTGATGCACAACGTGGTTTCGCAGGAACATTTTGAGCTGGCGCGGCAGTTCCGCGCCGTGTATTCGCGCTACCAGAAGAGCCGGGATCTGGTGCAGGTGGGGGCCTACATGAGCGGATCGGACCCTTTGCTGGACGAGGCCATTCGGCTGCAGCCTGCGATGGCTGCTTTTTTGCAGCAGGGAATGCGCGAGGCAGCGCCGATGCAAGAGAGCCTCTACGCCATGCACGATGTGCTGAACTGAATGCGGGAGCACGAGCACCATGCCTGAAGCCAATGCCCTGTCGGTTGCCGTAGAGATGGCCTTGCGCCAGCGGGATGACGCGCGGCGGTCGCTCCAGGATGCCCGCAGCGCCAGCCAGGCCGCACAGGCACAGCTCGATCAGCTCGAAGGCTATGCCCGTGAAACGCAGAATCGCTGGGGCATGCGCCCCAACGCGGCGGTGCAGCCAGAGGTGATGTACCACCACTACCAGTTCATGGACCGGCTGGGCCATGCCGCGGGGCTGCAGACCGACGTGGTCGGACAACATGCCGAACGTGTGGGCGCGGCCGAGCGGTCATTGCTGGAGGCGGAATTGCGCCTGGCCAGTCTGAAAAAGCTGGTGGAAAAGCGCCAGCGCGATGCCTTGCAGGCACAGATGCGACGAGAACAGAAGCAAACCGATGAGCGGGCTGCGCTGCAGTACCGCCAGTCGTTCAACGGCTCCTAGCGGGCCCGGAGAAGTGAAATGGAACAAGCACGCGTGACAAGTCCCCAGGGTCAGCAGGTCGCCCACGCCAACCGGGGCAAGCCTGCTGGACAGGCCAAGGATTCGTTGGCCGATGCGCAGGGGGGCGCTGCACCGGGTGGGTTTATGGCCTTGCTCGCCGCTTTGGGCGATGGCAGCGCGCCCGAGGCCTTGGTGCCGCAAGTGGCCGCCGAAGATCCCCTCGCGACCGAACCGGCGTCGAGCGACGTTGCCGCACAGGCTGTGTCGCAAGGCGGGCTGCTTTCCTGGCAGTGGGCGGCAGCGATGGCGGGTGGGGCTGCGCAAGGTGTGGCAGGGCAGGGAGCGCTTGCGGCGCAGGTGGCAGACGCGGCTGTCGGCGCAGGGCTGTCGGAAAGTTCGCTGGCGACCTTGATCCCGACCGATGGACCGTTGCGGGAGGGCAGTCTGCTTCTGCAGACGGCACTGCAGGATGCCGCCGTGGCGGACGATGAGCGTGGCATGGCCGGCGATGTCCAGGGAGTCGTATCGGCTGCAGGCAAGCGCAAGATGCCCGGGCGGCTGGGTGGGGGCTCCGCACAGGCCGGCGACGTGACCTCGGCCCCGGGCGCCCAAAGCCTTGGCGTGGTGGGTGCCAAAGGCCAGGGTGCGCCGACGGTTCAAGGTGCGGTGCCCCAGCCTCTGGTCGCCGAGCGCAGGGACATGGGCGGCGCCAGGGATGGCTCACGGCCCTTGGAGTTTGGCGTCGATGGTGTTCCGGCTGCGTTGGCGCCGTTCGTGTCCGAGGCAGCCGTGGGAGGACGTGTTCTTGCGCGGGGGGCGGAGTCTGGACCCGCCGTTTCGGGGGCAGGAGGCTCGACTGAGATAAGCCACGAAGCACCCACGGGGCTGGGGGGCGAGGCCGGTACGGCCGTGGCGGATCCCGCGATGGTGGGTGCCGAGGATGCCGTGGCGGAGCAGGTGGCCTACTGGGTGCATCAGAACATCCAGAATGCCCGAATGACCGTCAAGCATGACGGTCAGCCGGTCGAGGTGAGTGTCTCTCTGACCGGCAACGAGGCCCATGTGGCGTTTGGCAGTGACGAGGTACAGACGCGTGAACTGCTCGATGGCAGTGTTGCCCAACTGAGGGACATGCTGCGCCAGGAGGGACTGGTTCTGTCGGGCGTCACGGTGGGCGAATCGGGCCGCCGACAAGGTGACGAAGGTGCGAGTTCAGGCAACCCGAAAAATGCGCCCAGGCAGGCCCAGGTCGTGGTGCCCGCCGTGGACGTTCAGGCCGCAGGGCGCGCCAGAGTGCAGGGTGATCGGGCTGTCGATATTTTTGTCTGAGGGTATAGCCCTTCGAGACGTGCGCAGCGATGGAGCGTGTGCGCTGTGGAATGCAGGGGGTTTGCACTTTTATTCTGGCTATCATGGGTCTGCATGTGTCCAATAATGGGCTACCTATCAAAACCGGCAGTTGGCGCCCGATCAGTGTCCAACGTGTCCCCAGCGAGGAAATTTCAACGTGTCGTCCAATGCCCCTGCAGCCGAATCTGCAAAAAAGCCAGCCAAGAGCAAGAAGCTGATCATCATCATCGCGGTGGTCGTGCTGTTGCTTGTGGTGGCAGGCGGCGCAGCTGCGTGGTTTTTGTCTCAGCGGCATTCTGGCGATGAAGAGGGAGAGGGGGGGGCACCGGCCAAAGCCTCTGCACCGGCCGTGGCGCCAACCTTCCTTCCCATCGACACCCTGGTGGTGAATCTTGCAGACAATGGCGGGGAGCGGTTTGCCCAGATTGGCATCACCCTGGAACTGGCCGATACCAAGACGGCAGACCAGATCAAGCAGCACATGCCGAGTATCCGGAACAGCATCATCATGCTGGCATCTCAAAGAACCTCGGATGAGCTTCTGAGTCGTGACGGCAAGGAAAAGCTGGCGGTCGATATCCACAGGGAGGTTTCTCGCCCCTTGGGTTTTGATGTTCCGGCCGCCAAGGGACGTGCGGACGCACCGAAGGGCGACGAGGGGGATGAGCCACCCCGTTCCCGCAAGTCGGCCGCCAACCCGGTGCTGCGGGTGCTTTTTTCCGGTTTCATCATCCAGTAAGCCGCACGAGGCTGCACCATGAGTGAATCTTTTCTGTCCCAGGAAGAAGTCGATGCCCTTTTGGAGGGCGTGACAGGGGAGAGCCAGAAAACGGAAGAGGAAGTCCTTGAGAAGGGCGATGTACGCAATTACGACATCTCCAGCCAGGAGCGCATTGTTCGTGGCCGCATGCCGACGATGGAGATCGTCAATGAGCGGTTTGCGCGCAATTTCCGTATCGGACTGTTCAATTTCATTCGCCGCAGTCCCGAAATATCGGTCGGTACGGTGGCGGTGCAGCGCTACAGCGCCTTTCTGCGCGAACTGGCTGTGCCGACCAATTTCAATATCGTGGCCATCCGGCCGCTGCGTGGCAGCGGCCTGATCGTGTGCGAGCCGTCACTGGTGTTTGGCATCATCGACACCTTGTTCGGCGGCGTTGGCAAGTTTCAGACCCGGATCGAAGGGCGGGACTTTTCCCCCACCGAGCAGCGTGTCATTCAACGGCTGGTGGAGGTGATCTGCACCGAGTACAAAAAAGCGTGGCAAGGCATCTATCCGCTGGAACTGGATTACCAGCGCTCTGAAATGCAGCCGCAGTTTGCAAACATCGCCACACCCAGCGAAATCGTGGTGTCTACGGCATTCCAGCTCGAAATTGGCGATCTGGCAGGTGCCATTCATATCTGCATGCCCTACGCCACGCTGGAACCCATACGCGATGTGCTGTATTCCTCGACGCAAGGGGATTCGATCGAGGTGGATCGACGCTGGGTGCGTGTACTCACGCGAGAAATACAGGCCGCCGAGGTGACTTTGGTGGCTGAGTTGGCCCGCGCAGATGCCACTGTGGAGCAATTGCTGGCCATGAAGCCGGGCGACTTCATCGAACTCGATAGAGAGCCCCGTATCCGCGCTTCCATTGGAGGCGTACCGATTTTTGAATGCCAGTACGGGACGCACAATTCCAAGTACGCCATTCGCATAGAAGAATGCCTGCGCAACGCAGACATGCACTGGATGGGAGAAAAAGATGTCGGCTGAAGACAACAAGAGCGGTGATGCCGCGGACGATCCATTTGCCGGTTGGGCTGAAGCGCTGGAAGAACAGAAGCAGTCCGATGCCAAACCGGGTGACGCGGAACAGGGCGGCCCCCTCAGTGGCGAGCCGGTTCGGCCTTTTTCGGCAGGGGGCCCCGATACGTCGCACAACGACATCAACATGGTTCTCGACATCCCGGTGCAGCTATCGGTGGAGTTGGGGCGGACCAAGGTGCCGATCAAGTACATCCTGCAACTGGCCCAGGGCTCGGTGGTGGAACTGGATGCGCTGGCAGGCGAACCCATGGACGTGCTGGTGAACGGGTACCTGATCGCCCAGGGCGAGGTCGTGGTGGTGAATGACAAGTTCGGTATCCGCCTGACCGATGTCGTCACGCCATCGGAACGTTTGCGCCGGGTCAGCCGTGGGTAGTTCGGGCAGCATGTCGCAGACTCTGCTGGTGGTGGTCCTTTTCGTGGCTGCCATGGCGGCTTTGCCATGGCTGGTTCGCCGCATCCAGCAAAAGCAGGCGAGTAGTGGCATGGCGGCAGGGACCGCTTCAAAGGTTTTGTCCGCCATCGCCGTGGGGCCGCACCAGCGCGTGGTGACAGTCGAAGTAGGGCCGGAGCATTCCCGGACCGTTCTGGTGCTGGGTGTGACTGCGCAGCAAGTCAGCTGCCTGCATGTCCTGTCGCCAAGTGCCGGTTTGCCGAGAGCGCCGGAAGCGGACTTTGCCAGCGAAATGCAAAAACAGACATCGGCTCCACCCGGCAGGGTAGATGAGTCCGCAGGGGCCCCTCATGTCCAATGACCGGAGCTTCTTTTTCCGGCAGGGCAGCCGCGCTGTCTGGGGGATGGCGCTGTTGGCTATGGCGTTACTGCCTTCGGGGGCATGGGCGCAAACAGCGGGCTCGTTGCCGGTGCTGGTGGGCTCCGGAAACAATGGCACGAGTTTCTCTGTGCCGATTCAGACATTGCTGTTCTTTACAGCATTGTCTTTTCTGCCAGCTGTTTTGCTGATGATGACGGGCTTTACGCGCATTGTCATCGTTCTGTCCCTGCTGCGCCAGGCGATCGGGACACAGTCGGCACCACCCAATCAGGTCATTATCGGGCTCTCGCTTTTTCTGACCATGTTTGTCATGGGACCGACCCTTGATCGGGTGTACCAGGATGCCTATGTGCCCTACACGGCCAATACCATCAGCTTTGAGCAGGCGATAGAAAAAGCGGAGGCCCCTATGCGGCAGTTCATGCTCAAGCAGACGCGGCAGTCCGATTTCGCCTTGTTTGCCCGGCTCGCTCGCCTGGACGCTTCCGTCACGGCTGAAACTGCGCCTTTGCGGGTGCTGGTGCCGGCGTTTGTGACGAGTGAGCTCAAGTCGGCCTTCCAGATCGGCTTCATGATTTTCATCCCGTTTCTCGTGATCGACATGGTTGTGTCCAGCATCCTGATGTCATTGGGCATGATGATGTTGTCGCCCGTGCTCGTGGCGCTGCCCTTCAAACTGATGCTGTTTGTTTTGGCCGATGGATGGAATCTGCTGATCGGTTCACTTGCGGCGAGCTTTGTCCAATGAAGGAACTGCCATGACGGCCCAAATGGTTCTGACCATCGGAAGCGATGCGCTCACACTGCTGTTGATGATCGCCATGCCGGTGCTGGGCGTGGTGATGGCGGTGGGGCTGCTGGTCAGTATTTTTCAGGCCGTGACCCAAATCCACGAAGCCACCTTGGCATTTGTACCCAAGCTGATTGCCGCGATGCTGGTTTTTGCGGTCGCCGGACCCTGGATGATCACGACGCTGGTGGACTACATTCGGCGCACCATTGAATCGATTCCCTCGGTGATCGGCTGACGGCGGCCGCAATTTTGTGATCACGTTTTCCGAAGCACAACTGGTGGCCTGGCTGTCGCCTATCTTGTGGCCTTTCCTGCGTGTTCTTGCGGTGTTTTCTGTGGCACCCGTGTTTTCCATGCGGGTGATTCCGATGCGGGCCAAGATCGGGCTGGCCTTTTTTGTGGCGCTGTGCGCTCAGGCCATGCTGGTGGATCAGCCGGTGGTTTCCCTCAATGGGCCCGATGCATTGGGAACTGCAGTGCAACAGGTGGTGGTGGGATTGGCGATCGGGTTTGCCGTGAGGCTGGTCTTTGCGTCCGTAGAACTCGCTGGCGAAATCATTGGCTTGCAGATGGGTTTGAATTTTGCATCGTTCTTCGACCCCACCAGCAATGCCCAGGTGAGCGCGGTGGCGCGCTTTTTTGGCAATCTGGCCATGCTCCTGTTTGTGGTGATCAATGGGCATCTGATGGTGTTGTTGGCCGTGGTTCAGAGCTTTGACAAGTTTCCAGTCGACGGCCGCTTCATGCAGGGTCTGGCCGAAATGCGCCTCTACGAAATGGGGGCCTCGCTGTTTTCCAGTGCCTTGTGGATTGCACTGCCCATGATGGCCCTCTTGCTGTTTGTCAATCTGACATTGGGCATCATTTCGAGGGTTGCACCGCAGATGAATGTCTATGCAGTGGGGTTTCCTGTGACACTCACGGTCGGCTTGCTCGGTATTGCGGCCACCCTGCCGATGCTGGAGCAGCCGGTCCTCACGCTCATGCAGCAGGCGATCGATCTGTTTGCCACCCAGCGGTGAGCGGGCGTCAGACCAGCTGATTGCGGATGGCGTACACCGTCAGTTCGGCGTTGTTGCTGAGTTTGAGTTTTTCCAGCACCCGGGCACGGTAAACGCTGACCGTCTTGGGGCTGAGCATGAGTTCTTCAGCGATTTCAGACAGTTTTTTGCCACTGGAAATCTTGAGAAGCGTTTGCAGTTCCCGCTCGGACAGCGCAGCATGGGGGGCTTCGTTGTCCGGCTGGGACACGCTTTCTGCAAGCATCTGTGCCACTTCGGCTGTGAGGTATTTTCGGCCCTGCGCCAGCGTGCGCACGGCTTCGATCAAGGCAACGGGGTCGGCGGCTTTGCTGGCATAGCCTTGCGCTCCGGCTCGCAAACAGCGGACGGCGTACTGGTCCTCGGGGTTCATCGATACCACCAATACCTTGACGGCGGACTCTGTCTCGCGCAAGCTCGCCAGGGCTTCCAGACCATTGCGCCCCGGCATGTTCAGGTCCAGCAGCAAGACGTCGCAGGCCACCGTGCGGAGAACTTCGCGCAGTTCCGGGTGGCTTCCAGCTTCCCCGACGACCTGAATGTCCGGAGCCTCGGTCAACGTGTCCCGAATGCCGCGCCGTACCACAGCATGATCGTCGCAAAGTACCACGCGGATCATTGATCGCCTCCTTTGTCTGCGGGGGAGTCCAGGGGCACCGACAGAATGATGGAAGTGCCTTGTCCCGGTCTGCTGCTGATGTCGAGCCATCCATTCACGGTGCGCGCACGCTCCCGCAGGCCGTTAATGCCGAATGCCTTGGGTTTATTCAGTGAGGCGGGGTCGAAGCCGCAACCGTTGTCTGTGACTTCCAGGGTAAAAACCCCTTCCGTGTCAGAAAGCTCGACGTGGACCGTCGTGCAGGCTGCGTACTTTGAGATGTTGGTGAGCGCTTCCTGGGCGGTGCGATACGCCACCAGCTGGACAGATGCGGGCAGGTCTATGGCATCGGCGCTGGAGTGCACTCGCGTGGATACACCGCTGCGACGCTCAAAACTGTCTGCCAGCCATTGGACGGCCGCGACAAGCCCCTGATCCAGAATGGGAGGGCGCAGGTTCATCATGATGCGCTGACTGGCTCCCAAGGCATGCTGCAGCATGGCGGTGGCGGCCTGCACATGTTCACGGACATCTGTCTGCTGGGTGTGGCGATCGATCCAGGAGAGGTCAAACCGGATGGCGGTCAGCGATCCGCCGATGTCGTCATGGATCTCGCGGGCGATGGCCGCACGCTCCTGTTCGATGGAGCTTTGCAGGTGTTCGGTCAGCTCTGCCAGGCGTTGTTGAGATGCCGCAAGTTCCCTTGCCGCCTGCTCTTGCGAAAGCCGGGCTTCATGGACCTCACGGGCTCGCGCAATGACATGGGGCAGGCGGGACATTTCGTCCTTGAGCACGTAGTCGGCAATCCCCAGGCGGATCGCGTCCACGGCAGCCGCCTCTCCGATGGCTCCAGACAGAAGGATGAACGGAGGATGCCGGGGGGCGGCGGATACCAGTTTCCAGGCGTCCAGTGCGGTGAAGCCGGGAAGCTTGTAATCGGCGAGGATGATGTCGAAGACTTGCCCGGCGATGAGATCACGAAAGCCATCCAGCGTGTCGACGTGCCACATCGTGTGTTCCACCTGAGCGCGCCGCAGCGTGATCGCGGTCAATGCATGGTCTGCAACCGAATCTTCCAGGTGAAGAATGCGCAATGACTGACCAGATGTGTGGGAGACCATGGGAGGGGCTATCATAGGATACAAATTGGAACAAACAAGGGGATTTGTCCTGTTGGCTTGTTTCCTGATACACGGTCGAATGACCGAGCATGCCGAAGTTGTGGCGCGGGCGTTTTATTTTTGAAGGTATGACGATATAGGGGTTTCGTGTATCTTGTCGCCATTGGCGGCAAGGGAGAAGCGATGCAATCAATGCTAACAAGATCTGGTCCTCCGGAAGTTCGCTTGCCTGTCATGGTGGCTGCTGAATTGCAGGATTCGCTGCTGGTCGTCATGCATGATCTGCACCGCCTTGAGGGGCTCCTGAGCCATGCCACCGACAACCTTCTGGAGCGGTTTGGTGAGGCCAATGAAACGCTGACGGACGCGGTGGTGGGCAATTCGCCTGAGTTGGCTGCCGCTCGTGCCGCATTGCGCAGTGCGGTGACGGAGTTGCAGTTTCAGGACATGGCTTCTCAGTTGATCTGGCACACCACCAAAGTGCTGCAGAGCTGCGCCTTTCGCATCGCTGCCGAATCCATGGGGTCTGAAGAGGGCGAGGAGGCGGCGCCCTTCGCTGAAATGGCCCCTGACCGCCCCAATCCGGTGACCCAAAGCGAGATGGATGCTGGATCCGTCGATCTTTTCTGATGCGGTCACAATCCCGATTTAACCGATATATATTCAAGTCAGTTGGAGCCCTACATGCAATCGATCCTTGCCGTTGATGACTCTCCGTCCATGCGGAAGATGGTGTCTTTCACCCTTGCAGGTGCTGGCTACCATGTGGTCGAGGCGGTGGATGGCCAGGATGCGCTGGAAAAGGCGCAGACCCATGACATTGACTTGGTGTTGGCAGACCAGAACATGCCGCGACTCGATGGCATTGGACTGACCCGCAAATTGCGGGAGGATCCCAAGTTCAAAACGATTCCGATCTTGATCCTCACGACGGAATCAAGCGATCAAATGAAGCAGGCCGGCCGGGCAGCCGGAGCCACGGGGTGGCTGGTGAAACCATTTGACCCCAATCGGTTGATTGAGGTGATCAAAAAGGTGATTCGTTAATCGCGCTAGTCAGGCACAGCAAGCACACAGGAGCCCCAAATGGGTGAGACCTATCAAGAAGGCGCAGGGGCGGATTTCGACCTGTCCCAGTTCTATCAGATTTTTTTCGAAGAGGCGGGCGAGAACCTGGATCAGATGGAGCACATGCTGCTGGATCTGGATCTCGAGAAGGCCGATGACGAAGAGTTGAATGGCATCTTCCGTTGCGCCCATTCCATCAAGGGAGGCGCTGCAACTTTCGGGTTTTCCGATGTTGCCGAGTTGACCCATCAGATGGAGTCTTTGCTGGACAGGTTGCGCAGGCACGAACTCCAGCCCATTCCCCAGATGGTGGATGTGCTGCTGGAGTCGGCCGATGCCTCTCGCAGCTTGCTCGCGCGCCACCAGGCCGGCGCACAGGATGAGCCGCCCTCCACAGCACATCTGGTCAAACGCATCAGTGAGTTGGCAGCAGGCATGGTTCCTGCCCAGGGCGCTCCGGTAGAGGCTCCCAAGCCGCAAAGTCCACCACCGCCCCCGCCAGCACCCATCGCTCAGGCGGCGCCGCCCGCGTCCAGCGCCCCGGTCGGTGCAACGGGGCCCCGTCAGTTGCAGGTGAGGATCGGACCCCTGGACCGCATCGAGCAGGCCGATGCCATCAAGGAATTGTTCCGTGATATTCCCGGGCTGGGCTCCATATCGGATCTCCCCAGTGATGATGCTGCTTCAAGGCTTTTCGCGGTCGAAACTTCCTCGACCGACAGCGATCTCCTGGATCTGTTCGCTTTTCATGTCTCCAAAGAGCAGGTGCAGATTTCTGCGCAGGCGGCCGGGTCGGTCGCCAGTGCTGGTGAAGGCCTGACAACGCAGGACCTTGAGAGTGTGGGTGCTGAAGTGGCGACAGGACCCGCAGACGAAGCTTATGGGTTCTTCAAGAACGCGCCTGGCTCTCCGGGAGGGGACTCTGCTGCTGCGCAGCAGGTGTTGCAGGCCATTGAGCCGGCTTCCGCTGTGACCCGGATTGCCCCGAAGGCTGCAACGGAAGCGAAGGCAGGTAGCCAGGCCCAGATGGAGTCGACCACCATCCGCGTCGCCGTGAACAAGGTCGATCAACTCATCAATCTGGTCGGCGAGCTGGTGATCACGCAAGCCATGCTGGCCCAGAACAGCCTGGGACTGGATTCGGCTGAGCACCAGCAGTTGCTGGCAGGATTGGCAGACCTGGACCGCAACACGCGCGATCTGCAAGAGTCGGTCATGTCGATTCGCATGATTCCGATGTCCATTGTGTTCAGCCGCTTCCCCAGAATGCTGCGCGATCTGGCCAACAAACTCGGGAAAAAGGTCGATCTGGTGACGTTGGGAGAGGCCACCGAACTGGACAAAGGCCTGGTGGAAAAGATCACGGATCCTTTGACGCACCTGGTGCGCAACAGTGGGGACCATGGCATCGAATTGCCTGCAGAGCGGCTGGCCAAGGGCAAGCCGGAGCACGGCACCATCACTTTGTCAGCATCGCATCAGGGTGGATCCATCGTCATCGATGTGAAGGACGATGGCAAGGGCCTTTCGCGCGAGAAAATTCTCAGCAAGGCACGAGAGCGCGGGATGGATGTGTCGGACCAGATGAGTGATGCCGATGTCTGGCAGTTGATCTTTGCTCCGGGTTTTTCCACGGCTGAAGTGGTGACGGATGTTTCCGGGCGCGGCGTGGGGATGGATGTGGTCAAACGCAATATCGCTGCGCTCAACGGCACTGTCGAGATTGATTCTTCGGAAGGTTATGGCACCAAGGTGTCCGTGCGCCTGCCGCTTACGCTGGCCATCATGGATGGCATGTCCGTAGGGGTGGACGAAGAAGTCTATATCCTGCCTCTGTCTTCGGTGGTCGAATCGTTCCAGGTCAATCCGGACGATGTGAATACCGTTGCACAAGGGTCGCAACTGGTGAAGGTTCGTGATGAGTACATGCCAGTGATTGCTCTGGAGCGAATCTTCCAGGTGCCTCGCCTGGATCCCCAGAAATCCAGCACGATCATGGTGGTGGTGGAGGCCGATGGAAATCGAGTGGCCTTGCTGGTGGATGAGTTGCTGGGCCAGCACCAGGTCGTGGTGAAAAATCTGGAATCCAACTACCGCAAGGTGCCGAATGTGTCCGGTGCCACCATTCTGGGCGATGGCAGAGTCGCTTTGATTCTTGATATTGGTGGTTTGGTGCGCCGTGCGCGCCATTGAGCAAGCATGGCCGATGGCACCAGTTGCCATTGCAATGAAAGGAGAAGTCGCATGAGTGTGATTGGCAAGACAGCAGAAACCGCTTCTTCGGGCGCGCGGGAATACCTGACATTCCGTCTGGATCAGGAGGAATACGGCATTGATATTCTGAAAGTTCAGGAAATCAGGGGCTATGAGCCTCCGACGCGCATTGCGCATGCTCCTGAATTCATCAAGGGGGTGGTCAACCTGCGCGGGACGATCATCCCCATTGTGGATATGCGGTTGAAGTTCAACTGCTCCCAGGCGGAGTACAACAGCTTCACGGTGGTGATCATCCTGAATCTGCGCAACCGCGTGGTGGGTATCGTTGTCGATTCGGTCAGCGATGTGATGGAGCTGGCGGCCGACAATGTCAAGGCTGCTCCCGATATTGAAAGCGTCATCGATAACGATTGCATTCTGGGCCTGGGTTCGGTGGGCGAGCGCATGCTGATTCTGCTGGATATTGAAAAGTTGATGTCCAGCGTGGACATGGGGCTGGTGGCTGCGGGAGGTTGACCTACCGGGCAGAGGGATCAAGCATGGTGACGATGGGTCCGGCTGACTCATGAGGGGCACAGCGTGCCCTGCTGGCCAACGAATCAATGAGTTTTTCTTCAGGACAATCCATGCTTCGCAACTCCGAAACCGAAACGGCGACGCGCGCAGAGCGTGGCAGTGCCCTGCGTGGCGCTACCGAGAGTGGAGCGACTGGCCCGCTCGCGCAGGGGCGCGAATTTGTCTGGACGGATGCCGATTTCTCCCGGGTGCAGGCATTGATTTATCAGCGTGCAGGTATCAATCTGCATGAAGGCAAGCACGCGATGGTGTACAGCCGGCTGTCGCGCCGGTTGCGGGAGACGGGACACACCAGTTTTCACGACTATCTGGGTTGGCTTGAAACGCACGATGGCACGGAGTGGCAAGAATTTGTCAACGCGCTCACAACCAATCTGACGGCTTTTTTTCGAGAGCAGCATCACTTCGAGATATTGGCCTCCCACTTGCGCGCCAAGCCCGCAGGAAGCCCCTGGCGGGTCTGGTGCAGTGCCGCATCGACGGGAGAGGAACCCTACTCCATCGTCATGACGGCCCTGGAAACCCTGGGGGCCAATGCGCCCTTCAAGCTGGTGGCCAGTGATATCGATTCCCGTGTTCTGGCCACTGCGGCCCAGGGTGTCTATCGGCTGGAGGCTCTCAAGGGGCTGACGCCAGCGCATCTCCAGCGCTTTTTCCTGCGCGGCAAGGGTGGCAATTCGGGCTTGGTTCGCGTCAAGCCGGAGTTGGTAAAGCTCATCGAGTTCATCAGCGTCAACCTGATTCGGGACGATTGGCCGTTCCGCGAGCCCTTTGACGTGGTGTTTTGCCGCAATGTCATGATTTACTTTGATGCGCCCACGCAGCGCCGTGTGCTCGAGCGCATCCACCGAGTGCTTAAACCGGGAGGCATGCTGTTTGTCGGGCATGCGGAAAACTTCAGTGAATCACGGGATCTTTTTACACTGCGTGGAAAAACGGTGTACGAGCGCCGCTGATCCGTCCGGGCTGTTTTGCCTCTCGAATCCATGACTACACACAAACCTGGTTTCACTCCCGCATCGACTTTGGGCGCTATGCCCGGGGTGGCAGGCTTGCCTGAGCGGCGGCGGGCTCCTCGTATTGCCCCTCTGGGTGCGGATATCTACCCCGCCACGATCGAGGCCGCACCGGAGTCGTCTCTGGAGGAGCTCAAATCCCGTCCTCCCCGACCCGGGCAGGCGTCTTTTTTCTATTTTGATCATCACTTTCAGTACAACGCCGTCAAGGTGTTGCCCGGAGAGTATTACGTCTCCAATGAAAATCTGGTGATCATGACCGTTCTTGGCTCATGCATTGCGGCCTGCCTGTGGGATAGCCGCATGCGTGTGGGGGGCATGAATCATTTCATGCTGCCCGATGGGGACTCGATCGATGTTTCCGGGCGTTATGGCTCGTACGCCATGGAATTGCTCATCAACGAGATGCTCAAGCAGGGGGCGCGGCGCGAGACGATGCAGGCCAAGATCTTCGGTGGTGCCCAGGTGATGCACAGCTTCACGACCATGAACGTGGGCGAGCGCAATACCCAGTTTGTCGTGAATTACCTGCACACCGAGCGTATTCCGGTGGTGTCGGAGGATGTGCTGGATATCTATCCGCGCAAGGTGTGCTTTTTTCCTGTCACCGGCAAGGCCATGGTCAAACGCCTGGCTCATGCACATCCGGAGGAGCTGGTGGCCCAGGAGAAACGCGGCAATGCAGCCACTGTGGCACAAACGACGGCGGGTGGTTCTGTGGACCTGTTTTGATTGAGAAAGTTGGAGATGGGAAAAAAAATCCGGGTGATTGTGGTCGACGACTCCGCGCTGGTGCGCAGTCTGCTCGCCGAGATCATCAACCGGCAGAGCGACATGGAGTGCATTGGTACCGCCAATGATCCCTTGATTGCGCGCGAGATGATCCGTGAGCTCAATCCCGACGTCATTACGCTGGATGTCGAGATGCCACGCATGGACGGTATCGATTTTCTGGGTCGTCTCATGCGCTTGCGGCCCATGCCGGTGCTGATGATTTCCACGCTGACGGAGCGGGGCGCCGAGGTCACCCTCAAGGCACTGGAGCTGGGCGCGGTGGATTTTGTTGCCAAACCGCGTGTCGGCCTTTCAAGCGGCCTCAATGAGCTGGCTGGGCAGATTGTCGACAAGATCCGTGTCGCCTCCGTCGCCCATGTGCGCCGCATCCAGCGTGACCCTGTGACGGGAGGGAATGCAGCGCCGGTGTCTGCGCCTTCCGCCGGCCTGCTGGGCCGGTTGTCCACCGAGAAACTGATCTTCATCGGAGCCTCCACCGGCGGTACCGAGGCCATCAAGGAAGTTTTGGTGCACATGCCGGCCGATTCACCCGCCATCGTGATCACGCAGCACATGCCGCCAGGGTTCACCACCAGCTTCGCAGCGCGGCTCAATGGGCTGTGCCAGATCACGGTCAAGGAAGCGGTCAACGGAGAGCGCATTCTTCCGGGGCATGCCTATATCGCTCCGGGTGGAACACAATTCCATATCAGCCGCAGCGGTGCCAACTATGTAGCGGTGGTGGACGATGGCCCCCCGGTCAATCGCCACAAGCCTTCGGTCGAAGTTCTTTTCAAGTCTGCCGCCGCCGTGGTGGGGCGCAATGCCTTCGGCATCATGCTGACAGGCATGGGGAACGACGGTGCCGCCGCCATGCGCGAGATGAAAGATGCAGGCAGCTACAACTACGTGCAGGACGAGGCGAGTTGCATCGTGTTCGGTATGCCGCGTGAAGCCATCGCGCACGGAGCGGCCGACGAGGTTTTGCCGCTAACGCAGATCGCCCCTGCACTGGTGGCCAGGCTCCGGGGTGGCTCGGATCGGGTGATGCACCGCATCTGAGGCCCCAGAGGTTCTTGAGAAATGGCCTGGCCTCAGTCGGTCAGCACCGACCAGCGCTCCAGTGCATGCAGCAAGGCCGTTTCAATTTCACCATCGCGCGCGTGGAGCGCCGTGGCCCTGGCCGCATCTTTGCTGTAGATTGATCCATCTGCCAGCTCGGTCTGAATGGCCTTCTGCTCAGCCTCTAGTGCAGCAATGAGGTCCGGCAACTGGTCAAGCTCTCGCTGATCCTTGTAGCTTAGTTTCTTTTTTGATAGCTGCTGGCGCTCATTGGTATTGGCTTCAGCGGCATTTTTGCTTAGATCGGGGGTTGACGTGATCTCGGCACCCGTGGCGTCTGACGCCGTTGCCGCAATCTCCCGGCTGCGGCGCGATTGCGTCAGCCAATCCTGCACATCACCTTCGTATTCGCGCCATTGCCCGTCGCCTTCGTAGGCGATGGTGCTGGTCACGACGTTGTTGAGGAAGGTGCGGTCATGGCTGACAAGAAACACCGTTCCTTCATAAAACTGCAGTAACTCTTCGAGCAGATCCAGGGTTTCGATATCCAGGTCATTGGTCGGTTCGTCGAGCACCAGGACATTGGCTGGGCGTGCAAACAATCGGGCCAAGAGCAGTCGATTGCGTTCCCCTCCCGAAAGGGATCGCACAGGCGAACGCGCGCGCGCGGGAGAGAACAGAAAATCACCGAGGTAGCTTCGAACATGCTTGCGTTGCTGCCCGATCTCTATCCATTCGCTGCCAGGACTGATGAAGTCTTCCAGGGTGGCATCCAGATCAATCGCATGGCGCATCTGATCGAAGTAAGCCACCTGCAAATTGGCTCCTTGGCGGATATGCCCTTGATCGGCCGCGAGTTCTCCCAGAATCAGCTTGAGCAGCGTGGTCTTGCCTGCTCCATTGGGGCCAATCAGGCCGACCTTGTCGCCGCGCAGAATGGTCGCGCTGAAATTCCGGACGATGGTGCGGTCGCCAAACGCCTTGGTCACGCCGGTCAGTTCGGCAACGATTTTTCCGCTCGGGGCGCCTGAGGCAAGGTCCATTTTGACACTGCCCAGAGTTTCGCGGCGTGCCTTGCGCGTAGCGCGCAGCGCTTCCAGGCGACTGATTCGGCTCTGACTGCGCGTGCGCCGTGCCTCGACACCTTTGCGAATCCACACCTCTTCCTGGGCGAGCAACTTGTCCGCCTTGGCGGCAATAACCTCTTCTTGCGCCAACTGCTCCTGTTTCTGCACCTGGTACTGCGCAAAATTGCCAGGGTAGGAAAGCAAGCGCCCCCGATCCAGTTCGACGATGCGTGTGGCGACACGATCCAGAAAACTCCGGTCGTGGGTGATGGTGACGATGCTTCCCTTGAAGTCGATCAGCAGATCTTCAAGCCATTCGATAGAGTCAAGATCCAGATGGTTGGTGGGCTCGTCCAGCAGCAGGACGTCGGGCCGTGCAACCAGGGCCTGCGCCAATGCCACACGTTTCTTGGTGCCGCCGGAGAGGCTTCCAATGCGGGCGTCCGGGTGCAGATGCAGGCGTTGGAGCGTTTCGGTGACGCGCTGCTCCCAGTTCCAGGCGTCGTAGGCTTCTATCTGCGTCTGTATGGCATCGAGATCCACACCTTCAGCGCCACTCAGATAGAGGTCGCGAAGCGCAATCACTTCTGAAATCCCGTGCGACGCGGCCTGAAAGACTGTGTCATCCGCGTTCAGAACGGGTTCCTGGGCGACATAAGCAATGCGAATGCCCTGCTGCAGGTGCCGGGCTCCGTCGTCCGCATGCGCTAGGCCACCCAGGATTCTGAGCATGGAGGACTTGCCGGCTCCATTTCGGCCGATCAGTCCAACGCGTTCGTTGACTTCGAGAGAAAAATTGACGTGGTCGAGCAAGGCAACGTGCCCGAAGGCCAGTTGTGCATCCAGTAGGGTAATCAGTGCCATGGTGCGGGCATTATCGTGGTCAAGGCCTGAGGGCGAGGAGATTGCTTACTGGAGGGGATATCGATTGAGAGCCAGCTGCGAACGGAACGCCGGTCAGGTTTGTTGCTTTCCTCTCAAAACCTGTGCTATAGTCGAGGGCTTCGCTGCACAGAGGTTCTTTTGGAATGTTTGTGCCAAGCTTGGTTGGGGGTTGAAGAGCCTGGCCGGGTGGGTTGAGAAAAGCGAAGTAAAAATCTTCGGTCTTTGTTGTGAATCGGGTAGAAATTCGATGTACAATGCAAGGCTTCGCTGAACGGAAGTGCTGCTTGCGGTGCTGATGGAAA
>MESL01000017.1:7263-8660 GCA_001770955.1 Burkholderiales bacterium RIFCSPLOWO2_12_FULL_65_40 | reverse complement strand
GCTGGCGTCCTTGAGCGTCAGGTGCGCCGGTTGCTGCTCTTCGTGGTTGGTGTTGCTGATGAACACGCTCGAGAGCCGGTCGAAGGTCAGCTTGCCGTCGGGCTTGGGGTAATGGATGGGCTTGCACTCGGCTGCGGGCTTGAGGTACTGGTGGTCGGCCTTGTCGCGGTGCAGCGTCCACGGAATGTGTCCGCGCAGCACAAATTGCTCGAAGCCGTTCATCACGGTGCCCACGGTCAAACCGTACTTGAACCAGTTCTTGAAGTTGCGGTCCTTGTTCAGTTCGGTGTGCAGCCAGCTTTCCTCGAACGCCTTGGGGTAGGCGGCAAGTTCGTCGTGCTGGCGCCCGGCAGTGACGGCCTCGAACGCCGCTTCGGCCGCCAGCATGCCGGTCTTGATGGCCGCGTGGCTGCCCTTGATGCGGCCCACGTTCAGGTAGCCGGCGTTGCAGCCCACCAGGGCTCCCCCGGGGAACACGGTCTTGGGCAGGGAGTTGAGGCCGCTGGCGTTGATGGCGCGCGCGCCATACGACAGGCGCTTGGCCGTGACTTCGCCCTTGGCGTTTTCCAGGTAGTAACGGACGTTGGGGTGCGTCTTCCAGCGCTGGAATTCCTCGAACGGGCTCAGATACGGATTGGTGTAGCCCAGGCCGGTGACAAAGCCCAGCGCCACCTTGTTGCCTTCGAGGTGATACAGGAAGGCACCGCCGTAGGTGTCGTTTTCCATGGGCCAGCCGGCGGTGTGCATCACAAAGCCGGGCTGGTGGCGCTCGGGGTCGATCTCCCACAGCTCCTTGATGCCGATGCCAAAGCTCTGCGGGTCGCGGTTGGCGTCGAGCTGGTAGCGGGCAATCAGCTGCTTGCCCAGGTGGCCGCGTGCGCCTTCGGCGAACACGGTGTATTTGCCCAGCAGTTCCATGCCGAGCTGGAAGTTCTCGGTGGGCTCGCCATCCTTGCCCACCCCCATGTTGCCGGTGGCCACGCCCTTGACGGCACCTTGTTCGGTGTAAAGCACTTCAGCGGCGGTGAAGCCCGGGAAGATCTCCACGCCCAGGCTTTCTGCCTGCTCGGCCAGCCACTTGGTGACCGCGCCCAGGCTGACGATGTAGTTGCCGTGGTTGTGCGCAAACGGGGGCAGCACCATGTTGGGCACGCGGAAGGCCGATTTCTCGCCCAGGAAGATGTAGGCGTCATCCGTCACGGGCTGGTTCAGGGGAGCGCCGCGCTCCTTCCAATCAGGGATGAGCTCGGTCAGCGCCTTGGGATCCATGATGGCGCCCGAGAGGATGTGCGCGCCGGGCTCGGAGCCTTTCTCCAGCACCACGACCGAGACATCCTGGCCGCGCTCGGCAGCGAGCTGCTTGAGCCGGATGGCGGTGGACAGGCCGCCAGGGCCCC
>MESL01000017.1:0-7256 GCA_001770955.1 Burkholderiales bacterium RIFCSPLOWO2_12_FULL_65_40 | reverse complement strand
GGTGGACAGGCCGCCAGGGCCCCCACCGACCACCACCACGTCGTATTCCATGGACTCTCGGGGACCGAACTGGGCGAGGATTTCTTCGTTTGTCATGTGCTTCTCGTCGGGCGTTTGATAATGGGCTATTTTGGGCAGGGAGGGGGATGACCCCTGTCCGGCGGGTGACCGATTGTATGCACGGTTATGCCGATAATCGAACGGTCGTTCTATTTTCTAATCAGTGGAGATACTCTAAATGGCTTACAGCATCGATTTGTCCGGCCGCATCGCATTTGTGACAGGGGCTTCGAGCGGTTTGGGTGCGCAGTTTGCCAGAACGCTGGCGCGTGCCGGAGCGGGCGTGGTGCTGGCCAGCCGCCGCATTGAAAAGCTCAAGGAACTGCGTGCACGCATCGAAGGCGAGGGGGGCGACGCGCATGTGGTGGAACTCGACGTGACCGACCACGACTCCATCAAGGCCGCCGTGGCGCATGCCGAGACCGAAATGGGCTCCATCGACATTCTGGTCAACAATTCGGGCGTGAGCACCACGCAGCGCCTGCAGGATGTGACCCCGGACGACTACGACTACATCTTCGACACCAACGTCAAAGGCGCCTTTTTCGTCGCGCAAGAGGTGGGCAAACGCATGCTGGCGCGCTCGCGCGGTGCCGCGCCGGGCAGCTTCACCGGCGGGCGCATCATCAACATCGCCTCGATGGCGGGCCTGAAGGTGCTGCCGCAGATTGGCGCCTATGCCATGAGCAAGGCTGCCGTGGTGCAGATGACCAAGGCCATGGCGCTGGAATGGGGCCGCTATGGCATCAACGTCAACGCCCTGTGCCCCGGCTACATCGACACCGAAATCAACCACCACCACTGGAACACCGAGCACGGCCAGAAACTCGTCAGCATGCTGCCGCGCAAGCGCGTGGGCCAGCCTCAGGATCTCGACGCCCTCATCGTCATGCTGGCCAGCGACCAGAGCCATTTCGTCAATGGCGCGGTGATTGCGGCCGACGACGGATTCGGCGTTTGAACACCCCGTGGCCTGGATCAGACGATGAAGATCGAGATTCCCGAAACCAAGAAGCTGGTGTTCGAACTGCTCCTGCCCATCCGCTGGGGCGACATGGATGCCATGGGGCATGTCAACAACACGGTGTACTTCCGTTACATGGAAACCGTGCGCATCGAATGGATGCGCTCGGTGGGCTGCAACCCCGACCCGCAGGGCCAGGGGCCGGTGATCGTCAACGCCTTCTGCAACTTCTATAAACAGCTCGAATACCCGGGCGAGGTGCTGGCCAAGATGTACGTCAGCGACCCGGGGCGCACCACGTTCGAAACCTGGTGCACCCTGGAGCGAGCCGACCAGCCCGGCGTGGTGAGCGCTGCGGGAGGCGCCACCACCATCTGGGTCGATTTCCCGCAGCAGAAGGCGCAGACGCTGCCGGATTGGATGCGGGTGTTGGTGACGCCCTGACTGGAAGCGTTTTAAGGCTCAAGCGCCCTATTGGTGGGCTCTGATAGCTATTGAAATGATAGTTGTCATTTCTGCCGTGGCACCCGCCCCATGAGGAAAAACTCGGGGTTGGGCTGCATGCCGGCGAAGCTGGCCATGCGGTTGGACAGGCCGAAGAACGCCGTGATGGCGGCGATGTCCCAGATGTCTTCGTCGTCAAAGCCCTGCTGGTGCAGGGCGGTGAAGTCGGCGTCTTCGATTTCGTGCGAGTGCTGGCAGACCTTCATGGCGAAGTCGAGCATGGCGCGCTGGCGCGGGGTGATGTCGGCCTTGCGGTGGTTCACCGCCACCTGGTCAGCCACGTAGGGTTTCTTTTCGTAGATGCGCAGGATGGCGCCATGCGCCACCACGCAGTACAGGCACTGGTTGGCAGCGCTGGTGGCCGTGACGATCATCTCGCGGTCGCCCTTGGTCAGGTGGCCGTCTTCCTTGAGCATGAGGGCGTCATGGTAGGCAAAAAAGGCGCGCCATTCGGCCGGGCGGCGCGCGAAGGCCAGAAACACGTTCGGAATGAAGCCCGCCTTTTCCTGCACCTCCAGCACCTTGGCCTTGATGTCTTCGGGCAGTTCGTTGATGTCGGGGAAGGGGTAGCGTGCGCTCATGGGACGTCCTGGTGCTGAAAGATGGGGAAGATGTGTGCACATGATACGTGCACAAACGGCAGCGGCCGAAGTGCGCCGCTGTCACTCCTGCAGCGCCGCAGGCGCGCCTGATGGAAAATCCGGGATCAAGGAGAACAACCGATGGATGCACAGCAGCAGGCACAGTTTGACAAAGGTTTGGCCACCCGCAAGGAGGTCATGGGCGAGGATTTCGTGGCGCGCGCGTTTGCTGGGATGACCGAGTTCACCCAGCCGATCCAGGAGCACATCACGCGCGCTGCCTGGGGCGAAACCTGGCAGAGGGGCGGCATTGACCGCAAGACGCGCAGCCTGGTCACCGTGGCCATGCTGGCGGCGCTGGGCCGGCCGCACGAGCTCAAGGGCCATGTGCGTGGCGCCCTGAACAATGGCGCCACGGTGGCCGAGATTCAGGAGGTGCTGCTGCACACGGCCATTTACTGCGGTGTGCCGGCGGCGGTGGATGCCTTCCGCGCCGCCGCCGAGGTGGTGGACGCTTGATGCGGTTTTGCCTTCAAACGGTTGACGTCGTTGGGTCGCCTTGCCGTGCTAAAGCACTGTCTGCAGCTCCCCGCCTAGTTATCCGATTGAATGCAAAACCGTATGAGGCCGGGCCGGATCAGCCCGCGATGAGCTTGTGCACCAGGTCGGCCGCCGTGGAGGCGCCGTATTTGCGCATCAGGCGGGCGCGGTAGATTTCCACGGTGCGGTGGCTGATGTTGAGGGTCTTGCCGATTTCCTTGGAGGTGAGGCCTTCGAGCAGGCGCGCGGCCACCTCGCGCTCGCGCCCCGTGAGTTCGGCCTTTACGGCGCGTTGCGAACTGAGGTCTTCAAAGCTCCAGATGCCTGACTCGTGTGGGGCGTCGCGGTTCAGGGCGCGGCCCGACACATGGCACCAGAACAGCTCGCCGTTGGCGCGCTTCATGATGCGGCTGTCCGAGTAAAAGCCCTTGGCGTTCAGAATGGGGGCCATGCGGGCGCCCAGGCGTTCGTACTCGTCGGCACTGGGATAGAGTATCTGGAACGATTGCCCGAGCAGCAGTTCGCGCGAGAAACCGAACATCTCGCAGACATGGCGGTTGCAATCGACCATCGAGCGGTTGCGCGACAGAATCATGCCCACGGGAGCCATTTCAAAAGCGAGTCGGTAATCAACGTCCATAGTGCATATGTTTAGGGAAAACTACTTATCAAACTAAGTAGTATCGTATCGTATCGAATCAACAGAGGAGACCTTCGTGAACAAAGTATTTCCCTCGGCCACGCAAGCCCTTTCGGGCGTGGTTGCGGACGGCCAGCTCCTGGCCGTGGGCGGCTTCGGCCTGTGCGGCATTCCCGAGGCGCTGATCGATGCCTTGCGCGACTCCGGGGTGAAGAATCTCACGGTGATCTCCAACAACGCAGGCGTGGACGGCTTCGGTCTGGGCAAGCTGCTCGAAACGCGCCAGATCAAGAAGATGATCTCGTCCTACGTGGGCGAGAACAAGGAGTTCGAGCGCCAGTACCTGGCCGGCGAACTCGAACTTGAATTCACGCCCCAGGGCACGCTGGCCGAAAAGCTGCGTGCCGGTGGTGCAGGCATCCCCGCCTTCTTCACCAAGACCGGCGTGGGCACCATCGTGGCCGACGGCAAGGAGCTGCGTGAGTTCGATGGCGAAACCTACGTGATGGAGCGCTCGCTGGTGCCCGAGGTGGCGCTGGTCAAGGCGCACCGCGCCGACAAGTCGGGCAACCTGCAGTTCCGTCTGACGGCGCGCAACTTCAATCCGGCCGCCGCGATGGCCGGCAAGGTTTGCATCGTCGAGGTGGAGGAGATCGTGGAAACGGGCGCCATGGATCCCGACCAGATCCACCTGCCCGGCATCTATGTGCACCGCATCGTGCACAACCCGAACCCCGAGAAGCGTATCGAGAAGCGCACCATCACCGAGAAAGCAGGAGCCTGAACCATGCCGTGGACCCAAGACCAGATGGCGGCACGCGCCGCGCAAGAGCTCGAAGACGGTTTCTACGTGAACCTGGGCATCGGCATCCCCACGCTGGTGGCCAACTTCACGGGCGACAAGGAAGTGTGGCTGCAATCCGAGAACGGCATGCTGGGCATTGGCCCGTTCCCCACCGAAACCGAAGTGGACGCCGACCTCATCAATGCCGGCAAGCAGACCGTGACCACCATTCCTGGCTCGTCGATCTTCGGCAGCCATGAGAGCTTCGCCATGATCCGGGGCGGCAAGATCAACCTGTCCATCCTGGGCGCCATGCAGGTCAGCGAGCAGGGCGACCTGGCCAACTGGATGATCCCCGGCAAGATGGTCAAGGGCATGGGCGGCGCCATGGACCTGGTGGCTGGCGTCAAGCGTGTGATCGTGCTCATGGAGCATGTGGCGCGCAAGAAGGACGGCACCGAGGACATGAAGATCCTGCCCCGCTGCACGCTGCCCCTGACGGGCGTGGGCGTGGTGGACCGCATCATCACCGACCTGGCCGTCATGGACGTCACCCCCCAGGGCCTGAAGGTGCTGGAACTCGCGCCCGGCGTGACGTTCGAGCTGCTGCAGTCCAAAACCGGGGTTCCGTTGCTCCAGTAAAGGGGCGTTCCCGCCCAGAGCGCCTGGGGCCCGCTTCGGCGGGCCTTTGCATTGGCGCAAGAGAATGTAAGCGCACTTCGGATATTCTCTGGCGAGTTCTTTCCCCATGCCCATGACCGATCCCCTGCTGGAGACGAGTACCAGACCGACCGACAGCGCGCATTACCTGCGCGCCGTCACCGACATGGCCGAACGCTGTGCCGTGGTCACGCAGGATGCCATCTATTCCGCCAATGGCGTCAAACTGGTGGACAAGGGCGCCCGCGTCGACAGCCGCTTGTACGACCGCCTGGTGCAACACAAGCTGCGCGAACCCATCGACAGCCACCTCTCCGTCGAAAACGCCGTGGATGCGGCCGCCCTGGTGTCTGCCGCGCAGCAACTGATGCGCAGTTCCGCACTGGTGCAGCTGCTGGCGCAGTCGCTCAGTGCGCCCGAGCGCATGGTGGCACCGCTGCGCTTCATGCCGCTGGTGGGCCCCATTGCCTTCAAGCTGACGGTGATGCGCGAGCAGCGCCCCGATCTGTTCAACCACAGCCTGCAGATGGCCCTGGTGTCGCTGTTTCTGGGCGTCAAGAGCGGCATGGGCGAGCGCGAATGCGTGCCGCTGGCCGCTGCCGCCCTGCTGCACGATGTGGGCGTGCTGCACATGGCGCCGCAATGGCGGGACCGCAACAACAAGGTCACCGGTGCCGAGCGCAAGCACCTGGCGGCGCACCCCATCACGGCCATGCTGATGGTGCGCGATGCGCAGGTGTACAGCAAGGCGGTGGAGGTCGCCGTGCTGGAACACCACGAACGCATGGACGGCACGGGCTACCCGCGGGGCCTCACGGGCGAGCAGATCTCGCCCCTGGGGCGCATCCTGCTGCTGGCCGAGGTGGTGACGGCCTTTTTCGAAAAGAACACCGACATGCCGGCGCAGCAGCTGTCACTGGTCTTGCGGCTCAACCACCGCAAGTTTCCTGCGGCACTGGTCGCGCATGTGCTGCCTTTGCTGCAGGACGGAACAGGGCATGACGCGTCCGAGGCGCTGCCTGCCGGTGCGCAGGTGGGTGCCATGGCCAGTGCGCTCGTCGAATCCTTCAAGCTGTGGGAGCAGGCCCGGGCCGGGCTGCCGGAAGCGGCCCGATCGAGCGATGGCACCGGGCCGGTGGCCTTTGTCGAGACGCGGCTGCGCGCCCTGCAGAAAGCACTGGCCGAAGCCGGGGCGCACCCGGACCACCAGGCCGGCCTGATCGAGCAGTTGCAAGGCGATGCCGCAGGCCTGGCCGAGGTGGCGTTCGTGGTCCGCGAAGCCTTGTGGCAGCTGGAAAACATCGTCAACGGCTGTCAGCGGCGCTGGCCCGGCGTGCTTGAGCGCAGTGCGCCCCCCGACCGGGTGGTGGCGGACTGGTGCGATCAGGTGCGAGCGCTCATGCCGGTGGTGGTGGCGCAAGGGTAGTGCCTGCCGGGCCTGTACGGATGGACACCCCGCGACCTACGCTGGTGTTGCCGACGCGAGAGGGCGTCAGCCCCAGTTGCGTGGTGCTGCCGTCCCAGGGGCAGGGCAGCCTGCTGGATTTTCTGGCGCAGCGCCTCTCGGCCGTGTCGCGCGACGCCTGGCAGGCGCGCATGCAGGCGGGCGAGGTGGTGGACGAGCGCGGCGAGGCCGTCACGGCCATGCGCCCGTTCGAACCGGGTCTGCGCGTGTACTACTACCGCAGCCTGCCCAGCGAGCCGCACATTCCGTTCGAGGAAACAGTGGTGTACCGCGACGAGCACCTGCTCGTGGCCGACAAACCGCACTTCATGCCGGTCATCCCCACGGGTCGCTACCTGCACCACACGCTGCTGGTGCGCCTCAAGTGCCGCCTGGGGCTGGATGAACTATCGCCCTTGCACCGCATCGACCGCGACACCGCCGGGCTGGTGATGTTCTCGGTGCAGCGCAGCACGCGCGGGCTGTACCAGGGCTTGTTTCGCGACCGCCAGATCACGAAGCACTACGAGGCCGTGGCGCCGTGGCGGGGCGATGTGCTGTTCCCGCGCGAACACCGCAGCCGCCTGGAGGAGAGCCCGCAGTTCTTCCGCATGCACGAGGTGCCGGGCGAACCCAATGCCTGGACGCATATGGAACTGCGGGAGGTGGCTGGCGCCTGGGCGCGCTACCGTCTCTCGCCCATCACAGGCAAGCGCCACCAGTTGCGCGTGCACATGGCGGCCCTGGGCCTGCCGCTGCGCAACGATGCCTTTTACCCCGAGGTGAACGACCCGCCGGAAGGCGATTTTTCGCGCCCGCTGCAACTGCTGGCGCAAAGCCTGGAGTTCACCGACCCGCTCACGGGCGAGCTGCGCCGCTTCGAGAGTGCGCGCAGTCTGTTGCCGCTGGCTTTATTTGCTATTAAATAAATAGCTAATGGCGCTTGTTGCACAAGCGCCAGAGCCTATTTTTGCTTGAAGTTTATGCTCAGTGCAGCATCAGCGACCCAGCCGCCTTGCTCTTGCCCGCGCGCGCTGGCGGGTTGCACAGACCGCAGGTGTAGTGGCGGTTCTCGTACA
>MESL01000016.1 GCA_001770955.1 Burkholderiales bacterium RIFCSPLOWO2_12_FULL_65_40 | reverse complement strand
TTGCTGCACAAAACAGCAGGGTAGGTAAAACACCTGGCTCAGTTTTAGGTCGGCATCACACCAAAAAGTGGCTCAGTTTTCGGTCGGCGTCAACAATCCGGGCTACACCGTGATTGCCGAGAAGTACCAGGCCATGGTGATGCTGGGGCGGACAAACAGCCGCATGAAGGATTTCTTCGATCTCGCGGTGATTGCACAGCGCACGGAACTGGATGGCGCCACGCTGGCCGTAGCCATTGCCGCCACTTTTGCCCGCCGAACGACGGCGCTGCCCACAGAGCGCCCCATGGCCCTGACCAAGGAGTTCAGCGAAGACGCCGCCAAGCTGCGTCAGTGGCAGGCCTTTTTGAACAAGAACCGAATCGAAGCAGCCAGTCTGGGTGACACTGTCGCTCTGCTGGACGACCTGCTGTGGCCTCCCACGCAGGTGGCTGCCACCAACAGCCAGGCGACGGCCACTTGGCTCCCGGATTCCTTGCGCTGGGTTTGACGCATCAACCAACCAATTCAGTCTTTCTCACCCGACACACGTTGTCACCTATGAAGGCAAGCCCATCGTGCAGGTCATTGCCAAGGCATGGTGGGCGGCGCTCAAGCGTGCGGGTATTGAGGATTTCCGGTGGTATGACTTGCGGCACACCTTTGCAACATGGCACCGGCAGGCGGGAACGCCCACCCACAAGTTGCAGCGGTTGGGCGGTTGGAAGACGCGGGAAATGGTGGAACGCTATGCCCACGTGACGCCGGAAGGCTGGCAGGTTGCAGCCTCGCGCTTGGATAATGTCCTCGCGGGCACATTCTGACTACATGAAAAAACCCCTGCACCTTGCGATACAGGGGTTTTCATTTGGTGCCGGAGAGATGAATCGAACACCCGACCTTCTCATTACGAATGAGCTGCTCTACCGACTGAGCTACACCGGCCTAAGCCTCAAATTATAGCGTGGAATGATAGCTTGTCACGCGGTCCACCTCATTTTTTGAGCCGAGGATCACGCTGACGCGTTCATGCAACTGGGTGGGCTGGATGTCGAGGATGCGCTGGCGGCCGTTGGTGGCGGCGCCTCCTGCCTGCTCCACGAGCCAGCCCATGGGGTTGGCCTCGTACAGCAGGCGCAGCTTGCCGGGTTTGTTGGGTTCGCGCTTGTCCCAGGGGTACATGAAGATGCCGCCGCGCGTCATGATGCGGTGCACGTCGGCCACCATGCTGGCGATCCAGCGCATGTTGAAGTCCTTGCCGCGCGGGCCTTCCTTGCCCTGCAGGCATTCGTCGATGTAGCGCTTGACCGGCTCGTCCCAGTGGCGCATGTTGCTCATGTTGATGGCAAACTCTTTCGTGTCCGCAGGGATGCGGACATTTTCCTGCGTGAGCACGAACGAGCCTTGCTCACGGTCGAGCGTGAACATGGCCACGCCGTCGCCCACGGTCAGCACCAGTGTGGTTTGCGGGCCATAGACGCAGTAGCCGGCGGCCACCTGCTGGCTGCCCTTTTGCAGAAAGTCGCCCGCGTCCACACCACGGTCGTCTTCGGGCATCTTGAGCACGCTGAAGATGGTGCCGATGCTGACGTTCACGTCGATATTGGATGAACCATCGAGGGGGTCGAACAGCAGCAGGTATTCACCTTGCGGGTAGCGGTTGGGCACGACGTAGATGCCGTCCATTTCTTCCGAGGCCATGCCAGCCAGGTGGCCGCCCCATTCGTTGGCCTCGATCAGCACCTCGTTGGCGATGATGTCGAGCTTTTTCTGCATCTCGCCCTGCACGTTCTCGCTGTCGGCGCTGCCGAGCACACCGCCCAGTGCCCCCTTGTTGACGGCATGACTGATGCTTTTGCAGGCGCGGGCCACCACTTCCAGCAGCAGGCGCAGTTGTCCGGGGATGAGGCCATCCACGCGCTGCTGTTCCACCAGGTAGCGGGTCAGACTGATTCGTTTTGCCATGGGTTCGTTCTCCTTATTCGTCGGCCAGAGCGCGGGTGACGACCTCGCGCACATCGTTGCTCAAGCCCTCGCGAGCCGCCACACGGGCGATGGCCTCGCGCGCGGCGGTGCGCCAGGGCTCGGCCAGCTTCTTCCAGCGGTCCATGGCGCGTGCCAGGCGTGCGGCCACCTGCGGGTTGATGGCGTCGAGTTCGATGACGCGCTCGCTCCAGAACACGTAGCCTGCGGCGTCCGGCCGATGGAAGGCGCCGGGGTTGGCGCTGCAGTAGCTGAAGATGACGCTGCGCGCGCGGTTGGGGTTCTTGAGGCTGAAGTCGGGGTGTTGCAGGAGCTGGCGCACGATGGGCAGCACATGGCCGCCACGGTCGCTGGCACCGGCCTGCAGTGCGAACCACTTGTCGATGACGAGTGGCTCGTCCTTGAAAAGCTGGTGGAAGCGTGCCAGTGCCGGTGCGGCCAGCGCGTGGCCGCTGCCGACCAGCGCCGCGAGCGCGTTGAAGCGGTCGGTCATGTTGCCCGCATCCTTGAAGCGCTGCAGCGTCTTGCCAGGCCATACTGCATCGCCCGTATGCTGCGCTGCCAGGCACAGCATGGACAGCGCCATGCCGGTGAGGGCGCGGCGCCCGGCCGAGGTGGCGTCGGGCCGATAAGCGCCCGTCTGCTGGTGCTGCTCGTAAGCCCATTGCCAGTCGTCCTGCAGCGCCAGGGCGAGCTGCAGGCGCATGGCTTCACGCACGGCGTGCACCCGCTGGGGGTCCACCACGTCGAGCTGCTCGGCGAGGTAGGTCTCGGACGGCAATGAGAGCGCCAGTTCCTTGAAGGCCGCGTCGAGCTGGGGGTGGCGCAGCACGCCGCGCATGGCCTGGATGAAGCTCTCGGGCAGAATTTTTTGGTCAATTTCGCCCTTGGTGCCCACCATTATTGCGCTGTCAGCTATTGTATTAATAGCAATTCGCAGGGCCAGGCGCTGGCCGGCCTCCCAGCGGTTGAAGGCGTCGCTGTCGTGCGCCAGCAGAGTCAGCAGGTCTGCATCGCTGTAGTCATGGTCCAGCACCACGGGGGCGCTGAAACCACGCAGCAGTGAGGGCACGGGCGCGCTGTCCACATTCACGAAGGTGAGTTGCAGGCTGGAGTCCGCCAGCACCACGGTGCGCGTGGTGGCGCCGGCGGTGGATTCGCCGTCGAGCTGCAAGGGCAAGGCGCTACCGTCCTGCGCGAGCAGGCCCAGCTCCACGGGGATGACGAAAGGTGCCTTGACCGGCTGCCCCGGCGTGGCGGCGCAGCTCTGGGTGAACGTGAGCGTGTAGCTGCGTGCCTGTGCGTCGTACCGGCCTGTCGCGCGGACATGCGGCGTGCCTGCCTGGCTGTACCATCGTTTGAAGGCCTCCAGGCGCTGGGACAGCTCGCTGCCCGGATTGGCGTCCGCGATGGCCTGTGCGAAGTCGTCACAGGTCACGGCCTGGCCGTCGTGGCGCTCGAAGTAGAGCTTCATGCCCCGGGCAAAACCGTCGCGGCCGACCAGGGTGTGCATCATGCGCACGACTTCGGCACCCTTCTCATAGATGGTGACGGTGTAGAAGTTGTTGATCTCGATGTAGCTGTCGGGCCGTACCGGGTGGGCCATGGGGCCGGCATCTTCGGGGAACTGCGCGGTGCGCAGCACGCGCACGTCCTCGATGCGCTTGACGGCGCGCGCCGAGGGGCTGCCCGCCAGGTCCATGCTGAATTCCTGGTCGCGAAAAACCGTCAGGCCTTCCTTCAGGCTGAGCTGGAACCAGTCGCGGCAGGTGACGCGGTTGCCCGTCCAGTTGTGGAAGTACTCGTGGCCGACCACGCTCTCGATGTTGGCGAAGTCGGTGTCGGTGGCCGTGGCCTCGCTGGCCAGAACGTACTTCGTGTTGAAGATGTTCAGGCCCTTGTTCTCCATCGCACCCATGTTGAAGTCGCTGGTGGCGACGATCATGAAGCGCTCCAGGTCGAGCGGCAGGCCGAAGCGTGCCTCGTCCCAGGCCACGCTGGCCATGAGCGAGTTCATGGCGTGCTCTGTCTTGCCCAGGTCGCCGGGGCGCACATACACCTCCAGCAGGTGCTCCTTGCCCGCGCGCGACACGATGCGCTGCTGGCGCGCCACCAGCTTGCCCGCCACCAGGGCGAACAGGTAGCTCGGCTTCTTGTGCGGATCACCCCATTTGGCAAAGTGGCGGCCGCCTTCCAGATCGCCTTGCTCGACCAGGTTGCCGTTGGACAGCAGCACCGGGTACGCCGCCTTGTCGGCCCGCAGCACCACGGTGTAGCTGGCCATCACGTCGGGCCGGTCGAGGAAGTAGGTGATGCGCCGGAAGCCCTCGGCCTCGCACTGCGTGAAAAACGTGCCCTGGCTGACGTACAGGCCCATGAGCTGGGTGTTCTTGGCCGGCTGGCAGGTGGTGAAGATCTCCAGGTCGAAGGCGTCAAAGCCTTCGGGCAGGTTCTCCAGCACGAGCTGGTCGCCGTCCATCTTGAACGAGGTGCCCGCGCCGTTGACCAGCACGCGCGAGAGGTTCAGCTCCTCGCCGTGCAGGCGCAGCGGCTGGGCGGGCACGGCGCTGTTGCGGCGCACGCGCATCTTGTTGAGCACCCGGGTCTTGGCGGGGTCCAGATCGAACGCCAGGTCCACGGTGTCGATCCACCAGGCGGGGGCCTGGTAGTCGGCACGGAGGATGGCGGTGGCCTGGGCCTGCCCGTCACGCATTGATGGCATGGGTTTTCCTTAAATGCCCTGCTTGAGCGAGGCTTCGATGAATGCGTCGAGGTCGCCGTCCAGCACTTTTTGCGTGGCGGAGATTTCGACGTTGGTGCGCAGATCCTTGATGCGGCTGTTGTCCAGCACGTAAGAGCGGATCTGGTGGCCCCAGCCGACATCGGTCTTGGTGTCTTCCAGCTTCTGCGCTTCTTCCTGGCGCTTGCGCATCTCGTGGTCGTAGAGTTTGGAGCGCAGGCGCTGCCAGGCGATGTCGCGGTTGCCGTGCTGGCTGCGGCCGTCCTGGCACTGCACCACGATGCCGGTGGGGATGTGCGTCAGGCGCACGGCCGAGTCGGTCTTGTTGATGTGCTGGCCGCCCGCGCCGGAGGCGCGGTAGGTGTCGGTGCGCACGTCGGACGGGTTGATGTTGATCTCGATCGAGTCATCGATCTCGGGGTAGACGAACAGCGAGGCGAAGCTCGTGTGGCGGCCGCCCGAGCTGTCAAAAGGCGACTTGCGCACAAGGCGGTGCACGCCGGTCTCGGTGCGCAGCAGGCCGTAGGCATATTCACCCTCGATGTGGATCGTGGCGCTCTTGAGGCCGGCCACGTCGCCCGGGGTTTCTTCTTCCACCGTGGCCTTGAAGCCCTTGCGCTCGCAGTACTTGAGGTACTGGCGCAGCAGCATGCTGGCCCAGTCGCAGGCCTCGGTGCCACCGGCGCCGGCCTGGATGTCGACAAAGCAGTTGAGCGGATCGGCCTCGTTGCGGAACATGCGGCGAAATTCGAGTTCCTCCACCATCGGGCGCAGCTTCTCGGTCTCGGCCTCGATGGTCAGCAGGCCGGCTTCATCGCCGTCTTCCTTGCTCATCTCGAACAATTCGGCGTTGTCGGCCAGGTCGCGCGTGAGCTTGTCCAGCGTCAGCACGACGGCGTTGAGCGACTTCTGTTCCTTGCCCAGCTCCTGGGCCTTCTTCGGATCGTTCCAGACCGAGGGGTCTTCCAGAGAAGCGTTTACCGTGCGCAGGCGCTCGTATTTGGCATCGAAGTCAAAGATACCTCCGTAACTCTTGCGTGCGCACGGCCAGGTCAGAGAGGGTGTTGCCGATAAGGTTGATGCGTTCTGCTTCCATGGTCTTGTCCTGGGTGTTCTGTAGATAACCCGTGATTTTCTCATGCGCAGCGCAGCGCCGCTTTTCGGGCCGGCGAGTCAGGTGACTCGAACGTCCGCCTTCAGCGTGCAGGCATGTCCAGAAAAGCCAGCAACAGGCCCTGGCCGGCAGGATCGATCCGCGCCGATGCGCATACCGTGCGTGTTTTTCCATCCCTTCCGACGTGCGCCAGCAGGGTCAGCTCGCACGATGCAGGGGCTTGTCCGGCGTGGGCGAGCAAGGTGTGCAGCGCTGTGGCGCTTTGCGGTGCCAGGAAGCGGTCGAGCCTTTGACCCCGCACCAGATCGCGCTCGGCCCCCAGTTGCTGCGCGCCCGTCAGGTTGATGTCCACTACAGTCGCCTGGGGATCCAGGACCAACTGGCTGGCCGGGGCGTTGTCGTAGCGCTGCATCTGGCGCGCAAGCTTGGCCTCCAGCTGGGCCGTTGCCGAGCGCAGCTCCTCGGCCTGCAGGTCCAGTTCGACCTGGTGCACCTGCAGTTCATGCAGCAGCGCGAGTGCATCGGGGGCTGTCTTGGGCGACAGCGCCAGTTCGTAGAGCGCGCTCAAGGCCCCGGAGGCGCTGGCACTGGTTTCGCTCAGATCGGTGGATCGGCCCAGACGCGACTGGGCTTGGGTGCGCAGGTGGGTGGGGCTGTTCGGTTCGGGGGGTTGGATGGCCATGTCACCTTCTCGGCGGTACGGTACCGCCTACTGGGGACTATAGCCCTCGCGCAGGCGAAACTCCAGTTCCTTGGCCACCGTGATTTCCACCAAGGTCAGCACCACGCCCTGGATCATGTTGGTCAGGGTGCGGTACGGCATGATGCGCACCGAAAACCAGCGCCCGTCGGTGGTCGCAATCTGCTGCAGGCCGGGGGTGAGCGTGCGCAGGGTTTCCTTGGCGTCGCTGTGCAGTTGCGGGTAGATGAGCGTGCTGGCCAGGTCGCTCAAGGGGCGCCCGATGTCGCCTTCGCGCAAGTGAAAAATGCCGGTGGCTTCTTCCGTGAATCGGCGCACGTTCAGGTCGTTGTCCAGGAACAGTGTGGCGATGTCCGTGCTGTTGAGCAGGTTCTGCATGTCGCTCTGGGCCAGTGCGAGATCGTCGAGCTTGGTTTGCAGTTCGCTGTTGATGGTCTGCAGCTCCTCGTTCATCGACTGCGCTTCTTCCTTGGAGGTGGTCAGCTCCTCGTTGGCCGACTGCAGCTCTTCATTGGCCGACTGCAGGGCTTCGTTGGTGGCCTGCAGTTCCTCCTTGGAGGCCAGCATTTCCTTGCGCAGCGCGGAAATTTCCTCATGCGCTCGCTCCAGTTCCTGGCGCAAGCTGTCGTCCAGCGGTGCCTGCGCCTGGCCTTTTTTCGCTCGCGATGCCCGGGGCGCGGGCACCTCGCGAAACACCACCATCACCATGCCTTGCAGGGCCTTGGGTTCGAGCACTGCCTGCACGGTCACGTTGAGTGTGCGCGGCGCGTCTTCTTCGATCTGGAGCCCGCTCAGTTCCACCGCCGCTTTGTCCCGGAAGGCCTGGCGCAGGGCAACGGCCAGCTGGGTGCGCAGGCCCGGGCGCGCCATCACGTGGATGTTCCAGTTGGCCTTGCCGGCGGCAGGTTCGAGGTAGCGGCCGGTGCGGCCACTGATGTAGAGGATGTCACCGGCTTCGTTCACCAGCACGGCGGGCGGAGAAAACGTCTGCAGCAGCACCTGGTCGGCCAGGCTCTGGAGGTTGGCGGTGTGGGGGAATGGTGGCGACACGTGGGGCTCCTGCTCTGTCTTGTGGGTCGCCCGGTGGCGGTTGACGGGAAAATCGACAGCGCCGGCGTTCAGGGCGTGGTCGGTGCGCCGGTACAGCCGGGACTTGGGGCTCAGTGGCGTGAACAGTGACTGCGAACGCCCGACGGTTTCGGACCCTCCTAGCAACAGTACGCCACCGGGGCGCAGACTGTAGTGAAAGAGCGGCATCAGGCGCTGCTGCAGCACGGTGTTGAAATAGATCAGCACGTTGCGGCAGGCCAGCAGGTCCAGGCGGGTAAAGGGCGGGTCGAGGATGACGTCGTGCTGGGCGAACAGCACCATGTCGCGCAGGGTCTGGTCGATCAGCAGGCCGCCCGCGTGCGCGTGGAAAAAGCGCACCAGACGCTCTGGTGCCATGTCCTGCGCTATTTTTGCGGGGTACAGACCTTTGCGGGCCACGGCAATGGCATCTGCACTGAGATCGGTGGCAAAAATCTGCAGCGTGGGGGTGGGGGTTTGAGGCTGTGCGTCCACGCATTCGCGGAACACCATGGCCAGCGAATAGGCCTCTTCACCGGTCGAGCAACCCACGATCCAGGCGCGCAGAGGGGCATCGCCGGTGTGCTGCGCCAGCCATTGCGGCAACACAGTCTCCTTCAGGTCGAGCCACACCTTCGGGTCCCGAAAGAACTGGGTCACACCGATCAGCATCTCGGCGAACAGCAGGTCCAGCTCTTGCGGGTTGTTCTGCAGGAATGCGGCGTACGCCGGCAGGGAGTCGAGCCTGTGCACTGCCAGGCGCCGCTCGATGCGCCGCTGCAGGGTGCTGACCTTGTAGAGCGACAGGTCGTGTTTGCAGTGGTTGCGCAGCAGGAGCAGTATGGCGCCCAGTGCATCGGTTTGCCCTTCGTCCGGGCGCTGCGGCTCCGGGGGAGCTGCTTCGCGTGCTGCCGCGCGGGCGATGTGGGCGGGCATCTCCTCGGGCAGCGCAACGATATCGACGCAGCCCGAGGCGATGGCGCTTTGGGGCATGGAATCAAACTGGGCGGAGTCGGGCTGCTGCGCCAGCGTCAGGCCGCCCCGGCGCTTGATCTCCTGGAGCCCGAGCGTGCCGTCCGCGCCCATGCCGGAGAGCACCACCCCGATGGCTTGCGGCCCCTGGTCGCGCGCCAGCGAACGGAACAGCACATCGATGGGGAGCCGCCGGCCCCGGGGCTGGCGCGCGGCGCCCAGACGCAGGTGCCCCCCCACCACGGTCAGTTCGCAGCCCGGCGGGATCACGTACACGGCATCGGGCTGCACGGCCATGGCGTCAGTCACCTCGCGCACCGGCATGGCAGTGACGCGCTGCAGCAGGGTGCTGAGCAGGGCCTCGTGCTTCGGGTCCATGTGCTGCACGACCACATACGCTAAACCGCTGACTGCGGGCACCTGGCCAATGAATTTTTCCAGCGCGGCCAGGCCGCCCGCCGAGGCGCCCAAACCCACGACGCGCGTGGCGCCGGGCGAGGCGGAGGGGGGTGCATGGTGTGAGGCTGCGCGCATCCCCCAGTATGCCGTTCCTGGCGAGGGGCGTCGGTAAGCGCCTGTGCGCTATCGAGCAGACCACCGAGAGCACCGGCCCTGGCCGAACGGCACGAACGGTGTTGCTGCCAACCCCCTGACCTTGTCCACCGCCGTCACTACAGCCAATTTTCCTTACAGATCGGGGATGGCGACTGCCCGAGGGTGCGGCGCCAGCCTGCGTTCTGGCCACGCTGTCCGTCTCAAGGCGCTTTCTGCAGCGATGCGAGGCCCGGGCCTCGCAATGGGCCGGGCGGGTTGGCATGCGGGTGCCGTTGTTCGCGGTGCAAGAAGCTGCCCATGGCGTCTGCTGCTTCGGTCACGCCAGAAAGGATTCGATCAATGCGGCCACGGCCTGCGGCTGGTCGTGGTGCAGCATGTGGCCCGCGTCCTGCACGACGGCAGTGCGGCAATCGGGCACGGCCTTCAGGCGCTCGTGGTACTCGTCCAGCGTGTAGCGGCCTTTCCACCACAGCCCGAGGCTGTCGTCGCTCGCCTCCACGGCCAGCGTGGGTGCGGTGATGGCGGCATAGAGCGCCAGCACTTCGTCCAGACGGAACAGCTGTGCGTTGACGATCTTGTGCGCCGCATCGCCCAGGATCTCCCACTGTCCCTGGGCGTTGGGGCGGGCCCAGTGCTGTGCCAGCCAGTCGGCCTTGTCCTGCGATAGGCGCGGGTTGGTCTTCATCAGCCGCCGGGCCACGCCGTCCACGCTGTCGTAGGTCTTGAGGGCCATCTCGCCGCGCTGCAGGGCCTTGAGCTCGTCCATCCACTGGGCATAGCGCCCGGGGGCCTTGGCCGGCTTGCTGGCCGGCATGCCGAAGCCTTCGAGGTTGACGAGGCGGCGGATGCGCTCGGGCCGGGCTCCGGCATAGAACATGACCACGTTGCCGCCCATGCTGTGGCCCACCAGGTCCACCGGCGTGCCGGGCGCGTAGTGGTCGAGCAGCTGGTCGAGGTCGGCCAGGTAGTCGGGGAAGAAGTAGTGGTCGGTGGGCACGGGCGGCGCCGTGAGGCCAAAGCCCCGCCAGTCGGGCGCGATGATGCGGCGGCCCCGGATGAAGTCTTCGCCGAAGGCGTCGACGACAAACTGGTACGACGCGGCCACGTCCATCCAGCCGTGCACCAGCACCAGCGGCGGCAAGGGGGAGGTTTCAGGCCCCCACAGGCGCACGTGGTAGTTCAGCTGGCGGATGGCAACGAGTTCGCTGCGCGAGGTTTGGCGGGTGGCGTACATGGCTGCAATATTACCAAGCGACCGCTTGGCTCATGTCAAGCGCGGGACATCCCCGGCGGCGGCCTCGGACAAGGCGCAGGGGACAGCAGCGCGTGGCTTGCCCCCGTACACTGGCCCGGAACTGACCACGGAGAACGCATGAAAACCATCGAGCTGGGCCGCAGCAGCCTGCATGTCACCCCCATCTGCCTGGGCACCATGACTTTCGGGGAACAGGTGGGCGAACCGGAGGCCCACGCCATCCTCGACCGAGCCCTGGAGCGCGGCGTCAACTTCCTCGACACGGCCGAGATGTACGCCGTGCCCGCGCGGGCCGAAACCTGTGGCGCCACCGAGACCATCCTCGGAAACTGGTTCGCCCGCAACCCCGGCGTGCGCGACAAGGTGGTGCTGGCCACCAAGGTGGCCGGCCCTTCGCGCGGCATGCCGTGGATTCGGGAGGGCAAGGGGATGACGGCGGCCGATATCGTGGCTTCGTGCGAAGGGAGCCTGCGCCGCCTGCAGACCGATGTGATCGACCTCTACCAGATCCACTGGCCCGAGCGCCATGTACCGGCCTTTGGCATCAAGTACTACGACCCATCCAAGGAGACTTCGCAAACGCCGATCCAGGAGCAACTGGAGGCGCTGGCGGGCCTGGTGAAGGCGGGCAAGGTGCGCGCCATCGGGCTGTCGAACGAAACGCCCTACGGCGTGCACGAATTCGTGCGCCTGGCCGAGCAGCACGGCCTGCCGCGCGTGGCCTCGGTGCAGAACCCTTACTGTCTGCTCAACCGCACCTGGGAGAACGCGCTCGACGAAACCTGCCACCGCCTGGGCGTGTCGCTGCTGGCCTATTCGCCGCTGGCCTTTGGCTTGCTGACGGGCAAGTTCGACCAGAGTGGCACCACGGGCCCGGACGCACCTCAGGGCGCGCGCATGGCGCGTTACGAGTCGGTGCGCAAGCAGCGCTGGGGTAGGCCCGAGGCGCTGGCCGCCGCACGCCGCTACAACCAGCTCGCGCGCGACCATGGCCTCACGCCCACGCAGATGGCGCTGGCGTTCTGTTACACCAAGTGGCAGGTGGCCAGCACCATCATCGGCGTGACCTCGCTGGCGCAGCTCGACGAGAACCTGGACGCCTGGGGCACGCAGCTTGCGCCCGAATTGTTGGCGCAGATCGACGCCGTCCGCTGGGAGCTGGGAGACCCGGCACTTTGAATGCTATTTAAGGCAAAATAGGCCTCAAGCGCTTATTGGTAAAGCGCTAATAGCTATAAAAATCATAGTAATATGGCCAAAAAAGAAGGCAAGACTGCGCATGTGAGCGAAACCCCGGCCACGCAGATGCTCAAGGCGCACAAGGTGGAGTTCACCGGCCACCCCTACGAGTACGTGGAGCACGGCGGCACGGCCGAGTCGGCGCGCCAGCTCGGGCTGGACGAACACCATGTGGTCAAGACCCTGGTGATGCAGGACCAGGATGCCAAGCCGCTCATCGTGCTCATGCACGGCGACCGCAAGGTCTCGACCAAGAACCTGGCGCGCCAGATCGGCGCCAAGTCGGTCGAGCCGTGCACGCCCGAGGTGGCCAACCGGCACAGCGGCTACCTGGTGGGCGGCACCTCGCCGTTCGGCACGCGCCGCGACATGCCGGTCTACATCGAGGAAAGCATCCTGCAACTGCCGCGCATCGCCATCAACGGTGGGCGTCGCGGCTTTCTGGTGCAGATCGACCCGCAGGCCTGCGTGCGGCTGCTGGGTGCCACGCCCGTGCAGTGCGCTCTGGTGGAGTAGCTTCCGCCGGGCTACTGGTGACCCGTCTATGGTTTCCAGGGTGCGCAGTTGGAGTGCGTCAATGCCGGTGCTGATGATGCGCGTCGGGAGCGTGCGCGTGGACGTGTGTCGTCGGTTCGTGCACGTGCCAATGGCTGTGGCTACCCTTTGGCATGACTTCGTGCGCGTGTGAATGGTGTCCATCGTC
>MESL01000015.1:3642-32491 GCA_001770955.1 Burkholderiales bacterium RIFCSPLOWO2_12_FULL_65_40 | reverse complement strand
CTGCACAAAACAGCAGGGTAGGTAAAACACCTGGCTCAGTTTTAGGTCGGCATCACACCAAAAAGTGGCTCAGTTTTCGGTCGGCGTCAACAGGAAGCAGTGTCCAGAATATCCCGCATCGTCCAGTTTATCCCGCAGATTCTGCGAGATACGTCGCTACAAGGGCTTCCCCCAAAAAGTCAAACGAATATCCACCGCAATGAATCGTGCAGCGATTGATTGCGGAATCTGACTTCACTTCTTCCAGCGACCACCGTACCCGAGACAACGCTGAGCCTGAATGCAAAGAGTGCAGACAGCGAAACTACAAACGGTCATTGATGCAAGCCGTCTGCGGCCTGCGGACCCTGATGAAAGACGCACGCGAGGCACCCATTCGTTAGCCGAGGACGCAGATTTGCGCCTCTTTAATGTATTAGGCTACACCCCGCGCAGGTCCCAACCTTTGCTCATCAACGCTGGCTTTCACACGGGGGAAGTTTCCTCAGACAGACAAGCGAAACGCCTCACCCCGGTTCAGCACAGCCCAGCACATACGGGCATTCTTTGCGGCAATCGCCACCACCGCACGCCAGTATCCCCGGCGCTCGGCCAACGCACAGGCCCAGCGACTGACCGGGTCCGTTCGGTTCTTGGCCATCTGGAGCACCGACCGTGCTCCGAGTACCAGCAAAGAGCGCAAGTAAGGGTCGCCGGCCTTGGTGATGTGCCCCAGACGCGACTTACCGCCCGAGCTGCATTGCCCTGGGACCAAACCCAACCAGGCGCTGAGCTGACGACCGCATTTGAAATCCCGTCCATGGCCAATGGTGCTCAACAAAGCGGTCGCCGTTGTTGGTCCCACGCCCGGCAACTGCATCAACTGCTTGATCTCGGTGCTGTGCTGCGCCAGCGCGGCAATATGCTGGTCGTATTGGGCAATGCGCTCATCCAGCCGCGTGACCTCGCTGAGCAAATCGCCGATGACGGTATTGGCCCAACCGGGAAGATCTTCCAGATGCAACATGGCCTCTCGGCGCACTACGGCCGCCTTCAGGGGCAGCACGATGCCAAATTCGGTCAGCAGGCCGCGAATGCGATTGAACGTGGAGGTGCGTTGCTCTACAAACCCCTGGCGGGCGCGGTGCACCATAAGCTGGCTCTGTTGCTCCAAACTCTTGACGGGCACAAAGCGCATGTTGGGACGGGCGACGGCCTCGCAGATGGCCGCTGCATCGGCAGCATCGTTCTTGCCTCGCTTGCCAGACAACCGATAGGGCACCACGAACTTGGGCGCCATCAGGCGCACGGTGTGGCCGAACTTCTGGAACTCACGCGCCAATGGTGGCCGCCGGAGCAGGCCTCCATGCCGATGAGGCACGGCGGCAATGTCGCGATGAGTTCGAGCAGCTTGGCACGCGGCACACTGGGGCACACCAGCGCTGGCTTGCCTGTGACATCAACGCCATGAACAGCAAAGACGTTCTTGGCGAGATCGATACCGATGGTGACAATGGCAGACATGGACTTCCCCTTCCAAAAACGAGTGAATTGATGAGAGATCGAATTTCCCATCGCGGCACTTTGATGCCGTACTTCGCAGCTGTGCGGATCACTCAGGACGGGGAAGTCCCTTTCATTCGTTAGGCTGCACGCGCGTATGCCCCTGCCCTTCGAGTACCAGAACGCGTCGCTTGAGTTTGACCGATTCATGGCTGACGCACGGGACTATGCTGGCCTGACCACGACAAACATGGCATGGAACATGGTTGTGGGCGTCCTCCACACCTTTCGCAAGAGGCTCACCCTCCACCAAGCGCTTCGGTTCGCAGCTATCCTGCCGCCCGTGATCCGAGCGATATTCGTAGAAGACTGGGACCCTGACGGACCCGTACTCGAATTCGCTTCGGACGCCAAGCTCCCAGAAGAAGTTCGGGCCGTTCGCCGGGAGCACAACTTCTCCCCGCCCAACGCAATCTCTGCAGTCTCCGCAGCGCTACGTCGTCATGTAGACCAAGAAGCCTTCGAAGAGGTGCTGTCGCAGCTTCCAGCCGGGGCAAAGCACTACTGGCAAGTTACTAAAAGTGCGGCCTAACTCCGCCGTCGAGCGTCGGCTCTCGCTAGCCGCCACCGACTGCTCGTCTGGCCGAAAGCCGTCTTCACCCGCGCACAAAACAAAAACGGCGGCACTGCTCTCCACAGTCCCACCGCTTTTATTTTGATAGCCGCTGGGGCTTACTGCATAAGCACCAGAGCCCATTTTTTCTTGAAACTCAAGCCGGTGCGCTGGCCCGGATCAGGTGGTCGAACGCGCTCAGCGCAGCCGTGGCACCCGCGCCTGCGGCGATGATGATCTGCTTGTAGGGCACCGTGGTGCAGTCGCCGGCGGCAAACACGCCGGGCACGCTGGTGTGGCCTTTGGCGTCCACCATGATCTCGCCGAACCGGCTCAGTTCCACCGTGCCTTTGAGCCAGTCGGTGTTGGGCAGCAGGCCGATCTGCACGAAGATGCCTTCGAGCGCAATCTGCTTCACTGCGTCGTTGGTGCGGTCCTTGTAGGTGATGCCGGTGACCTTGTGGCCGTCGCCGTTGACCTCGGTCGTCTGGGCGTTGAGGATGACCTGAACGTTCGGCAGGCTGTGCAGCTTGCGCTGCAGCACGGCATCGGCCTTCAGTTCGGGGGCGAATTCGAGCACGGTGACATGCGCCACCACGCCCGCCAGGTCGATGGCGGCCTCGATGCCCGAGTTGCCGCCGCCGATCACCGCCACGCGCTTGCCCTTGAACAGGGGGCCGTCGCAGTGCGGGCAGTAGGTCACGCCCTTGGTGCGGTACTGCTCCTCGCCGGGCACGTTCATGTTGCGCCAGCGCGCGCCGGTGGACAGGATCACGGAGCGGCTGCGCAGCGTGGCGCCGCTTTCCAGCTCCACCTCGATCAGGCCGCCCTCGGTGGTGGCGGGCGTAAGCTGCTTGGCGCGCTGCAGGTTCATGATGTCCACCTCGTAGTCGCGCACATGGCGCTCCAGCGCGGCGGCGAACTGCGGGCCTTCGGTCTTCTGGATGGAGATGTAGTTCTCGATGTCCACGGTGTCGAGCACCTGGCCGCCAAAGCGCTCAGCAGCCACGCCGGTGCGGATGCCCTTGCGCGCCGCATACACGGCAGCGGCGGCGCCAGCGGGGCCCCCGCCGACGATGAGCACATCAAACGCCTCTTTGGCATTGAGCTTGGCCGCGTCCTTGGCAGCAGCGCCCTTGTCGATCTTTCCGACGATTTCAGCCAGCTCCATGCGGCCCTGCGCGAAGCGCTCGCCGTTCAGGAACACGGTGGGCACGCCCATGATTTCGCGCGCCTCGATTTCGCTCTGGAACACGCCGCCATCAATGGCGGTGTGCGTGATGCGCGGGTTGAGCGCACTCATCAGATTGAGCGCCTGCACCACATCGGGGCAGTTGTGGCAGCTCAGGGAGTAATACGTCTCGAAGTGGTAGTCGCCGTCCAGGCCCTTGATCTGCTCCAGCAGGTCGGCCGCCTCCTTGGAGGGGTGGCCGCCCACATGCAGCAGCGCCAGCACGAGGGAGGTGAATTCATGGCCCAGGGGCACGCCAGCGAAGCGCACGCCGGTGTCCACGCCGGGGTTGGTGATGAGGAACGAGGGCTTGCGCACGCCCGGGTCGTTCTTCTCGACCACGGTGATCTTGTCCGACTGGGCGCGGATGTCTTCCAGCAGCTCGCGCAGCTCGTTCGACGTGGCGCTGTCGTCCAGCGTGGCCACCAGTTCCACCGGGCGCTGCAGGCGTTCCAGGTAGGCTTTCAACTGGGTTTTGAGGGTGTCGTCGAGCATGGCAAAACTCCTGAGTTTTCGATTTATGGGCGTAAAAAAGCCCGGGCGCCAGGCACCCGGGCGTCTTCAGTCAGTAGCACTGACGGGGGTGGCGTTCCGCTTAGATCTTGCCGACCAGGTCGAGCGACGGGGCTATGGTCTTGGCGCCTTCGTTCCACTTGGCGGGGCACACTTCGCCAGGATGCGCTGCGGTGTACTGGGCTGCCTTGAGCTTGCGCAGGGTTTCCTTCACATCGCGGGCGATTTCGTTGGAATGCACTTCCATGGTCTTGATGACGCCATCGGGGTTGATGATGAAGGTGCCGCGCAGTGCCAGGCCTTCTTCGGCGATATGCACGTCAAAAGCGTTGGTCAGCTGGTGCGTGGGGTCGCCCACCAGCGGGAACTTGGCCTTGCCCACGGCGGGGGAGGTTTCGTGCCAGACCTTGTGCGAGAAGTGCGTGTCGGTGGTGACGATGTACACCTCGGTGCCGGCCTTCTGGAATTCGGCGTAGTGCTCGGCGGCGTCTTCCACCTCGGTCGGGCAGTTGAAGGTGAAGGCGGCGGGCATGAAGATCACCACGGACCACTTGCCCTTGAGCGACTGTTCGGTCACTTCGATGAACTTGCCGTTGTGGAAAGCCTGGGTCTTGAAGGGCTGGACTTGGGTGTTGATCAGGGACATGGTTGCTTACCTTTCTTGGTTGGAGGTGAATACAGGACGAAGTATGGGGAAATTCAGCGAATCAATCCAATCAATTGATTGCATTGAGTGAATATGTTTTAACTATTAACCCGCACCCCCGCCGCGCCCGCAGGCACCTACCAGCGCTGTTCCAGCGCCCGCGCGATGCGGTGGCGCGCCACCGTGGTCTTGGGCACCTTGAACGGGAACCAGCTGCGCACATCTTCCTCCAGCCCGATGCCGTGCATGTAGTTGTAGATGGCTTTTTTGAGCACGGCGCCCAGGGCGTCGTGGTCCACGCCGGTGGGGTCGTGAAAGCCGATGTCGTTCTTGGCAAAGCTCACCGGCGGCAGGGGCACCAGGGTGATGCCGAACTCTTCAGGTGCTTTGCCCACGGGCGAGTGCACGGTGCAGGCGAAACGGTGAAAAAATCCACTCTGGATGCAGCCGTTGGCAAAGAGTTGGCGCACGAACTCCAGCGCATCCACGGTGTCCTGCACCGTCTGGGTGGGAAAGCCGTACATCAGGTAGGCATGCACCAGGATGCCCGCGTCGCTGAAGGCGCGGGTGACGCGCGCCACCTGGTCCACCGAGACGCCTTTCTTCATGAGGCCGAGCAGCCGGTCCGACGCCACCTCCAGCCCGCCCGAGATGGCGATGCAGCCGCTGTCGGCCAGCAGGTTGCACAGCTCGGGGTTGAAGGTTTTCTCGAACCGGATGTTGCCCCACCACGAAATGCCCGTCTGGCGCGCCAGCAGTTCGGTGGCCAGGGCCTTGAGGGCCTTGGGCGGCGCGGCTTCATCGACGAAGTGAAAGCCCGTCTGACCCGTTTCACCCACGATGCGCTCGATGCGGTCGGCCAGCACGCTGGCCTCGGCGCCTTCGTAGCGGCCGATGTAGTCCAGGCTCACATCACAGAAGGTGCACTTCTTCCAGTAGCAACCCTGCGCCACCGTGAGCTTGTTCCAGCGCCCGTCGCTCCACAGCCGGTGCATGGGGTTGAGCATGTCGAGCAGCGAGAGGTATTGGCCCAGCGGCAGCCCGTCCCAGGTGGGCGTTCCCACGTCAGCGAAGGGCACGTCGGCTTCCATCAGGTTCACGTACTGGACGGCGCCCGCATCGTCGCGCACAAAAGTGCGCACCAGGCGCTGGCGGCCGCGCTGGCCCTGCAGATGTTCCAGCAAGGCCAGCAGCGGGCGCTCGCCCGCGTCCAGCGTGACGTAGTCGAAATAGTCGAACACGCGCGGCTCGGTCAGCTCGCGCAGTTCGGTGTTGACAAAGCCGCCGCCCAGCACCGTGACGATGTGCGGGTGCTGCGCCTTGATCGTCTGCGCGATGCGGAACGCCGCATACACCGAGCCCGGAAAGGGCACCGACAGCAGCACCACATCGGGCGCATGGCGCTGCACGGCATCCAATGTGAGTTCGCGCAGCGTGTCGTCCACCAGGTTGGGGGCCTGCGCCAGCGCCTGCGCCAGCGGCTCGAAGGTGGGCTGGCTGCCCGCCAGCGACTCGGCATAGCGCACGAATTCAAAGCGCGGGTCGACCGCGTCGCGCAGCACATCGGCCAGGTCGTTCAGGTACAGCGTGGCCAGGTGCTTGGCGCGGTCGTGCAGGCCCAGGGCACCAAAGGCCCAGCCCAGCGGGTCGCCGCCCTCGTCGTCCACATAGACATCGAGCGAGGCGAAGCGCGGCCCTTCGGGCAGGAAGCTGCGGCCCACGATGCGGTGCGCCAGCGTGCTGTCGCGCCCTTGCAGAAAGGCAATGGCGGGGCCGACCGTGGCCAGGTAACGCGCCTCCTGCGCCACAAATGCCTGCAGGGCCGGGCTGTGCTTTTTGGCGGGCATGGCGGCCACCCGCTCGGCCACGGCGCGCAGCCCCTCGGGTGAGAGCAGCCGCAGCACCAGCGCCAGCGCCAGATCCTCCTGCACGGCGGGAATGCCGCAGGAGCGCAGGAACCCCGTGAGATAGGCCGTGGATGGGTAGGGCGTGTTGAGCTGCGTCATCGGCGGGATGATGGACAGCACACGGAGCGGAGAAGCAGGCTGGACGGACATGAACGCGGGCTGGGGAGGCCGCCAGCGGAAAGAAGAAGGGGGCCTCGATTATCGGGCGCCGCACGTACCCGGGCAGTGCGGCGGGTTGTTGGCAGCCGGCACCCGAGAACGGCCCGGCCCGGATCGGCTTATGCTTGCGGCATGACAGCCCCCGAGCCTCCCCAGCCCCCCGCCCCGCCGCAACCCCGCAACCCCCTGCACGGCGTCACCCTCGAAGCCATGGTGGTGGCGCTGCACGCCCACTATGGCTGGCAGGAGCTGGGCCAACTCGTCCCCGTGCGCTGCTTTCAGAGCGACCCCAGCGTGGCGTCGAGCCTGAAATTCTTGCGCAAGACGCCCTGGGCGCGCGAGAAGGTGGAGAGCCTCTACCTCTTCATGCTGCGCGAGCAGCGGCGCAACGCCCCCGGCGGGCGCTGAGCCGCCATCGTTCGCGCCGTTTCAGTGCAGGGGCGCGACCAGGAAGTCGCGCCCGATGCCCGCGCCCAGGTCGTTCACGCGGTCCAGGAACTGCGTCAAAAACGCGTGCAGGCCGGTGGCCAGGATTTCGTCGATGCGGCCGTACTGCAGGTCGGCCAGCAGGCGCCCAGCGCGCCGCTCGGTCTCGGCCGAATGGCCGTTGGACACCAGGGCCAGGTTGTCCACCACCTCGCGCAGGCTGGCGTGCAGGGAGCGTGGCATGTCGCGGCGCAGGATCAGCAGGTCGGCCACGCGCTCGGGCGTGATCACGTCGCGGTACACCTTGCGGTAGACCTCGAAGGCCGAGACGCTGCGCAGGATGGCGCTCCAGTGGTAGAAGTCGGCCTCGGGCTCGCGCCCGGTGATGACGCCATGGAAATCGCTCTGTACGGCATGGAACTTCACATCGAGCAGGCGCGCCGTGTTGTCGGCCCGCTCCAGGAAGGTGCCCAGGCGCAGGAAGTGGAAGGCCTCGTCCTGCAGCATGGTGCCCAGCGTGACGCCGCGCGAGAGGTGCGAGCGGTACTTCACCCATTCGAAGAACTGGCCCGGGTCGCGCTCGAAGGCGCCGCCTTCGAGCTGGCGGTGCAACTCCAGCCAGGTCTGGTTCTGCGTCTCCCAGACCTCGGTGGTGAGCGCGCCGCGCACCGCACGGGCGTTCTCGCGCGCGCCGCGCAGGCACGACAGGATGGACGAGGGGTTGTTGCCGTCGCGCACCATGAAGTCCAGCACGCCGTCGCGCGTGACGGCACCGTGGCGCGCGGTATAGGCGGGAATCAGCTCGCTGATCGACAGCAGGCCCATCCAGCCCTCTTGCGCCTTGGCGGTGGATTGGGGCAGGAGCGCGGTCTCGTAGCCCACGTTGAGCATTCGGGCGGTGTTTTCTGCCCGCTCGGTGTATCTCGACATCCAGAACAGATGGTCAGCGGTACGACTCAGCATGCAACCTCCTCGGGCAGAAAACCCCGCACGCGCTGCGCGCGTCGGCCGTGTTTTAGTGAAAGCCCGCCTGCGGCGGTCTTTTCTGCTCTCTCCGTGTATCTCGACATCCAGAACAGATGATCGGCGGTGCGGCTCAGCATGCTTTGCTCCCTTCTTCCTGCAGCACCCAGGTGTCCTTGGTGCCGCCCCCTTGCGATGAATTGACGACGAGCGAGCCCTCTTTCAACGCTACGCGCGTCAGCCCTCCGGCCACCATCTGCACCTTCTGGCCCGAGAGCACGAAAGGACGCAGGTCGATGTGGCGCGGCGCCAGGCCGCTGTCGACGAAGGTGGGGCAGCTCGACAGGCTCAGCGTGGGCTGGGCGATGTAGCGCGCAGGGTCGGCGATGAGGGCGCGGCGGAAGTTCTCGATCTCCGACTGGGAGGCCGCCGGGCCGATGAGCATGCCGTAGCCACCGGCGCCGTGCACCTCCTTGACCACGAGTTCGCCGAGGTGGGCCAGCACGTACTGCAGGTCGTCCGGCTTGCGGCACAGCCAGGTGGGCACGTTTTGCAGGATGGGTTCCTCGCCGAGATAGAAACGGATCATCTCGGGCACATAGGGGTAGACCGACTTGTCGTCGGCCACACCCGTGCCCACGGCGTTGCAGATGGCCACGTTGCCCGCGCGGTAGGCCTGCATGAGGCCGGCGCAGCCCAGCGTGGAATCGGGACGAAACACCTTCGGATCGAGAAAATCATCGTCCACGCGGCGGTAGATGACATGCACGCGCTGCAGCCCGCGCGTGGTGCGCATGTAGACGAAGTTGTCGCGCACCACCAGGTCCTGCCCCTCAACCAGCTCCACGCCCATCTGCTGCGCAAGGAAGGCGTGCTCGAAATACGCGCTGTTGAGCATGCCGGGCGTGAGCACCACCACCGTGGGCGTGGCTGCGCCGGCCGGTGCGCTGGCACGCAGCGTGTCGAGCAGCAGGTCGGGGTAATGGGCCACGGGCGCCACCTGGTGCATGCTGAACAGCTCGGGGAACAGCCGCATCATCATGCGGCGGTTCTCCAGCATGTAGCTCACGCCGCTGGGGACGCGCAGGTTGTCCTCGAGCACGTAGTGCACGCCCTCGCCCTGCGCATTGGCAGCGCGCACGATGTCGATGCCGGCGATGTGTGCATAGATGTCGCGCGGCACCTTCACGCCCGCCATCTGGGGACGGTACTGGGCGTTGTCCAGCACCAGGTCGGAGGGGACGAGGCCCGCGCGCAGGATGTCCTGGCCGTGGTAGACGTCGTGGATGAAGCGGTTGAGCGCCGTCACGCGCTGCACCAGCCCGCGCTCCATGCGTGCCCACTCATGGGCCGGAATGATGCGCGGCACCAGGTCGAACGGGATCAGGCGCTCGTTGCCCGCCCCGCCCTCGTCCTTGTCGCCATACACGGCGAAGGTGATGCCCACGCGACGGAAGATCATCTCGGCCTCGGCGCGGCGGGCTTGCATGGTTTCGGGCGCCTGGCGCGCCAGCCAGTGGCCGTAGCGCTTGTAATGCTCTCGCACATCGCTGCCGTCAAAGGGCAGGATGGCGTACATCTCGTCAAATTTCTGCATGGGCAGCCTCCTCTGAAACCAGAATAGCAAGTTATGCGCCAGTGCGGCACGGTGAGCGCAGCAAAATCAGGGCACCGGATGCTGCCAATAGCGCATCCTGTCCTGGCGTTCACAGCCCACCCGGTCGGGCTGGGCCGATGCCCAGGTGGCCGCACCACAGCGCGGCGACTCCACCACGGCAATACCGCGCTCGCGCAGGCGCTGCAACACTTCTGGCGCGGGGTGCCCGAAGCGGCTGCGGTAGGCGGCCTGCACCAGTGCGGTGCGCGGCTGCACGGCATCCAGGAAGGGCGCGCTGGAAGATGTTTTGCTGCCATGGTGCGGCACCAGCAGCACATCGGCCTGCAGGGCTGCCCCGCGCGCCACCAGGGCCTGCTCTTGCGCGGCCTCGATATCGCCCGCCAGCAGGGCCGCCGCGCCGTGCGCATCGACCACCCGCAGCACACAGCTGAGCGCGTTGGAGCGCTGACCCTGCGGCCCTTTGCCCATCGTGTCCGGCAAGGGGTGCAGCAGCTCGAAGTCCACGCCATCCCACTGCCAGCGCTGCCCGGCCAGGCAGGGGGCTGCAGGCCCCAGGGCCTGCAAAGTCGGGTCGCCCGCGATCGAGCCGGTCAGCCGGGCCTGGGGCTGCTGCGCCAGCACCGCAAAGGCTCCGCCGGTGTGGTCGCTGTCGCGGTGGCTGAGCATCAGCACATCGACCCGCTCGCCCAGCGCGCGCAGCAGTGGCACCAGCACGCGCGCACCGGCATCGCTCACCCGGCTGTAGCGCGGACCGGCGTCGTACAGCAGGGTGTGCGTGGCCGTGCGCACCAGCACGGCATTGCCCTGCCCCACATCGGCCGCCAGCAGTTCAAACCGGCCCGGCACCGGCCGCGCGTCTTGCCACAGCAGCACCGGCAGCAACAGGGGCAGCCCCAGCGCCCGCACCTGCCAGGGCAGACGCAGCGCCAGCAGCACGCCCCCGGCCACGCCGGCCATGCCTGCCCACAGCGGCGCGGCGGGCACCGACACCTGCGCCCAGGGCCAGGCCGCCAGCCATTGCAACACCCAGGCCAACCCCTGCACACCCCAGGCGGCCGCCTGCCACAGGGGCGCCCAGACCACCCCGGCAAACGCCAGCGGCGTCACCACCAGTGTCACCCACGGAATGGCCAGCACATTTGCCAGCAAACCCACCAGCGACACCTGCCCGAACAACAGCAGGCCCAGGGGGGTGAGTGCGAGCGTGACCACCCACTGCTCACGCAATAATGATAAAAATCGGCCTCTGACGCCCGTCCTTCGGGCGCCAACAGCTACAGCATCAGTAGCAAACAACACCGCCACCGCCACAAAGCTGAGCCAGAAACCCGGCTGCTGCAAGGCCCAGGGGTCGGGCACCACCACCACGGCACAGGCCAGCAGCCACACCTGCGGCCAGGGCCAGCGCCGCCCGCCCAGACGCAGCAGGCTCACGGTGGCCAGCATCAGCACGGTGCGCTGTGCAGGCACTCCCCAGCCACTGAACAGCGCGTACAGCGCCGCAAGCAGCACGCCACCGATCAGAGCCGCCGAGGGCGCGGGCAGCGCCAGGCACAAACGCTGCGAGCGCCGCCACAGAGCCTGCACCACAGCGGCCGCCAGCCAGGCAAAAAGCGTGATATGCAGGCCCGAGATGCTCATGAGATGGGCCACGCCCGTGGCGCGGAACACGTCCCAGTCGGCACGGTCGATAGCGCGCTGGTCGCCCGTGACCAGCGCTGCCACCACCCCCGCCAGCCGGACGCGGAGGGCGTCCGTGATATCGGGAGCGAGAGTGTCAAAAATCGCATCGCGCACCGTCTGCCGCGCCTGCTCCACCGGGTGGCGCCAGGTGGCCTCGATGCGCCGTGGCGGCACATCGCGCTGCCCCGCCCGCACATACCCCGTGGCCTGCACGCCCTGCTCCCACAGCCACAGTTCGTAGTCAAATCCGTGCGGATTGCGCGCACCGTGCGGCGCCTTCAGGCGCACCGCCATCTGCCATCGCTCCCCGGCGCGAAGCCGCTGGGGCTGGCGCTGCAGTTGCGCCAGGTCCGGCGCCTCCTGCAGAACGCCGTGGTACCAGCCCAGGTCGATCCATGCGGGGAGTTGCACGGGCGCTCCGGCCAGGCTGGCGGATTCCACCGCCAGGCGCAGCCGCAGCCCGGCGTCCATGGGCTGGGGCATGGCGGCGACGACACCGGTGACCAGAATGTCCCGCCCCTCCAGCGCAGGGTTCAGCGCCCCTGCGGCAAAGTGGCTTGCACGCAGGCCCGTCAGCGCAAAAACGGCCAGCGCAGCGGCGCAGGCCATGGCCGCGCCACGCAGCCGCAGTGCGCCCCGCCGGGCGCGCCAGGCCCCCCAGGCCAGCACACCCGCCAGCAGCGCCAGCACCGCATAGGCTCCGGCAGGCCACAACACAGGCTGCTGGAGTTGCAGCGCCGCGCCCGCCACGGCGCCCGACAGCATCAGCGGCCACCCGCCCACCGGCCCGGCCTGTCGGGCCGGCAGAGGACTGGAGGGCATGTCGGAGGCTTGTGACATGGGCCGATGCTACGGCAGCCTGGAACACCCCGGAACAAGACTCGCGCACCAGCAAGCACACCCGACCCTGACGTTCTCAGGCCATGCACCGGCCACCCGGTTGCCTGTGTAACATGCGAACCCTCGGCCCGCATGCCACAACCGACGGCATGCCGGAGCGTCCTGCTCCTTCCTGGCCGGTTTACCGTTTTCACAAGGAACACCCATGAGCGTTTACGACAAGCTTTCCGCCCTGAACATCACCCTGCCCCCGGTTGCCGTGCCCGCTGCCGCCTATGTGCCCTTCGTGCAGACCGGCAACCTGGTGTTTCTGAGTGGCCATATTGCCCGCAAGGATGGCAAGCCCTGGGCCGCCCAGTTCGGCCGCAACATCACCACCGAGGAAGGCAAGCTGGCGGCGCGTGCCGTGGCCATCGACCTCATGGGCACGCTGCAGGCGGCCTGTGGCGGCGACCTGAACCGCGTCAAGCGCATCGTCAAGGTGATGAGCCTGGTCAACTCCACGGGCGACTACACCGAGCAGCACCTCGTGACCAACGGCGCCAGCGAGCTGCTGGGCGAAGTGTTTGGCGAAGCCGGCGTGCATGCGCGCAGCGCTTTCGGCGTGGCGCAGATTCCCCTGGGTGCCTGCGTCGAGATCGAACTGATCGCCGAACTGGCCTGATCACCCGGGCCGGCGCCCGGCCCTGCCCGCATTACGGGCGGTGCCGCGTCAGAAGGATTCCCAGTCGTCCTCGCCCCCGGCGGGCGCCGCGCGGGGCGTCGCAGCGGCTGGCGGCGACGCAGCCTTGGAAGGCCGGGCGGGCGCCGTGGCAGCAGGCTGGGCCAGCCGCGCCGAGGCCTTGGGTGCCGGGGCCCGTACCGCAGGCTTGCGGGCCGCCGGTGCACGCGCCGCAGCGGCTGCCGGAACCGGCGCTGGTGCCGGGGTACTGCGCGCCACAGGGGCGGCAGCCTGCACGCCACCGCCCTGGACCTTGAACACCGACACCGCCTCGGCCAGCTGCCGGGCCTGCTCGCGCAGGCTCTGCGCGGCGGCGGTGCTTTCCTCTACCAGCGCGGCGTTCTGCTGCGTCATCTGGTCGAGGTTGACCACCGCCTGGTTCACCTGGCCTATGCCCGTACTCTGCTCGGTGCTGGCCGCCGTGACCTCGCCGATCATGTCGGTCACACGCTGCACCGACTGCACGATCTCCTGCATGGTGCCACCGGCATCCTGCACCAGGCGTGAACCTAGCTCCACCTTCTCGACCGAGGCACCGATGAGCTGCTTGATCTCCTTGGCCGCCTCGGCACTGCGCCCCGCGAGGCTGCGCACCTCGCTGGCCACCACGGCAAACCCCCGGCCCTGCTCGCCGGCGCGGGCTGCTTCCACGGCTGCATTGAGCGCCAGGATGTTGGTCTGGAAGGCAATGCCGTCGATCACGCCAATGATGTCGGCAATCTTCTGGCTGCTGTGGTGGATGTCTTCCATGGTGGCAACCACCTCCTTCACCACCTCGCCGCCCCGGCGTGCCACACCCGAGGCTCCGGTGGCCAGCGTGCTGGCCTGCTGGGCACTGGCGGCGCTTTGCTGGATGGTGCTGGTGAATTGCTCCATGGCGGCCGCCGTTTCCTGCAGGTTGCTGGCGGTCTGCTCGGTGCGTGCCGAAAGGTCGTGGTTGCCCGCTGCAATCTGGGAGCTGGCCGTGGCAATGCTGTCGGTGCTCTGGCGCACCTGGTGCACCATGCGGCCCAGAGCCTCGCTCATGGCATAGAGCGAGCGCAGAAGGTCACCAAATTCGTCGCTGCGCGTCACGGTTTCCTGGGCGCTGAGGTCGCCACCGGCAATGCGCTGCGCCAGGGCGCCCGCCTCGGCCAGGGGACGCTGGATGCTGCCGATGAGGTAATACGCGCCCAGTCCGATGCAGATCAGCAACAGCAGCACCATGGCGCCCGCCAGTTGCACGGTGACCATGCGCTCGCCTGCCAGTTGCTGCTGCCGGTCCACCGAACTTTGCTGCTGCATCTTGACGAAGTCCCGCAGGGTCTGCAGGTAGGCAGCCACGGCCGGGTTGTACTGTTGCGTGACCAGTTTCACGGCCTCGTCATGGTTGCCATCGGTCTTGAGCTTGCGGGCCTGGACGCGCAGATCGATCATGGCCTTGCGGGCTGCGGCGATCTTGCCCATCTGCGCCTTGTCGGCGTCCGACAGCGCCATGGCTTCGAGCGATTTCTGCACCTCGCTGATCTGGGCCGAGGTGGCGGCAATATCGTCTTTGAACTCGGCTTCGACGGCCGGGTCGTTGCTGACGATGAGCGCCTGGGTGCGCGCCGCGTTGGTCTCGGTCAGTCCGGTCCAGCGGATGGCCGCCTCGACGCGCGCCGTGGCTTCCTTGATGACGGCATCGGCCTGCGCCTGCACCTTGGCCGAGCGATAGGCCGAAAAACCCACCACCGCCACCAGCATGAGCACGATGAAAATCACCGCTGCCCAGAGCTTATGCGCCATCCGCAATTGCTTCATCATGTGCGACCCCCGTTTTTTGGTTTTGCCGTTGCTCATCGTGCGCGATATTTCGCATTTTTACAACCGCACAGGCACCGGCCGGGCTGCACGAAGGCCGGGGAAAGTGCGCCGCCGCATGCACGGCGTGCCCTCCCGCCTATTCCACCCGCGTGACGGCCGACGGCTTGAACCCCAGGTCGGCCGCCTTGCCCTTGCGCGCACGCGCCGCACGGGCGTTGTTGAGCGAGCGGATCTCCAGCGTTTCTTCACGCGGCTTGCCGCCGCGCCCCAGCCCCTCGATGCGGATGCTGCGCGTGTAGGCGGCCGCACCGGCGAGCTGGTCCTTGTCTTCCAGGTCGATCAGCATCAGTCCGCGCCCGCCTTTCTCCATCAGCTTGAGTTCGCCGATCTCGAAGGTCAGGATGCGCCCGCCCACCGAAGCGCAGGCCACATGGGTGGCAGGGGCCAGCGGCTGGCCACCGCTGGTGTGCGCGGCGTGCGAGGGCGCGCAGATGGCCTCACCCTCACCCACGGTGATGAAGGCCTTGCCACCACGCTGGCGCGAGACCATGTTCTCCACCGTGGCCAGGAAACCGTAGCCGCCCGTGCTCGCCAGCAGCAGCAGCGCCGTGGCCGGGCCGGCAAAGTAGTGGGCGATGGTGGTGCCGGGCTCCAGGTCGATCAGCGTGGTGACGGGCTGGCCGTCGCCGCGCGCGCCGGGCAGTTGCGCCACTGGCACAGAATAGATGCGGCCGTTGTGACCGAACACGAGGAGCTGGTCCACCGAGCGGCACTCGAAGGTGCCATAGAGCCCGTCGCCGGCCTTGAAGGCAAAGCTCGCGGCCTCGTGACCATGGCCGGTGCGCGCACGCACCCAGCCTTTTTGTGACACCACCACGGTGACGGGCTCGTCCACCACCTTCACTTCGACCACGGCTTTTTTCTCGGCCTGGATCAGGGTGCGGCGCGCGTCCTGGAATTGCTTGGCATCCTGCTCGATCTCCTTGATCATCAGGCGGCGCAGCGCGGCCGGGTTGCCGAGGATTTCTTCAAGCTTGCCCTGGTTTTCTCGCAGTTCCTTCAACTCCTGCTCGATCTTGATGGCTTCGAGGCGTGCCAGCTGGCGCAGGCGGATTTCAAGGATATCCTCGGCCTGCCGGTCGCTGAGCTTGAAGCGCGCGATCAGCGCGGCCTTGGGCTCGTCCGACTGGCGGATGATGGCGATCACCTCGTCGATGTTGAGCAGCACCATCTGCCGCCCTTCGAGGATGTGGATGCGGTCGAGCACCTTTTGCAGCCGGTGCTGGCTGCGCCGTGTGATGGTGGTCTGGCGGAACGCAATCCACTCGTCGAGCATCTGGCGCAGGGATTTCTGCACCGGCTTGCCGTCGATGCCCACCATGGTCAGGTTGATCGGTGCCGAAGTCTCCAGGCTGGTGTGCGCCAGCAGCGCGGTGACCAGCTCCTGTTGCGGCACCTTGCCGGTCTTGGGCTCGAACACCAGGCGCACGGGCGCGTCCTTGCTCGACTCGTCACGCACCACGTCGAGCACGGCCAGGATGCTGGCCTTGAGCTGCGTCTGGTCCTGGCTCAGTGCCTTTTTGCCTGCCTTGACCTTGGGGTTGGTGATCTCTTCGATCTCTTCCAGCACGCGCTGCGTGCTCACGCCGGGTGGCAGTTCGTTGACCACCAGTTGCCACTGGCCGCGCGCGAGCTCTTCGATCTTCCAGCGTGCGCGCACCTTCAGGCTGCCACGGCCCGTGCGGTAGGCATCCTGAATGTCGCCCGCACTGCTGATGATCTGGCCACCGCCGGGGTAGTCCGGCCCGGGCACCAGGGCCAGCAGGTCTTCGTGGCTCAGCGAGGGCGTCTTGATGAGCGCAATGCAGGCGTCGGCAATTTCGCGCAGGTTGTGGCTCGGGATCTCGGTGGCCAGGCCCACGGCGATGCCGCTGGCGCCATTGAGCAGCGCAAACGGCAGGCGCGCCGGCAACTGGCGCGGCTCCTGCGTGGAGCCGTCGTAGTTGGGCATGAAATCGACCGTGCCTTCGTCGATCTCGTCGAGCAGCAGGCTGGTGATCTTCGACAGGCGGGCCTCGGTGTAGCGCATGGCCGCCGCGCCGTCACCGTCGCGGCTGCCGAAGTTGCCCTGGCCGTCGATCAGCGGGTAGCGCTGCGAAAAATCCTGCGCCAGGCGGACCAGCGCGTCGTAGGCCGACTGGTCGCCGTGCGGGTGAAAGCGGCCCAGCACGTCGCCCACCACGCGGGCACTCTTGACCGGCTTGGCCGCCGTGTTGCCCGAGTAGCTCAGGCCCATGCGGTCCATGGCATAGAGAATGCGCCGCTGCACGGGCTTGAGGCCGTCGCACACGTCGGGCAGCGCGCGTCCCTTGACCACGCTCAGCGCGTATTCCAGATAGGCGCGCTGGGCGTAGCTGCCCAGGCCCGGTTCATCAGGCGTCTCGGGCGCAGAAAATTCGAGGGTGGGTTGGTCACTCATGCGGAGGGTCCGTCATTGGCAGGCTTTACGGGGCTCTGCAAAATTTTCAACTATCTTTTTAATAGCTACCAGCGCTTATCAATAAAGGGCTAGAGGCCAAAAACACTTAAATATCCACTTCCACGCTGTCGCCGTGCAGTTCCATCAGCTCGCGCCGTGCGGCGGCTTCGCCCTTGCCCATGAGCTTGGTGATAAGGCCTTCGGTGGCGCCGAAGTCCATGCCGCCCAGGTGCACGGGCAGCAGGCGCCGCGTGTCGGGGTTGAGCGTGGTCTCCCACAGCTGCTCGGCATTCATCTCGCCCAGGCCCTTGAAGCGGCTGATCTGGCACTTTTCCGGCGGCACGCCGTCCTTGGCGCATTTGTCGAGGATGGCGGTGAGCTCGCCTTCGTCCAGCGCGTACATCTTGGCGGCCGGCTTCTTGCCACGTGCGGGCACATCCACCCGAAACAGCGGCGGGCGCGCCACATAGATATGGCCCGCGTCAATGAGCTTGGGAAAATGGCGGAAGAACAGCGTGAGCAGCAGCACCTGGATGTGCGAGCCGTCCACGTCGGCATCGCTCAGGATGCAGACCTTGCCATAGCGCAGGCCCGAGAGGTCGGGCGAATCATGAGGGCCGTGCGGATCGACCCCGATGGCGACCGAAATGTCGTGGATTTCGGTGTTGGCAAACAGCCGGTCTCGGTCCACCTCCCAGGTGTTGAGCACCTTGCCGCGCAGCGGCAGCACGGCCTGGCTTTCCTTGTCGCGGCCCATCTTGGCGCTGCCACCGGCCGAATCGCCCTCGACCAGGAAGACCTCGTTGTGGCGAATGTCGCGGCTTTCGCAGTCGGTCAGCTTGCCGGGCAGCACGGCGACGCCCGAGCCCTTGCGCTTCTCGACCTTCTGGCCGGCCTTCTGGCGCGTTTGCGCGGCCTTGATGGCGAGTTCGGCCAGCTTCTTGCCGTAGTCCACATGCTGGTTGAGCCACAGTTCGAGCGCCGGACGCACGAAGCCTGACACCAGACGCACCGCGTCGCGCGAGTTCAGGCGCTCCTTGATCTGGCCCTGGAACTGCGGGTCGAGCACCTTGGCCGATAGCACATAGCTGGCGCGTGCAAACACGTCTTCGGGCAAGAGCTTGACGCCCTTGGGCAACAGCGAATGCAGCTCGATGAAGCTTTTGACAGCGTTGAACAAGCCGTCGCGCAGGCCGCTCTCGTGCGTGCCACCGGCGCTGGTGGGGATGAGGTTGACGTAGCTCTCGCGCACCGGCTGGCCGTCTTCGGTGAACGCCACGCACCAGGATGCGCCCTCGCCTTCGGCAAAGCTCTCGTTGTTGCGGTCGGCAAAGCCCTCGCCTTCAAACAGCGGGATGACCGGGTCGCCACTCAGCGTCTGCATCAGGTAGTCGCGCAGACCGCCCTTGTACTGCCAGGTCTGCGTTTCGCGCGTTTTTTCATTGACCAGCGAGACGGACACGCCGGGCATCAGCACGGCCTTGCTGCGCAGCAGGTGGGTCAGCTCGCCCATGGGCAGGCTGCTGGACTCAAAGTATTTGGCGTCGGGCCACACGCGCACGGTGGTGCCCTGCTTGCGCTCGCCGGCCTCCAGTGGGCGCGCCACCAAGGGTTCGATCACATCACCCGCCGAGAACACCAGCCGGGCCGACTGCCCCTCGCGGTGGCTGGTGGCTTCCAGCCGGGTGGCCAGCGCATTGGTCACGCTCACGCCCACGCCATGCAGGCCGCCCGAAAAGCTGTAGGCCCCGCCCTTGCCCTTGTCGAACTTGCCGCCCGCGTGCAGCCGGGTGAAGACCAGCTCGATCACCGGGGCCTTTTCTTCGGGGTGCATGCCAAACGGAATGCCGCGCCCGTCGTCCTCGATGCTCACCGAGCCGTCGGGGTGCAGCGTGACCTTGATTTTCTTGCCAAAGCCGGCCAGGGCCTCGTCGGCGGCGTTGTCCAGCACCTCCTGGATGATGTGCAGGGGGTTGTCGGTGCGGGTGTACATGCCCGGGCGCTGCTTGACGGGCTCCAGGCCCTTGAGCACGCGGATCGAGCCTTCGGAGTATTCGCTCGCGGAAACGGAAGAGGGTTTGACTGCCATGGGGGCGGATTGTAGTGCTGTATGAATTCACAGCCACCACGCCGTGGAGCAAGAAACAGGTCGCCCCGGGGTCGGCATGGAAAGCCCAATCCCGCTACATTTATGCGTATGCATACGAATGCCCCCAAACTGTCCATGTTCCAGGTGCTGGCCTGCGGTGCCGCCATCGTCACCCTGTCCATGGGCATCCGCCACGGCTTTGGCCTGTGGTTGCAGCCTATCACGCAAGAGATGGGCTGGACCCGCCAGTCGTTTGCACTGGCCATCGCCATCCAGAACCTCTCGTGGGGCCTGATCGGCATTTTTGTGGGCATGGTGGCCGACCGCTTCGGCGCCTTCCGTGTACTGATCGGCGGCGCCGTGCTCTACGGTCTGGGGCTGGTGGGCATGGCGCTGTCGCCCACCCAGCTGCTGTTCGCCCTGACCGCCGGGGTGCTGATCGGTGCGGCGCAGGCAGGTACCACCTATGCCGTGATCTATGGCGTGCTGGGGCGGCAGATTGCGCCCGAAAAGCGCTCCTGGGCGATGGGGGTGGCCGCAGCCGCCGGATCGTTCGGCCAGTTCCTCATGGTGCCCGTGGAGGGCTTCCTGATCACCCGCCTGGGCTGGCAGGAGGCGCTGCTGGCCCTCTCGCTCCTCGTGCTGCTCATCGCGCCGCTGGCCTTTGGCCTGCGCGAGCCAGGCTTCAAGGGTGCGGCCCCGGTGCAGCGCAGCCAGAGCATCACCCAGGCGCTCGCAGAAGCCTTCCGCACGCCCAGCTTTCTGCTGCTGACGGCGGGCTACTTCGTCTGCGGCTTTCAGGTGGTGTTCATTGCCGTGCACATGCCCAGCTACATCAAGGATCTGGGCCTCTCGCCCCAGGTGGCCAGCTTCTCGCTCGCGCTGATCGGTCTTTTCAACGTGTTCGGCACCTACATTGCGGGCTCTCTGGGCCAGCGCATGCCGCGCCGCCACATCCTGGCCTTCATCTACTTCGCACGCTCGGTGGCCATCGTGCTCTTCCTGTGGGCACCCATTTCGCCGATGTCGGTGTACGTGTTCTCGGCCGTGATGGGCATGCTCTGGCTTTCCACGGTGCCGCCGACCAACGCCACCATTGCACAGATCTTCGGCGTGCAGCACCTGTCCATGCTGGGCGGGCTGGTGTTCTTCAGCCACCAGATCGGCAGCTTCATGGGCGTGTGGCTGGGTGGCTACCTGTATGACAGCACGGGCAGCTACGACATCGTCTGGTACATCTCCATCGGCCTGGGCGTGCTCGCCGGCCTGGTCAGCCTGCCCTTGCGCGAGCAACCCCTGCAACGCCCCATGCCCCAAACGGCCTGAGAACCATGTCCGCCACGACACCCCACACCGCCACACCGCCGCGCCGCCCATGGCGCCGCTGGCTCGCGGCGGCGCTGGCACTGGCGGCACTGCTGGCCGTGTTTCTGCTCTACACCCAGCCCGACTTCATGCTGATGCTCGCCGATCAGGTGTGGGCCTGTTTTTGACAAAAACGACCTCTGGCGCTCATGAGCAAAGCGTCAACAGCTATGATTAATATAGCAAATTCCACCATTCCGGCTGGCGCACCGTCGGCCTGGGTACAGCGCTGGTCGCATCTGGTCCCCGCAGGTGCCGCGGTGCTTGACGTGGCGTGCGGCGCGGGTCGGCACCTGCGCTGGTTTCATGCGCTGGGCCACCCGGTGACCGGCATCGACCGCGACCCGCCGGCCGTGCAGGCCGCTGCCCTGGTCGGTGAGGCCATTGAAGCTGACATCGAAAACGGTCCCTGGCCGCTGGCAGGCCGCCCGTTCGGCGGCGTGGTGGTGACGAACTACCTGTGGCGCCCCCTGCTGAGCGCCATCGTGCAATGCGTGGCCCCGGGCGGTGCGCTGCTTTATGAAACCTTCGCCAGCGGCAACGAAACCGTGGGCCGGCCCGCGCGGCCCGATTTTCTGCTACAGCCGGGCGAGTTGCTCAGCGCCTGCGCCGGGCTGCGCGTGGTGGCCTACGAGGACGGCTTTCTCGATGATCCCGCGCGCTTCGTGCAGCGCATCGCCGCCGTGCATGTCCCGGCAGACGGCTGGGCACCGGCCCACCCTCCGCGATTCGCACTGTCCTAGTTAGAATGCTCTTTTACCGTTAACCACTGCGGACATGACCTCTTCTTCCGTCCCCCTCACCGGCAGCATCGTCGCCCTCGTCACCCCCATGCACGAGGACGGTAGCGTGGACTACCCCCAGCTTCGCAAACTGATCGACTGGCACATCGCCGAGGGCACCGACTGCATCGGCGTGGTGGGCACCACGGGCGAGTCGCCCACGGTCAATGTCGAAGAACATTGCGAAATCATCCGCGTGGCCGTGGAACAGGCCGGCAAGCGCGTGCCCATCATGGCCGGCTGCGGCGCCAACTCCACACAAGAGGCCATCGAACTGGCCAAGTTCGCGCGCGGAGTGGGCGCCGACAGCCAGCTCCAGGTGGTGCCCTACTACAACAAGCCCACGCAAGAGGGCCAGTACCAGCATTTCAAGGCCATCGCTGAGGCCACGGGCGACCTGCCCATCGTGCTGTACAACGTGCCCGGCCGCTCGGTGGCCGACATGCTGCACGACACCGTGCTGCGCCTGGCGCAGGTGCCCGGCATCATCGGCATCAAGGAAGCCACGGGCAACATCGAGCGCGCGCAGTGGCTGATCCGCGACCTGCCGAAGAACTTCGCGGTGTACTCGGGCGACGACCCCACGGCCGTTGCGCTGATGCTCTGCGGTGGCCACGGCAACATCAGCGTCACGGCCAACGTCGCCCCACGCCTGATGCACGCGCTGTGCGCGGCGGCCCTGGCCGGTGATGTTCGCCGCGCCATGGAGATCCAGTTCCAGCTCATGCCCGTGCACAAGCACCTGTTCGTCGAGGCCAACCCCATTCCCGTCAAGTGGGCCATGGCCCGCCTGGGCCTGTGCGGCGGCACGCTGCGCCTGCCGATGACCCCCTTGAGCCAGGGTAACGAGGCCGTGGTGGAAGGCGCACTGCGCGCCGCCGGCCTGCTCTGAGCCCTGTAAGCCCCCTCGAGATTCCAAAGGATTACCGCGTGAACCATACCGCACGACTGGGCCTGCTCGGCCTGACCATTGCCCTGTCCGCCTGTTCGGTGCTGGAGGGCGAGAAGATCGACTACAAGAGTGCCTCCAAGGGTTCGTCGCTGGAGGTGCCGCCCGATCTGAAGCAGCTCTCGCGCGACACACGCTACGCGGTGCCCGGCGGCGTGGTCTCGGCCAACGCCCTGCAGGCAGGCCAGGCCGCCCAGCCAACGGGAACGCAGGCGGCGCCTGCAGGACTGGGCGACGTGCGCATCGAGCGCAACGGCAACCAGCGCTGGCTGGTGGTCAACCGCCCAGCCGACAAGCTTTGGGAGCCAGTGCGCGAGTTCTGGCTGGAAAACGGCTTCACGCTCGCAACCGACCAGGCCAACATCGGCATCATGGAGACCGACTGGGCCGAAAACCGCGCCAAGATTCCGCAAGATTTCATCCGCAGCACATTGGGCAAGGTGCTTGACTCGCTCTATTCCACCGGCGAGCGCGACAAGTTCCGCACCCGTATGGAGCGCAATGCCGAAGGCGGCACCGAAATCTACGTCAGCCACCGCGGCATGATCGAGGTCTTCAACAGCAGCAGCAAGGATTCCACCGTGTGGCAGCCCCGCCCGGCCGACCCCGAGCTGGAAACCGAGTTCCTGCGCCGCATGATGGTCAAGCTCGGCGTGAGCCAGGAGCAGGCCAAGGCCGTTGCGGCTGCATCGGCACAACGCCCTCCCGTGGCGCGCGTGGCCAACGTGAACAGCATCCCCGTGGTGCAGATCGACGAAGGTTTTGACCGCGCCTGGCGCCGTGTGGGCCTGGCCCTGGACCGCACCGGCTTCACCGTGGAAGACCGCGACCGCAGCCAGGGCCTGTATTTCGTGCGCTACGTAGAGCCCAAGGGCGACAAGAAGGAACCCGGCTTCCTGGGCAAGCTGTTCAGCTCAGAGAAAAGCGTGCCGCCGCTCAAATACCGCGTTGTCGTGCGCAGCCAGGGCGAGGCCACCACGGTGTCGGTACTGAACGCCGCCGGCGCGCCCGAAACATCGGCCAATGCCGAACGCATCGTGCGCGTGCTGGCCGACGATCTGAAATAAGACACCCAACGTGCTGCGCTTGCGCAGCCTGGGCAGCGGCAGCTCGGGCAATGCGACCCTGGTCGAGGGGCGCCGTGGCGCCGAGGTGCGCCGCCTGCTCATCGACTGCGGCTTCGGCATCCGCCAGCTCCAGGAACGGCTCTCCGCAGCCGGGCTGGCGCTGGACCAGATCGATGCGATCTTCATCACCCACGAGCATTCCGACCATGTGGGCTGTGCCCGCGCACTGGCGCTGCGCCAGCGCATTCCGGTCTGGATGAGCCGGGGCACGCATGCCGCGCTGGACGCACCGGACTTCGACGGCCTGCTGCGCCTGGCCAGCGATGGCGCGGCCATCGACCTGGGCAGCTTCGAGGCCCGCCCGTTCACGGTGCCGCACGATGCCCGTGAACCGCTGCAACTGCGCTGCAGCGACGGCACGGCCCACCTGGGCGTGCTGACCGATCTGGGCCATGCCACGGCCCACGTGCTGCAGCAACTGGCAGGCTGCCACGCCCTGCTGCTGGAGGCCAACCACGACCCGCAGATGCTCGCGGACTCCCGTTACCCGGCCTTTCTCAAGCGCCGCGTGGCCGGCCCGCAGGGCCATCTGGCCAACGCAGCGGCCGCCGATATCCTGCGCGCGCTGCGACATCCGGAACTGCGGCTGGTGGTGGCAGCCCACCTGAGCGCGAGGAACAACCACCCGGACCTGGTTCGCCCGCTGCTGGCATCGGCCCTGGGATGGCGGCCCGAGGACATCGGCATTGCTGACCCGCTGCATGGCACCGGCTGGCTGACCATCGGACCTCCCGCATAGCCCCACAATCCGGCAAACGCAAAAAAGCCCGCAGGGCGAGTGCCATGCGGGCCTGGAGGGGATGCAGCGCTCAGAACGCTGCCAAACCCGTCGATCAGAGCTTGCGGGTCGACATGAAGGTGTCGAAACGCGACTCCGCAAAACGGAACCAGAGAATCTGGTCGCGCTGGAAGTTGCGCATATCGGCGTAAATCTTCTTCCACTCGGGGCTCTTGGCATCGTTCTCGGCGAAGACTTCCATGGAGGCCTTGAACGAAGCTTCCAGCACGGCTTGCGGGAAGGGCAGCACCTTGGTCTTGGCGGCAACAAGCTGCTTGAGTGCATGCGGATTCAGCGCATCGTACTTGGCCAGCATGTCAGTATGGGCCAGATGCGTGGCGGCCTCGATGATGGCCTTGTTCTCGGCCGACAGGGCATCGAATGCCTTGTTGTTGATGAAGAAGTCCACTTCCGGGCCACCTTCCCACCAGCCGGGGTAGTAGTAGAAGGGGGCCACCTTGTTGAAGCCCAGCTTCTGGTCGTCGTAAGGACCCACCCACTCGGCCGCATCCAGCGTGCCTTTTTCAAGGGATTGGTAGACCTCGCCGCCGGGGATGCTCTGGGGCACGGCGCCCAGCTTCTGCATGACTTCACCCACCAGGCCGCCGCCCAGGCGCATTTTCAGGCCCTTGAAATCGGCGGGAGACTTGATTTCCTTGCGGTACCAGCCGCCCATCTGGGTGCCGGTGTTGCCACCAGCGAAGCTGATGGCGTTGAAGTTCGAGTAGAACTCGTTCATCAGCTTGCGGCCGTTGCCATGCAGCATCCAGGCATTCATCTGGCGTGCATTGAAGCCGAAGGGAATGGCCGAGCCCAGCGCAAAGGCCGGGTTCTTGCCGTAGAAGTAGTAAGGCACGGAGTGCGCCATTTCCACAGTGCCTTGCTGCACGCCGTCGAGCACGCCGAAGGGAGGCATCAGTTCGCCGCCCGCGTGCACCGAAATTTCGAACTTGCCGCCCGACATGGCCTTGACGGCCTTGGCGAAAACGTCTGCACCGCCATAGATGGTGTCCAGCGACTTGGGGAAGCTCGAAGCCAGGCGCCAGCGAATGGCAGCCTGGGCGTGCACTGCCGGTGCCACACCAGCGGCGAGCACGCCGGCAATACCGGCACGCTTGATGATTGAACGACGATCCATGGGGTTCTCTCCGAAATATTGATTGCACAACTTGGCGTCCGGACACAGGGCCGCACAACGCCAAGGACTTGCTTCAGCCGCACTCATTGTAGGAACATGACCCCCCGGATTTTTGCGGGTTTTCCCGCGAAATCCGCCCTTCCGGCATGGGGCTTCAGGGTTCTGCAAGCATCCTGCCAACGCTGGATGTCAAGCGCGCAAGCTCAGAAGGTGTGAATGAATCCGGCGTGACCGAGCAGGTCGCCAAAACGCGGCCGATCAAGGCACAAAGCGCAGCCATAGCGCGGGCTATGGCGAGCATTTGCAACGATGAGCGGGTGTGTTTTGGCGGAATGAGCGGGCATGGTGGGTTCGTTCACAACCGTTCACAACTTCTCAGGCCGCGGCCGCAGCAAAACGGGCGGTGATGGCGCGCGCGATTCCCGCCGCGTCGAGCCCCTGCAACGCAAGCAGCTTGGCCGGATCGCCGTGCTCTATGAACACATCGGGCAGGCCCAGCGCGAGCACCGGGCGCACGACGCCGGCAGCGTTCAACGCCTCCATCACGGCGCTGCCCGCACCGCCCATGGTGGAGCCTTCTTCCACCGTGACCAGCGCATCGTGGTCAGCGGCCACCTGGAGGAGCAGGTCCACATCCAGCGGCTTCACCCAGCGCATATTGACCACGGTGGCGTCGAGCGCCTCGGCGGCCTCGAGCGCGGGATAAAGCAGCGTGCCGAAAGCCAGAATGGCGATGCGCGGCGCCTTGCCGTCCGAAACGCCCTGGCGCGCGCGGCGAATCTCGCCCTTGCCCAGCGACAAGGCATCAAGCCCGGGCAGCGGGGCCATGCCCACGCCCGCCCCGCGCGGGTATCGCACAGCCACCGGGTGGTTCTGCGCGAAGGCGGTGGAGAGCAACTGTCGGCACTCGCGCTCGTCGGCGGGGCAGGCCAGGCTCATGTTCGGGATGCAGCGGATGAACGGAATGTCGTAGGCCCCGGCATGCGTAGCGCCATCGGCACCCACCAGGCCCGCCCGGTCCAGCGCGAAAACCACGGGCAGGTTCTGCAGCGCCACGTCGTGGATCATCTGGTCATAGGCGCGCTGCAGGAAGGTGGAGTAGATCGCCACCACGGGCTTGGCGCCCTCGCAGGCCATGCCGGCGGCAAAGGTGACGGCATGCTGCTCGGCGATGCCCACGTCGTAGTAACGGTCCGGAAAGCGCTGGTGGAACTCCACCATGCCCGAGCCCTCGCGCATGGCAGGGGTGATGCCGACAAGGCGACCATCCTGCTCGGCCATGTCGCACAGCCACTGGCCGAACACCTGGGTGAAAGTCTGCTTCGGCGGCGTGGTGGGCTTCGTCAGGCCCACGCTGGGGTCGAACTTGCCGGGGCCATGGTAGGCCACCGGGTCAGCCTCGGCCAGCTTGTAGCCCTGGCCCTTCTTGGTGACCACATGCAGGAACTGCGGGCCTTCCAGGCCCTTGATGTTCTCCAGCGTGGGAATCAGCGAATCGAGGTCGTGGCCGTCGATCGGGCCGATGTAGTTGAAGCCGAACTTCTCGAACAACGTGGCCGGCACCACCATGCCCTTGGCCTGCTGCTCCAGGCGCTTGGCGAGTTCGAGCAGCGGCGGCGCGTTTTTGAGCACGCTCTTGCCCACGTTCTTGGCTGCGGCATAGAACTGGCCGCTCATGAGCTGGGCCAGGTAGCGGTTGAGCGCGCCCACGGGCGGGCTGATGCTCATGTCGTTGTCGTTGAGGATGACCAGCAGGTTGCAGTCGGCCACGCCCGCGTTGTTCAGTGCCTCGAAGGCCATGCCCGCCGTCATGGCACCGTCGCCGATGATGGCTACGGCGTGCCGGTTCTCGCCTTTGTGCCGGGCCGCCAGCGCCATGCCCAGCGCCGCCGAGATGCTGGTGCTGGAATGCGCGGTGCCGAAGGTGTCGTACTCGCTCTCGGCACGCTGCGGGAAGCCCGAAATGCCGCCAAACTGGCGCAGCGTACCCATGCGGTCGCGCCGGCCCGTGAGGATCTTGTGCGGATAGGTCTGGTGACCCACGTCCCACACCAGCCGGTCGTACGGCGTGTCGAAGACATGGTGCAGCGCCACGGTCAGCTCCACCGTGCCCAGGTTGGAACTCAGGTGCCCACCGGTCTTGGAAACGCTGTCGAGCACGAAGGCACGCAACTCCGTGGACAGGACCTTGAGCTCGGCACGCGAGAGGCGACGCAGATCGGCCGGGTCGTTCACGCTCTGGAGCAGGGGAAAGGGGTTTGTGGACATTGCTATGTTTTTTGTAGCTTCTTGCGCTTGACCGGCAAGCGCAAGAGGCCGAATTTATACCAAACGGCACATCGGCGTCAGTGCGAGCGGCTCACCACCATGTCCGCAAGTGCCGCCAGGGCGCGGGTGTCAGGCAGTCCGCTGGCCGCCAGCGCGGCATGGGCTTCGGCCAGCAGTTCGCGGGCATGGGCCTGCGCGCGCTCCAGGCCCAGCAGCGAAACATAGGTGGGTTTGTCCTGGGCGGCATCCTTGCCAGCCGTCTTGCCCAAGGTGGCCGAGTCTGCCGTCACATCGAGGATGTCATCCACCACCTGGAAAGCCAGCCCCACTGCAGCGCCATAGCTGGACAGGCCCGCGAGCGCAGCAGGCTCCGCATGCCCGCAGGCCGCACCCATCACCACGCTGCCCTGCAGCAGCGCGCCAGTCTTGAGACGGTGCATCTGACGCAACTGCGCCTCGTCCAGGGCGAGGCCCACGCTGGCCAGGTCAATGGCCTGGCCTCCCGCCATGCCGGCCGCGCCAGCGGCATGGGCCAGCAGGCGGCACAGGCGCGCCTGCACCGGCTCAGGCACACCCGCGCCCTCGGGCGTGAGCAGCTCGAAAGCCAGCGCCTGTAGCGCATCGCCCGCCAGCAACGCCTGGGCCTGGCCGAACTGCACATGCACCGTGGGCTTGCCCCGGCGCAGCACGTCGTTGTCCATGCACGGCATGTCGTCGTGCACCAGCGAATAGGCGTGGATCAGCTCTACTGCGCAGGCGGCGCGCAGTGCGGCCTCGTCCAAGCCGGCGCGCTGGCCCGCGCCATCGCCGGGTGCAACGGCAGAGCGCGCCGCCAGCACCAGCAAGGGCCGCAATCGTTTGCCACCGTCGAGCACGGCATAGCGCATGGCGTCGCCCAGGCCGGCGGGCGCATCCACGCCCACCCAGCGCGAGAGCGCCTGTTCCACGCGTTCCAGATGGCCAGCGCTCCAGCCCTGCAGATCCCACGCTGCCATGCCGTTCATTCCTGTGTCCAAGGTTGCAAGCTGCCTTCATCCAGCACCCGAACCTGGTCCTGCACAGCCTGGAGCCGGTCGCGGCAGAAGGCCAGCAGGGCCGCGCCACGCTGGTAACCGGCCAGCAGCTGGTCCAGCGGCATCTGGCCCGACTCGATGCGACCGACCAGTTGCTCCAGTTCTTCCAGCGCGGCTTCGTAGCTGGCCGGATCGGCGGTTTTGGGTTTGGGCATGGGTGGGGGCGGCGGCAAAAGCGGAAACGGGCGATTTTAGGCTGAGATCCGAGGACAAC
>MESL01000015.1:0-3634 GCA_001770955.1 Burkholderiales bacterium RIFCSPLOWO2_12_FULL_65_40 | reverse complement strand
CGGCTAGCTGCGCGAGCCGGGAAGGGGGACACAGCCAGCGCGGCGGGGCGGCCCTTGCGCGGCGGCCGGTGGCCCAAGGCACGCCCATTTCGGAGGCTGGAGTCCGAGGCGAAGACGGGCGAATACACGCATGGCCCCTGCGGGAATGCGGGGACAGAAATAACCCCACGTCCTATAATCCCATTCCCTACAGACCGGCGCCCTGCCGGTTTATTTTTTTCTCTCCGCGCCTCGAGCGCATCTCCCTGTGGGGAGTCTTTAGGTCAGGTCACCCATGTCTGATTTAAGTCTTCGACTGCAGCAGGCCGCAAGCCAACTACCAGTTTCAAGCTACTTTGACGAGGCGCTGTTCCAGCGCGAGATGGCAACGCTCTTCCAGCGCGGCCCCCGCTACCTGGGGCACAGCCTGAGCGTGCCCAACGTGGGCGACTTCCATGCCCTGCCCCAGGAGGGTGAAGGCCGCGCACTGGTGCGCAACGCCCAGGGCCAGGTCGAACTGGTCTCCAACGTCTGCCGCCACCGCCAGGCCATCATGCTGCAGGGGCGCGGCTCGCTGCAGGACCACCAGAAAGGCAGCGCGGGCGGCAACATCGTCTGCCCGGTGCACCGCTGGACCTACAGCCCCAGCGGTGAGCTGCTGGGCGCGCCGCACTTCGCGCACGACCCCTGCCTGAATCTCAACAACTACAAGCTGCGCGAGTGGAATGGCCTCCTGTTCGAGGACAACGGCCGCGACATCGAGTCCGACCTTGCCGGCATGGGCCCGCGTGCCGAACTCTCGTTCGACGGCTACGCCCTGGACCGCATCGAGTTGCACGAGTGCAACTACAACTGGAAGACCTTCATCGAGGTCTATCTGGAGGATTACCACGTCGGCCCGTTCCACCCCGGCCTGGGCAATTTCGTCACCTGCGATGACCTGAAGTGGGAATTCCAGAAGGAATACTCGGTGCAGACCGTGGGCGTGGCCTCCACTTTCGGCAAGCCCGGTTCCGACGTCTACAAGAAGTGGCACGAGGTGCTGCTGAAGTACCGCGAAGGCAAGCTGCCCGAGCGCGGCGCGATCTGGCTCACCTACTACCCGCACATCATGGTCGAGTGGTATCCGCATGTGCTCACCGTCTCGACGCTGCACCCCATCAGCCCGACGAAGACGCTGAACATGGTGGAGTTCTACTACCCCGAGGAGATCGTGGCCTTCGAGCGCGAGTTCGTCGAAGCCCAGCAGGCCGCCTACATGGAGACCTGCATCGAGGACGACGAGATCGGCGAGCGCATGGACGCGGGCCGCAAGGCCCTGTTCGAGCGCGGCGACAACGAGGTCGGCCCCTACCAGAGCCCCATGGAAGACGGCATGCAGCACTTCCACGAGTGGTACCGCACGGCGATGGGCGACGCCGTGCCCACACGCTGAACCCCCTCTCCAGCAGACTTCTCTCGCTCTTAATACAATAGCTGCCGGCGCTTGATTGACAAGCGCTGGCAGCTATTTTTATTTCAATCTACGGATCTTATGCAAGCTCTCTGGATGGTGCTGGGCGCGTTCCTGTTTGCCAGCATGGGCGTGTGCATCAAGATCGCCTCCGCCTATTTCAACCCCGCCGAACTGGTGTTCTATCGCGGTCTCATCAGCATTGCAGTGATGTGGGCGCTGGCGCGCTCGCAAAGCGTTTCGCTGGCAACGCAGTACCCCGGCATGCACGCCTGGCGCAGCCTGATCGGTGTGGTGTCCCTCGGTGCATGGTTCTTCGCCATCGCACACCTGCCGCTGGCCACGGCCATGACGCTCAACTACATGAGCAGCGTCTGGATCGCCGCATTCTTCATCGGTGGTGCACTGCTGGCCTGGCGCCCCTCGGCCACCAGCCCGCGCCCCGCGTTGCAAGGGCCGCTGGTGCTCACCGTGCTGGTGGGGTTCGCCGGCGTGGTACTGATGCTGCGCCCCAGCATCGGCCAGACCCAGGAGCAGCTCTTCGCCGGGCTGGTGGGCCTGATGTCGGGCGTGACCTCGGCCTTTGCCTACATGCAGGTGGTGGCGCTGTCGCGCATTGGCGAGCCGGAGACACGCACCGTGTTCTATTTCGCCGTGGGCTCGGCGGTGGCCGGCGGCGCCGCCATGCTCGTCACCGGTGCCTCGGCCTGGCCCGGCTGGCCCGCACTGTGGCTGCTGCCCCTGGGCGTGCTCGCCACCGGCGGCCAACTGTGCATGACCAAGGCCTATGCGAGCGCGCGCACCCAGCGCGGCACCTTGGTGGTGGCCAACCTGCAGTATTCGGGCATCGTGTTCGCATCGTTCTACAGCGTGCTGCTGTTCGGCGACCAGATTCCCCTGATTGGCTGGGTCGGCATGGTGCTGATCGTGGGCAGTGGCATCGTGGCCACGATCCTGCGCGCACGCGCGGCGCCCGGCGCCCCGGCCGAGGAACACTGAGAAGGTGGGGATGAATGCGGATGGAAATTGGCCACAATGGCGTTTTCCTTCCTCATGCCACCCGTCCATGCCCTACACCACGCTGATCTCCGCTTCTGAACTCCACGCGCTGGCCGCCAGCGGCAAGCCCCTGATGGTGTTCGACTGCAGCTTCGACCTGGCCGCACCGACCACGGGCGAGCAGGACTACCTCGGCGGCCACATTCCGGGCGCCGTGTATGCCCATCTCGACCATGCCCTCTCGGCGGGTTCGGGTCCACGCGCCTCCGGCGGACGCCACCCTCTGCCCACGCGCGAAGCCTTCGCCGCCTGGCTCGGCAGCGTGGGCTTCTCCAATGGCATGCAGGCCGTGGTGTATGACCGCAATGGCAGCGCCTTTTGTGGCCGCCTGTGGTGGATGCTGAAGTGGCTGGGGCACGACGCCGTGGCCGTGCTCGACGGCGGCCTGCAGGCCTGGACGCTGGCTGGCGGATCGCTCGCGCAGGGCAGAGAGCAGCCCCGGGCTTCGACGCATTTCCGCGTGGACGCACCCCTGCGCCAGCTGGTCACCGCGCAGCAGGTGCAGCACCAGCTGGGCCTGCCGGGCCAGACCATCATCGACGCCCGCGCCACACCGCGCTACCGGGGCGAGGTCGAACCGCTCGACCCCGTGGCCGGCCACATTCCCGGCGCACTCAACCGCCCCTTCACCGACAACTTCGGGCCGGACGGCCGCTTCAAGAGTGCCGACGTTCTGCGCACGGAGTTCCTGGCCCTGCTGGCCGGGCGCGACCCCAACAGCGTGGTGAACCACTGCGGCAGCGGCGTGACGGCCAACCCCAACGTGCTGGCCCTGGAGCTGGCCGGGCTTGGAAAAACCGCCCTGTTCGCCGGCAGCTGGAGCGAATGGTGCAGCGATCCAACGCGGCCGGTGGAGAAAGCAACACCCCCCTGAGCCGCTGCGCGCCTTCCCCCCGCTCTCGCAGCGCTGCGCGCTGCGGGCAGGGGGACGCCCCCAGCGCGGCGGGGCGGCCCTTGCGCGGGGGCCGCTGGCCTGGGCTGCGCCAGAAGCATGCGCCACGCGCTGCGCTGGCCGATACGCCCACAGCACGCCTGTAAGGCAAATTCCTACAAGCCCAGCCGCGAAACCAGACACAACGCGCAGCCAGTGCCCGACTTAAGTTTTGATTGGCCCGCATTCACAATCCATTTCAACAGATCACG
>MESL01000014.1 GCA_001770955.1 Burkholderiales bacterium RIFCSPLOWO2_12_FULL_65_40 | reverse complement strand
CTGAGGCAAACTACTACCGGCAACTAGCCAGTCAGCCCTCCATGATGGTGGGCTGACTTAAACCAACCGGCCTCCACGAATCCCGGGGCGATTCATACCAGGCTATTGAGCCAGGATTTCAAAAGATGCTGGCCAATGTGTTTGGTAGCGCAATCAAGCTCGATGCGGCACCGACCGCAACTGACTTAGCTAGCAAGGAAATCACCTACCTAATCGTGCCCACTGTCGTGACAACCTCGGGGAGTACCGGATTCTTTACTTGGCCACCGACGAACTTCTCCGTGGATCTGACTAGTCAGGTTCGTTCGCGCGATGGTGCAGTCATTGCATCCCCGCGGGTGGTAGGGGTAGGTAGTGCAGAGACGGGTGAGCGCTTGAGCGATCACGGTATCGCTGGTCGGCGCGCGATGGCCGACGCTTTGACCAAGATGCAGGCAGCGCTCCTTGAGACTCGACTAAGCCCGGCTGCAGTACAGGGCACTTCGGCAACGCCTTCCGCCAAGACACCAAATAATTTGGACTCAATCTCGGAGCGCTTAGGTCGCCTCAAATCACTATTTGATCAAGGCTTGCTCACTAAGGATGAATACGAAAAAAAGAGAAAGGCGCTTGTGGACGAACTGTAGTCGTAAGTCGAAAGTCGGGCGGCACTAATTCGTTGGAACTAGAACCACATGTCGTGGCTGTCCTTGGACTGTCACTATTAACATTGCCATAGCTTGATAACCCCCTCTGCTTCGGGTCGAAAGCGCTCAACCACTCGCCGCCCCAACCCTCACGCCGAAAGCGCGTGCAGCAACTCTGTCTCGATCTCGATCTGCCGCAGGTTGTTCTGCAGTTCCGGGCCTTGCACGAGGAAGGTGTCTTCCACCCGCTCACCCAGCGTGCTGACCTTGGCCAGTTGCACGCTGAGCCCGTGGCGGGCCAGCACGCGGGCCACGAGGTAGAGCAGGCCGGCGCGGTCGCTGGCGGAGATGCCCAGCAGCCAGCGCTGCGCCTTTTCGTCGGGCCGCAGTGTGACGCGGGGCGTGATGGGAAAGCTTTTCACGCGGCGCGAGACGCGGCGGCGGCCGGGTTCGGGCAGGGGGCCGCCCTGCACGATGGCCTGCATCAGGTCGTTCTCGACCATGTGCGTGAGTTCGCGGTAGTGCCCCTGCAGCGCATCGCTGACGACCTGGAAGGTGTCGAGCGCGTAGCCGTTGTTGGCGGTGTGCACGCGCGCGTCGAGGATGGAGAAGCCCGCGCGGTCGAAATAGCCGCAGATGCGCGCGAACAGGTCGCTCTGGTCGGCGGCGTACACCAGCACCTGCAGGCCTTCGCCCGCGAGCGATTGGCGTGCGCGCACCACGGGCTGCGGCGTGCCCACGTGGCGCGAGAGGTGGCGCGTGTGCCAGGCGATGTCGGCGGCCTCGTGGCGCATGAAGTAACTCACGTCCAGCGTGTCCCACAGCTTCTTGTGCGCCTCGAAGGGCAGGGCGCTCAGGGCCAGCAGCACCAGGGCTTCGCGCTTGCGCGCCTCGATCATGGCCTCTGCGTCGGGGGCGCGCCCGCCCAGCACGCGCAGCGTGGCGCGGTACAGGTCTTCGAGCAGCTTGCCCTTCCACGCATTCCACACCTTGGGGCTGGTGCCCCGGATATCGGCCACGGTGAGCAGGTACAGCGCAGTGAGGTAGCGCTCGTTGCCCACGCGCTGGGCAAAGGCAGTGATGACATCGGGGTCGGAAAGGTCCTGCTTCTGCGCCACGTTGCTCATGGTCAGGTGCTCGCGCACCAGGAATTCGATGAGTCGGGTGTCCTCGCGCGCCACGCCGTGCTGACGGCAAAAGCGCCGTGCCTCCACGGCGCCGATCTGCGAATGGTCGCCGCCCCGGCCCTTGCCGATGTCGTGGAACAGTGCGGCGGTGAACAGCACCCAGGGCTTGTCCCAGCCGCCCGCAAGCTGTGAGCAGAAGGGGTATTCGTGCGCGTGCTCGGCGATGAAGAAGCGCCGCGCGTTGCGCAGCACCATGAGGATGTGCTGGTCCACCGTGTAGGCGTGGAACAGGTCGTGCTGCATCTGCCCGACGATGCGGCGGAACGGCCACAGATAGCGCCCCAGCACCGAGGTCTGGTTCATCAGCCGCATGGCGTGCGTGATGCCCGAGGGCTGCTGCAGGATGCGCATGAAGGCGGCGCGGTTCACCGGGTCGCGCCGGAAGGCGGCGTCCATCACGCCGCGCGCGTTGTAGAGCGCACGCAGCGTGCGCGCCGAAAGGTTCTGCAGCCCGGTGGAGCTTTGGTAGAGCAGGAAGGTTTCGAGGATGGCGTGCGGGTCGCGCTGGTACAGGTCGTCGCTGGCCACCTCGATCATGCCGCCCCGGTCCAGAAAGCGCTCGTTGATGGGCTGGGGCGCCTGGGCAGGCGGGTTCAGCCGGTCTTCGATGTTGAGCAGCAGGATCTGGCATAGCTGCGTCACCGCCTTGGCAGCCCAGTAGTAGCGGCGCATCAGCGCCTCGCTGGCGCGCAAGGCCAAGCGCGTGCCGTCGGGCGCCTGCGAGCGGTAACCGAGCGATTCGGCCACGGCGGTCTGCAGGTCGAATACCAGCCGGTCTTCGCGCCGCCCGGCCAGGGCGTGCAGGCGCGCGCGCACCATGAACAGCAGGGCTTCGTTGCGCTGGATCTGGCGCACCTCGTAGGGCGTGGCCAGGCCGCTTTCGGCCAGCTCCGGCCAGCTGCGGCCCAGCCCGGCGGCGCGTGCCACCCACAGGATGAGGTGCAGGTCGCGCAGCCCGCCGGGGGATTCCTTGCAGTTGGGTTCCAGCGCGTAGGGGGTGTTCTCGTGCTTGGTGTGGCGCTGGCGCATCTCCAGCGTCTTGGCCGTGAGGAAGGCGTGGGGGTCGAGCTGCGCACCAAACTGGTGCTCGAAGTGGGCGAACAGCGCCGCGTCGCCGCACACGCGGCGGGCTTCGAGCAGCGAGGTCTGCACGGTCACGTCGTTGGCCGCCTCGGCCAGGCATTCCTCCACGGTGCGCACGCTGGAGCCAATCTCCAGCCCGGCGTCCCAGCAGCTGCGGATGAAGCCCTCGATCTGGGTGCGCACGGCCTCGGGCTGCGGCAGATCCCCGGGCAGCAGCACCAGCACGTCGATGTCGGAGTACGGAAAGAGTTGTTCGCGGCCATAGCCGCCCACGGCCGCCAGCACCAGCCCGGGGGGCAGGGCGGCGCGCTGCCACAGCGTGCACAGCAGGCCGTCGGCCAGGCGTGAGAGCTTGCGCAGCAAGGCATGGATGCCGCGCGAGGAGCTGCCTTTGGCCAGCAGCGCGGTCAGCAGGGTTTTCTTCTGGAGGCGGTAGGCGTCGCGCAGGGCGTGGAGTTCGGTCATGGCCTTACCAAGCAATAACCATGCACGTGGTTGGTTTTGTGGCTCCACCGCGCTGCATACGGTCCCTTACGCTTGACACCGACGCGGCCCAGGCCAGCGGCCCCCGTGGAAGGGCCGCCAGTATTCCCATGTACGGGCACTGGGGGCGTCCCCCTGGGGGGAAGACGCGAAGCGGCTCAGGGGGGGGCTTCACTTCAGGTCGTGGTGGCTTGAACGAAGGAGGGCAGCGGGGGCGAGCCAGCCGAGAGCGTCATCACCTCGTAGCCCGTGGGCGTGACGAGCACGGTGTGCTCCCATTGCGCCGAGAGGCTGCGGTCCTTGGTGACGATGGTCCAGCCGTCGTTGCCGAACTCCTTGATCTCGCGCCGGCCGGCGTTGATCATGGGTTCGATGGTGAACACCATGCCGGGCTTGAGCTCTTCGAGCGTGCCGGGGCGGCCGTAGTGCAGCACCTGGGGCTCTTCATGGAAGTTCTTGCCGATGCCGTGGCCGCAGAACTCGCGCACGATCGAAAACCCATGGCCTTCGGCAAACTTCTGGATCGCGTGGCCGATATCTCCCAGGCGCGCACCGGGCTTGACCTGCACGATGCCGTGCCACATCGCCTCGAAAGTGATGGCGCACAGGCGCTTGGCGGCAATCGAACATTCGCCGATCAGGTACATGCGGCTGTTGTCGCCATACCAGCCGTCCTTGGTGATGACGGTGACGTCCACGTTCACGATGTCGCCTTTCTTCAGGGGCTTGTCGTTCGGGATGCCGTGGCACACCACGTGGTTCACCGAGGTGCACAGCGAGGCGGGGTAGGCCGGGTAACCCGGCGGCTGGTAGCCGACGGTAGCCGAAATGGTGCCCTGCTGGGCCATGCATTCGGCGCCGAGGCGGTCGATTTCCGCCGTGGTGATGCCCGGCTTGATGTGGGGCGCGATGTAGTCCAGGACTTCCGAGGCCAGGCGGCACGCCAGGCGCATGCCTTCAATGTCCGCAGCGTCTTTGATAGTGATGCTCATGGGGCAGAATTATCCCATCGGCCTCTGGTTCGTGCAGGGCGACGCCTGCGTGCCCACCCGGTAGCCCGGTAAAATGGCGGGCTTCGATCGCGCGGGCCGCTGCCCGGTCATCCTCTCCCTCACCACCTACCCAGGCCGTCAACGTGACCTTGCACCTGACCACGATTGCGGGCGGCAACGCCCTCAGCCCCTTTCGCGCCCAGCAACTCCAGCCCGCACTTGAAGCCATCCACCCGAAAATCGCCGCCATCGCGGCGCGCTTCGTGCACCTGGTGGCTACCGATGCACCGCCCACGCCCGAGCAGCACGAGCGCCTGGCCGCGCTGCTGACTTACGGCGACCCGTACCAAGGCCCGGCTGATGGCGCGGCCATCATCGTCACGCCGCGCCTGGGCACCGTCTCGCCCTGGGCCTCCAAGGCCACCGACATCGCGCACAACTGCGGGCTGCCGCTGCGCCGCGTCGAGCGCGCCACCGAATACCGCATCCAGATGGCGAGCGGTCTGCTGGGCAAGCCCACTTTGAGCGCCGAGCAGCTGGCCCAGGTCGCCGCGCTCTTGCACGACCGCATGACCGAATCGGTGCTGTTCGACCTGGCCGATATGCAGGCCCTGTTCACCGAGCTGCCGCCCCAGCCCATGGAGCATGTGGACGTGCTGGCCGGCGGCCGCGCCGCTTTGGTGGCCGCCAACACCCAGTGGGGCCTGGCGCTGGCCGATGACGAAATCGACTACCTCGTCACCGCCTTTCAGGGCCTGCAGCGCAACCCCACGGACGTGGAGCTGATGATGTTCGCGCAGGCCAACAGCGAGCACTGCCGCCACAAGATCTTCAACGCCCAGTTCACCATCGACGGCGTGGCGCAGGACAAGAGCCTGTTCGGCATGATCCGCCACACGCACCAGACCAGCCCGCAGCACACCGTGGTGGCCTACTCCGACAACGCTTCGGTGATGGAAGGCCACCAGGTCGAGCGTTTTGTGGCAAAAATGGCCTCCAGCGCCCAAGGGAAGAGCGCGAGTAGCTATGAAAAAGAGAGCGTGCTCCAGCATGTACTGATGAAGGTGGAGACGCACAACCACCCCACGGCCATCTCGCCCTTCCCGGGCGCCTCCACCGGCGCGGGCGGCGAGATCCGCGACGAGGGCGCCACCGGGCGCGGCTCCGAGCCCAAGGCGGGCCTGACGGGCTTCACCGTCTCCAAGCTGTGGGGCGGCGCGTCGGACCAGGAAGGCGGCAAGCCGTCGCACATCGCCAGCCCGCTGCAGATCATGACCGAGGGGCCGCTGGGCGGCGCCGCGTTCAACAACGAGTTCGGCCGCCCCAACCTGGCAGGCTACTTCCGCGAGTACGAGCAGACCGTGGCGGGTGTGGCGCGCGGCTACCACAAGCCCATCATGATCGCGGGCGGCCTGGGCAGCATCGACGCCCGGCTCACGCAAAAGATCGAATTCCCCGCCGGCTCGCTGCTGGTGCAGCTCGGCGGCCCCGGCATGCGCATCGGCATGGGCGGCAGCGCGGCCAGCTCCATGGCCACGGGCCAGAACGCGGCGGAGCTGGACTTCGACTCCGTGCAGCGCGGCAACCCCGAGATCGAGCGCCGCGCGCAGGAAGTCATCAACCACTGCTGGGCGCTGGGCGAGGGCAACCCCATCCTGGCCATCCACGACGTGGGCGCGGGCGGCCTGTCCAACGCCTTCCCCGAGCTGACGAACGACGCGGGCCGGGGCGCGCGCTTTGATCTGCGCGCCGTGCAGCTCGAAGAATCGGGCATGGCGCCCAAGGAAATCTGGTCCAACGAAAGCCAGGAGCGCTACGTGCTGGCCATCGCGCCCGAGTCGCTGGAACTGTTCCGCGCCTTCTGTGAGCGCGAGCGCTGCCCCTTCGCCGTGATCGGCACCGCCACCGAGGAACGCCAGCTCGTGCTGGAAGACACCGCCGCACCGGCCGGCGACCAGAAGCTGCCAGTCTGCATGCCCATGTCGGTGCTGCTGGGCAAGCCGCCCAAGATGCACCGCGACGTGACCACCGTGCAGCGCCAGTTCACGCCCATCGACCTGACCGGCGTGCCGCTGCAGAAGGCCGTGATCGACGTGCTGAGCCACCCCACCGTGGCGTCCAAGCGCTTTCTCATCACCATTGGCGACCGCACCGTGGGCGGCCTCACGCACCGCGACCAGATGGTCGGCCCCTGGCAGGTGCCCGTGGCCGACTGCGCCGTCACGCTGGCCGATTACAAGGGCTTCGCCGGCGAGGCCATGGCCATGGGCGAGCGCACGCCGCTGGCCGCCATCAACGCCCCGGCCTCGGGCCGCATGGCGGTGGCCGAAGCCATCACCAACCTGCTGGCCGCGCCCATCGAACTGCCGCGCGTCAAACTCAGCGCCAACTGGATGGCCGCTTGCGGCGAGCCCGGTGAAGACGCCGCGCTGTACGCCACCGTCAAGGCCGTGGGCCTGGAGCTGTGCCCGCAACTGGGCGTGAGCATCCCCGTGGGCAAGGACAGCTTGTCCATGCGCACGCAGTGGAAAGATGGCGACGCGCAGAAGAAGGTGGTCTCGCCCGTGAGCCTGATCGTCACCGGCTTCGCCACGCTGCAGGACGTGCGCGGCACGCTCACGTCGCAGCTTGACGCCACCGAAGAAGACACTACGCTGGTGCTGGTGGACCTGGGCAAGGGCCAGTGCCGCATGGGCGGCAGCATCCTGGGCCAGGTGCTGGACCAGGCGGGCGACACCGTGCCCGACCTCGACGACGCCAAGGACCTGGTGAACCTGGTGAACGCCGTGAACGCGCTGCGCGCCAAGGGCCAGATCCTGGCCTACCACGACCGCAGTGACGGCGGCCTGCTCGCCGCCGTGGCCGAGATGGCCTTTGCCGGTCATGTGGGCGTGGCGCTGAACGTGGACATGCTCGTCACCGAGGGCGACGGCATCCATGACAGCCGCATGGACGCGGGCGACGCCAAGAACTGGGCCGGCCAGGTCAGCGCGCGCCGCGAAGAGCTCACGCTCAAGGCCCTGTTCAACGAAGAGCTGGGCGTGGTGCTGCAGGTGCGCACCGCCGAGCGCAACGAGGTCATGCAGACGCTGCGCGCGCACGGCCTCTCGGCCTGCAGCCACTTCATCGGCAAGACGCGCCCGCTGTCCAGCCCCATCGACGCGGGCAAGGGCGAGCTGCAGGTGTGGCGCGACGCCAAGAGCGTGTTCAGCGCCAAGCTCGAAGACCTGCACCAGGTCTGGGACAGCGTGAGCTGGCAGATCTGCCAGCGCCGCGACAACCCCGCCTGCGCCGACGCCGAGCACGCGGCAGCCGGTGCACCGGCCGACCCGGGCCTGCATGTGCACCTGACGTTCGACCCGGCCCAGGACGTGGCTGCGCCCTACCTCAACCTCGCGCGCCCCAAGGTGGCCGTGCTGCGTGAGCAGGGCGTGAACTCGCATGTGGAAATGGCCTACGCCTTCACCGAGGCGGGCTTCGAGGCGCACGACGTGCACATGACCGACCTGCAGAGCGGCCGTGCGCGCCTGGAGGACTTCAAGGGCATCGTGGCCTGCGGGGGCTTCAGCTACGGCGACACGCTGGGTGCGGGCATTGGCTGGGCGCGTTCCATCACCTTCAACAAAGTGCTGGCCGAGCAGTTCCAGGGCTTCTTCGCGCGCCAGGACACCTTTGGCCTGGGCGTGTGCAACGGCTGCCAGATGTTCGCCGAACTGGCCGACATCATCCCCGGCGCGCAGGACTGGCCGCGCTTCACCACGAACCAGAGCGAGCGTTTCGAGGCGCGGCTGTCGCTGGTGGAGGTGCTCGAATCGCCCAGCCTGTTCCTGCAAGGCATGGCCGGCAGCCGCCTGCCGATCGCCGTGGCGCACGGCGAGGGCTACGCCAACTTCAAATACCGTGGCAACGCCGCCAAGGCCATCGCGGCCATGCGCTTTGTGGACAACGCGGGTGCGGCCACCGAGCAATACCCGTTCAACCCCAACGGCAGCCCCGGCGGCCTGACGGCGGTGACCACGGCAGACGGGCGCTTTACGGCCATGATGCCGCACCCCGAGCGCGTGTTCCGCAACATCCAGATGAGCTGGATGGACGGCGACGCCTCGCAGTTGAGCCCCTGGATGCACCTGTGGCGCAACGCGCGCAAGTGGGTCGGCTGACACCGTTTAGTCACCATTCACTACTAAAACAATAGCTTCCAGCGCTTGATGCACAAGCGCTGGAAGCTATTTTTGTTCATAATCTGCGCTTTCCCGAATCACCAGGAGTACCACCCATGGCCGGAGCCAGTCTGCTGACGCTGCTTGACGACATTGCCACCATCCTTGACGACGTGGCCGTGATGACCAAGGTGGCTGCCAAGAAGAGCGCCGCCGTGGCCGATGATGTGGCGGCCATGACCAAGGTGGCCACGCAAAAGACGGCGGGGGTGCTGGGCGACGATCTGGCGCTCAACGCCCAGCAGGTCACCGGCGTGAATGCCGACCGTGAACTGCCCGTGGTCTGGGCCGTGGCCAAGGGGTCGATGGTGAACAAGGCCATCCTGGTGCCGGCGGCGCTGGCCATCAGTGCCTTTCTGCCCTGGCTCATCACGCCGCTGCTGATGCTGGGTGGGGCCTTCCTCTGCTTCGAGGGCGTGGAAAAGCTGGCGCACAAGTTCCTGCATGCCGAGGAGGAGGCCGTGGAGGAAGAACGCCTCCTGCAGGCCAACGCCAACCCGGCGGTAGACATGGTGGCTTTCGAGAAGGACAAGATCAAGGGCGCGGTGCGCACCGACTTCATCCTCTCGGCAGAAATCATCGTCATCGCGCTGGGCACGGTGGCGGCGGCGCCGTTCATGCAGCAGGTGGCCGTGCTGGTGGGCATCGCGCTCATCATGACGGTGGGGGTCTATGGGCTGGTGGGCGGTATCGTCAAGCTCGACGATCTGGGCCTGTGGCTCAGCCAGAAAGCCAGCAGCATTGCGCAGGCGCTGGGCCGGGGGCTGCTGGTGGCAGCGCCCTGGCTGATGAAGTTTCTCTCGGTGGCCGGCACGGCCGCCATGTTTCTGGTGGGGGGCGGCATTCTGGTGCACGGCATTGCGCCGCTGCACCACGCCATCGAGGGTGCCGGGGCCGCCGTGGCGCAGGGTGCGCTGGGGGGCCTGTGGCAGGCCCTCACCACCAACGCGCTCAATGGCGTGGCGGGCATCGTGGCCGGCGCGCTGGTGCTGGGCGCCGTCACGGTAATCCAAAAACTGCGCAAGCGCTGAAGAAGCGCCGCGCAGTCTGCCCCCCGGGTCAGGGAAGGGCGGGGTAGTCCGTATAGCCGTGGGGACCGGTGCCACCATACACCGGTGCATCGGCGAAGGGCTCGTTGAGCGGCAGGTTGTCGCGGAAACGGCGCGGCAGGTCGGGAGTGCTGATCATCGGGCGGCCAAAAGAGACCATGTCGGCGCGGCCGCTGCTCAGGGCCTCGACCGCCATTTCCTTGGTGTAGCCGTTGTTCAGCATCCACACGCCCGAATACAGGCGGTGCAGGGCTTCGTAGTCGAACGGCGCGTTGTCACGCGGGCCGCCAGTCTGGCCTTCGACGACGTGGATGTACACCGGGTGGAGCTTCTCCAGCTCGCGCACCACATATTCGAACAGCGGCTGCGGGTTGCTCTCCGACGAGTCGTTCACGGGCGAGACGGGTGAGAGGCGGATACCCACGCGGTCGGCGCCGATTTCCTGGGTCACGGCGGCCATCACTTCGAGCAGGAAGCGGGCGCGGTTCTCGATGCTGCCACCGTACTGGTCGGTGCGGTGGTTGGAGCCGTCGCGCAGGAAGGCGTCGATCAGGTAGCCGTGGGCGCCGTGGATTTCCACGCCGTCAAAACCGGCCTGGATGGCATTGGCGGCGGCCTGGCGGAAGTCGTTCACGACACCCGCAATCTCGGCCGTTTCCAGCGCGCGCGGCACGGCGCAATCGACATAGCCCTGGCCGACGATGTAGGTCTTGGCCTTGGGGGCGATGGCCGAGGGGGCCACGGGCGCCTGCTGGTTTGGCTGGAAGGCGTTGTGCGACATGCGGCCGGTGTGCCAGAGCTGCACGAAGATCTTGCCGCCCTTGGCGTGCACGGCGTCGGTCACCTGTTTCCAGGCGGCGATTTGCCCGGGGGTGTGGATGCCGGGGGTGTTGGTGTAGCCCTGGGCGGTGTCCGACACTTGGGTGGCCTCGGCGATGATCAGGCCCACGCTGGCGCGCTGGCGGTAGTACTCCACCACCATGTCGGTGGGCTCCAGCGCGTCGTTGGCGCGGCTGCGGGTCAGCGGCGCCATGGCCATGCGGTTGGCGAGTTCGGTCTTGCCCAGCTTGATCGGCTGGAACAGGATGTCGGTGATGAAGGCTTCGTTCTGGGTACCCATGGGGCTTACTCCTTGGTGGTGGCGGGAATGCCCGCCGCGGGCGCGGCGGGCTGGAAAAGGTGGTCGAGCACCAGGGCCATGCTCTCGTGCAGCGGCGTGGTGGATTTTTCGAGCTTCATGCGCAGCAGGGCGCCTTCCCAGGTGTCCCAGGCCAGGGCTGAGAGCACGGGAGCGGGCAGGTCCGCACGGATTTCACCGGCCGACTGGGCGCGGGCGATCATTCCGGCCAGGCGTTCACGCCAGGCCAGCTGGGCGGCCAGCAGGCTGGTACGGCAGGCGTCGCTGGCCAGCGCCATCTCGGCGGCGAAGTTGCCCACCAGGCAGCCGGACTGCAGTTCCCTGCGCTCGTGGTACGCAATCATCTGCGCGAAGACGTACCGGATGGCGCCCATGGGCTGCGCCGGCGCGGCGGCCATCATGGCCTCCCAGGAGTGCTGCAGGTGCTCTGCGTACTGCCCGATGATGGCCACGGCAAACACTTCCTTGCTCTCGAAGTGGTTGTAGAACGAGCCCTTGGGCACGCCTGCATGGTCGGTGATCTGCTGGATGCCCGTGGCGTTGTAGCCCTGGCGCGAGAACAGGTCGCGGCCGGCCTGGGTCAGGCGGTTGGGGATATCGGTTTTGTCGGCGGTGCGGGACATGATTCAATAATATGACCAGTCGTCTTAAAACTCAAGGGCGCTTCGGGTCTTGTCTGTCGCCCGGGCGACGCCGTTCCGCGAGAAGCGGCCCCCACTGCGGGAACGCTGGCAAAATATCCACAATCAAAGTAAGGTTGATATGAATCAACTGGAGAAACTAGGGTTAATACGGATGCTTGATGCAGAACAAGAAAGACCACAATCAAAGTAGGCCTAATGGTTTCACGGGGGTCGTCCCCGTGAAACCTGATTGAAATCACCATGAAAAAGAACCTGCTGGCTGTGGCCGTTCTCTGTGCTTTGACTTCTGGTGCTGCGTTGGCGCAGCAGTCGGAAGGCCCCTGGATGGTTCGTGCCCGCGCCGTGCACCTGGACAGCGCCAACAAGGACAGCACCCCCCTGGGTCTGACCGTCAACAACAAGACCATCCCCGAAGTGGATGTGTCTTACTTCTTCACCCCCAATGTGGCGGCCGAGCTGATCCTCACCGTGCCGCAGAAGCACACGCTGCGTGCGGGTGGCGTCGCCATCGGTTCGCTCAAGCACCTGCCACCCACGCTGCTGGCCCAGTACCACTTCAACCTGAACGGTTTCAAGCCGTACGTGGGTGCGGGTCTGAACTACACGCGCTTCTCCAGCGTGAAGGCACCTGCCGGTGTGGATATCGACCGCAACAGTTTTGGCGCCGCGCTGCAGGTGGGTGTGGACATTCCGCTGCAAAAGAACCTGTACCTGAACTTCGACGTCAAGAAGGTCTTCATCAAGACCGACGTGACCGCCGGCGGCGCCAAGCTGGGCACGTTCAAGGTCGATCCTGTTCTGGTGGGTGTGGGTCTGGGCTGGCGCTTCTGAGTGCGCGCGCTGCCCATAGGCAGCGCTTTCGATTTTCTCCAAGGTACTTGATAGCCAGCGCATGCGCTGGCTTTTTTTCGCGCGCGATGGCGGCATCCTGCCGGCTGTTTGCCGGCAGGCCTCAAGGCGTTGTGCCGCAGCCGGCGCCGCCCGGCAGCGCGGAAAGGGTGCCGGCCGAGGGGTCTGTCAGGCGACGCCACCACCAGGGCAGTGCCACCGAAAGATCGGGGCGCTGCCATTGCTGAAGAACCTGGACCGTCTCGCCCACCTGGGGTTGTGCCGGGCCGATGTCGAAGTGGAAGGAATAGCACGGCTCCAGCCCCATGCGCAGGTCGGTGATGGTCAGCCGTCCCTGGCTGCTCGCCTGCATCCGCATGAAGCCGTGGCTGAACCATGCCAGTCGCTGTACATGGGGGTTGTCTGCGTGTTGCGCCCGCAGATCGGCGCCGCGCGGATGGGAGTTCCAGGTGACGGGGTGCGCGCCGTCGAGCAGGGAGTAATACGCCTCATGGTAGTGCTCGGGCCCCATGGCCACCGCACGCCAGAGCACGGTGCTGAACGGGGCCGGGGTGACCAGCATCTGGCTGGCTGCCATTCCGTTCTGGCGCAAGGAGGCATCCAGCACGCCTCGCACATGCTGTTGTGCCAGCACGCTCCAGCCCAGGTAGGCGGTGCTCAGCGCCAGCATCGCCGCATTCCAGCGCAGTCCCTTGGTGAAGGGCCAGAGCAGGGCTGCCAGCACCCCTGCCAGCAGTGGCAGGGTGTAGAGCGGGTCGATGATGAAGACGCTGCCGACGGCAAAGGGGTGGTTGCTGAATGGCTGCAGCAACTGCGTGCCGTACACCGTCAGGGTGTCGAGCAGCGGGTGGGTAACGAGTGCCAGCGCCATGGCCAGCCACCAACGCCGCCACAGGTCCGGCTGACCCGTCAGGCGCGCGGCCAGCCAGCCCAGTGGGGCCGACGCCAGCGCAAGGAGCACCAGGCCATGGCTCTCGGCCCGGTGGCGCACCATGTTGAGCAGCGGGTCGCCATGGTCGATGAAGGCGTCCAGGTCGGGCAGGGTGCCTGCGGCGGCGCCCCACAGGGCGGCTTTCCAAGCGGCGGTGCGGCGCCCGAGGGTGGCCAGAACCACGGCGCTGCCCAGGGCGGCCTGGCTGATGGAGTCCATGTGCTACCGATGAAGTGAAGGTCTGCGCATTCTTGCAGCGCCGCGCGCCCTCTGCCCGCGAAGGGCTTTGGTGTGGCGGGCGCTCACTCGACGGCTTGGGGCGCGGGCTCTTCCTCGGTATCGAGCCGCTTCATGTTGTCCAGCAGCTTGAGCAGGTAGTGCAGCGAATGGGTGATGTCACCGATCGAGAAATCCGCCAGCACCTGCGCGTAATACGCGTGGATCTTGGGGCGGGCCTGAACCACCCAGACCTCGCGGCCGGTGTCGGTCATCTGGATGCGTTTGGAGCGCCGGTCGCGTCCGTCCGGAGTGCTGTGTACATGGCCGTCACGTTCCATCCGGCTGATCAGTCCGGAGAGGTTCTGCCGGCTGACCATGAGATACCGGGCCAGGTCGCCCACGCTCATGCCCCCTTCGGCTTCGGGGCGCGACAGCGCACCCAGCACGGCCCATTGCTGGGTGGTCAGTCCTTCGTCTTCCACCGCTCGGGTGCCTGTTTTATGCAACATGTTTGCGCATTGATACAGTCTGAAGAACAAGCGGTTGGCCAGTTCCATGCGCACGATTTCACTGTTTTCATTAGGGTTAACCATGATTTGTCCTTAAAAATTCTTCTTGCAAAAACACGTCTCAATGCCTACTATACGACAATATGTTTACATAAATGCGTGTTTTGAACATTCAGGTAAGCATACCAACCCCCCAACAGACGATGGAGAGCAAGATGCAAAGATTCGATGGAAAGACGGCGATCGTGACCGGTGGCGGTGGTGGCATTGGCGGGGCCACCTGCCGCCGCCTGGCGGCCGAAGGTGCCAAGGTCGCGGTGTTCGACATGAACCTGGAAGCCGCCGAAAAAGTGGCGGCTGACATTCGCGCCAGCGGTGGCCAGGCGGCCGCCTTTGCCTGCAACATCACCGACCGCGCCCAGGTGGATGCCGCTGTGGCCGCCGCACAAGCGCAGCTCGGCCCGATTGCCGTGCTGGTGAATAACGCTGGTTGGGACATCTTCAAGCCCTTCACCAAGACAGTGCCTGCCGAGTGGGACAAGCTGATTTCCATCAACCTCACCGGCGCGCTGCACATGCTGCACGCCGTGCTGCCGGGCATGGTCGAGCGCAAATATGGCCGCATCGTGAACGTGGCATCGGACGCCGCACGCGGTGGCTCGTCGGGTGAAGCGGTCTATTCCGCCTGCAAGGGCGGCCTGGTGGCGCTGTCCAAGACCCTGGCGCGTGAGCATGCCCGCCAGAGCATCACCGTCAACGTGGTCTGCCCCGGCCCGACCGATACCGCCCTGCTGGCCGGCGTGGCCGAAGGTGCCCGTGACCCGGCCAAGCTGATCGAAGCCTTCAAGAGCGCCATTCCGCTGGGCCGTCTGGGCCAGGGCGACGACCTGGCCTCGGCCATTGCCTTCTTTGGCAGCGACGACGCTGGCTTTGTCACCGGCCAGGTGCTCAGCGTCTCCGGCGGCCTGACCATGCACGGCTAAAGATGTGCGCCCCCACGCTTGCCACTGCGTGTGCTGCGCTGCCCCCCAAGGGGGCCCAGCACGCCTTGGGGCGGCCCGGCGGCGTGCTGATTGTTTTTATCTGAACCCTTTCTGAGAGAACACCATGAACTTTGAAGACATCCTGTACGAAGTCCGCAACGGCGTGGCCTGGATCACCATCAACCGCGCCGACAAGATGAATGCGTTTCGCGGCCAGACCTGCGACGAGATCATCCGCGCCCTGAACAAGGCCGGCTACGACCGCGAAGTCGGCGCCATCGTGCTGGCCGGCGCGGGCGACCGGGCGTTTTGCACTGGCGGCGACCAGTCGGCCCACAACGGCAACTACGACGGACGCGGCACCATCGGCCTGCCGATGGAAGAGCTGCACACGGCCATCCGCGACGTGCCCAAGCCTGTCATTGCCCGCGTGCAGGGCTTTGCGATTGGCGGCGGCAACGTGCTGGCCACCATTTGCGACCTGACCATCTGCTCCGACAAGGCCCAGTTCGGCCAGGTCGGTCCCAAGATGGGTTCGGTCGATCCTGGTTACGGCACCGCTTTCCTGGCCCGCGTGGTCGGCGAAAAGAAGGCGCGCGAAATCTGGTACCTCAACCGCCGCTACAGCGGTGAGCAGGCCGTGGCCATGGGTCTGGCCAACTTCTGCTTCCCGCACGACCAGCTTGACGCCGAAGTGCAGAAGATCGGCGAAGAGCTGTGCGAGCGCAGCCCCACGGCGCTGGCGATTGCCAAGCGCAGCTTCAATGCCGACACGGCCCACCAGGCCGGCATTGCGGGCCTGGGCATGTACGCGCTCAAGCTGTACTACGACACCGAAGAGTCGCGCGAAGGTGTGAATGCGCTGAAAGACAAGCGCAAACCTGAATTCCGCAAATACGCCAAGTAATTCCGAATCCATCGCCCACTCTGGAGTCCCCCTGATGAACCCGAACCCCTACATCGACGAAGACCTGCAGGCGCTGGCCGACACGGCGCGCCGATTTGCCGAAGAACGCGTCAAGCCCGGCTTTCTGGAGCGCGACCAGACCCGCGACCTGGACCGCGTGCTGCTGCGCGAGATGGGTGAACTGGGCTTCATCTGCCCCGAGCTGCCCGAGCAGTTCGGCGGCCTGGGGCTGGGCTGCCTGGCGGCTGGTGTGATCCACGAGGAAATCGCCCGCGCCGATCTGAGCTTTTCGTACCTGAATTTGCTGGCCTCGCTCAACGGCCAGATCCTGTCCAAGTACGGCAACCCCGAGGTGGTGGGGCCCTGGCTGCAAAAGCTCACGAAGGGCGAGGCGATCTGCTGCATCGCACTGACCGAGCCGCGCGGTGGGTCGGACGCCGCCAACCTGCGCCTGCGCATCGAGCGCGAGGGCGACTTCTACGTCATCAACGGCGAAAAGACGTCGATTTCTGCCGCCGACCAGGCCGATATCGCGGTGGTCTTTGGCCGCACCGGCAAGCCCGAGGACGGCGCCCACGGCGTCACCGCCGTGATGGTGCCGATGGACACCCCCGGCATCACCACCAGCCGCTTCGACTGCCACGGCCAGCGCGCCATTGGCCGCGGCTCGATCTTTTTCGAGAACGTGCGCGTGCCTGTCACCCACCGCCTGGGCGACGAGAACAAGGGATTTGTGCAGGTGATGCACGGCTTTGACTTCTCGCGCTCGCTGATCGGCCTGCAGTGCCTGGCCGTGGCGCGCGTGGCGCTGGAAGAAACCTGGGAATACATCACCCAGCGCCAGGCGTTTGGCCAGCCGCTATCAAGCTTCCAGGGCGTGACGCACCCGCTGGCGCAGTACGACACCGAAGTCGAAGGCGCCCGCCTGCTGTGCCTGCAGGGCCTGTGGCTCAAGGACAAGGGCCTGCCGCACACCGCCGAGGCCGGCATGGCCAAGTGGTGGGGCCCCAAGCTGTCCTACGACGTGATCCACCAGTGCCTGCTGTGCTTCGGCCACGGCGGCTACGACCGCGGCCTGATGGAGCAGCGCCTGCGTGACGTGCTGGGCTTCCAGATTGGCGATGGCACAGCGCAGATCATGAAAACCATCATCGCCCGTGCCCGCGCCGGCCGCAAGTTCGTGCCCGCATAAGGCGGTACCGGCACTGCAAAAACCATAGCTGGCGGCGCTTCATCCATAAGCATTTCAATATCAAATATGTCTGAAATGATTGTTTTATAAGCGCTGGCAGCTCCTATTTTGATAACACCGACACCGGAGACACACCATGGAATTTGACGCCGTATTGCTACCCCCCCGCCGTGCCCGCATGGTTGCCCAGGGCTTCTGGCACGACCGCACCATCAACGACAGCCTCGACGCCTGCGTGGCCCAGTGCCCCGACAAGCTGGCGCTGACGGCCGTGCAGGTCGAGACAGGGAACGTCCAGCGCTTCACCTACCGCGAGCTGGCGCGCATGGCCGACCGCATTGCCGTGGGCCTGACCCGCCTGGGCGTGGGCAAGAACGACATCGTGGCCTGCCAGTTGCCCAACTGGTGGCAGTTCACGCTGACCTACCTGGCCTGCTCGCGGATTGGCGCGGTCATGAACCCGCTGATGCACATCTTCCGCGAGCGCGAACTGTCGTTCATGCTCAAGCATGGCGAGGCCAAGGTGATGATCGTGCCCAAGACCTTCCGGGGCTTCGACTTCGAAAAGATGGTGACCGACCTGCAGCCCAGCCTGCCCGACCTCAAGCATGTGGTGGTAGTCGGCGGCCAGGGCGCCAACAGCTTCGAGGCCCTGCTGAGCAACCCCAGCTGGGAAGAGGCGAGCGATGCGCAGCAGATCCTGACGCGCCACCGCCCAGGCCCGGACGATGTGACCCAGCTCATCTACACGTCGGGGACCACCGGCGAGCCCAAGGGCGTGATGCACTCGGCCAACACGGTGATGGCCAACATCATTCCCTACGCCCAGCGCCTGCGCCTGGACGCCGAGGACGTGGTCCTCATGGCCTCGCCCATGGCGCACCAGACCGGCTTCATGTACGGGCTGATGATGCCCATCCTGCTCAAGGCCAGCGTGGTGCTGCAGGATATCTGGGAGCCGAAGAAGGCCATCGAACTCATCCGCACCGAAGGCGTGACCTTCACCATGGCGTCCACCCCGTTCCTCACCGATCTGGCCAAGACCGTGACCGAGACGGGGCAGGGCGTGCCCTCGCTGCGCACCTTCCTGTGTGCGGGCGCGCCCATCCCCGGGCCGCTGGTGGAGCAGGCCCGCGCTGCGCTGGGGGCGAAGATCGTGTCGGCCTGGGGCATGACGGAAAACGGCGCCGTCACCCTGACGAAGCTCGATGACGATGACGAACGCTCTTTCTCCACCGATGGCTGCCCGCTGCCCGGTGTGGAGGTCCAGGTGGTCGATGGTGACGACAAGCCGCTGCCCGTGGGCGAGACGGGGCGGCTGATGCTGCGCTCGTGCTCCAACTTTGGCGGCTACCTGCACCGCCCGCACCTCAATGGCACCGACGCCGACGACTGGTTCGACACCGGCGACCTGGCCCGCATCGACGCGCAAGGCTACATCCGCATCACCGGCCGCAGCAAGGACGTGATCATCCGGGGCGGGGAGAACATCCCGGTGGTGGAGATCGAGTCGCTGCTCTACCGTCACCCCGCCGTGGCCATGGCCGCCATCGTGGCCTACCCCGACGAGCGCCTGGGCGAGCGCGCCTGCGCCGTGGTGGTGCCCAAAACAGGGCAGACCATCGACCTGCCCGAGGTGGTGGAGTACCTCAAGGCCCAGAAGGTGGCCGTGCAGTACATCCCCGAGCGCCTGGTGGTGATGGACGCCATGCCGGCCACGCCGTCCGGAAAGATCCAGAAGTTCAAGCTGCGCGAGCTGATGCGCCAGGCCGCCGCCTGAACCTGTCTGCGGGCCTGCCGCAGGCCCCGATGGAGGAGACCAAGTGGCGCCTGTCTGCCAACCGTTGCCCCGATAGCGGGGCAGCGGCTCTGCTGACGGCCGTGCGTTGGCTGCATCGCCCTTGCACAGGGGATGGTGTGGTCACCGCAAACCGCACACGGCGCCCGATCGGGCCGCGCGCCACCTGTGGAATGCAACCCGGCAGACCGGCACCGCCGCTGGCGCAACCACCTGAAACCCCCCGATACACCGCGAGATACCTGGCAAGCCGTTCGGATGCATTGCACCGCCCCTGGCTGCCGGTAGCGCTTCCTTGTCAGATCGCGCGATGGGAAATATGTTTACATATTAAACCGTGCGGACGACATTCCATCGTCTCATTTCCTGCATCCGTTGCGCCCAATTGCATAGGTGAAAACCATAGGTTTGCTGAAAAATGCCCATCAATGGCTTGTGTGGCAGTGAAATGAATATGACAATACATTTACTTAATATCGTCAAAGACAGCGCAGCAGCCGAGCGATCGACGGCGCGCTGACCGAAGGAGAACGCGATGCAGAAACACCAGACGGTGCCATGTGCCATTCAGGGCGTGACACTTGCAAAGCTCCCGGCCCCCGTGCTGCGGGGGTGCGCGCCCGCAGCCATCCGCCACCGCACCGGAGGCGCCGCATGACCGACGCCCGCCCGATCCGCGTGGAGACCCAGGGCCGCGTGGGCCTGATCGCCCTGCACCGTCCGCAGCAGCTCAATGCCCTGAACGACGCCCTGATGGACGCACTGGGCGCGGCCCTGCAGGCCTTCGATGCCGACCCCGGCATTGGCGCCATCGTCATCACCGGCAGCGACAAGGCGTTTGCGGCCGGGGCCGACATCGATGCCATGCAGGATTGGTCGTACATGGACGTCTATCAGAGCGACTTCATCACGCGCAACTGGGAAACCATTCGCACGATCCGCAAGCCCGTCCTTGCGGCCGTGGCCGGCTACGCCATGGGCGGTGGCTGCGAGCTGGCGCTGGCCTGCGACGTCATCGTGGCGGCCGAATCGGCACGCTTTGCCTTGCCGGAAGTCAAGCTGGCCATGCTGCCCGGCGCCGGGGGCACGCAGCGCCTGCCGCGCGCCGTCGGCAAGGCCAAGGCGATGGACATGTGCCTCTCGGCACGCATGCTTGACGCACAGGAGGCCGACCGCTACGGCCTGGTCTCGCGCGTGGTGCCCGATGCCGAGCTGCTGGAGCGCACCCTGGCGCTGGCCACGCAGATCGCATCGTTCTCGCTGCCCGCGCTCATGGCGATCAAGGAGTCGGTGAACCGCGCCTGGGAGAGCCCGCTGACCGAGGGCATCCTGTTCGAGCGCCGCGCGCTGCACGCGCGCTTCGCCAGCAGCGATGCGCACGAAGGCATGCACGCCTTCCTGGCCAAGCGCAAGCCCGCTTTCGAGCACCGGTGAGCACCTTGATTTTCAACAACGGGCCGTGGCTGCGGGGCCTTTCCGCACGTGGCTGACCACAAGGATGGGGCAGGGCGCCAGACGGCGATCCTGACCCGCCAGGAGACAAAAACATGTTGACGATCAATCTTTTCAACGGCCTGGTGTACGGGGCCCTGCTCATCGTGATGAGTTCGGGCCTGGCACTGATCTACGGCCTGCGGCGCGTGGTGAACTTTGCCCATGGTGCGCTCTACATGCTGGGGGCCTACATCGGTTTTTCGGTGGCGCAGCACAGCAATTTCTGGGTGGCCCTGGTGGCGGCGCCTGCGGCCATGGCCGTGGTGGGCGTGCTGCTGGACCGCTATGGCTTTCGCCTGTTGCAAGACCGTGAGCCGCTCAACGTCATGCTGGTCACCTTCGGCCTGCTGCTGATTCTGGAAGACCTCGTGGTCTTCATCTGGGGCAAGAGCAACTACTCGCTGTTCACGCCCGAGCTGCTCAACTTCTCGGTCAACCTGTTCGGCAACGACGTGCCAGCCTACCGCATCGGGGTGATCGCCATGGGCGCCGTGGTGGCGCTGGGCCTGACACTCTGGCTGCGCTTTTCCCGGATGGGCCTGTTCGTGCGCGCCGCCAGCACCGACCCCGTCACCACCTCGATGCAGGGCGTCAACACCGACGTGCTCAGTGCGGGCGTGGTGGGCCTGGGCAGCGCGCTGGCCGGGCTGGCCGGCGTGGTGGCCGCACCCTTCCTGTCCCTGACGCCGCACATGAGCTCGGACGTGCTGATCGACTCCTTCGTGGTGGTGGTGATTGGCGGTCTGGGCTCGCTTGCCGGTGCCTTCATCGCGGCCCTGCTGCTCGGAATGATGCAGGCCATTGGCGCCGTCTATCTGCCGGAGGTGTCGGTGCTGCTGCCCTTCATCTTCATGATCGCCATCCTGATCTGGAAGCCGTCCGGTCTGGCCGGCAGCCGCACCTGAACGCCCGGAGAAAGCACATGAGTCTTGTACGTACCGGCGCTCTGTCGCTCCTGGCCCTCGGTGGTGGCGTGGCCATCATGCAGCTGACCCCGTCCAGCAGCCTGCTGGGCATGTTCACCCAGGCCGTCATCTACGCCATTTTCGCCCTGGGCGTGGGCGTGCTGCTCAAGCAGAACGGCCTGGTCAGCTTCGGCCATGCGCTGTATTTCGGTGCTGCCGGCTATGGCATGGGTGTCATTCTGGCGCTCGGCTGGATGCCGGCCGAATGGGCCATTCCCGTGGTCCTTGTGGGCATTGGCGTGCTGGCCTTTCTGATCGGTCTGGTCATCGTGCGCGTGCCGGGCATTGCCTTCGGCATGCTGACCCTGGCCATCGGCCAGATGGTCTATCTGATGGCCACGCGGGCCCGGGGCCTGACCGGGGGCGCCGACGGCATGAGCATCAACTGGCCCACCACCGTGTTTGGCCTGCCGCAGTCGATGCTGCTCAAGCCGGCCATGCTTTTCATGATCGCCTGGACCGTGATGGTGCTGGTGACGTTCGTGCTGCTGTGGGTGCTGCGCACGCGCTTTGGCTCCATCACCGAGGCCATCCGCGACAACGAGGAGCGGGCCCGCTTCATCGGCATCACCACCACGGTGCCGCGCGCTGCGGTGTATGCCTTGTCGGCCGTGGTCACGGGCGTGGCGGGCGTGCTGTCTTCGTTCAACACGGGCTTCGTCTCGCCCGAAAGCCTGCACTGGAGTGTGTCGGCCATCACCCTGCTGATGGTCGTGGTCGGTGGCTTCAAGCGCGCCATCGGGCCCATCGTCGGTGCCATTGTGTATTTCCTGTTCAAGGATTTGCTCGGTGAGTACGCCACGCATTCGATGGCCCTTTTTGGTGCCGCGTTGATCGCCGTCATCGTGTTCTCGCCCGACGGCATCGTGGGCGCCGTCGAGCGCCTGTTCAAGCGGGGCAGCCTGCAGGGCGGGCGCCGCCATGCCAGTGGCCACTGACCGCACGATGGAAAGGACATCCCCATGAACTCCTACGTATTGCAGGCCGAAGACGTGGCCATCCACTACGGCGGCGTCAAGGCGCTCGACGGTGTGGGTATCACGCTCGAAAAAGGGCAGATCCGCGGCCTGATCGGCCCCAACGGCGCGGGCAAGTCCACCGTGATCGATGCCATCACCGGCCGGCGCAAGCTCACGCGCGGCACGGTGCTGCTCGATGGCGAGGACGTCAGCCACATGGGCGCCGTCGAGCGGCGTTTGCGCGGCCTCTCGCGCAGCTTCCAGCGCACCAGCATCTTTGGCGGCATGACGGTGCGCCAGCAGGTCGAACTGGCCTCCTACAAGATGGGCGTGCAGGATTCGGCCGCCGATGCCGACGCCGTGCTGAAAGAGCTCGACCTCGACCGCCTGAGCCATGCCATCGCCGAAGACCTGGGCTATGGCGAGCAACGGCGCCTCGACCTGGCACTCGCCCTGGTGGGCCGCCCCAAGCTGCTGATGCTCGACGAGCCCATGGCCGGCCTGTCGGTGAAGGAATCACAGGACCTGGCGCAGCACCTGAAGGCGCTGACCTCGCGCTGGGAGGTGTCGGTGCTGCTGGTCGAGCACGACATGGACGTGGTGTTCGGCATCTCGGACGTCGTCACCGTTTTTGAACTGGGCCGCGTCATCGCCAGCGGCGAGCCCGCCAGCGTGCGTGCCAACCCGCGCGTGCGCGAAGCCTACCTCGGGAGCGCCGCATGACCGCCTTGCTCAGCCTGAACCAAGTCCATTCCTACTACGGCTCTGCGCACATCCTGCACGGCCTGGGCCTGCAGGTGCATGCCGGCGAGCGCGTGGCGCTGATCGGCCGCAACGGCGTGGGCAAGACCACCGTGGTCAACACCATCTTGGGCCTGGCCCAGATGAGGGAAGGCACCATCCATTTCGGCAGCACGCCGATGGCCCGGCCACGCCCCTACATCGCGGCGCAGCACGGCATCGTGGTGGTGCCGCAAGGGCGCCGCATCGTCGCCAACCTGACGGTGGAGGAAAACCTCATGCTCGGCGCCGCCACGGGCCGCAAGGGTCCGTGGACGGTGCCCGAAATTTACAAGCTGTTCCCCATCCTGCAGGAGCGCGCCCACACCCCGGGCACGGCGCTGTCGGGCGGGCAGCAGCAGATGCTGGCCGTGGGCCGGGCGCTGATGGCCAACCCCGGCCTGATCCTGCTCGACGAACCCACCGAAGGGCTGGCGCCCGTCATCGTGGACCAGCTGGCCGACATATTCAACCAGGTGGCCGACCAGGGCACGGCGCTGCTGTTGATCGAGCAGAACCTGAGCCTGGTGGTGCGCGTGGCGCACCGTTTCCTGGCCATGGCCAAGGGCTCGGTGGTGGCCGAAGGCCCGGTGGTGAATTCGCCGCAAGGCCTCCACGACATTGAAGAACACGTGATGGTGTGACCCGCGCGGGTACAGGCAGAAAGTGGCCGCCGGACCCTCTCCGGCAATTTATTCAGGAGACAGACATGTTCAAAACCTCAAAAATCCAAAAAATGCTGGCGGGTGTGGTGCTGGTTGCAGCCCTGCCGCTGACCGCTGCTGCGCAGGCCAAGGACCCGGTCAAGATCGCCCTGGTCACGTCCAAGTCGGGCGGCTTCTCGACCATGGGCGCCGACGTGGCCAACGGCATCAAGTTTGCCGTGGAAGAGGCCAACGCCAAGGGCGGCGTGGACGGCCGCAAGATCATGCTGGCCGAGGGCGACGATGAAAGCACGCCCGACGCAGGCCGCCGCGTCGCCGAGAAGCTGGCCCGCGAAGGCCACAACCTGATCATCGGCCCCATCACCTCGTCGATCTCGCTGGCCATCAGCCAGAACCTGGCGCGCTGGGACGCCGCCTTCATCGGCACCATGAGCAAGGCCGACAAGCTCACCCAGGACGCATGCAACCCGCGCTTCATCCGCACCAACCACTCGGACGCCATGGACCTGGCGATGATCAACGAGTGGGTCAAGGGCATTCCGGGCAACAACTTCGCCATCATGGCGGCCGACTACGTGTGGGGCCAGGACTCGGCCAAGTCCTTCGAGGCCGCCGTGACGGCGCAGGGCAAGAAGGTCGCGCTCAAGCTCTTCGTGCCCCTGGGCACCAAGGACTACGCGCCCTACATCCAGCAGCTCAAGGCCGCCAACGTCGATGCGGTCTGGGTGGCCGACGTCTCGGGCGCCATCGCCTTCACCAAGCAGGCTGCCGACTTCGGCCTGATTCCCAAGACACCGCTGATCGGCCACGCCCTGCTGTCGAACTTCGTGGTCAACGCCACGGGCAATGCGCTGACCAACACGCCGGGCAACGTCGGTTACACGCCCGACATCGACACGCCGCAGAGCAAGGCCTTCGCCGCCGCCTTCAAGGCCAAGCACAACCGCCTGCCGTCGGACACCGAGGGCCAGGCCTATAACGGCGCCATGGTGCTGTTCCAGGGCGTGGCGCTGGCCAAGAGCGTCAAGCCCGAGGATGTGACCAAGGCCCTGCGCGGTGCCCAGGTGGACACGCTGTATGGCAAGGCCACCGTGCGTGCAGCCGACAACCAGATGGTCATCCCCAACTACGTCGCGCGTGTCAAGACGGCCGACGGTGTGCTGCGCCCCGTGATCGAGCAAACCTACCCGGTCTCGATCGTTCCGGCGGCATCGCCTCTGTGCAAGATGTGACCGGAGGGGCATCGTGAAAGCGGCCTATATCACCGGCCATGGGGGGAACGAGGTCGTCCAGGTCGGGCAGTGCGAGAAGCCGGCAGCTGCCCCGGGGCAGGTGGTGGTGCGTATGCATGCGGCCACGCTCAACCGCGTGGACCTCTACATGCGCGACAGCGGTGCCGGCATCACGCACCACCTGCCGCAGATCCTGGGGCTCGATGGCGCGGGCACGGTGGAATCCGTGGATGCCGATGAGCCCCTGCTGCGCCCCGGGCAGGACGTGGTGCTGCACCCCGGCATCGGCTGCGGCCGCTGTGAGTTCTGCCAGCGCGGTGACACGGCACTGTGCGTGCGCATCCAGTTCCTGGGGGAGCACCGCGACGGCACCTTCGCCCAGTGGGTGGGGCTGCCGGCGGCGCAGGTGTTCCCCAAGCCCGCCCACCTGAACTTTGCCGAGGCGGCCGCCCTCGGTGTCAACCACCTCACGGCTTGGCGCATGCTGTTTTCCAAGGCGCGGCTCCAGCCCTGGGAGACGGTGCTGGTCTTCGGCATCGGCGGCGGCGTTTCGCTGGCAGCGTTGCAGCTGGCCAAGGCCATCGGCGCGCGCGTGATCGTGACCTCGCGCGACGACGCCAAGCTCGAACGCGCGCGCGCCCTGGGGGCCGACCACGCGGTCAACGGCAAGACCCAGGACGTGGCCAGGGAGGTCATGGCCCTTACGGGCGGGCGCGGTGTGGACGTGGTGTTCGAGAACACGGGCGCGGCCACCTGGCCGTCGGCCCTGAAGTCGCTGGTGCGCGGTGGCCGCCTGGTCACCTGCGGCGCCACCACGGGCGACCAGCCAGGTGCGGACCTGCGCCGCCTCTTCGTGCGCCAGTTGCAGGTTTTTGGCTCCAGCCTGGGCAGCCTCGGCGAGTTCCGTGATCTGCTCGGCTTTGTCGAGCGCACCGGCCTGCGGCCGGTGATCGACAGCGAATACCTGCTCGACGATGTGCATGCCGCGCTCGACCGCCTGGAGTCGGGCGCGCAGTTCGGCAAGGTCGTCCTGCGCATCGACCACTGAAATGAAATCACCCTTGAACGTGTTGACCCCATGACCCAAGCCTTCATCTGCGACGCCATCCGCACCCCCATCGGCCGCTACGGCGGCGCCCTCAGCTCGGTGCGCACCGACGACCTGGGCGCCATCCCCCTCAAGGCGCTGATGGAGCGCAACCCCGGCGTGGACTGGGCCTGCGTCACCGACGTGCTCTATGGCTGTGCCAACCAGGCGGGCGAAGACAACCGCAACGTCGCCCACATGGCCAGTCTGCTCGCCGGCCTGCCCGTGGAAGTACCCGGCGCCACCATCAACCGCCTGTGCGGCTCCGGCCTGGACGCCGTGGGCACGGCCGCGCGTGCCATCAAGGCCGGTGAAGCCGGCCTCATGATCGCCGGCGGTGTGGAAAGCATGAGCCGCGCCCCCTTCGTCATGCCCAAGGCGGAAAGCGCCTTCAGCCGCAGCAACGCGGTGTACGACACGACGATCGGCTGGCGCTTCGTCAATAAGCTCATGAAAGAGAAGTACGGCGTCGATTCCATGCCCGAAACCGCCGAGAACGTCGCCATCGAGTTCAAGATCGAACGCGAAGCGCAAGACCGCATGGCGCTGCGCAGCCAGTTGAACGCCGTGGCCGCCATCCAGGCCGGCCACCTGGCGCGCGAGATCGTACCCGTGCACATCCCGCAGAAGAAGGGCGACGCCCTCATCGTCAGCCAGGACGAGCACCCGCGTGAAACCAGCCTGGAAGCGCTGGCCAAGCTCAAGGGCGTGGTGCGGCCGGACGGCAGCGTCACCGCCGGCAACGCCTCGGGCGTGAACGACGGCGCCTGCGCCCTGCTGCTGGCGAGCGAAGCCAGCGCCGCCAAGAACGGCCTCACGCCCCGCGCCCGCGTGGTCGGCATGGCCACTGCCGGTGTGGCGCCGCGCATCATGGGCTTTGGCCCCACGCCCGCCACGCTCAAGGTGCTGGCACAGACCGGCCTCACCATCGACCACATGGACGTGATCGAACTCAACGAAGCCTTCGCGGCCCAGGGCCTGGCCGTGCTGCGCGCACTGGGCCTGAAAGATGACGACGCACGCGTCAACGCCTGGGGCGGCGCCATCGCACTGGGCCACCCGCTGGGGGCCAGCGGCGCGCGCCTGGCGACCACCGCCGTCAACCGCCTGCACGCCACGGGCGGGCGCTACGCGCTGTGCACCATGTGCATTGGCGTGGGGCAGGGCATTGCCGTGATTCTGGAGCGCGTGTGAGCGGCGCCATGACAAACGAAGAAATCCTCGCCCAGTTCGGTCCCCGAGAGTCCATGGAATACGACGTGGTGGTGGTCGGTGGGGGCCCTGGCGGCCTGTCCA
>MESL01000013.1 GCA_001770955.1 Burkholderiales bacterium RIFCSPLOWO2_12_FULL_65_40 | reverse complement strand
GTCATCGATGCTGCCGCGCTGCTGGGTGAGCCAATGACAGCTTTGTGCCAGGCACCGTGAACTCAGGTCACGGCCGCGACCGACAGCAACCGCTGCTTATGGAGAGCTCTCCATAAGCAGCGTTATGCACAGCACGCAGTTATGCACAGTTAGTCCGGCAGCGCGGCGTCGCTGCCCTCGCAAGAGGGCTGCGGTCGCGTCTTTGAACTGCACGTAATCACAAGGTCTTGAGGAACTTCAACAGATCGTCGTCTGCCCGGAACCGCTGTGGGACCACATTGGGATCCTGAAGCCTGGCCAGTGCCTTTTCCTTCATGGCGAGATCGGCCTCTACATACTGGTGTGTCGTCGCCGGACTCTCGTGTCCAAGCCACAGTGCGATCACGGTGACGTCCACGCCCGACTGCAGAAGGTGCATGGCCGTCGAATGCCTCAGGCAGTGCGGAGAGATCGTTCTCCCGTCCAGGCTCGGCGTCGTGAGCGCCGCGGTCTTGACGGCCAATGCCAGGCGCTGCGTCACGTTGGACCGCGTCATCGCCTGTCCGCCACGGTTTGGCAGCAGCGCCGACGTGGAAGTCAGGTCCGGGTTGAACTTCAGCCAGGCGCGGATCACCTTGACCGTCGATCGCCAGAGCGGCACCGACCGCTGCTTGCGTCCCTTGCCATGCAGATGCACACAGGCGGCGGGTGCCAGCACGACGTCGCCCACTTTTACGCCGATTGCCTCCGACACGCGGGCACCGGTGTTGTACAGCAGGGCCAGCAGCAGCTTGTCTCGCTGGCCCACCCAATCCGCTCCTGGCGCGCCGATCACGGCCAGCATCTCCTCGCGTGTCAGGAACTCGAACATCGGCCGCTCGAAGCGCTTCATCGGCACGCCGAGCGCATGCTCGACGACGTGAAGTGCCGTCACGTCTCGCCGGGCCGCGAACTTCAGGAACGAGCGCAGCGCGGCCAGTCGCGCATTGCGGCTGCGAACGGTGTTGTGCCGATCGCGTTCGAGATGATCGAGGAAGTCCAGGATCAGCGCGGGCGTCAGGTCGGCGAGCGACAGCGTCGTGGGCGTCTTGTGCAGTTGCGCCTGGGCGAAGTCCAGGAACAGCACGAACGCGTCCCGATAGGCCGCAACGGTCTGCGGGCTCAACGCGCGCTGCTGCGTCAGGTGCTCGGCGAAGAAGAACTGGACCAGCGCCGCGAAGCTTGGCGCAGCTGGCTTGCGGTGTTCAGCGCTACTCATCGTCGTTCTCCGCGATGTCGGCGAAGTGTTCGAATCGAGCGCCGGCCAACGCCATCAACTCCGGCACGCCGCTCAGGTACCAGCCGATCCTCGCGCGTGCCTATCGCCAGGCCGCGGGCGTCGCGCATGTGGACGTTGTAACGGTTCAGTTCTTCTGCAATGGGACCGCTGGGGCCTGGCAGTTCCACGATGACATGCTGTTCCCGCAACAAGGCGAGCAGGTGTCCGAGACTGGCGCTCAAGCCGCTGCGTGTACGCAGAGCCGCGGGATGGCAGTCGCAGCGCGGCAGATGCGAATCCAGAAACTGCTCGACGAGGGCATCGTCGATCTGTTCGGCAGATACCTGGCACTTCGTCATCCAGTGGGCAAAGTGCGACCAGGCACGAAGGGCAGTCTCCGAGCTGCCTTCGGCGTACCGGCCGCGCTCCAGCAATGCCTGGAACGCCCCGACGTATGAAGACAGCGGGCCATCGAGCAGCCATGCCCTGGCCATCGGGTGCATCGAAAGAATCAAGTCCATGGTGATCTCCAGTTGTGAGATCACCATTCATGCGCCGACTGCGAACTTATGTCCAGTTCAACGGCACCGCCTCCTGGCGATCCACCAGGGCGATCACAGCCTCTGGCGCGTTCAGACTGGCCAACTGTTCATAACTGCGTGCTGTGCATAACGCTGCAGAGCGGCTCTACGATCTGGCTGCTTCATGCTGACTGCCGTCACCTTCGGTGTACGACTCAATGATCGCTGATACACACACAGCTGACGCTGAACCGATTGCGGATCGAACGCCGGGTCCTCCTGCAGGACAAGCACTGAGTAGGGGACGCACGGGACACCGCTAACTTCGAGAAGCAGTGCAACACTAGCGTTGGCTGCCGGAAATGTGTCCGAATCCCCAAATTGTCTGCTGCGCCAGGCAGCAGCGATCAGCTCCAAGGAGAGTCAGCGCCCTTGCCGTCGACTCAGACACTCGCATCATTCTTCAAATGACGGGCTCAGTCGCACCGTTTCGCCAATGATCAGCAAGCCCGGTCGAGGACCGTAGGGGGGAGCGATCTCGACCAAGCGGCGCAATGGGTGGGCCAGAACGGACTGTGTGGGTCGGGCACCGTCCTGGACGATGGCCGCGGGTGTGTCGGGCGGCAGCCCGTGGGCGATCAAGGCCTGGGCAATCTGCGCCAGACGCTGAACGCCCATGTAGAACACCCGGGTCTGCCCCGCACCCGCCAGGGCTTGCCAGTCGTGACTGGCCTGGTCGTCCGCCAGATGGCCGGGCAGAAACACGCAGCTGGCTGCAAGGTGGCGGTGAGTCAGCGGAATGCCAGCCGCGGCGGAGCAGCCGCTGGCGGCTGTCACACCGGGCACCACCTCGAATGCAATGCCGGCCGCCTGCAGCGCCAGCACTTCCTCGCCACCACGTCCGAACACATAGGGGTCACCACCTTTGAGGCGAACGACGCGCAGGCCCTGGCGCGCATGCCCCACCAGCAGGTCATGAATCTCTTCCTGCGGGACCGCGTGGTGTCCCAGCGCCTTGCCCACGTACACACGCCGGGCGGCGGCCGGGATCAGCGCCAGCACATCCTCGGCGATCAGCCGATCGTGCACCACCACTTGGGCCTGTTTCAGCCGGTTCAGCGCGCGCAGCGTCATCAGGTCGGCCGGTCCCGGCCCGGCGCCAACGATGCAGACCGAGCCCGCAGCCGGCGTCTCACTCACCATCGATGACCCCCGGTCCCTGGTGGAACACCAGATCGGCGACTACCTGTCCGCCCACCAGGTGCTGCCCGATGATGCGGTCCATGTTGTCGGGGGTCACGCCGTGGTACCAGGTGCCGTCGGGCTGCACGCACAGGATGGGGCCGCCCTTGCAGGCCGCAAAACAGCTCACGCGGCTGCGCTTGACGCGAAGCGCGCCTTCGTTCAGCCCGGCGGCCTTGAACTTCTCGCCCAGGCTGTCGAACAGCACCTGCGCCGCGCCGTCCTGCGTGCAGCGCGTGCCGGTGCAGACCAGCAGGTGCCGGCGGTAGTCGCCGATGCGGGGTTTTTCTGTGCTGCTCATGCCTCGGTCTCCTCTGTGCCGGCCTCGGCCGGTGCGTGTGCATCGGGCGCCGCCAGCACCTGTGCGATGTAGTCGGCGGGCAGGCGGTGTCGGCTGGCGAGTTCGACCAGTCCCGCGCCGGCTGCGTGCTCGGCCCGCAGCCCCTCGATCCAGCCCAGCAGGCCACTGGAGAGCGAGCGGCCGGCCTTCTCGCCTTCGCGGGTCTCGAAGCCCTGGTCCACGTCGTATTTGTTGGCGTAACCGCGCGGGGTGACCATCAGCCCCTCGCGCAGGAAGGTGCTGCTGTTGCCGATCAGCACGGTGCTGAGCATGCCGATCTCCTGTTCGGCCATCTGGTCCAGGGTGGTGTGCACGATGTGCTGGCGGCGCCGGTAAGCGCTCTTGACGATCGCCACCGGCGTGTCCGCCCGGCGGTGGCGCAGGAACAGGCGCTGCGCCTCGACGATCTGGCGCGTGCGGCGCCCGCTCTTTGGGTTGTAAAGCGCCACCACGAAGTCGGCCGCGGCGGCGGCGTCCAGGCGCCGGGCGATCACCGGCCAGGGCGTCAGCAGGTCGGACAGCGAGATGGAGCAGAAGTCGTGCGTCAGCGGCGCGCCGACCAGGGCCGCGCAGGCGTTGATGGCCGACGCGCCGGGCACGATCTCCACCGCCACATGGTCCTCCGGCGTCCAGCCGGCCTGGAACAGCACCTCGTAGGTCGGGCCGGCCATGCCGTAGACGCCGGCGTCGCCCGACGAGATCAGCGCCACCTTCTTGCCGGCGCGGGCCGCGGCCAGCGCGTGCACGGCGCGGTCCAGCTCTTCGGTCATGCCCTTGCGCACGACTTCCTTGCCGTCCAGCAGGTCGGCCACCAGCTTGATGTAGGTGACGTAGCCAACCACCACGTCGGCCTCGGCGATGGCGGCGCGCGCGCGGGCGGTCATGTGGTCGGTATGGCCGGGGCCGATGCCCACCAGGCTGATGCGGCCGGTGGTGCCCGCGTTGCGCGGGGCAGTGACGGGGGTGTCTGTGGTCATGTCGTTCCTTGGGACGGGCGGGGGTTCAATGGCAAGGCCGCGGTCAGCTGTGCAGCGGTTGTTCGGTGGTGGCGCTGGTGTCGGTGTTCCAGGACGGGGCCCAGTTGTTCTCGGTGAACAGGGCCGGCACCGGACGCGCCTGGCGCCACTGTTGCTGGATGAGCAGGGGTGTTTCGTAGAAGCGATCCACCGGACCGATGCACAACAGGCCCAGCGGCACGGCGCCCGCGGGCAGCGCCAGCAGCGTGTGCAGGTCGCCGGGTTCGAACAGCGACACCCATCCGAGACCCAGGTGTTCGGCGCGCGCGGCCAGCCAGAGGTTTTGCACGGCGGCGCCCGCCGAGCACCACGCCATTTCGCTCGCCAGCGTGCGGCGACCGAACAGCGTGCCGTCGTCTGGCGCCAGCACCAGCGCCCACAGTTCGGCGCACTCGCGCACCCCTTCCACCCTCAGTGCCAGGAACTCAGCCGCACGGGGGCCCAGGGCCTGCGCGGTGCGCATGCGCTCCTGGTCCACGGCAGCGGCCAGCCGGTCGCGCAATACAGGGTCGGTGATGCGCAACACCCGCAGCGGCTGCATCAGGCCCACGGACGGCGCGGCGAGCAGCACCGATTGCAGGCGGGCCCGCACGTCTTCGGCGACCTGCGCACCGGCAGTGAAGTGGCGCATGTCGCGCCGCACCTGCATCAGCGCCTGCACGGCTTCGCGTTCGCTGGCTGTGAAACGGCGCGCCGGATCGGGGTTGGCGACACAGGGCGGGATGGCTGTGCGCGGCATCACCCGCGCCACCGACACCGTGGCGTTGCGCCCGTCGCCGCCGCGCAGCCGGTGCTTCTCGACGCACAGGGCGGAGGCCTCGGTGGTGCCCGCGGCCAGCAGCGCCGCGGCTTCGGAGACCGAAGGGGTGCCGGTGTGGCGGCGCACGGTTTCGGACGGGTGGGGCACCACCACCTCGGCCAGCTGGGTGGCGGGGTAGAAGTGCAGCGGCCAGCCGGCCTGCGCGGCCAGCGCCAGCAGCGCGGGTTCGTCGGCCTTGAGCGTGATGCTGCCCACGCCGGTCACCTGTCCGCGCTGAAGGCCGGCCACGGCCAGGGCTTCGTCGACCGCTCGCGCCAGCGTAGCCAGGGGCGTGCCGCGGTCGCAGCCGATGCCCAGGGCCACCTTCATGCCGCGGCCTCGGTGGTGGCGTCGTTGCCGGCCGGCAGCGGCGGGCGGTACACCACCAGCCGCTCGTGCAGCGTCTGCCAGAGCGTGTCGTCCACCGGGCGGTGGGTGATCCACAGCACCGCGCGGTAGCGGGCCAGATCCACATCCTCCAGGCGCGTGTGGCGGTGGATGTTCGGCGGCAGCGGGGTGGGACGGGTCCACCAGTGCGGGCTGCCGGCCTCCTGCACCACGGCCACCGGTTCCTCGTTGACCACCGCGGCCGAGACGCGGGTGATGTTGAGTTTGGGCGCCTCAACCTGCCAGCCCAGCTCACGGCCCAGGATGTCGACCGGGATGGTCTTGCCCACGTCCGACGCGGTGGTGAGCACCGCCGTGGCGCCCAGCAGCGCGGCCACGGTCTCGGCCATGGCGTTGGCGCCGCCCACGTGGCCCGAGAGCACGGGAATGACGAACTGGCCGGCGTCATCCACCACCAGCACGCCGGGGTCCTCGTCCTTGCTCTTCAGGTGGGGTGCGATCAGCCGCACCACCGCACCCAGTGAGACGAAGAACACGATCTGGTCGAAGGCCTGGAAGAGCGACCCGATCTGGTCCTTGAACGCGCCTTCGTACGCCTGCACCGGGTTGGACAGGCCCCTTGTGGCTTCTGCAAACTTGGCCGCGACACAGAGCGACGCCTGAGGCAGCTGCCGCGCCAGCGTGGCCGCCTGGGCAGAGCCGTGTTTCGTGATGGCGACCAGGCAGACGCGGGGAGGGGCGGTGATGTCCGGGTTCATGGGGTGGTCTCCAGTGGCGGTGGGCCGCTCTTTTTCAGGCAGCCCTTGATGCGCTCGCCGCGCACGCGATGAGGGTTCTTCACGATCAGCAGCGAGAGGTAGCTGACCTTGCTGCCGCGCAGCGTGAGCAGTTCGGGGCCGGACAGCCGGCGCTCGTCCAGCGCGCCCACACGCTCCACGAAATGCGCGCCGGCCAGCAGGTCGCGCGCCTCCAGCCAGTCCAGCAGGTCCTCGATCAGCGGCTTGATCTTCATCAGCACCAGGGTGTCGAAGTCGGGCAGCAGCCGGTCGACCGCGCCCACGCCGTAGGCCGCCGGCACGATGGCCACTGTGTCGTCCTGCTCGGCGAACGGTTCGCCCACATCCGCACAGGCCGCGGTGAACGAATTGACTCCTGCGATGGTGCGCACCGGCACCCGCTCGTCCAGCCCGCGCAGGGTGCGCGCGAGGTGGCCGAAGGTGGCGTAGGTGGAGGCATCGCCCTCGACCAGGAACAGCACCTCGCGCCCGGCCTGCAGCCAGGGCAGCACGGTCTGCGCGGCCTTCAGCCAGGCGCGCGCCAGCTTCTCGCCGTCGTGGGTCATGGGAAACAGCAGCGGCGTGTGCGTTTCGGGCAACGGCAGCCCGGCGCGCATCACGATGTCCAGCGCATAGCTGGGCGTCTTGCCACTGCGCACCGGGTAGACCCAGATGGCGTCGCGGCACTCCAGCGCGGCCCAGGCCGCGCGGGTGATCAGGCCGGGGTCGCCCGGGCCCAGCGAGATGCCGTGCAGGGTGCCCATGCGCGGGGTGGTTGAAGGCGTGACGTCAGCCATGCGCCGTCTCCTCGGCCGCCACCACCGGCCCGTGTTCGCCGTGGCCCATGGGGCCCACGCCGGCGCACACCAGCCACACCGGGTTCTCGGCCGCCATGCGGTGCATGTGCAGGATGGGGCGGCTGCGCGCCGCCTGCAGCTGCAGCACGTCCCAGTCGGCGTTCAGCTGCTGCAGGGCCTGGGTGGCGGTGGCCAGGTTCTCCAGTGTCACGAAGTTCATCACCAGCCGGCCGCCGGGCCGCAGGCGCCGCAACACCTGCTCGATCAGTCCGGCCAGCTCGCCGCCCGAGCCACCGATGAACACTGCGTCGGGGTCGGGCCAGTCCTCCAGGCCCTCGGGCGCCTTGCCGTGCTGCAGCGTGTAGTTGCTGACGCCGAAAGCTGCATGGTTGCGCCGGGCGATGGCGTGGTCGGCCTCGTTCTTCTCGATGGCGAACACATGGCCCTGCGGGCACAGGCGGGCGGCCTCCAGGCCCACCGAACCGCTGCCGGCGCCGATGTCCCAGACCACGCTGTCGGCGTGCAGCTGCAGCCGCGCCAGGCTGACGGCGCGCACCTCCTGCTTGGTGATCAGGCCTTTCTCGGGCTGGCGCTGCTCGAAGGCGCTGTCGGCCAGGCCGAAGCGCACCGGTTGCGGTCGCGGCCGGGTGCGCCACAGCAGCACCACGTTCAGCTCGGCAAAGCGCATGCTGGCCGCCTCGGTGGGACTGAGCTGCGCATGCACCTGTTCGTCGGGCTGCAGCAGGTCTTCAGCCACGGCCATGTGGAAGTCGCTGCCCAGACCTTCGGCCAGCAGCAGGCGGGCGATGCGGTCGGGGCAGTTGGCCGGGCTGGTCAGCAGCAGCAGGCGCTGCTCGGCGCGCAGGGCCTGGGCCAGCGCGTACAGGCCATGCGAGGGTGGGGCACCGCGCTGCCACTCGCCTGCGTCGGCGGCGTGCACGGAGACGATGCGTGCGTCCTGCCAGGCCAGGCCCACGCGGGCACAGGCCAGTTGCAGGGTCGAGAGGTTGGGCAGGATCTCCAGCGCGTCCAGGCACAGGTGCTGGGCAAGGTAGGGTGCGATGCCGTGGCACAGCGGGTCGCCGGTGGCCAGCACCACGCAGGACTGGTGGGCCTCGCGTGCGGCGCGCACCCAGCCGGGCACGGCCTTCAATTGTCCTGTCAGGTCGTGGGTGAGGGTGCCGGGCTTGAGTGCGTGGCGGAACAGCGCCAGCGTGCGCGCGCCGCCAATCACCACGTCGGCCGTGCGCAGGTGGGCCAGCGCGGTGGCGCCGAGGCTGGCCACGCCGTCGTCGAGCACGCCGATGACGCGGCAGCGGTTGGGATCGTGGGAGGGCAGGTCGTTCATTCGGTGTCGAAGTCGAAGTGGTGGGTGTGGCCGATGCCGGTGCGGCCGGCGGTGGCGGGGCGGGGGCGCGCCTCGACGGGGGCCGAGCGCACGTCGGCCACCAGCTTGCCGCTGAAGTCGCACACCAGCACGCGCAGCGCAAACGCGTGGCCGTAGCGCTCGGGCGCGGTGAGTGTGTCGATGGCGCGCTGTGCGAGCGCCTGGTGAAAGGCCGGGCCCAGGCCGCGTTCGACCATCAGCTCGGCGCCGAAGCGCGCGGTCTCGGCGGCGGCGATGGCGGCGCAGTCTTCGTCCGTGGCGCCGATCTGCCGGGCGATCTCGGCGACCAGGTCGGTGTCCACCACGTTGCGGTTGGCGTGGGTGATGGTCTCGCCCTGGGCGATCTTGGTCAGCTTGCCCACCATCACGCCCAGCACCACCTCGGGCAGGCCCTGGGCCACCACCTCATCCAACGCGTAGCGCAGGAAGTCGCCCATCTGCACGAAGCAGGCGGCGGGCAGGCCAGGGCGTTCCGCACGCAGCGTCTGCATGGCAAATGTCTCGGTGCGGCCGCCGGTGGTCAGCGCCACCACACCGTGGTCCAGCGTGGCCGCCACCTGGATGCCCTGCACCACGCTGGCCCGCCAGGCGGCGGTGGAATAGGGTTTGACGATGCCGGTGGTGCCCAGGATGCTGATGCCGCCCAGGATGCCCAGCCGCGCGTTGGTGGTCTTCTTCGCCATCTCCTGGCCGCCGGGCACGCTCACGGTGACCTCCAGCCCGTGCTGTGTGAGTAGCCTCGGCGCGGCCTCGCGCAGGTTGTCGGCGATGTTCTGGCGCGGCACCGGATTGATGGCCGGACCGCCCACCGCCAGCCCGAGGCCAGGCAGCGTCACCGTGCCCACGCCGTCGCCGGCCACGAACGCGATCTCACCTGCCTTGCCGGGCAGCAGGCGCAGGTCCACCGTGAGGTGCGCGCCGTCGGTGCAGTCCGGGTCGTCGCCCGCGAACTTCACCACCATGGCGTGGGCGCTGTGCGCATCGCAGCGCCTGTCGTGCACGTCAAAACGCACCCGCTGGCCGTTGGGCAGCAGGCTCTCCATGGCGTCGGGCACCTGCCCGGTTTCCAGCCCCTGCGCCGCGGCCCGGGCGGCCGCGGCCGCGCAGGCGCCGGTGGTGAAGCCGGTTCGTGTACCGCGCGGGGTGGTGCTTTCCATTCAGGCGCCCTCGGCGCGTTGCTGTGCCTCGGCCAGCGCCAGCAGCGCGTGCAGGGCGGCGACCACCAGGGTGGAGCCGCCCTTGCGGCCGCGGATGACGATCCAGGGCACGTCGGCGATCTGCGCCATCAGGTCTTTCGACTCTGCGGCCGACACGAAACCCACCGGCATGCCCACCACCAGGGCCGGGCGCACGCCGTCCTCCATGATCAGCCGCACGAGTTCGATCAGCGCGGTGGGCGCGTTGCCGATGCCGACGACGGCGCCCTGCAGCAGGCCCAGGCGGTGTGCCTTGCGCATGGCCTGCACGGCGCGGGTGGTGTTCTGCGCCTGCGCCTGCGCAATCACGTCGGCGTCGCTGATGAACTGGTGCGTGGACATGCCGAAGTGCGCCAGGCGCGGCCGCGACAGGCCCGAACAGATCATCTCCACATCGGCCACCACGGGGGTGCCTCCGCGCAGCATCGCGGCCACGCCCGCACGCACCGCGCCGGGGTGGAAGTCGGTCAGGCCGTTGAACTCGAAGTCGGCGTTGGCGTGGATCATGCGGCGCACGATCGGCCACTGCTCGGCCGAGTAGGCGTGCCGCCCGGCCTCGGCGTCTATGATGGCGAAGCTGTCGTGCTCGATGGCCTGGCCGGCGGCGGTGAGCTGCTCGGTGACGGTGTTGACCGTGCTCATGCGGCAGCACCCTCGTGCGCATGGCTGTGCACGTGCACCGGGGCGTGCGTGTGCTCGTGGGAGTGCCCATGGCCCATGTCGTGTGCGAGCTCGCGGTAGCTGCAGCCGTCGCAGGGCAGCTTGCTGTCGGGCACACCGGCCAGCAGGTCGTGCACGCGCTGCTCCACCAGTTCGAAGATTTCTTTCTCGAACCCGAAGTGCGTGCCGCAGGCAAAGCGGATCTGCGGGTACTGCGCCCGCAGGTGGTCCACCTGGCGGTGGATGCGCTGCATCAGCGTGCCGGTGTAGAGGTAGTAGGGCAGCACCACCACTTGGCGCAGGCCGATCAGCACCTGCCGCTGCACCACGCGCTCCAGCCGCGGAAAGGTGATGCCGGTGAAGGCCAGGTCCACCAGCTCGTGGTCGCTTTCTTCCTGCAGCCAGCGCGCCATCTTGGCCATGTCGCCGTTGGCGCCACGGTCGGACGAGCCCCGGCCCAGCAGCACCACGCCGGTGGTGGTGGGGTCGGGCATGTCCAGCGTGGCCATGGCCTGGCGCAGGCGGCGCTTGAGGATGGCGAGGATGGGGTCGCAGGCGCTCAGGTGCGGGCCGTAGAGGAACTCGACGCCGGGTGCGTGCTCGCGGGCGTGCTCGATGGCCTCGGGAATCTCCATCTTGGCGTGACCGGCGGCATTCAGGATCAGTGGCAGCACCAGCACGCGGCGCGACGACCGCGCCGCGGCCAGCAGGCCATCGTGCAGCGAGGGCGCGGCAAATTCGATGAAGCAGACCTCGATGCGCCAGGCCGGCTGGCGCGCGCGCCACTGGTCGACGAAGACGCGGATTTCCTGGTTGCCGGTGTCCTCGCGCGAGCCGTGGCCCACCAGCAGGATCGTGGTGTGATTCATGTCGTGGCTTTCCTGAAGCGGTGTGTGAAGCCCGGGTCGTAGAGCCGGGACCGGGTCAGCTCGGGCCAGTGGCGCGCGCCCAGCGTGGGGCTGGCGATCACCATGGCCTGGCTGACGATGCCAGCGTCGCGGCACTGTTGTTTGATGGTGGCCAGCGTGCCGCGCACGATGCGCTCTTCGCCGGGCCAGCTGGCCTTGTGCACCACGAGCACCGGCGCGTCGTCGGACCAGCCGGCGGCGCGCAGGCCGGCTTCCACCTTGTGCAGCAGCGTGATGGACAGAAAGATGCACAAGGTCGTGCGGTGCGCCGCCAGCGCGGCGAGGTCCTCGCCGTCGGGCATGGGCGTGCGGCCTTCTACCCGCGTGAAGATGGTGGTCTGCGTGACCTCGGGCAAGGTGAAACTCTCGACCGCCGCCGCCGCCGAGGCCATGGCCGAAGACACGCCCGGCACCACCGCCACCGGCACGCCCGCGGCGTCCAGCGGCTGCACCAGTTCGATGAGCGTGCCGTAGAGGGCCGGGTCGCCGGTTTGCAGGCGCACCACGGTGTCGCAGCGCGCCGCGTTTGCGATCAGCCAGGCCGACATCTGCTCCAGCGTCATGTCCTTGCTGTCCGCGATCAGGCAACCCGGCGGTGCCCAGCGGGTGGCCGCCTCGTTCACCAGCGAACCGGCGAACAGGATGGCCCCGGCGCGCGCGATCAGGTCGCGCCCCTTGACCGTGACCAGGTCCGGGTCGCCCGGACCCGCCCCCACAAACCAGACCGTTCCGAGGCCCATGGTGTGCCCCCGGTCAGGCGGCCTGGTGCAGACGGCGATCCACCACCGCGCTGCCCTGCAGGCCACGCAGCGTCTTGGCCAGTGCGAGCACGGCCAGATCGATCAGCGGCTCGGCCAGCACCACGCTCATGTAGGCGGCGCCGAAGCTGCCGATGCTCACCAGGTTCTCGGCGCCCAGGCCACGCCCGTAGAGCGCCCAGAAACCCACCCACAGCACGATGCCGCCCTGGTAGGCCAGCGACAGCTTCAGGGCCTGGCCGTAGCGCAGATCCACATAGGCCATCTGGTCGGGAATCACGCGGCGAGCCAGCGCCGCGGTGGCGAACAGCGGCACCAGCAGCGTGGTCACGTTCATACCGTACTGCGGCAGGTCGAAGGGTGCAAAGAACAGGCCCTGGATCAGCAACCCACCCGCCAGCCCGATGGCCGCGGGTGCCGCGCCGAACAGCAGCATCAGCGTGGTGCCCAGGATCAGGTGCACCTCGGACACGCCCACCGGGTGGTGCGGCAGCACCTCGAAAAAGCAGAACACCAGCGCCGTGGCCAGCGCGGCCCGTAACAGCAGGGCCGCTGCGCCGTCCTTTCTGATCGCGTCCGCGGACAGCTTGGCCGTGTAGCCGATGCAGGCGGCCGCCGTGGTGTAGCTCAGGGCGAGCTTGGCCCCGTCCACCAGACCTGGTTCGATGTGCATGAAGTGACTCCTTGGGTTGGATGCGTTGGACACAACGCGGTTAAAAAGTCGGCAAAGACCCAAGGGAGAGGTGAGGACAGGTTCCGTCGGCGAACGGACAGCCCCCGGCGAGCGCACGCGCAGGCGCTGGCACAGACTCGCAAAGCAATGCGAAGGGATGACATGAGAACACCGGCGAAGACCCCTCACCGCCTTCCCCGACGGTGTTTGGGTAATGCGGCTGCGCTTGGGGCGCAGCCTCCTTGTTGGCCGGTATCCGGGCTGACAGAACGTTTCTCAAAGCCTTCCCGGTGTGACCCAGTGGCGAAATTTTGAGAAATGGGGGCCTTGGCAATGCCTTGGACCACCCGTCTGCTTACCGTTGCGGGGGCAGCGCAGGTTAGGTTCGTCCGTGTGGGACTCGCCCTCCTGCTTCCCGTTGAACTGCGATGCCTGAACAGCATCGCGAGCACCAACAGCTTTTATTCTATACCCCCAAAAATTGCTCGGAGCGTTTGAGCGGCAACGTTGCAATCCTAGAGCTCGTGCATCGGAGCATGGAGCACAGGCGAGAGGCTCGTATTGGCTGACACTCCGCACTCCAATGCTGCACTCCTGAAGCTGAAGTGCTTGCTTAGTGGGTGGGGAGTCCCCTTCTGCAGGTCTGTCTCGATCTCGCTCGCACCCACCCGGTCACATAGTTTCAGATGACAACTTGACCCAGAACAAGACGAAGGAAGGTATCAGGCGCAAGCTGTCGGCCCCTCAACTCGATGGGAGACCATCATGGAAACTCCGAGCAGTTCTGTTCACCACGAGCCTTGGAACAAGGGAAAGATAGTGGGGCAAAAGGCACCCTTCAAGCTGAAGGAGATATGGGCGTTACGGGTGCGCCTACAGATGCAAGGGCGCGTCCGAGAGCTTGCGCTCTTCAATCTGGGCATCGACAGCAAACTACGTGGTTGCGACCTCGTGGCCCTCAAGGTTCGTGATGTGTGTCACGGGGACCAACTGGCCGCGCGAGCCATCGTCATGCAACACAAAACGCAGCGACCGGTGCAGTTCGAAATCACCGCAGCAACCCGAGACGCGCTGCAGGCATGGATCCAGCTGGCAGCGTTGAAATCGGATGATTTCCTGTTTCCAAGCAGGTTGCACGAGTCTCCGCACCTGGGGACTCGGCAGTACGCGCGGATTCTTGGGCACTGGGTGGACGAACTCGGGCTGGATCGCGCCGACTACGGGACACATTCGATGCGGAGAACAAAGGCGACACTGATCTATCGTCGTACCAAAAACCTGCGAGCCGTGCAGTTGCTGCTGGGACACTCGAAGCTCGAATCGACCGTGAGATACCTCGGCATCGAACTCGATGATGCTCTCGAAATCGCGGAGCAGACGGAAATTTGAGCAGGGTATGAGTGGCCGATTTCTACTGGGCGCCCAGCGGCCACCCCTTTCGCGTGGAACTAAGGTTCACGACATCTGCCTCCCCTTCACAAGAAGGGAGTGCTTTGTTTGCCACTGATTTCCCGCGATATACACGCAGTCGTTGGACAAAAAAAGATCGAGACCGTTTGGGTGACCGCTTCGTCGACGAGAGCAGTCGTTGTGTGGTTCCCGGCGAACTACTGCAACCGCTGCGAAACCGTCATTTGGTTGCACGACCTGAACGTCACTTCAAGGTCGATTTCGATCTTTGGCCTGTCCCACGTAGAACCTCTTTCCGTCCGAACGCCCGGTACCCGCTCCAAGGCGTCCGCACGCGCTTCCTGGGCGTTGCGGCCATGACCGGCGCAACGCACGCCCCGCACCACCTGCCCCCGGATTTCTCGGGCGCGCAGTGGCCGAATCTGTCGCCCTTCACGCCTAGAGGACATTGGGCTGCAGAACATCATTAGTGCGACTAACGAACAAATTACGCACACAAACTGCGCTCAATTTGCTTTAAAGGCATAAATACTTGTGCAATCTGGCCGCTGGTTTGCGTTCAGCGTTTGATCCAGATCAGTGCCGCCACCCCCTGGCCGCCACGATCATCCGGGCTTTGCAGAACCCCCCGGAGACACCCCATGACCCTCGGCCTTGCGCTGCTGCGCGCCCTCAAGAACCACGGCGCGCAGGAAATTTTTGGCATTCCCGGCGACTTCATCCTGCCGCTGTTCAAGCAGATCGAAGAAAGCCGCATCCTGCCGCTGCACACCCTGAGCCACGAGCCCGCGCTGGGCTTTGCCGCCGACGCCGCCGCGCGCATGCACTGCGGCCTGGGCGTGATGGCCGTGACGTATGGCGCCGGTGCTCTCAACGTGGTGAACGCGGTGGCCAGCGCCTATGCCGAATGCTCGCCGCTGGTCATCCTGGCCGGTTGCCCCGGTGAGGTCGAGGCGCATTCGGGTCTGGTTCTGCACCACCAGGTGCGCAGCATTGATTCGCAACTGCGCATCTTCAGCGAGATCACCTGCGACCAGGTGCGCCTGTCCAACGCCGACACCGCGCCCGAAGACATTGCCCGCGTGCTGCGCAACTGCCGCGAATACTCGCAGCCCGTGCTGATCGAAATCCCGCGCGACATGACTCTGCAGCCCATGCGCGAAGTGCCCGTGCTGCCGCCGCGCAGCTTCAACGCCGAGGCCGTGGCCGAGGCCGCCGACGAATGGCTGGCGCGCATCCACGCCGCGAAAAACCCGGTGATGGTGGTCGATGTGGAAGTGCGCCGCTTTGGCGTCGAGGCGCGCGTGGCCGAACTGGCGCGCCGCCTGCAGCTGCCCGTGCTCACCACCTTCATGGGCCGGGGCCTGCTGGCCGAAGACGGGGTGGACTTGCACGGCACCTACCTGGGCGTGGCGGGCGCCCCCGAAACCACGGCGCTGCTCGACGACTCGGACCTGCCCGTGATGCTGGGCGCCATCCTGTCGGACAGCAACTTTGGCGTGAGCGCCCAGCGCATGGACTTCCGCCGTGCGCTCATCGCCGCCCACCGCGAGGTGTGTGTGGGCCACCATGTGTACCACGACATTCCGCTGGCCGCGCTGGTCGAGGCGTTGCTCGAACGCATCCCGCCTGCCAGCGGCGCGCGGCGCACCCTGCCGCCCCAGCCCGAATACCCGCGCGGCCTGGTGGCCGACGATGCGCCGCTGTGCGCGGGCGATTTGAGCCGGGCGCTGAACGACCGCATCCTTGCGCACGGGCCGATGAACATTGTGTCGGACATGGGCGACTGCCTGTTTGCCGCCATGGAGCTGCTACCCACGCCGCTGGTGGCCCCCGGTTACTACGCCACCATGGGGTTCGGCGTGCCCGCCGGCATTGGCGCGCAGGTGGCCACGGGTGAGCGCAGCCTGATTCTGGTGGGCGACGGCGCCTTCCAGATGACGGGCTGGGAGCTGGGCAACTGCCCGCGCCTGGGGCTGGACCCGATCGTCATCCTGCTCAACAACCAGAGCTGGGAAATGATCCGCGCCTTCCAGAACGAATCGCAGTGCGCGGCGCTGGGCGACTGGCGCTTTGCCGACATGGCCAACGTGCTGGGCGGGCGCGGCCACCGCGTCACCACCCGCAAGGAATTCAAGGCCGCGCTGGACGCCGCCTTCGCCGAGCGGGGGCGCTTCCAGCTCATCGAGTTCATGGTGCCGCCGGGCGACAGCACGCCCACGCTGCAGCGCTTCTCGGAAGGCATCCGCGCGCTGCGGGCACGGGCGGCTGCTGCCTGAGATTCTTGTTTCAAGATATCTATTCAAAAACAGCTACTGCAAGAATGTAAATAGCGCATAAATATCTATTCATATAATGCTGCATGGCAGCACCCACCCCCCACACTGAAGGCATCCTGCAGGCGCTGCGCCGCCACGGCGGCGTGGCAACGAGTGCGCAGTTGATGGATGCGCTTGGCGTGAGCCAGCCCACGGTGTCGCGCACGCTGGCACCGCTGGTGCGTGCGGGCCGGGTGCGCAAGGTGGGGGCGGCGCGCTCGCAGCGCTACCTGCTGCCGCGCGTGGTGGCGGGGGTAGGGGCAGACATTCCCATCATGCGCGTGGACACCGCCGGCGTGCCGGCGCCGTTCGGCCGCATGGTGCCTCTGCCGGGCGGCGCCTTCTGGGTGGAGGAAGAAGACGGCGTGAGCGAGCGCCACGACGGCCTGCCCTGGTTCCTGGCCGACATGCGGCCCCAGGGCTTCATGGGCCGCAACTTCGCGCAGCTGCACCCCGACCTGCAATTGCCTACCGACCCACGCCACTGGACCGACGACGACATGCTGCGCGCCCTGGCGCTGCGCGGCGAAGACCTGCCGGGCAACCTGCTGGTGGGCAACGCCTCGCTGGAGCGCTTCCACACCCTGGGCCAGCGCCTGGCGCGGGCCGCCTCGGCCGACGACTACCCTGCGTTGGCCCGCAGCGCGCTGCAGGGGCAACTGCCCGGCTCCTCGGCCGGTGGCGAGCAGCCCAAGTTCTGCTGTGTCACGCAGGGGCGCAGCGTGATCGTGAAGTTTTCCAGTGCCGGCGACAGCCCGGCCGACCAGCGCACGCGCGACCTGCTGCTGTGCGAGCACCTGGCGCTTCGGGTGCTGGCCCAGGCCGGTTTGCCGGCCGCGCCCACGCAGGTGTTCGAGCGCGCGGGCCGCGTGTTCCTGGAGTCCGAGCGCTTCGATCGCCGCGCGCCCTGGCAGGACACCCCGGCCGGCGCGCCGCCGGGGCGCATCGGCATGGTCTCGCTCATGGTGTACGACGCGCAGTACGTGGGCGAAGTGGACAACTGGGCCGCCACGGCCGAGCGCATGCAGGCCCGCGCCCTGCTCACCCCCGAGGATGCCCGCACGCTGCGCCTGCTCGAAGCCTACGGCCGCCTCATCGGCAACACCGACCGGCACTACGGCAACATTTCACTGGTGCTGGTGGAGGACGACTGGCGTCTCTCGCCCACCTACGACATGCTGCCCATGCTCTACATGCCCATCGCGGGCGAACTGGTGGCGCAGGAGCTGGGGCTGGCGCGCATGGCGCCCACGGCCGCCACCCTCGATGTGTGGCGCGAGGCGCGGGGGCTGGCGCGGGATTTCTGGAGCGCGGCGGCCCTGGATGATCGAATCTCAGGCGATTTCAGGGCCATGGCGCAGACCCACGCCGATGCGCTGGCCACCCCGTACGGGTGACCGCAGGGGCGCAAGCCTCACTCGGCGCTGTCGTTTTCGGCGATGCCCAGCACATCCGTGGTGGCGATGCCGGGGGTGGCCACGCCCGGCAGTTCTTCGACATCGCGCAGCTTGCGCTCGATGGCCCGCGTGCGCACGCCGATGTCCTTGAACTTGTTGGCGGCGGCGTCAATCGACTTGTGGGTGGCATCGACGATGTCGCCAAACTTTTTGAACTCCGTCTTGACCGTGGACAGGATGCCCCAGACCTCGGATGAACGCTTCTCGATGACCAGGGTGCGAAAGCCCAGGCGCAGGCTGTTGAGCATGGCCGACAGGGTGGTCGGCCCGGCCACCACCACGCGGTAGTCGTTCTGCAGGGCCTCGACCATGCCGGGCACGCGGCACACCTCGGCAAACAGGCCTTCGGTGGGCAGGAACAGGATGGCGAAGTCGGTGGTGTGCGGCGGGCTCACGTACTTGGCGGCAATCTTCTTGGCTTCGAGGCGGATGGAACTCTCGAACGCGGTCGCGGCCTGCTGGGCGAGAGTTTTGTCGAGCGACTCGTGCGCGTCGATGAGCCGCTGGTAGTGCTCCACCGGGTACTTGGAGTCGATGGGCAGCCAGACCGGCTGGTCGTCGCTCTTGCCGGGCATCTTGATGGCGTATTCCACCAGGTCGTTGCTGCCGGGCACGGTCTTGACGTTGCGGGCAAACTGCTCGGCCGTCAGCAGCCCTTCGATGATGGCGCCCAACTGCACCTCGCCCCAGGTGCCGCGCGTGCGCACGTTCGACATCACGCGCTTGAGGTCGCCCACGCTGCCCGCGAGGGTCTTCATCTCGCCCAGCCCGGCGTGCACCTGCTCCAGCCGTTCGCTGACCAGCTTGAACGAGTCGCCCAGGCGTTGCTCCAGCGTGGCGTGCAGCTTTTCATCGACGGTGCGACGCATTTCTTCGAGCTTGGCGGTGTTGTCCGCCTGGATGGCGGCCAGCCGCTCGTTCAGCGCGGCGCGCAACTGCTCGGAGTTTTGCTGCGAGCCCTGCACCATGCCCTGCAACTGCTGGGCCACGGTGTCCTGCAGCGCGGTGAACTGCTTGTGGATCTGGTTGCCGTTGCCCTCCAGCTGGTCCTTCAGGGCGGTGGACATGATGCGCAACTGGCTGCCGGTGTCGTTCTTCAGCGAGTCCAGCGTGAGCTGGGTCACGCCGCCCAAGGCCTCGAAACGCTCCTGAATCTGCGCCCCCAGGGCCACCGAGCTTTGCGCCAGCGCTTCGCGCGAGGTCTGGGTCTCCATCGACAGGCGCTGGAGGGTCTCGGTCAGCTCGGTGCGAAACGCCCCCAGCGTGTCGGTGGTTTCCTTGCGGTTGGCGGCGGCATCGTTCTGCGCCTGGGCGAACTGCGCCATCTGCGCCTTGCCCGCTTCGTCCAGCCGGCCCAGCAGCGCCTGCTGCAGACCGCTGAAGCGGCCGCCCATGGAGGTGTCGAACCCGGTGAGGCGCTGCTCCAGCTTGGCCTCGAAGGCGCCAAAGGCCGACAGCAGTTCTTGGCGGCCGTTGCGCGACTCGTGCACGGTCTTGTCCAGCTTTTCATCGAGGGTGCGGCGCGAGGCCTCGAATCCTTGGGCCGTGGTCTCGGTGAACAGCCGCAATTGCTGTTCGATGCGCGCACTGGCCGCTTCGCTGCGTGCGCTGGCCTGCGTCAGCGCTTGCATGTTCTGCTCCATCAGCGCCAGCCGGGCCTGGAGGTCGGCGGGGGTATCGAAGCGTGGCCTGCGCAGCAGTGCAATGACTTGCAGCAGCAGCACCAGGGCGATGCCCGCCACAAGAAGGTAAAACGCCATGTCGTTCATGCAATCGGTCCTCTGAACGCTGTCAAAAATGGAGGGGGTGCCATGCGCCTGCGACGCATGCAACGTGCTGGGCCCAGGCCCGAAGGGCCTCAGGGGGGTGTTCCATCTCTCACCACGCGCAGCACATCGGCGCCGTAGGCTTCCAGCTTTTTCGCCCCCATGCCGCTGATGCCCTGCAGGTCTTCGAGCGTGCTCGGGCAGCGCTCGGCGATGGCCGCCAGCGTGGCGTCGTGAAAGATCACGTAGGCGGGCAGGTTGTGCTCGCGCGCCACCTCGGCGCGCCAGGCCTTGAGGTTGATGAAGCGCACCTGCGCGTCCTGCCCCAGGTTGGCGGCGGCTGCGGGTGGTGCGGCGGCGCGGCGTGCTTTTTTGGGCGCGGCGTGGGCTGTGGCCTCGCGCAGTTGCACGGCCTGCTCGCCGCGCAGCACCGCGCGCGAGCCTGCGGTGAGGCACAGGGTATCGAAGCTGTGGCCGTTCTCCAGGCTCACCTTGTGCAGGCCTACAGCGCCGGTGGCCAGCAGCTGGCGCAGCACGCCGCGCAACTGCGTTTCGGAATACTCCTTGCCCAGGCCGAAGGTGGAGAGCTTTTCGTGCCCGAACTGCCGCACCTTCTCGGTGTCTTTGCCGCGCACGATGTCCATGATGTGGCCGGTGCCAAAGGTCAGGCCGCTGGCCTCGTGCACGCGGTAGATGGTGGAGAGGAGCTTGCGCGCCGCGTCGGTGCCGTCCCATACGGGCGGCGGGTTCAGACAGTTGTCGCAGTTGCCGCAAGGTGCGGACTGCTCGCCGAAGTAGGCCAGCAGGCGCACGCGCCGGCAGTCGGTGGCCTCGGCCAGGCCGAGCAGGGCGTCGAGCTTGCCGCGCATCACGGCCTTGAACTCTTCGGCGGCGGGGCTTTCGTCGATCATGCGGCGCTGGTTCACCACGTCGTTCAGGCCGTAGGCCATCCAGGCATCGGCGGGAAGGCCGTCGCGGCCCGCGCGGCCTGTTTCTTGGTAGTAGCCTTCGATGTTCTTGGGCATGTCCACATGCGCCACAAAGCGCACGTCGGGTTTGTCGATGCCCATGCCAAACGCAATGGTCGCCACCATCACGATGCCTTCCTCGCGCAGGAAGCGGTCCTGGTGGCGCTGGCGCACATCGGCGCCCAGGCCCGCGTGGTAGGGCAGGGCGTTGAGGCCTGCCTCGCACAGCGTGTCGGCCAGCTCCTCCACGCGCTTGCGCGACTGGCAATAGACCACGCCTGCGTCTTCCGGGTGTTCGCGCTCGATGAAGCGCAGCAGTTGCGTGGTGGCGTCCTTCTTTTCCTCGATGCGGTAGCGGATGTTGGGCCGGTCGAAGCTGCTGACGAACTGCCGTGCCTGCTGCAACTGCAGCCGCTCGACGATGTCGGCGCGCGTGAGGGCATCGGCCGTGGCCGTGAGGGCGATGCGCGGCACGCTGGCATAGCGCTCGTGCAGCACGGTGAGCTGGCGGTACTCGGGACGGAAGTCGTGGCCCCACTGGCTCACGCAGTGCGCCTCGTCGATGGCGAACAGGCTCAGTTGCCCGCGCGCATGCAGGTCGTCGAGCAGGCCCAGGAAGCGCTCGGTCGTCACGCGCTCGGGCGCGGCATAGAGCAGGGTGATCTCGCCGCGCGCCAGGCGCCGCTCAACTTCAAGCGCCTGCTGCCAATCCAGCGTGGAGTTGAGGAAGGCCGCCTCCACGCCCGCCTCGTGCAGCGCGCCCACCTGGTCGTGCATTAGCGCGATCAGCGGCGAGACCACGATGGCCACGCCCTGGCCCGCCTGCTGGCGCACGATGGCTGGCACCTGGTAGCACAGGCTCTTGCCGCCGCCCGTGGGCATGAGCACCAGCGCGTCGCCACCGCCCACCACATGCGCCACGATGGCCTCCTGCGGGCCACGGAAATGCTCGTAGCCGAAGACGTCTTTCAGGATGGAGTGCGCGGGGGACAAAGGGATGCTCTTGAATATATAGCTGTCAACGCTTGATACATAAGCGTTGGAGGCTGTTTTGACGTTATGTTTTTGGCGCCGTGCATGCCGGGCCTGCATGATTATCGGCAATCACGCCCCGGCCCCGGCGCGGCCTGCCCCGCCTGCCGCTGAAACAAACCGAAATAAACCGATACGGCGCAGAGAAGACGCCAGGACGCCCACCGCGCACCATCAGGGTCATCTTCCACACCGTCCCTGAAAGGACCGCAGCATGCAATCCTGGATCAAGAAAACCCTCATCGGCCTGTTCGGCGCCTCCCTCCTCGTCGGCGGCCTCACCGCCTGCTCGGGTGGGCACCACCACCGCCACGGCCCGATGGACGCCGAGCGCATGGCCGAGGTGCGCGGCAAGGTGATGGAGCGCGTCGGCAGCAAGCTCGATCTGAACGATGCGCAGAAGCAGAAGCTCACTGTGCTGGCCGACACGCTGCAGGCGCAGCGTGCCGCCTTCGTGGGCAAGGCGGGAGATCCGCGCGCCGAGATGCAGGCACTGGTAGCTGGCGAGAAGTTCGACCGCGCCCGTGCCCAGACCCTGCTCGACGAGAAGCTGAGGGTCGTGCAGACGGGCAGCCCCGAGGTGCTGACCGCCATGGCCGACTTCTACGACAGCCTCAACCCGGAGCAGCAGCAGAAGGTGCGTGAGCTGATGCAGCGCCGCCGCGGCTGGATGGGCCGCCACGGCTGATGCGGCTTGGCCTTCAAACGGATAACGTCGTTGGGGCGCCTTGACGTGCTAAAGCACTGTCTGCGGCTTCCCGCCTAGTTCTCCGATTGAATGCCAACCCGCATGCGCATGAAATTGGTGATGGCCATGACCACCCCGCACGAACCCCTGCACCGGCTGGCGCGCGATCTGCGCGTGCATGGTCCGGTGCTGCTGGCTGGCATGCCGGCGCCGCATGACGAGCTGCTCACGCTGGTCTGGGGCCCGCGCTTCGACCGCGAGCATGCCCTCGGGCTGGTGGCACGTCAGCCCCCGCAAGCGGCGCGCACGCTGCCCGCGTTGCTGGAGGCCGCTGACCGCTTTGACGCATTGCACGCCCCGGCCCAGCGGCGCCTGCGGCAGATGATCCTGCGGCACCGCGCGTGCAGCGGCGCAATGTGACAATCCGCTTCCATGCACCGCATCCTGCTCATCGACGACGACGGACAGCTCGGCCCGCCGCTGGCCACCTACTTCCGGCGCTTCGAGCTGGAACTGGCGCAGGCGCTGCGCCCCAGCGCAGGGCTGGAGTTGCTGGCCCAGGGCGGCTTTGACGCCGCCATCCTCGACGTGATGCTGCCCGAGATGGACGGTTTCGAGCTGTGCCGCACCATCCGGCGGGGCAGCGACATTCCCCTCGTCATGCTCACCGCGCGCGGCGAGGTGATGGACCGTGTGGTCGGGCTGGAGCTGGGCGCCGACGACTACCTGCCCAAGCCGTTTGAGCCGCGCGAACTCGTCGCCCGCCTGCAGACCGTGCTGCGCCGCCGCCGCGCGAGCAGCACGGCCGAGGCGCCGGGTGTGCTGGAGTTTGACGGTTTGCGCATTGACGCCGCGCGCCGCAGTGTGCAGTGCCTGGGCCGCGATGTGGAGCTGACCGGCACCGAGTTCGACCTGCTGCACCTGCTCGCGCGCGAAAGCGGCCGGGTCCTCTCGCGTGACGACATCCTCAACCAGTTGCGCGGCCACGAGGCCGAGCTGTACACGCGCGCCGTGGACATCGTCGTGAGCCGCCTGCGCAAGAAGCTCGAACCGATGGACTGCATCAAGACATTGCGCAATGCCGGCTATTCGCTGGCGCTGCGCCGGGTGGCCGGATGAAGCCCCTCTGCGAAGACGACCCGCGCTGCCCCTGGCACCAGCGCGCGCGCCTGGCGCTGCGGCGCTCGCTGCGCTGGCGCCTGGTGCTGGTGTTCCTGGTGCTGGCGCTGGCGCTGGCGGTCACCTTCCTCGGTGGCGTGCAGAAAGCGCTGTCGGTGGGCTGGCGGGCGGCGGCGCGCCCGCTGCTGATCGACTACGTGGACCGCCTGGCCCAGGACGTCGGCAGCCCGCCGAGCATCGCGCGCGCCCAGGCCCTGGTGCAGCGCCTGCCCATCACCCTCCGCATCGAAGGCCCCGCAGTGAACTGGGTCTCGCACCCCGAACTGCCCCGGCCCGACTGGATGCGTGGTGCCACCGGGCGGGAGCCACCCTGGCGCAACGGCGACGACGGCCAGAGCCTGCTGCGCCGCACCACGGCGGACGGTCACCGGCTCGAATTCGGCCTGCATGTGCTGGGCTGGGAGCAGCGCCCGCGCGTCGCCTGGGTCACGCTGGGCGTGCTGTTGCTGCTCACCGCGCTGGCCTACCTCTATGTGCGGCGCCTTTTGCGTCCGCTGGACGATATCCGCGCCGGTGCCCAGCGCTTTGGCGCGGGCGCGTTCGACCAGCCCATCCCCGTGCGCCACGCGCACAAGCCCGACGAGCTGGGGCAGCTGGCCGCCACGATCAACACCATGGGCAGCGACATCCACCAGATGCTGGAGGCCAAGCGCGCGCTGTTGCTGGCCATGAGCCATGAGCTGCGCAGCCCGCTGACGCGCGCGCGCCTCAACGCCGAGCTGCTGCCCGAAACCGCCGAGGTCGAAAGCCAGCGCCAGGCCCTGCTGCGCGACCTGGGCGAGATGGCGCGCGTCATCACCGACCTGCTGGAGAGCGAGCGCCTTGCCAGCCGCCACGTCGCGCTGCACCGCGAAGACGTGGACCTGGTGGAGCTGGCGCGCGAGGTCATCGCCGAACTGGGCGACCGCCACCCCGGCGCCAGCGCCATCCGCGTGCAGGCACCGCCCGCCTGGCCCCTGCTGCCGCTGGACCGTGCGCGCATGCGCCTGCTGCTGCGCAACCTGCTCGACAACAGCCTGCGCCACAGCGACCCTGCCGCGCCGCCGCCCGAGCTGCACCTGCGCCGGCTGGGCGAAGCGGTGGAGATCGAGGTGCGCGACCATGGCCCTGGCGTGCCGCCCGAGCACCTGGAGCGCCTGGCACAGGCCTTTTACCGCCCCGACAGCGCCCGCCAACGCACCACCGGCGGCGTGGGCCTGGGCCTGTACCTGTGCCGCCTGGTGGCGCAGGCGCACGGCGGGCGGCTGGAGCTGCGCAACGCCCAGCCTGGGCTGGAGGCGCGGGTGGTGCTGCCGGTGCCGCCTGGCACGGCCGCAGGCTGAGTCCACCGTCCTCGGGCCACCCGGGGGTTGACCCGTGCGGCGGATTTCGGTTAACCTGTATATACAAGTTCAGCACACCATGACCCGCACCACCTCTACCCGCACTGCCAGCCCTTCCCGCCGCCCGGCATCCAGCCCGGCGGCCGCGCCCGCCCTGGCGCTGTACGAGCAGGTCAAGGACTTCATCGTGCGCCGCATCCAGGACGGCAGTTGGCGCGCAGGCGACCGGCTGCCCTCCGAGAGCGAACTGGTGGCGCAGTTCGGTATTTCGCGCATGACGGTGAACCGCGCCCTGCGCGAGCTGGTCGAACAGGGCCGCATCGTGCGCGTGGCCGGCGTGGGCAGCTTCGTCGCCGAGGACAAACCGCAGTCCACGCTGCTGCAGATCGCCAACCTGGCCAGTGAAATCCGCCAGCGCGGGCACGACTACCGCTGCGATGTGCTCGCGGTGGAGCGCACCGCCGCCACGCTGGACGTGGCCTCGGCGCTCGACCTGCGCACGGGTGCGTCGGTTTTCCACTCGCTGTGCTTGCACCGCGAGAACGGTGTGCCCGTGCAGCTGGAGGACCGCTACGTCAGCCCGCGCCAGGTGCCCCGTTTCGCCGAGCAGGACTTCACCGTGATTCAGCCGTCCGAATACCTGGTGCGCAACGTGCCGTTCGACCAGGTGGAGCATGTCGTCGATGCCGTCATGCCCACACCCGAGCAGGCCGCCCTGCTGGAAATGTCCACCACCGAGCCCTGTCTGCTGCTCACGCGGCGCACCTGGTCGCGCGGCAACCCCATCACTGTGGTGCGCTGCCTGCACCCGGCCTCGCGCTACCGGCTGGGCAGCCGTTTTCGCGCAGACGGCAACCCCGTTTCCGGCTGACGGGGCGCGTGCCATCCACCGCCCCGTATTCCTTGATGCCTACTTGTATAGACAGGACAAACACCATGAATGCCCCCCTTTCCACCGAAGCCATCACCCTTGATCCCGGCCATGTCACGCTGGCGCAGCTGCGCCGCATCCACGCGGGCGGTGTGCAGCTCACGCTCGATGTCTCGGCACAGGCCGGCATGCGCGCCGCGCTGGCCACGGTGCAGCGCATCGTCGATGAAGACCAGGTGGTCTACGGCATCAACACCGGCTTTGGCAAGCTGGCCAGCACAAAAATAGCCCACGAGCGTCTGGCCGAGCTGCAGCGCAACCTGGTGCTCTCGCACAGCGTGGGCACGGGCGAGGCGCTGCCCGACGGCGTGGTGCGCCTCATCCTGGCCACCAAGGCCGTGAGCCTGGCGCGCGGGCACTCGGGCATCCGCCCCGCAATCGTCGATGCACTGCTCGCGCTGGCCAATGCCGAGGTGCTGCCGGTCATCCCGGCCAAGGGCTCGGTGGGCGCCTCGGGCGACCTGGCGCCGCTGGCGCACCTGGCCTGTGTGCTGATCGGTGAGGGCTACGCCAAGGTGAATGGACAGGTCGTGTCGGGCAAGGAGGCCATGGCCGCCGTGGGCCTGCCGCCCTTCGTGCTCGGCTCCAAGGAAGGGCTGGCGCTGCTCAATGGCACACAGGTGTCCACGGCGCTGGCGCTGGCCGGCCTGTTCGGCGCGGAAGACGTGTTCTGCGCTGCGCTGGTGGCAGGCAGCCTTTCGCTCGAAGCCATCAAGGGCTCGGTCAAGCCGTTCGATGCGCGCATCCACGCCGCGCGCGGCCAGCCCGGGCAGATCGCCGTGGCCGCTGCCGTGCGCGCGCTGCTCGACGGCAGCCAGATCGACCCTTCGCACCCGCACTGCGGCCGCGTGCAGGACCCGTACTCCATCCGCTGCATCCCCCAGGTCATGGGCGCCTGCCTGGACAACTTGCAGCACGCCGCGCGCGTGCTGCGCACCGAGGCCAATGCGGCGTCCGACAACCCGCTGGTGTTCACCGACACCGGCGAGGTGATCTCGGGCGGCAACTTCCACGCCGAGCCCGTGGCGTTTGCGGCCGACATCATCGCGCTGGCCGTGGCCGAGATCGGGGCCATTTCCGAGCGCCGCCTGTCGCTGCTGCTCGACCCCGGCCTGTCGGGCCTGCCCGCCTTCCTGATCCGTGACAGTGGCGTGAACTCGGGCTTCATGATTGCCCAGGTCACCGCCGCCGCGCTGGCCGCCGAGAACCAGTGCCTGGCCCACCCCAGCAGCGTGACCAGCCTGCCCACATCGGCCAACCAGGAAGACCATGTCTCCATGGCCACCTACGGCGCGCGCCGCCTGGGCGACATGGTGCGCAACGCGGCGGTGATGGTGGGCATCGAGGCCATGTCGGCCGCGCAGGGCATGGAGTTCGACCGTTCGCTCAAAAGCTCGCCTCTGGTCGAACAGCAGTTCGCCGACATCCGCCGCCGTGTCGCCTTCCTGGAGCAGGACCGCTACCTCGCGCCCGACATCGAGGCCATGCGCCTGTGGGCGCAGCAAAACACTTGGCCCGCGCCGCTGCAGGCCTGCCTGCCCAGCCACACCGCCTGACCCCCATTGGTTGCAACCCCAGGAGACTTGCCATGACAACCACCACCGATCCGCGCCACGACGCCAGCCGCGTCATCCGCGCCCCGCGCGGCAACCAGCTCACCTGCAAGAACTGGCTGATCGAGGCTGCCTACCGCATGGTGCAGAACAACCTCGACCCCGAAGTGGCCGAACGCCCGCAGGACCTGGTGGTCTATGGCGGCATCGGACGCGCCGCGCGTGACTGGCAGTGCTTCGACCAGATCCTGGCCAGCCTGCGTGAGCTGGGCGACGATGAAACCCTGCTCGTGCAATCGGGCAAGCCCGTGGGCGTGTTCAAGACGCATGCCAACGCCCCGCGCGTGCTGCTGGCCAATTCCAACCTCGTGCCCAAGTGGGCGAACTGGGAGCACTTCAACGAACTCGACCGCAAGGGCCTGTTCATGTACGGCCAGATGACGGCGGGCAGCTGGATCTACATCGGCAGCCAGGGCATCGTGCAAGGCACCTTCGAGACCTTCGTCGAGGCCGGGCGTCAGCACTACAACAATGATCTGTCTGGCAAGTGGATCCTCACCGCAGGCCTGGGCGGCATGGGTGGCGCCCAGCCCCTGGCTGCCACGCTGGCCGGCGCCTGCTCGCTGACCATCGAATGCCAGCAGAGCAGCATCGACTTCCGCCTGCGCACGCGTTATGTGGACAAGCAGGCGCGGGACATCGACCACGCGCTCGAACTGATCGCGCAGCACACGGCCGCCAGGGAAGCCGTGTCCATCGCCCTGCTGGGCAACGCCGCCGACGTGTTGCCCGAGCTGGTGCGCCGCGCCCAGGCTGGGGGCATCAAGCCTGACCTGGTGACCGACCAGACCAGCGCCCACGACCTCATCCACGGCTACCTGCCCAGCGGCTGGACCGTGCCGCAATGGCAGGTGGCGCAGAAAGACCCCGCGCAGCAGGGCCCGCTCAAGGCCGCCGCAGCCACAAGCTGCGCCGTCCATGTGCGGGCCATGCTCGACTTTCAATCCATGGGCATCCCCACGGTGGACTACGGCAACAACATCCGCCAGGTGGCGTTCGACGAGGGCGTGAAGAATGCCTTCGACTTTCCCGGCTTCGTGCCCGCCTACATCCGCCCGCTGTTCTGCGAGGGCAAGGGGCCATTCCGCTGGGTGGCGCTCTCGGGCGACCCCGAGGACATCTACAAGACCGACGCCAAGATCAAGGAGCTGTTCCCCGACAACCACCACACGCACCGCTGGCTGGACATGGCGCGCGAGCGCATCGCCTTCCAGGGCCTGCCCGCGCGCATCTGCTGGCTGGGCCTGGGCGAGCGCCACCGCGCCGGCCTGGCTTTCAACGCAATGGTGAAGAACGGCGAGCTCAAGGCCCCCATCGTCATCGGCCGCGACCATCTGGACACCGGCTCGGTGGCCAGCCCCAACCGCGAAACCGAATCCATGAAGGACGGCACCGATGCCGTGAGCGACTGGCCGCTGCTCAACGCCTTGCTCAACACCGCGGGCGGCGCCACCTGGGTGAGCCTGCACCATGGCGGCGGCGTGGGCATGGGCTACTCGCAGCACTCGGGCATGGTCATCGTGGCCGACGGCACCGATGCGGCCGCCGAGCGCCTGGCGCGCGTGCTGGTGAACGACTGCGGCTCGGGCGTGATGCGCCATGCCGACGCGGGCTATGAGCTGGCCATTGCCACAGCCAAGAAGCAGGGGCTGAATCTTCCCATGGTGAAGTAGGCGCTGAAATATTGAGCAAAATGGGACTCCAGCGCTTATCAAATAAGCGCGAACAGCTATGTTTTCAGGAGTGACCAAGGCCATGCAAGCGATGCAAGTAACCCCGGCGCCCAGCGCCGACGGCGTCTGGCAAGGCCTGCGCCTGGCCGAGGGCCTGGCCGTGCCCGACGTGGCGCTGCCCGAAGGCACTCTGGCCTCGGTCGTGGTGCAGCAGGGCCAGATGTGCTGGGTGGGGCCGGATGCGGCGCTGCCGGCCGCGTTCGCCGCGCTGCCGCGCTGGCAGGCCGCCGGCCTGCTGGCCACGCCGGGGCTGGTGGACTGCCACACGCACCTGGTCTACGGCGGCCAGCGTGCCAATGAGTTCGCGCTGCGCCTGGCGGGCGCCAGCTACGAGGAGGTGGCGCGCGCGGGCGGCGGCATCGTCTCCACGGTGCGGGCCACGCGCGCGGCCAGCGAGGACGAACTTTTCGCCCTGGCCGTGCCGCGCCTGCAGGCCCTGCTCGATGAAGGCGTGTGCGCCATCGAAATCAAGTCCGGCTACGGCCTGGCGCTGGAGCACGAGCGCAAGCAGTTGCGCGTGGCGCGGCGCCTGGGCGAGGCCTTCGGCGTGACCGTGCGCACCACCTTCCTGGGCGCGCACGCGCTGCCGCCCGAGTACACCGGGCGCGGGCAGGACTACGTGGATCTGGTGTGCCACGAGATGCTGCCCGCGCTCGCCACCGAGGGCCTGGTGGACGCCGTGGACGTGTTCTGCGAGCGCATCGCCTTCACGCTGGCGCAGACCGAACAGGTGTTCCAGGCCGCGCGGCGGCTGGGCCTCCCGGTCAAGCTGCATGCCGAGCAGCTCTCGGACATGGGCGGCTCGCAACTCGCCGCGCGCTACGGCGCGCTTTCGTGCGATCACATCGAGCACCTGTCGCAAGAGGGAATCAACGCGATGCAGCAGTCCGGCACCGTGGCCGTGTTGCTTCCCGGCGCCTACTACACGCTGCGCGACACGCAGCTGCCGCCCATTCCAGCGCTGCGCGCCGCCGGAGTGCCCATGGCCGTCTCCACCGATCACAACCCTGGCACCTCGCCCGCGCTGAGTCTGCTGCTCATGGCCAACATGGCCTGCACGCTGTTCCGCCTCACCGTGCCCGAGGCGCTGGCCGGCATCACCACGCACGCCGCGCGCGCCCTGGGCCTGCAGGCCACGCACGGGCTGATCGCCGCCGGCCGTCCCGCGAATTTCGTGCTCTGGCCCGTGGCCGAGGCCGCCGAGCTGGCCTACTGGCTGGGCCAGAAGCCCGCCTGCACCATCGTGCGCCAGGGGCACGTGGTGCGCGACGCGTTGGGTGTGCACGGTTGACAGGTCCGGGCGGGCAGGGGAGCATCGACGGTTCCGGAGCGGCAGCGCCCAGCACCGCCCCCGGCACGGAAGCCTTCACCATGACCGCCATCCCTCCATTCACCTTTCACCAGGGCACGCAGCCGCTGCTGGTGTCTATTCCGCACGCCGGCACCCACGTGCCCCCAGCGCTCGCCGCGCGCCTGAGCGACGCGGCCCTGCAGGTGCCCGACACCGACTGGCACCTGAAGCGTCTCTACGCCTTCGCGCGCGAGCTGGGCGCCTCCGTCCTCGTGGCCACGCACTCGCGCTACGTCATCGACCTGAACCGCCCGCCCGACGGCGCCAGCCTCTACCCAGGCCAGAACGTCACGGGTCTGTGCCCCGTGGACACCTTCGACGAAACCCCGCTCTACCCCCGGGGCGACGTGCCCGATGCAGCCGAGATCGCCGCGCGCCGCACCGCCATCTGGCAGCCCTACCACCAGCAATTGCGCTCCGAACTGGACCGCCTGCGCGCGCAGCACGGCGTGGCCGTGCTGTGGGACGCGCACTCCATCCGCTCGGTGTTGCCGCGCTTCTTCGCGGGTCAGCTGCCCGACTTCAACCTCGGCACGGCCGACGGCGCCAGCTGCGCCCCGGCCCTGGCGCAGGCCCTGCTGCCCATCGCCGAGGCCGCGGAGGGCTACACGGCGGTGCTCAACGGCCGCTTCAAGGGCGGCCACATCACGCGCCACTACGGTGAGCCCGCGCGCAACATCCACGCGGTGCAGCTCGAACTGACCTGGCGCTGCTACATGGACGAGGCACCGCCCTACACCTACCTGCCCGAGCGCGCCGCGCAGGTGCAGCCGCACCTGCGGCGCATGCTGGAGGCGGCGCTGGAGTTTGCGCGGGGTCAGTGAATCCCGCAGTGGCGGGCATGGCGCTCCGGCAGGGTCAGTCCGTTGCGGATGACCAGGGGTTGACCAACACCACAGGAGCCCCGGTGAAGTCTGCCACGTTGCGGGTCACCAGGGCCAGGCCGTGTTCCACTGCCGTGGCGGCGATGAGCGAGTCGAACGCGGCCATGGTTTTGCCCTTGGCCTGCGCCTGTGCGCACATCTGCGCCCAATAGCCGGCGGTATCGACCGTAAAGGCGAGCACGCGGTCGCCAAACTGCCGCTGGAGGCTTGCCAGCCAGGCTTCGAGTTCATTCCTGCGGCGTGAAACGGCCAGCCTGGCCACGCCACGCTCCAGTTCGGCCAGCGTGATGGCCGCCATAAACAGATGCGTTTCGTCCTGTGACTGCAGCCAGTCCAGCACGGCGGGCTCGGGCGCGGGCTTGACCAGCTCCGACAGCAGGCAGGTGTCGAGCAGGTATTTCACAACTCGACCGTTCGGATGAGGTCGGCGGAGCGCTCCACGTCGAGCGGCGCGCCACGCGGCGCGTGCAGCAGGGTGGCGAGCAGCGAATCCTGGCCGGCGAGGCGGCGGTAATCAGGCGCTGCCAGCACCACCACGGCATCGGCCCCGCGCCGCGTGACCAGCTGTGGCCCTTCGCTCAGCGTGCGATCGACCAGTTCGCTGAAGCGGCTTTTGGCGTCTTGCAGTGGCCAGGTGTGCATGTTGATCCTCTAAAACTAGTCAGTCTAGTCTGTTTGATCTGTTTAGTGTGCGCGGGCATGTCTTCCTTGTCAAGGAAGGGGAATGAACCGCTTCCTCCACAAGTCCATGCCCGGCTTTCTACAATCACCCCCATGCAAGCCATCCACTACACCCGCGCCCAGCAGCTCCCCGCCATCCTGGCCCAACGCATCGCCATCCTCGACGGCGCCATGGGCACCATGATCCAGCGCTTCAAGCTGGGCGAGGCGCAGTACCGGGGCGAGGGCTACAGCGGGCCCGACGGCGCGGGTGATCGTTTCAAGGACTTCCCGCGCGACGTGAAGGGCAACAACGAGCTGCTCTCGCTCACCCGGCCCGACGTGATCCGCGACATCCACGAGCGCTACCTGGCCGCCGGCGCCGACCTGATCGAGACCAACACCTTCGGCGCGACCACGATCGCGCAGGAGGACTACGGCATGGCCCATCTGACGCGCGAGATGAACCTGCGCTCGGCGCAGCTCGCGCGTGCCGCCTGCGACAAGTTCTCCACCGCGGACAAGCCGCGCTACGTGGCGGGCGCGCTCGGCCCCACGCCCAAGACGGCCAGCATCAGCCCCGACGTGAACGACCCCGGCGCGCGCAATGTCGATTTCGAGCAGTTGCGTGCGGCCTACTTCGAGCAGACCGAGGCGCTGATCGAGGGCGGGGCGGATGTGATCCTGGTCGAAACCATCTTCGACACGCTCAACGCCAAGGCTGCGCTGTTCGCCGTCGAGGAAGTGTTCGACAAGACCGGCGAGCGCCTGCCCATCATCATCAGCGGCACCGTCACCGACGCCTCAGGCCGCATCCTCAGCGGCCAGACCGTGACCGCCTTCTGGCACAGCGTGCGCCACGCCCGCCCGCTGGCCGTGGGCCTGAACTGCGCGCTGGGCGCCGCGCTGATGCGTCCCTACATCCAGGAGCTGGCCAAGGCCGCGCCCGACACCTTCATCAGTTGCTACCCCAACGCCGGCCTGCCCAACCCCATGAGCGACACCGGCTTTGACGAGACGCCGGAAGTGACCAGTCGCCTGGTGCACGAGTTTGCGGCCGAGGGGCTGGTGAACATCGTCGGCGGCTGCTGCGGCACCACGCCCGAGCACATCGGCGCCATCGCCCAGGCCGTGGGGCCGGTCAAGACCCGGCCGCTGTTCTATCGCGAAGCCGCGTAAGACAGTACAACCCCCTGTGGCGCTGCGCGCCTTCCCCCTTCTCTCGCATTGCTGCGCAATCCGGGAAGGGGGACGCCACCAGCGCGGCGGGGCGGCCCTTGCGCGGTGGCTGCTGGCTGGGCTGCGCCACTTGCACAGGCTGCCGGACGTGTTGAAGCGAAAAATGCCTCTAGCGCTTTTTGGATAAGCGCTAGCAGCTATCTAATCAATAGCATTTAGCGAATCCGGGGCGGCGCTTGCAACTGCTCCGGGGTGGTAAACCAGGCGCTGCCTTCGCCCATGTGTGCCCGCGCCTGGGCCAGTTCGTGCCGCGCCACGCTGCGCAGGTGCACTTCGTCGGGGCCATCCATCAGGTGCAGGGCGCGGCCCCAGGACCAGAACTGGGCCAGCGGCGTGTCGGGCGACAGGCCCATGGCGCCGAACACCTGCATGGCGCGGTCCACCACGCGGGTTTGCAGCCGGGCGGCCACCACCTTGATGGCGGCGACCTGCGCGCGTGTCCGGCCCACATCGGCGGCATCGCCCTGGTCCAGCAGCCAGGCGGTCTGCAGCACCAGCAGGCGGGCCTGGTCGATTTCGATGCGGGACTCGGCAATCCAGTCCTGCACGTTCGCATAGTCTGAAAGGTAGCGGCCGAAGGTCTGGCGCTCCAGCGTGCGCTCGGTGGCCAGCGCCAGCGCCAGCTCGCACTGGCCGATGGTGCGCATGCAGTGGTGCACGCGCCCCGGCCCCAGCCGGGCCTGCGCCATGGCAAAACCCGCGCCCCACTCGCCCAGCAGGTGGCTGGCGGGCACGCGCACGCCCTGCAGCAGGATTTCGCAATGCCCTTCGGGCGCGTGGTGGTGCAGCACGGCAATGTTGCGCAGCACCTGCACGCCGGGGGTGTCGAGCGGCACCAGCACCATGCTGTGCCGGTGGTGGCGGGCGTCTTCAGCCGCTTCGGCGCCGTCCGGGGCGTTGCGGCACATCACGATCAGCAGACGGCAGTGCGGGTGGGCGGCGCCGGTGATGAACCACTTGCGGCCGCTGAGGACCAGATGGTCACCGTCGCGCTGCACGGTGGTCTGCAGGTTGGTCGGATCGGACGAGGCGACGTCGGGCTCGGACATGGCAAAGGCCGAGCGGATGCGGCCGTCGAGCAGCGGCTCCAACCACTGGGTGCGCTGGGCGTCCGAGGCAAAGCGGTGCAGCAGTTCGATGTTGCCGGTGTCGGGCGCGCTGCAGTTGAACACCTCGGACGCCCAGGGCAGGCGCCCCATGGATTCGGCCAGCGGCGCGTATTCGAGGTTGCTCAGGCGGGTGCCGGGTTCGCCGTCTCTCAAGCCCGGCAGGAACAGGTTCCACAGGCCTTCGTCGCGCGCCAGGGCCTTGAGGTCATCGAGAAAGGGCGGGGGATAGACGCCGTCCTGCACGCTGCGGTGCCAGGCCGGGTTGTGGGGCAGCAGGTAGCGCTGCATGAAGGCGTCCAGGCGCTGGCGCAGCCCCTGCGACCGGGGGGTGTGGGCAAAGTCCATGCCGCATTGTGGAAGAGCGGCAGGGAGCTTGTCACAACGCAGGTGACAGTGTTGCTAGGTTGAACTGCGTCGGCCCGGTGGTGCCGTCAGGCCGAGCAGCACCGCCAGCAAGAGGGCGGCCACCATGTTGTGCGCCAGGGCCATCGAAAGAGGCAGGCCGCCGGCCACCAGCGCGACGCCCAGGGCGGCCTGCACGCCCAGCAGCGCCAGGATCAGGCCGGCCGAGGAGCGTCGTCCGCTGCGCCAGGCCAGAAGTGCCAGGGGCAGCAGCACGGCCACGACCAGCAGGGAGCCTGCGCGGTGCAGCACATGCACCAGGGCACCCGCAGGGTGGTGGGGTTGTGCGGCATCGGTCTGGGGTTCCACCCAGGGGTTGAGCGCCTGCCATGTCCCGGCGCTGACATCGCAGCCGCCCAGCTCAGGGCAGCTCAGGCCGGCCTGCCCGGCGCTGACCATGCCACCGAGCGCCACCTGGGCCATGAGCACCGCGGCGCCCAGCCAGGCCCAGGGAGCCAGCCGACGGGGCGCCGGGCTGGCGGTGGAGGACGGTGCCGCAGTGGTCAGGGCCAGGCGCACGCTGACCGCAAACATGGCAAACCCGCCCAGCAGATTGCCCAGCGTGACGGCGGGCAGGCGGGCATCGGATGTCCAGCGTCCAAGCACCGCCAGAAACAGCGCCAGAAACAGCAGCCACAGCGTCATCCGGCCTTCGGGCCAGAGGGCCGGGCGGGAGGCCAGGGCCGTCATCACCATCACCAGGATCAGCAGCAAGGCCGTGGAAGCGATCACCCGGTGTGCCAGGCGTGCAGCGGCCGTGGCGGTATCGGCCTGGGCGGGCTCGGCGCCTTGCTGCTGGGCGCGCAACTCCTGCCCATAGCATTGCGGCCAGGGTTCGCAGCCCAGCCCCGCCTTGGACAGCCGAAGAAACGCGCTGAGGCTGGTGATGACCAGAACGAAGACCGCGCAAATCCATGCCATGCGGTGCAGGAGAGCCAGCCGTTTGCCAGCACTGCTTGCTGACAGATTGGGCGCAACAGGGGTGTGCATGCGGGAAGATCCCAAGAAATTCGTTGTTAAAAAAACACAGTGCGTGCATCTTTCAGATGACCTGCATGGACAAGCCGGAAAGACTGTCAAAAGATGCATTCTGCGTGCTGGAAAACACGATTTGCGACATGTTTCAACGTCTTGTTTCTGGTGTTAACCACTATGTGGTCACCATTAACTATTGATTCAAATCATGCTTCTGTCGTTGTTTAGGCTCAAGAATGTAAAGTACTTTCAGGTTTACCAAGGAGAAGACATGAACCACCATGACGACGAGAATGAAAAAGTTCCGCTCATGCAGCAGCTACTGGACAACCCGTTCCTGCTGCTGTTCCTGGGTGTGATGATCCCCATGATTGTGTACAACCTCTGGGGCGTCATCGACATCCTGACCATTCCATTGGCCAAGTAAAGGAGCCATCACATGAGCGCAATTCTTCCTCCCTCAGAGCGGTTGTGGTGGAAACACCCACTGGACCGCCTCGAAGCCGTCTGGATCGGCATCGCTTTCGTCTGGTGCATGATCATGTTCTTCATGATGGTGGGCTGGCACATCTACGGTAAGCAGAATCTCTCTACCGAAACCTACAAAACCACGCCGGACAAGTTCACCGCCTCCACGCAGGCCATGGTGGACAAGTACACGGTGCGCACCGAAACCGATGAAAAGATCCCCGTGGTGGCACCGCCCGAGGGTTCCGATGTGTACCTGATCGCGCGCCTGTGGAACTTCTGGCCCATTCTTGAACTGGAAAAGGGCAAGTCCTACAAGCTGCACCTGACCTCCATGGACTACAACCATGGCCTGTCTATTCAACCGACCAACATCAACATCCAGGTGGTGCCGGGCTACGAACACGTGATCAAGGTCACGCCGAACGAATCGGGCACTTTCTCCCTCGTCTGTAACGAATACTGCGGTATCAATCACCACACCATGGTGAGCCGTATCTACGTCAAGTGATAGGGCAGAGGAACTGACATGACTACTGCTACAACTTACCGCACCTGCCCGCGCTCGGGCTTGCAGTTCGAGGCCCAGGCCGAGAAACTGATGATCGCCAATGCCTTTGTCGCCGTCGTGGCGCTGCTCGTCGGTGGCCTGCTGGCCATCGGGGTGGTGCTGACACGCTGGCCCGCCGTGCACTGGCTTGCCGCAGACACCTTCTACATGGTGCTCACGGCCCACGGCATCGACATGCTGATCTTCTGGATCATCTTCTTTGAAGTGGCTGTTCTGTATTTCGCCTCATCCACGCTCTTGCGATGCCGGATTGCGACACCCAAGATTGCCTGGGCAGCCTTCGCGCTGATGGTGATCGGTGCCGTGGTGAACAACGTCTCGGTGTTCCAGGGCGGCTCCAGCGTGATGATGACCTCGTATGTGCCCATGATGGCGCACTGGTCGTTCTACCTGGGACTGATCCTGTTCGCCGTCGGCGCGCTGATCGCCTGCTTCGTGTTCTTCGGCACGCTGGTCGTGGCCAAGCGCGAGAAGACCTATGAAGGCTCGGTGCCCCTGGTGACCTTTGGTGCCATCACGGCCGCCATCATTGCCGTGTTCACCATCAGCTCCGGCGCCATCATCCTGATCCCGACCTTCCTGATGGCCATCGGCGTCATCTCCGAAGTCGATCCGCTGATCTACCGCACCATCTGGTGGGCCTTCGGCCACTCGTCGCAGCAGATCAACGTCGCTGCGCACATCTCGATCTGGTACGCCGTGGCCGCCATCGCCTTTGGCGCCAAGCCCATGTCCGAGCGCGTCAGCCGTGGCGCCTTCCTGCTGTACATCCTGTTCCTGCAGCTCGCCAGTGCCCACCACCTGCTGGCCGACCCCGGCATCAGTACCGAGTGGAAAGTGGTGAACACCAGCTACTTCATGTACTTCGCCGTGCTGGCTTCGATGATCCACGCCCTGTCGATTCCGGGCGCCATGGAAGTGGCACAGCGCGCACGCGGCTACGACAAGGGTCTGTTCGAGTGGCTGCGCAAGGCACCCTGGGGCAATCCCGTGTTCTCCGGCGTGTTCATCTCGCTGGTGGGCTTCGGCTTCCTGGGCGGCATCACCGGCGTGATGATGGGTACCGAGCAGTTGAACCTGCTGATCCACAACACCATCTATGTGCCTGGCCACTTCCACGCCACCGTGGTGATTGGTACGACGCTGACCTTCATGTCGATGACGTACTTCCTGATCCCCGTGCTGTTCCGTCGCGAGATGATCAATCCGGGTCTGGCCAAGATCCAGCCGTACCTGTTCGGCTTCTCGATGTACTTCTTCTGCCTCGTGATGATGGGCGCCGGTACGCTGGGTGTTTCCCGCCGTCACTGGGACATGGCCTTCAGCGGTGCGGCACTGGCCTATGAATGGCCCGGTGCAGCCTACCTGATGATGGGTCTGGTCGGCGTCGGCGGCCTGGTGGCCATCGCCGGTGGTGCGATCTACATCTACATCACCGTCGGTTCGCTGCTGTGGGGCAAGAAGCTCGACACGGGCGCCGTGAGTGCCAAGTTCACCCCGGTGATGCGCGCAGCCCCCACGGCTGCTGCACAGACCTACGGTTCGGCAGGGTTCGTGGCTCCTGGCACCTTCGTGCTGGCCGTGTTCTTCCTCGTGACCTTCGTGCTCTACTACTTCATCAACTGGAAGTACCTCGGTCAGCTCTGGGGCCTTAGCTAAGCGGGATACTGCGCCATGCACACCACCACGCTCAAGCCCGCCGGGCGCAGCACAGCGCAGTTGACGCGTGACGTCATCTCGCTGTTCAAGCTGCGCATCGGTGTGCTGATCATGATTACCGCGCTCGTGGGCATGGCGGTCTCGCCAGGCCCGGCACCCAGCCTCGCGCAGGTGCTCGTGCTGGCGCTGTCGGTGCTCATTGCGTCGGCGAGCGCGGGCGCGTTCAACCAGTATGTCGAGCACGAGAGTGATCGCCTGATGGCGCGAACGCGCGGCCGTGCGTTCGCCACCGGTGCGCTGCCCCACCATCCCGCCTGGCTGGCCCTCATGGCCGTGCTGCTGGCAGGGGCGGTGGCGTCGGCATGGCTGGTGCTGAACGGGGCGGCGGCGTTGTACGTCTTCCTGGGGGCTTTCTTCTACGGCGTGGTCTACACCCTCTGGCTCAAGCGGCGCACCTCCCTCAATATCGTCATTGGCGGTCTTGCGGGGAGTTTTGCCGTGCTGGCCGGTGCGGCTGCCATTGATCCGAACCCAGGGCCCTTGCCCTGGCTGCTGGCACTGGTGCTGTTCCTGTGGACTCCGCCCCATTTCTGGAGCCTGGCCATCGCCAACCGTGCGGACTACGCCCAGGCGGGCGTTCCCATGCTGCCCGTCGTCGTCGGTCCCGAGCGTGCTGCACGCACGGTTCTGGTCAGCACGGTGGCGTTGTTCGTGGCCTCGCTGTTGCCTCTGGGTTACGGCGCGGGTCCCGTCTATGCCGTTGGCGCGCTCGCCGGCGGTCTGCATTTTGTTTACAAGTCATGGTTGCTGGCGCGCGATACCAACCGCGCCACGGCCATGGGCTCCTTCTTTGCTTCGCTGGTCCAGCTCAGTGTTTTGCTGGTGGCGGCGTGCATCGACGGATTCATGCGTTAGAACGTTCAGCGGCAGGCCCATCCATGCAATTGAACACAGCCATTCTTTCGAAACGCCTCGCGGCGGTGCTGTGTCTCGCTGCAGGTCTGCTGCTGCCCGTTTTCTCATTCGCTTCGTCGTCCAGCGCCGACATGGGGCTGGACCGCGAGTTGGCCCTGAAGGCCAGTCAGGCCGTCATCGGCACGAAAATTGGTGATCACACGCTGCTTGATCGGGAAGGCAAGCCCGTTCGGCTGTCGTCCTACCGTGGCAAGCCGTTGCTGGTGAGCTTTATTTACACGGGCTGCTTCCAGGTGTGCCCCAGCACCACGCGCTCGTTGCAGGAAACCGTCCAGGGGTTGCAGAAAACCTTTGGTACCAACAAATTCAATGTGGTGAGCATCGGCTTCAATCAGCCCGATGACTCTCCCATCGCACTCAAGACCTTTGCCGCCCAGTACCAGATCAACCAGCCCAACTGGGAATTCCTCAGCCCGTCGATGAGCACGGTCGCGGCCATTGCGCGTGACTTTGGCTTTGTCTATGCGGCCACTCCGGCCGGCTTCGACCATGTGCTGCAGGTTTCTCTGCTGGATGGTGATGGTCGCATCGTGCGGCAGGTGTACGGGGAGGGCATTCCTCCGGCGGAACTGGGCGAGCCGCTCAAGATGCTGCTCAGCGGAGAACCGTTTGAGCCCTCGATGATGCTCGACGGTGTGATGGATCGCATCCGCATCCTTTGCACGGTGTACGACCCCAAGACCGGCGACTACGTGGTGGACTACACCTTGCCGATCCAGATCGCCGGGGGCGTGACGTTTTTTATCCTTATGTTGATCTTCATGATCAACGAATGGCGCTCCAGCCGGACCAGCGCACGCAACAAGGAGGCGCGACGCGCCTGACGACGCCCGCCAGTCTTCATGCCTTCCTCCGGATCAGCCTTCGCTCGCGAAGTGCTTCCCGTCTCGCCGCTTCCTCCTCCGGTCACACGCATTGCCGTTGCCTACCGGGCTATAGAGCACGCATTTGATGTGCCGTTTGGCCCGGCGCTCAACCCTCTCAAGCACCTCGGAGCGCTGGGGTTCCTGCTGTTCTGGCTGCTGGTGGTCAGTGGCGTGGTGCTCTATGTCTTGCTCGATACATCGGCCGAAGGGGCTTACCGCTCCATCGACGAACTGGCGCAGGTTCCGTGGATGCTGGGTACGGCCCTGCGTGGCCTGCACCGCTACGCTGCCGACGGTTTTGTGATCATCATGCTGGCCCACCTGGCCCGTGAATGGGTGCTGGGCCGGTACAAAGGGTTTCGCCGTGTGCCCTGGCTGACAGGGGTGCCCCTGATTGCACTGGCCTTTGTCTGCGGCATCGGGGGCTTCTGGCTGAACTGGGACCAACTGGGCCAGTATTCTGCCGTCGCCACGGCGGAGTGGCTTGATACCCTGCCACTCCTGGCGTCCCCGCTGGCGCGCAATTTTCTCGGTGACGGCAACCTCAACCGCCTTTTCACGCTGTTTGTCTTCGTTCATATCGGCATGCCGGTGCTGATGCTTTTCGGGCTGTGGTTTCACATCCAGCGCATCAGTCTGGCCAAGGTCTTTCCTCCGCGCGCCCTGGCCCTGGGTACCACGGCCACCTTGCTGCTGCTGGCCCTTGTGCTGCCCGTGCGCAGCCAGGGCCCGGCCGATCTGACGAGGGTGCCGGAAAGCCTGCAGCTCGACTGGATCCTGCTTTTCATTCACCCCCTGACGGTTTCGACCTCTGAACTTGCCGTGTGGGCGCTGCTCGTCGCCACCTTTGCCGGTTTGGTGGCACTTCCGCTGCTGCCCGCGCGCAGGCAGCCCGTGGCAGAGGTCCACCCGGATCACTGCAGTGGATGCCGTCGCTGCTTTGACGACTGTCCGTACTCGGCCATCACCATGGTGCCGCACACGAATGGGCGCCGCGGAGTGCAACTGGCGGTGGTGGATGCCGACCTCTGCGCCAGTTGCGGCATCTGTGTGGGGTCCTGCCCCTCGTCCACACCGTTTCGCAGGGCGGAGGTATTGCACACGGGCATCGACATGCCGCAGTGGCCCATCAACGATCTGCGCGAGCGTTTGCTGCAGGGTCTGGAGGCCATGCCAGGCCCGAGGCGGTATGTGGTTTTTGGCTGTGACCAGGGCGCGCAGGCCCGTGCCACTGCCGCGCCGGACGTACTGCATTTCAGCCTTGTCTGCGCTGGTATGCTTCCGCCCTCTTTCATTGAATACGCCCTGCGCGGCGGTGCCGATGGCGTGCTGGTCAGTGGCTGCCGCGAGGGCGGGTGCGAGTTCCGTCTGGGCCAGCGCTGGACGCAGGAGCGCCTCAGCGGTGAGCGCGAGCCCCACTTGCGCACCACAGTGCCCGCAGACCGCTGGCATGTCGCCTGGGCAGACCGCGGCGATGAAGCCGCACTGGTCAGCGCCCTCGATCAATTGCGTGCGCGCGCTGGCACCCCCGAACCATTTTTGCCTCTGGAGAGTACCCCATGAACCGAGCCTTCAACTGGATAGGCCAAGCCCTTTTGTACAGTTGCTTCGCGCTGGCAATCGGCGTTTTTTCGCGCTGGCCGGTGTACCACCCGCTGCAACCCGACCATGCGCTGATCAAGGTCAGCTTTGTTCACCACGGGGTGCGCGTGGCAGACTGCAGGCCCTACACCAAGGAAGAACTTGCCAAGCTGGCGCCCAACATGCGTGCGCCCATGAAGTGCGAGCGCGAGCGCTCCCCCGTGCAGATTGAACTCGACATTGACGGCAAGACGGTGTTCCAGAAAATAGCCCACCCATCCGGCCTGTCGCGCGACGGCGCCTCCACGGTGTACCAGAGTTTTGACGTGCCCGCAGGCGCGCGCCGCATCACCGTGCGGATGAAGGACGACAAGACGGCCGAGGGCTTCAACTACCAGCATGATTCCACGATCACGCTCAAGCCCGCCCAGGTGCTGGTGATCGACTTCAATGCGGAGCAGGGAGGAATCATCCTGTCATGAGCGCCATACCCCGCCCCACCTTCGGAAGCGCAAGCGGTCCCACCCCCCCGGCGGCGGCCCAGCCCCTGGCGGAATACGACCTGGTCGTGCCCCAGGACGCCCGTCGCGCCCTGGCGCGCGGCTGGCTCTGGCTTGGGCTGATTGCGCTGATTGGCTCCGGTCTTTTCTCCATCCTGCTGGTGCTCTCGCGCACGCCGGGCATCAACCAGCTGCTGCCTGCGGCCAACTTTTTCCACGTCTCGCTGGTTTTGCATGTGGATCTGTCGGTGCTGGTCTGGTTTGTCGCGCTCGGCGGCCTGTTGTGGAGCCTCAACGGCACGCCCCGTGGTGCCGGATGGGGCTGGATAGCCCTGTGGATCACGGCCGCAGGCACCGCAGCGATGTCGCTGGCACCGTTCCTCGACCCGGGTGAGCCCATCATGGCCAACTACATCCCGGTGCTTTCCTCTCCCCTGTTCCTCGGGGGGCTGGTCGTATTTGGTCTGGGGGTGGCTGTTCTGGTACTGCGCAGCATGCTCTCGGCGCCGCGCCTGGGCTTCGGGTTCGGTGGTCAGGGTGCACTGCACTTCGGCCTCAACGCGGCAGCCGTGTCCATGGCGGTGGCCCTGCTGTCGTTCGGCTGGTCGTATGCGGTGGTTCCCCAGTCGCTCGACGGCAAGGCCTACTACGAGATTTTGTTCTGGGGTGGCGGGCATGCGCTGCAGTTCACCTGGACGCTGCTCATGCTGGTGGGCTGGCTCTGGCTGGCCAACGCCTGTGGCGCGCGCGTGCCGCTGAGCCCGCGCGTCACGTTGATGATGTTCGGCCTCGCCCTGGTGGGGGTTTTTGTCACCCCTTATGCCTATCTGGCGTACGACGTGGCCTCGGTGGAGCACCGCAACCTGCTCACCTGGGCCATGCGCGTGGGTGGCGGCCCTGCCATCGTGCCCGTGGGCCTGGCCGTGGTGGTGGCCGTGTTCAACCACCGCCTGGCTGATGAAACGATGCGTCCGTTGCGCGCCGCACTGCTGTCGTCGGTGCTGCTGTTTGCAGCGGGCGGCGTGATCGGTGTCTTTATCAACGGCAGCAACGTGCGCATCCCCGCGCACTACCACGGCTGCATCGTGGGCGTGACCCTGGCCCTCATGGGCGTAGTCTACAAGGTGCTTCCGGCCCTTGGCTACAGCGCGCCGCAGGGGCGCCTGGCCACCTGGCAGCCCTGGCTCTATGGCGCGGGCCAGCTGATGCACATCATCGGCCTGGTCTGGTCAGGCGGCTATGGCGTGCAACGCAAGGTGGCGGGCGCCGAGCAGGTGCTGCGCAGCACCGCCGAAGTGGCCGGCATGGGCCTCATGGGCCTGGGCGGCCTGATTGCCATCATCGGCGGACTGCTGTTCGTCGTCGTGGTGATCCAGGCCATTCGCAACACGCCTGCATCCGCAGGCCAATCACAGACGATACAACGATGAAACAACTCCAGGCATTGCTGCAGTGGCTGTTCCTGCGCGCCGAGGGACTGTTCAACTCGGCGTTCGGCGACCGGATCAACCCTTTCTACCATCTGGGTGCCATCACCTTCTTCCTGTTCTGGGTGGTGGGTGCGACCGGGCTGTACGTCTACATCTTCTTCGAGACGGGCCTGAGCGAGGCCTATTCGTCCGTGGTGTCCCTGTCCCAGGACCAATGGTACGCGGGCGGCATCATGCGCAGCATTCACCGCTACGCATCCGATGCCATGGTGCTCACCATGATGCTGCACATGCTGCGCTACTTCGCCTTCAACCTGTACCACGGTTTCCGCTGGTTCTCGTGGGTGACCGGAGTGATGCTGATCTGGATGGTCTATGCCTCCGGCATCAACGGCTACATGCTGCCCTGGGACCAGCTCGCGCAGTACGTCACCGTCGCCACCTTCGAATGGCTCGACTGGCTGCCCAGCTTCGGTGGCACGCTGATGCGCAACTTTGTGTACTCGGCCCATGTGGGTGACCGCTTCTTCACGCTGCTGTCGTTCATGCACCTGGGCATTCCGCTCGTGCTGCTGATGGTGATGTGGATCCACGTGCAGCGCGTGCCCAAGGCCCGCACCACGCCGCCACGCCCCATCGTGGTGGGCATTCTGGTGTCCATGTTCGTGCTGTCGCTGGTGGCGCCTGTGCAGAGCCAGGGCGGGGCGTCCGATCTGAGCACTGCCGTGACCAGTGTGGAACTGGACTGGTTCTATCTGGCCCTCTTCCCGCTGCTGACCGAATGGCCACTGGGTCGGGTCTGGGCTCTGGTGGTGGGCGGTTCTGTTGTGCTGTGTCTGCTGCCCTGGTGGCCGCCGAAGTTCCGCCGTGGCGAGACGCGCAAGCACCTGGTCGTAGTGCATGGTGAAGCAGGCGCCAGCACCGAATTCAAGCTGCGCGAGGGCGAAACCATTCTGGACGCCGGTTTGCGTGAAGGCCTGGCCCTGCCCTACGAATGCCGCAACGGCGGCTGCGGGCTGTGCCTGTGCAGCGTGGAACATGGCAGCGTCGAGCACCGCCCCTACCAGCGCAGCGCGCTGCCCGATGCCCTCAAGGCCCAGGGCAAGGCGCTGATGTGCTGTGCGGTGCCGAAAGGCGATGTGGTCATCGAGGTCGATGGCTTCGTCCCGAGTGAGGCGGCCACCATCGCCACGGTGCACAGCGGTACCGTGGTCGGCCTTGAGCGGCTGGCCGAAGACGTGATGCGCGTGCTGATTGCATTGCCCCAGGGCCAGACGCTGGACTTCGAAGCCGGTCAGTACATCGACATCCTGCTGGACGACGGCCAGCGCCGCGCCTTCTCGTTTGCCAATGCGCCGCACACGCGCGAGCAGATCGAACTGCATGTGCGCCTCATTCCCGGCGGGCGCTTCACCACCCATGTGTTTGACGGCATGAAGGTGGGAGACCCCATCCGCTTCGAGGGCCCGCGCGGCAGCTTCACGCTGCGCGACAGCATGCACCCCATCCTGTTCGTGGCGGGCGCCACCGGCTTTGCGCCCATCAAGAGCATCGTCGAGGATGCCTTCCAGCGCGGCGTGCAGCGGCCCATGCGCCTGTATTGGGGCGTGCGCCAGCGCAAGGACCTCTACATGCTGGAGCAGTGCGAGCAGTGGCACCGCGAGCACCCCAACTTCAGCGTGGTGCCGGTGGTTTCCGAGCCCTCCGAGGATGACGGCTGGACGGGCCGCACGGGCCTGGTGCACGAGGCCATGCTGAAGGATTTTGCCGATCTCAGCGGCCACGAGGTCTACCTCTGCGGCTCGGTGAAGATGGTGGAAACCGCCGTGCCCGCGTTCCTGGCCCAGGGCCTGGGTGAGGACGCCTGCTTCTCTGACGCCTTCCTGATGGCGGCTCCGGTGCAGGCCCCAGTGCAGCCGCAGCCGTAAGCTGCCCCAAAGAAACCGCCCGGCCCCGTGAAGGTGCCGGGCGGTTTTTTTATGGCGCCGTCAGAGGCCGAGGGACTCGTACAGCGCGTCCATGCGCGCCGTCACCTCGGCATCCATGGTGATGGTGCGGCCCCACTCGCGCTGCGTCTCGCCGGGCCATTTGTTCGTGGCGTCCAAGCCCATCTTGCTGCCCAGGCCGCTCACGGGCGAGGCGAAGTCGAGGTAGTCGATGGGCGTGTGCTCCACCATCATGGTGTCGCGCGCCGGGTCCATGCGCGTGGTCAGCGCCCAGATGACTTCCTTCCAGTCGCGCACGTCCACGTCCTCGTCCACCACGACGATGAACTTGGTGTACATGAACTGGCGCAGGTGGCTCCACACGCCCATCATCACGCGGCGTGCGTGGCCTGGGTAGGCCTTCCTGATGCGCACCAGCGCCATGCGGTAACTGCAGCCCTCGGGCGGCAGGTAGAAGTCCACGATTTCCGGGAACTGGCGCTGCAGCAGCGGGATGAACAGCTCGTTGAGCGCCATGCCGAGCACGGCGGGCTCGTCGGGCGGCTTGCCGGTGTAGGTGGAGTGGTAGATGGCATCCTTGCGCAGCGTGATGCGGTCCACCGTGAACACCGGAAACTCGGCCTGCTCGTTGTAGTAGCCCGTGTGGTCGCCATACGGCCCTTCGAGCGCATGCTCCCAGCCGCTGGCGTGCTGGGCGTCGGGCTGGATGTGGCCTTCGAGCACGATCTCGGCGCTGGCCGGCACGCGCAGCGGCACGCCCAGCGCGGACGCCACCTCGGTGCGCGCGCCGCGCAGCAGGCCGGCGAACTGGTATTCGGACAGGCTGTCGGGCACCGGCGTCACGGCGCCCAGGATGGTCGCCGGATCGGCCCCGAGCGCCACCGCCACCGGATACGGTTTGCCAGGATTCGCGGCGCAGTGGTCGCGGAAGTCGAGCGCACCGCCCCGGTGCGCGAGCCAGCGCATGATGAGCTTGTTGCGCCCCAGCACTTGCTGGCGGTAGATGCCCAGGTTCTGCCGGGCCTTGTGCGGCCCCTGTGTGATGACCAGGCCCCAGGTGACCAGCGGCGCCACGTCGCCCGGCCAGCAATGCTGGATGGGCAGGCGCGCGAGGTCCACGTCCGCACCCTCCCACACCACTTCCTGGCACGGTGGGCTGCTGCGCTCCTTGGGCGCCATGTTCCACAGCGTCTTGAGCAGGCTGCCCATGCCCACCATTTCCTTGAAGCCCTTGGGCGCCTCGGGCTCCTTGAGCGAGGCCAGCAGTTCGCCGAACGGCCGCAGCCCGGCGATGCTCTCCACGCCCATGGCACGCGCCACGCGCTCGGGCGTGCCGAACAGGTTGCCGAGCACGGGCATCTGGTGGCCCGTGGGGTGCTCGAACAGGATGGCCGGGCCGCCCGCGCGCAGCACCCGGTCGCACAGCGCCGTCATCTCCAGGTGGGGCGATACCGGCTCGCGCACGCGGCGCAGCTCGCCCGCCTGTTCGAGCTGCTGGATGAAGTCACGCAGGTCGTGGTAATGCATGAAATATTTGAGTGAAAAGTGGCATTTGCGCCCTATGGTAAAGCGCTTGCAGCTATTGATTAAATAGCATTAAAGGGGCTGGAGCAGGGAGAAGGCGGCGCCCTGGAATCACGCGCCCGGCGCCAGCCCCTGCCAGCGCACCGCCAGGGCATGGGGCACCTCCAGCAGGTCGAGCGCGCGCGCCACGCTGTGGTCCACGATGTCGGCCACGCTCTGCGGGCGCTGGTAGAACGCGGGCACGGGCGGGCAGACGATGGCGCCCATCTCGGTCAGGCTGACCATGTTGCGCAGGTGCCCGAGGTGCAGGGGCGTCTCGCGCACCATCAGCACCAGGCGGCGGCGTTCCTTGAGCACCACGTCGGCCGCGCGCGTGAGCAGGCTGTCGGACAGGCCATGTGCCACGGCGGCCAGCGTGCGCATGGAGCACGGCGCAATGACCATGCCCGCGCACTGGAACGAGCCGCTGGCGATGCTGGCGCCCACATTGCGCGCGTCGTGCACCGTGTGCGCCAGCGCCTCGACCGAGGCGGGGTCCATGTCCAGTTCATGCCGCAGCGTGCGCCAACCGGCGTCGGACACCACCAGGTGCGATTCGACGCCCGCGCATGTCTGCAGCACCTGGAGCAGCCGCACGCCGTACACCGCACCGCTGGCCCCGGAGATGGCGACGATGATGCGGCGCGGCTCAGGCATGGGAGGCTACGAGGGGGTGTTCCAGCAGGTCGGCCTCGATGCGGGCGAGCACCTCGGCCGCTTCCTGGGGGTCGAAGTCCTGGTGGTTGCGTTTCTTGACGCCGTACTCGTGCAGCTGGTAGTGCCGCCCGGGCGTGATGCCATGCCGGGCCAGCGAGCTTTTGACGCACACCAGCGGACAGCCATCCAGCGCAAGGATGGGCCGCCCCGACTGCGCAAGCCGCACCAGCTTGGGCACGTCGCCCCCCACGCCGGCGATGCAGGACATCTCTGCGACGCCCTTGCGGTCCATGCGCACGGCCACATGGTTGGCCAGCTGCGCGGCGCTGGAGCAGCCCGAGCAGGAATAGACCAGCGGCAGGGGGTCCGCAGCAGCGTTCATGGCCGTGCCCCCGGCGCCGCCCCCATGCCAGGGCGCAGTGCCGAAAGGCGCGCGAGCACCTGGCGCGGCGCCCATTGCTGCAGGTCGAGCACCGGAAGTTCGAGTGCGTCGAGGGTGTTCTTCACCACCAGGCCGAGTTCGGTGTCGCCTTCCATGACGAGACGCCGGTTGAAGAACAGCGTGTCGGGGTCCTGCTGGCGCTGGGCCAGCAGCAGGAAATCATGGGCGCTGGCACTGATGCACAGGTCGATCTCAGCATGGCGCGCGCGGGGCGCGAAGGCGCCCCCGGTCCAGGTGAAGTCGAAGGTGATGCGGGCATCGCGCACATGGATGCGCAGGCGCTTGTGCAGCAGCATGTCGCCCACGTCCCGCGGCAGCTGGCGTGCCACGCCGAGGTTGAGCGCCGTGACCAGCAGCATCGAGCCCGGGAAGGCCGGAAGACGTGACGTGAGAACTGCCAGGGGGGAGGGCAGGGTGAAGGGTGCAGGAGTGGAGTGATTCATGGCTTTCCTCAGGGGGCGATGGGGCGCTGACTGGCAGCCAATGCACGCCGACGCCATGGTTTCATGATTGGACAGCGATCAGGGCCTTCCTGGCAAGTCCCGCAGGGCTCAGGCCGTGGCCAGGGCCGCTGGTGTTTCCACCAGATCCAGGCCTGGCTGGCCGTGCCAGTAACCGTTGCAGCTTTGTTCGGGCATCAGCGGCTGCAACTGCGCGCGGGCATCGCGCGGGTCCAGCGTGCCGTTGCGCACAGCGTCGAACAGCGCCACGATGTCACACGTGTTCTGCGCCTGCGGGCTGATGCGCGCCACGGCCACGCCCATGCGTTGCATGCGCGGAAGCTCGTCGATGAGGTTGTGCACGCGGGCCGACTGCGTCTGGATGCCGTTGAGCACGAGGAACTCCTCGCTCTCGCGCGTCTTGAGCATCAGGCCGTCCGGGTGGTCCAGGCAGCTGAACTGGCAGTCGTCCTTGGGCAGGTTGCGCTGGCGCGCGGTGAAGCAGCGCGCAGAGAATGCCAGCGGCATCCGGCCGTAGGCAAACACCTCGGTCTGCAGATTCTGCGGGCCGGCCTGGATCAGGGCGGCCAGATCCTGGTGCTTCATCTCCAGCGGCGCCACCCAGCGCGTGGCACCGAGCGAGGCCAGCCACTGCAGCGAAGGCTGGTTGTAGATGTTCAGGTGCAGCCCGCCGACAAAGGGGCGTTTGCCCGCCAGGCGCTGCACGGCGCCCATGTCGTTCGCCTCGATGAGGTAATCGGGGTTGTTCGTCACCTTGTGCATGGTGCTCACTTCCACGCCCGATTCCAGCAGCACCTGCGTGGACAGCACAGCCTCCTTGCCGGAGGCGCGCATCAGGTCGGCGATGTCGAGCCAGTCCTGCAGGCGCAGTTCTTTGCGCCGCGAGCAGACGGTTTCGCCGAGGTAGACGATGTCCACCGGCGACGCCGCCACGGCTTGGTAGAAGTCGAAAGTGGTCTGGCGCGACCAGTAGTACTGCGGCGCACCCAAAGAGAGCTTGATCATGTTGGTCATTTCCAGGGGCGGTGGTAGGCGCCCAGGGTGTGTTGCTGGCCTTCGGCGACCTGGTCGAGGCTGGCCATCCAGGCGGTCTTGGGGGCGTAGCGCAGCGGGTCGGCCAGGCAGTTGTCGATGGCATCGCGCCAGACTTTGGTGACCTGCGCGACGTAGGCGGGGCTGCGCTGGCGGCCTTCGATCTTCACGGCACGCACGCCCATCTTCATGAGTTTTGGCAGCAGTTCGAGGGTGTTGAGGCTGGTAGGCTCTTCGATGGCGTAGTAGTTCTCGTCCTCGCCCACGTCAAAGCGCCCCTTGCACAGCGTGGGGTAGCCCGCGTTCTCGCCAGGGGCGTAGCGGTCGATGAGCACACCGCCCAGGCGCGATTCGAGTCCCTTGGGTGTTTCCTGCCAGCGCACCGCCTTGGCCGGCGAGCACACACCGTGGGTGTTGGGCGACTCGCCCGTCACGTAGGACGAGAGCGCGCAGCGCCCCTCGACCATCACGCACAGGCTGCCAAAGCCGAACACCTCGATCTCCACCGGGGTGCTGTCGATCACGCGCTGCACCTGCTCCGTGGACAGCACGCGCGGCAGCACCGCGCGCACGATGCCGAATTGCTCGCGGTAGAAATTGATGGCGTCGGCGCTGGTGGCCGAACCCTGCACCGAGAGGTGCAGGCGCAGCTTCGGGTGGTGTTGCGCGCCGTACTGCATCAGGCCCGGGTCGGCCAGGATGACGGCGTCCACGCCCAGGTCCACGGCCTTGTCCATGGCCGCGCGCCAGGGCGCAGGGTTGGCGGCCTGCGGGTAGGTGTTGAGTGCCATGAACACCTTGCAGCCGCGCTCGTGCGCATACCGGATGCCGTTGGCGATGGCCGCTTCGTCGAAGTTCAGCCCGGCGAAGTTGCGCGCGTTGGTGGCGTCGCGCAGACCCAGGTAGACGCAGCTGGCGCCGTTGTCCACGGCGGCCTTGAGTGCAGGCAGGCTGCCGGCGGGGCAGACCAGTTCAAAAGCGGCGGTGGCGCTGTCGGGCGCCATTGCCTCGGGGGTAGGGGTCAGGGTGTGCATGCGGTCTGTGTTCTGACGCGGGCGCACGGACGGGCGCCATCGCAAGCGCGCAACAATACGCCTCGGGAAATACCCATGTCATGACATTTGTCAAGTTCTTGGGCAATGCCCGACGCCCTTGATCGGGCATGGTTTTTTCCCTCGGCCCCCCTCCAGGGGCCGGTCGAAACCCCCGACAATGCGTGTACATCACATGAACAAGAACTTGTGGCTGCTCGCCCTGTGCCAGGGGCTTTTTCTGACCAACAACGTGGTCTTCATTGCCATCAACGGGCTCGTGGGCCTGCAGTTGGCTCCCCTGGGCTGGATGGCCACGCTGCCCGTCATGGGCTATGTGGTGGGCGGTGCCCTGTCCACGCCGCTGGTGGCACGCAGCCAGGCGCGCTGGGGGCGCAAGGTGTCGTTCCAGATCGGCCTGGCGGTGGCGGTGTTTTCGGCCCTGCTGTGCGCCTGGGCCGTCTTATCGGCCAACTTCTGGCTGCTGTGCACGGCCACTGTGGTGGCGGGGTACTACAGCGCCAATGGCCAGCTCTATCGTTTTGCCGCTGCGGAACTGGCCGTGCCGTCGTATCGCGAGAAGGCGGTGTCGCTGGTTCTGGCCGGTGGCCTGCTGGGCGCGGTGGCCGGCCCCAACCTGGCCAGCGCCACGCGCACGCTGCTGGGCGTGCCCTTCGCGGGCGCCTATGTGGCGCTGATGGGGGTCGCACTGCTGTCCATGGCGCTGATGTCCGCCATCCGGTTCGACGCCCTGCCCCGACCCAGCGCCCCGGCGGGCACGCCCGGGGGCGGGCGCTCCGTGGTCCAGTTGCTGCGCGAACCCGCCTTTGCGGTGGCGGTGCTGGGCGCGGCCCTGGGCTACGGCGTGATGAATCTGCTGATGGCTGCCACGCCCCTGGCCATGCAGGTGTGCGGCTACGCCTTCGACGACGCCGCGCTGGTGCTGGAATGGCATGTGATCGGCATGTTTGCGCCCGGTTTCTTCACCGGGCACCTGATCAAGCGTCTGGGCGTGCTGCCTATCATGGGCACGGGGGTGCTGCTCAACCTCGCCTGCGTGACCGTTGCCCTGATGGGAGTGGAACTGCACCACTTCACCGTCGCGCTGTTCCTGCTGGGTGTGGGCTGGAACTTCCTGTTCACCGGCAGCACCACCCTGGCCATGCAGGCCTACCGCCCCGAGGAGAAGGACCGCGCCCAGGCGGCCATCAATTTCTTCGTGTTCGCCACCATGGCGCTGACGTCCTTCGCCTCGGGCGCGCTGGTGACCACCCAGGGATGGGCGCTGCTGAACGTTGGCTCGCTCATACCGATCATCGTGACCGGTGCGGCGCTGGCTTGGCTGGCGCTAAGGCAGCGCCGGGCTGCTGCCTGAGTCCTATGACGGCTTCAGGCATATCAAAAACAATAGCTTGAAGCGCTTTCTGCAAAAGGTCTGAAGCCTGATTTCATTCAAAATCAGGTCCGAACGGGCGCATGTTTCTCCAGCCAGCGCTGCAGCACTTCGAACACCGGGGCGGCGTCCAGCTCGTTGAACAGCTCGTGGTACAAGCCCTCGAAGCAGCGTGACTGGACCACGCGGTCGGGCGCCGCTGCCGCAAAGGCGCGGCTACCGGCCGGATTGACCAGCCGGTCGGCACCGGCCCACATCAGCAGCGTGGGCACCTGCCAGTGCGCGGCGCGTGCCACCGTCGCCGGTCCGGCTTCGGCGATGAAGCGCGCCAGGCGCGCGCTGATGCGGTCGTGGCACAGCGGATCGGATTCATAGGCTGCCACGACGGCCGGGTCGTGCGAGATGTAGCGCGCTTCGAGCCCGTTGCCCACACGCAGGTTGGGCGCCACGCGCGGCAGTGTGGCCAGCAGGATTTTCTGCACGGCATGGAGACCGGGGTCGAGCGCGGGAGACGACAGCACCAGCGCATCCACCGGGCGCAGGTGCATGGCCACGAAGCGCGCGGCCACGAGTCCGCCCATGCTGTGGCCCAGCAGCACCAGTGGCAGGCCTTCGGGTGTGTGCGCGCGGGCAGCGTCCACCATGTCGGCCAGGTCGTCGAGCAGCCGCATGTCGTGGTTCAGTCCGCCGCGGGGCCCGGCCGACCGGCCGTGGCCGTAGTGATCGTAGGCGCGCACTGCGAAGCCCCAGTCGTTGAGGTGCTGCGCCACATGGTGGTAGCGGCCAGCGTACTCGCCCAGGCCGTGCACCAGCAGTACCGTGCCTCGCCGGGGGCGGCCCTCCGCCAGGGGCCAGTGGTAGGCGGCGAGATTTTCGCCGTCGCTGGCGGTGAAGGTGGTCAGGGAGAAATCAGCAGGGTGGGACATGGCGTCAAGCGGCGGGCATGTTGGCAATGACCTGCGCCACGGCGGCCGTGAGCTTCTTGGCGTAGGGTACGTGCAGGAATTCGTTGGGTCCATGGGCGTTGCTCTTGGGGCCGAGCACGCCGCAGACCATCATCTGCGCCCGCGGGAAGCCCTGGCTGAGCATGCCCATGAGCGGAATGGTGCCGCCCTGGCCGATGAAGCCGCAGGGGGCGCCGAAATGCGCTTGAGAAGCGGCATCCAGCGCCTGGGCGAACCAGGGCGCCGTCTCGGGAGCGTTCCAGCCGTTGGCTCCACTGGCGCTCTCCCAGGTCACCTTGGCCTGGTAGGGGGCGTTGTCTTCAAGCAGGGATTTCATCTCCTGCACGCAACTGGCAGCGTCCACCAGCGGTGGCAGGCGCAGGCTCAGCTTGAACGCGGTGTAGGGGCGCAGCACGTTGCCCGCGTCCTGCAACGCCGGGAAGCCCTCGGCGCCGGTCACGCTCAGCGTGGGCTCCCAGGTGCGTTTGAGCAGCGCCTGCACCGGGTCCGTGGTGGTGGGCAGCGCGACGATGGTGGAGCCACCACAGTCGTGGTACGCCCAGGGGAAACGCCGGTACACCTCCTCGCCCAGGATGGCCGCCGTGGCGCGTGCCTGCGCCAGGCGCTCGGCGGGGACCTCGCAGTGGAAGCGCGCGGGCAGCAGGCGCCCGGTGGCGCTGTCTTCCAGCCGGTCGAGCACCTGGCGCATGATGCGGAAGCTGGACGGCACCAGACCTGAGGCGTCGCCCGAGTGGATGCCCTCGGTGAGGATTTCCACCTTCAGCGTGCCGCTGGCCATTCCGCGCAGGCTGGTGGTGAGCCAGAGCTGGTCGTAGTTGCCCGCGCCCGAATCGAGGCAGACGACGAGGGCCACGTCGCCCAGGCGGGCTTTCAGCGCGTCGATGTAGGGCAGCAGGTCACGCGAGCCGCTTTCCTCGCTGGTCTCGATGAGACCGACGATGCGCGGGTGCGGCACGCCCTGGCGCTGCAGTTCCTGCACGGCTGCGATGCTGGCGTACACGGCATAGCCGTCGTCGGCGCCGCCCCGGCCGTAGAGCTTGCCGTCTTCATAGTGTGGCGTCCAGGGGCCGAGGTCTGCGCGCCAGCCGGAAAACTCGGGCTGCTTGTCCAGGTGGCCGTACATCAGCACCGTCTGGCTGCTGGCGGGGCGTGTGGCGGCGATTTCAAAGAACAGCACCGGTGTGCGGCCGGGCAGGCGCACCACCTCGGCCGTCAGCCCCGCCACCTGTTGCGCCTCGACCCACGCAGCAGCGTTGCGCACCACGGTGTCGAGGTAACCCAGGTCGGCCCAGCCGGACTCGAACATCGGCGACTTGGCCGGGATACGGATGTAGTCGGTGAGCTGGGGAACGATGCGCTCGTCCCAGACCCGGCTCACGCTCTCCAGCGCTTGCGCAGGTTGCAGGGCTTGTGTCGGGATGCGGGCGTTCATGGTGCGGCTCCAGGGCAATCAAAAGACGGATTCGACCACAACCCAGGAAACGGCGCCATGTACCAGGGAAGGCTTCCGTACGGCAGCGTACAGACCGCGTCGCTCGCTTGCAACAACATGTCACCACAGCTCCCGCTCCTGACGTTGCTACGAAAGCCACCATGCCCAAAATCAAATACATCCCCTGTGCATTGCTGGCACTCACCCAGAGCGTTTACGCCCAGCAACCGCCGACCGCCGGAAGCCAGATGCTGAACATGCCGGCCACCCAGATGCCGCAGCCCAGTGCGCCGCCCATCGAGGTGATGCAAGACAGACCGGCACCGGTTCAGGACGCCGATAGCGCGCGGGTGCTGGTCAGGACGCTGCGGGTGACGGGCGCGCAGGCGTACTCTGAAGACATGCTGCTTGGCATCACCGGTTTCAGGCCCGGCAGTGAGCTGACGCTGACCGAGCTGCGCACAATGGCGGCACGCATCACCGATTTCTACCGCCAAAACGGCTATTTCGTCGCCCAGGCCTATCTGCCAGCGCAGGACATCACGAACGGCGAGCTGACCATTGCCGTGCTGGAGGGCCACTATGGCCAAGTGGTCTTGCGCAACCAGACGAACCTTTCGGATGGTCTGGCAGGCAGTCTGCTGGGCGGCGTGCAAAGCGGCGACGTGGTCACCACCGAGCCGCTGGAGAGCAGTCTTTTGCTGCTCTCCGATCTGCCTGGCGTGAATGTCAAATCGACATTGGTTCCTGGGGCGGCCCCCGGGACGTCGGACTTGATCGTGGACGTGACACCCGGCCAGCGCGTCACGGGCAGCATAGACGCCGACAACGCCGGCAACCGCTATACCGGCGCCTACCGTTTGGGCGCTACGGTGAACCTGAACAACCCCACCGGTCATGGCGATGTGGCCACGCTGCGTGCCGTCACTTCAGGCTCAGGGCTGCATTACGTGCGTGGCTCTTACCAGATGCAGTTCGGCAAAGCCCGCGTCGGTGTGGCCTACAGCCACCTCGGCTACGAACTGGGTAAAGAATTTTCCAGCCTCGATGCCCACGGCACGGCCAAGATCGCCAGCCTGTACGGCAGCTACCCGCTGATCCGTTCGCGCAACAGCAACCTGTACGCGGGCCTGGGGTTCGACGCCAAGTCGTTCGACGACCGGGTGGACTCCACCGCCTCGGTCACCGACAAGCGCTCGCAGGTGCTGACGGCCAGTCTGTATGGCAACCACAGCGACAGTGTGGGCCGGGGGGGGCTCAGTGTGTACTCGCTCGCCTGGTCCTACGGCAACCTCGACATCCGTACGCCTGCCGTGCGATCGTTCGATGCAATGACTGCGCAAACGCATGGCCATTTCAACAAACTTGCAGTCCATGTCGCGCGGCTGCAGAACTTGAGCGAATCGTTCTCGATGTATGCGTCCATCAACGGCCAGATGGCATCCAGGAACCTGGATGTATCCGAAAAGATGGAACTGGGCGGCATGTATGCCGTGCGGGCCTATCCCGAAGGGGAGGCCTATGCCGACGAAGGCTATGTGCTGACGCTGGAAGGCCGGATGCTGCTGCCGAAATTGCATGAACACCAGGCGGGCCAGATGCATTTCATCGTTTTTGCGGACACCGGCACCGTGACGGCGAACAAGAACCCCTGGGCTGTCGGACCGAACCGCCGAACGCTCAGCGGTGCGGGGGTCGGTCTGAACTGGACCGTGGCCAACGATTTTGTGGTGAAAGCCTATTACGCCCGCAAGCTGGGCAACAGCGCGGCAACGTCCGCGCCGGACCGATCGGGCCGTTTCTGGATACAGGCCGTGAAGTATTTCTGAGCCATCGGGCTGCCCAGAACACCCGATTGACACGCCTTTCAACCCCACCGGACGCCCCCCATGAACTGCACCTACCGATCCATCTGGAATGAACACACCGGTACCTTTGTCGCTGTGGCTGAAAACGCCCGAAGCAATGGCAAGAAGACATCGTCGGCCCAAGTGGTCGCAGGAGATATGGCACGCCTGGGACTGAGCACCCTGGCCATTTACCTGGCGCTGGCGTTTGTCACCCATGCCTACGCGCTGCCCGCTGGCGGCGTGGTGGCCGCTGGCGCTGCGAGCATCGCCCAGGGCACGGGCAGCACCACCATCACCCAGACGTCGCAGAATGCAGCGCTGCACTGGCAGAGCTTTCAGATCGGCGCGCAGGAATCCGTCCGGTTCGTGCAGCCCAACAGCAATTCGGTGGCGCTGAACCGGGTGCTGGGACCGGATCCATCGAGCATCCTGGGCAACTTGTCGGCCAACGGCAAGGTGTTTCTGGTCAACCCCAACGGCATCCTGTTCGGCAAGAGCGCCTCCGTCAATGTCGGCGGGCTGGTTGCATCCACATTGGGCATCACGGACAGCGATTTCATGGCTGGCACCTACCATTTCAATGGTGCGGGTGCGGGCAGCGTGCTGAATCAGGGCTCCATCAATGCCTCGGGCGGCTATGTGGCCCTGCTGGGTGCCAGCGTCAGCAACGAGGGCGTGATTGCGGCGCGCCTGGGCACGGTCGCACTGGCTGCAGGCCAGGCCATCACGCTCGATGTGGCCGGAGACGGCCTGCTGAATGTCGCGGTGGCTCAGGGTGCCCTGAATGCGCTGGCGCAGAACGGCGGCCTGATCCAGGCTGACGGCGGACAGGTGCTGCTGACCGCCCAGTCCGCAGGGGGCATGCTGCATGGTGCCGTGAACAACACGGGCGTGATTCAGGCCCACACCATCGAAAACCACAACGGCACCATCCGGCTGATGGGTGATATGCACAACGGTGCAGCGAACGTCGGCGGGCTCCTCGACGCCAGCGCCCCAGGGGGAGGCAACGGGGGGTTCATTGAAACCTCTGCAGCCCATGTGAAGATTGCCAATGACGCACGTGTCACCACCGTCGCATCCCAGGGGGTGACGGGCACCTGGCTGATCGACCCGCAGGACTTCACCGTGGGCGGTCTCGCCACCGACAACATTTCCGGGGCCACTCTCTCGGCGCTGCTGGTGACCAACAGCGTCGTCATCAGTACGGTGACGGGACCGGATGTCGTGGTTCCAGGAACACCTCCGGTCAGCAATCTGAACACGGCGACCGACGGCAACGGCGATATCTATATCAACCAGCCGGTCAGCTGGACGGCCAGTTCCAGTCCTACGACACTGACACTGAATGCGTCCCGGGACGTGAACGTGAACCAGCCGATCAGTGCCACCAACGGAAACCTGGTGGCGTGCTGCGGTCGCGATGTGAACGTGAATGCCGCCATCACGACGGTCAATGGCAGCGTCTCTCTGGCGGCGGGGCGCAACGTCAACATGGGTGCCGCCATGACGACGACCGACGGAAACATGTCCATTTGCGCCGCAGAGGATGTCAACATTGGCGCCAAAATCACACTGACGCGGGGCAGCAGTATCCCGGCCCAGAGCCTGGGCCTGCCAATCGGCCTGGTGCTGAGCGCCGGCAACGGTGGCACCGGGCCGGGGGTTGCGGGCGGGACCGTGATCTTTGCGCCAGGCACTCCGGCGGCCACCGTCACCGGACCCAATGCACCCGTCACCATCCACTACAACCCGGTTTCTTACGCGACGCCCACGGACTATTCCGGGCATTTCATCCTGACGGGAGGCGCAGCCCTGACGCAGCAGATGCTGGTCTTCGCGGCGGGAGGCGACAAGGTTTATGACGGCAGCACTGCGACCACCCTGACGGGACTGAAGGGGGCGCCTGCCGGTGTCACGCTGGTGGCCGGGCCTGGCAGCAGCGCGGCGTTTGACACACCCGACGTGGGAACGGACAAGACGATCACCTATACCGGCTACAGCTTGGGCGGCGCAGACGCCAGCCAATACGCTCTCGCCGTGTCTTGCTGCGGCCCTGCAGGGGCCAAAACATCCGGGGCCATCGCGGCAGCTCCACCGCCACCGCCACCGCCACCGCCACCGCCACCGCCACCGCCACCGCCACCGCCACCGCCACCGCCACCGCCACCGCCACCGCCACCGCCACCGCCACCGCCACCACCCGTGCCCGTGCCCGTGCCCGTGCCCGTGCCCGTGCCCGTGCCAGTGCCAGTGCCAGTGCCAGTGCCAGTGCCAGTGCCAACGCCAACGCCAACGCCAACGCCACCCGTGCCAACGGTACTGCTTACACCCGTCGTGTTTCCGCAAAACCCGCCGGCGGATGTATGGCCGCCAGTGTGGCCGGCGCCCCGGGTTCCCACGGATGTTCTGCCAGCGCCACAGCCGGAGTTGGTGACGGTTGCAACGCCCATGCCCACCGTCGTGCCTCCCCCTGTCGTGCAGGAGAGGCCGCCCGAGGCGGTGCCAGTGCCACCGGTCTATCAGGCGCCTGTTCGGCTGCCCAAGCAAGATCGCAACTGAGCGGAGGAGGCTCCATGCATGTTCGTGATTCCTGGCAGGGGATGCCCGCACCCGTGGCGGCGATGCTTCGCCTCGCAGGTCGGACAAGGCTTCACTTGCTGAAAAAATGGCTGCGGCTTTTGCCCGTCTTGCTGACGCTCGGTTCTGGCGTGTTCCCGGCGTTGGCGACGCAAACGGTGGAAAGTGGGCCGAAAGAGGGCCTCCCAGCCGGTGCGCCGCAGACCGACATGGCCCCTCGATCCCTGCGGGCAGACTTCGCGCACGAGCCTGCGTCCCCCGATGCACGTCTCGTCGCAGACTGGATTGTCCGCTCGGGCGACAACCGGCACAGCCCCTTCGTGCTTGTGGACAAGGCGGACGCCAGGGTGTATGTGTTCTCCGCAGAGGGAAGAATCCAGGGTGCGGCACCGGCATTGCTGGGTCTGGCCACGGGAGACCACGCGGTTCCCGGCATCGGCGAGCGCAAGTTGTCCAGCATTCGTCCGTATGAACGCACCACGCCGGCAGGGCGTTTTGTCGCGTCGCTGGGGCGCAACCTGAAGGGAAGTGAGATCCTGTGGGTGGACTACGAGGGCGCCATTTCCATGCATCCCGTGGTCACATCCAATGTCAAGGAACGTCGGGCGCAGCGCCTGTCCACACCCACACCGCTGGACAACCGCATTTCGTATGGCTGCATCAACGTCCCGCTCGATTTCTTCAGGACTGTGCTGAAGCCCGCTTTTACCGGGACCGACGGCATTGTCTACGTGTTGCCAGAAACGCCTGCCGGGCGGCAGTTGTGGGTCTTGAACGATGGCGACAGCCTCTTCGCTCGCATGGGACAGAGCAGCCCCACAGATTGAGCCCACCCGCGGTCATCGGCTACGGGTAGCCGGGGTGAGTCAGTGCGTGGGGCGCGGGCACGCTGCGGGTCCGAAGTCGCCAGACGATGGTCGGCGAACTATTCACGCAGCAGGAACGCCTGCTGTCCTGTGTCGTGCAGCACTCTTCAATGCAGCGATGACGGCAATGTTTCCGGCGAACCGTTGGCCCGCCCATGGCCTGCCAAGCGGCCCAGGGTTGGTGCGATCTCCACGCGGTTGCGCCCGCCCTGCTTGGCGCGGTAAAGGGCCTGGTCGGCCGCATGGATGAGCTGGTCCCAGCCGTCGCCGGGTTCCAGCCGTCCGCCAAAAACGCCCACGCTGACGGTGACCGCCAGGCGTTCACCGTTCCAGGGGCAAAAAGAGGCCTGCACCGCCTCGCGCAACTGTTCCGCCAGTTGCCGGGCGCCCTGCAAGGTGGTGTCGCACAGCAGCACCATGAACTCCTCGCCGCCGTACCGGCCCACGATGTCCTGGGCGCGGATGCGGTGGCGGATCACATCCACCACGTTGCGCAGCACCTGATCTCCTGCCAGGTGGCCATGCGTATCGTTGATGTGCTTGAAGAAATCAATGTCCACCATCATCACGGCCAGGGGCTCGCGTGTGCGGATGGCCCGGCTCACATCGCGGTCGAGTGCCGCGATGATGGAGCGGCGGTTGGCTACGCCGGTCAGTTCGTCCAGGGCCGCCAGGCGGCGGTTGGCCTCGTCAGCGCGTTCCTTGTGCATGAAGATGAAGCCCAGCGAGGCGACCAGCAGTGAGGCGAAGGCGCTCACGAAGGTGAGGATCTGGATCGCGTCGGCCTGCAGCATGTTCTGCGCCCCCATGGCCCTGCTGGCGCTAGAGGTCCCGCGCACCAGCAGCACCACGGTCTGCAGGCCCATGGCCGCCATCACCAGCCGCACGCCCCGGCCCTGGTAGGCGCTGCGCCGCTCCCACAGCGCCCAGAAAACCCACGCGGACTGGCCTGCCATGATCAGCGCCGTCAGGGTGACGCGGGTGGTGAAATCATCCAGAAACAGCCAGAGCAGCCCGACCAGCGCGAGGGGTGGCAGCAGCATGGCGAGCCAGGGGAGGGTGCGGCCCTGAAAACGGCAGATTGCGGCCAGCACCAGGGAGGTCGCGGCCGAAGCCAGCCCGTTGCCCAGCAGGATGGAAACAGGGTCCGGAATGCGTCCGCGCAGCAAAAAAAGCACATAGGCCAGTGCCAGGCAGCACAGCGCCCCCGCCCAGAGCTTGATCCCGTCGCTGCGCTCGCCCCATGCCACCGCCATCAGTGTTGCCGCCATCACCATGGCGGCAACGGTGACCATCATCATCAGGGTGGGAATGTCGGGAGCCATGGCAAATGCAAGCGATCAAGGGCCTACAGAATAAGCGAACGGCCCGGGCTGCGCGGGTGAGGGCGCAGCCCGGGCCGTGTGTGCGCCACCCTCTGGCAGCGCCGCTGCCCAGCTCAGGACAAGCGCGGCGCTTCGGGTGCCGCGGGCAGACCCGTGGGGGCGCTGGCGCGACCGGGCAGGCCCGGTGCGGCGCGCAGCTCTGCGCCGTGTGTGGCGTCGCCGAGCTTGAACACCTGCACTGCGCCTGCCAGGCGCTGGGCCTGGTCGCGCAGGCTTTGCGCGGCGGCGGCCGATTGTTCCACCAGTGCTGCGTTTTGCTGCGTCATCTGGTCGAGCTGGTTGACGGCGTTATTGACCTGGCCGATGCCGTCCGACTGCTCGGATGCGGCCGCCGTGATCTCGCCGATGATGTCGCCCACGCGGTGCACCGAGCCCACGATCTCGTCCATGGTCGTGCCGGCGTTCTGCACCAGGCGCGCGCCGGCCTCCACCTTCTCGACCGAGGCACCGATCAGCTGCTTGATCTCGCGCGCCGCCTCGGCGCTGCGGCCCGCGAGGCTGCGCACCTCGCTGGCCACCACGGCGAAGCCCCGGCCCTGCTCGCCCGCGCGGGCGGCCTCCACAGCGGCGTTGAGCGCCAGGATGTTGGTCTGGAAGGCAATGCCGTCGATCACGCTGATGATGTCGGCAATGCGGCGCGAACTCTGGTTGATGTCGCCCATGGTGGTGACCACCTCGCCCACCACCTGGCCGCCGCGCGCCGCCACTTCGGCCGCCGAGCCCGCGAGCTGGTTGGCCTGGCGTGCCGCGTCGGCCGACTGGCGCACCGTGGCGGTGAGCTGCTCCATGCTCTGCGCGGTTTCGGCCAGGCTGCTGGCAGTTTGCTCGGTGCGGCCCGAGAGGTCCTGGTTGCCGCTGGCGATTTCGGCACTGGCGGTGGTGATGCTGTCCACCGCCGTGCGCACCTGTTGCAGCATCTGCAGGTAGCGCTGGCGCATGGCCTCGACTTCCTGTACCAGTGCACCGATCTCGTCGCGCTGCGTGGTGTGGAAGGCCTGCGTCAGATCGCCCTGGGCCACCAGGGTGATGGCGTGGGTGAGGTGGCGCAGCGGCTCGCTCACGCTGCGGCGCAGCATCATGAAGATGCCGGCGGCCAGCAGGGCCACGGCCACCGCCATCATGCCCCACACGGCCAGAACCACCTGGAGCTGGCTGGCCAGGGCTTCGCCGTCGGGCACTTCGGCCACCACCCACCAGCCGTCGGCTTTGGTTTTGCGCACCAGCGCCCAGGGGTCGCTGGCGCTGCCGCCGAGCACGGACGCTGCGTCGCGCACAAAGCCCTCGGGCGTGGAGGCCAGCGCCTCGAAGAAGCCGCGGGCTTGCGGGTAAGCCTCCAGCACCTTCTTGCCACGCGCCGTGGGGTGGGCCACGAACACGGCCTCTTCGAGCGAGCCGCGCGGGTCGATCACGTAAGCGCCACCGTTCTCGAAGAACTTCGTCTGCGCCACCTGCTTCTCGAACATGCCTTCGAACACGCTGATATCGTTGCCGATGAACAGCAGGGCAATCACCTTGCCTGCGGCATCCTTGGAGGGCAGGTAGTAGCCCATGTAGGGCTTGTTGCCGACCACCATGCGGCCGACGTGTGCTTCCCCTTTGCGCGCCTTTTCCAGTGCCGCACCGCTGGCCAGCGGCGTTCCCATCAGGCGCTGGCCTTCGGCGTTCTTGATCGATGTGGTGACGGTGACGAAGTCATTGCCCTTGCGCGCGAACACGGAAGCGATGCCGCCGGTCTCGGAGGCGAACTTGTCCACCGAGCTGTAGTCCTCGTTGACCATGGCGCCGTAGCTGCGCAGTTCGCCCGTGCCCTCGTCGAGCTGCATGGTGGCTTCGAAGTTGCGCTGGAAGCCCTTGATGGTCAGCTGCACCAGTTCGCGGTTGGTGGCGTCGGCAGCGTCCAGCGACTGCGCCACGCTCTGGGCGGTGTCGCCCACGCTGCGGACCACCTGGGCGCGGGTGCTGCGCTCGGTCAGGACGGAAATGGCCAGGCCCACCAGCACCAGCACCAGGGCCACCAGGGCAATGGCCAGCAGGGTGACGCGGCGTGCGACCGACCGGTTGTTGGCAGCAGATACGGCCATGGGATGTCTCCTGACGAAAGTAACCATTACGGAGGCTTCCGTAACGTCAACCAATGTACGCCAGTTGTCTGGTTACATTGCTTAACGAATTCCCTTACGCAGTCTCGCGTATCCGGTTGCGCCAGCCCAGTCCGGCCGATGTACCCGCCGCTGGCCGGTATTCGCACCCCACCCAGCCGCCGTAGCCCAGCGCGTCGATCACGGAAAACAGGTACGGGTAGTTCAGTTCGCCCCGGTCGGGCTCGTGGCGTTCGGGCACTCCGGCGATCTGGATGTGGGCGACGCGGCCCGTGGGCAGGTACTGGCGCAGCTTGGTGGCCACGTCGCCCTCGACGATCTGGCAGTGGTACAGATCCATCTGCACCTTCAGGTGGGGCGATCCGACGGCGTCCAGCAGCGCATGCGCCTCGTCCTGGCGGTTCAGGATGTAGCCCGGCATGTCGCGCGGGTTGATGGGCTCGATCAGCACTTCGCGCGCGCAGCGCCCGGCCTGTTCGGCCGCCCAGCGCAGGTTGTCCACATAGCCGTCGCGCAGCGCCGCCCGCTCCCGCCCTTCGGGCAGCAGGCCCGCCATGAGGTGGATGCGGGGGCAGTCGAGTGCCTCGGCATAGCGCAAGGCCTCCAGCACCCCGGCGCGGAACGCGGCCTCGTGCCCGGGCAATGCCGCCGTGCCGCGTGCACCCTGGTCCCATGCCGCCGCCATGGCCGGGCGTTCCAGTCCGCCGGGGGGGGCGTTGAACAAGACCTGGCGCAGCCCGTGGTCCTGCAGCCGCGCCCGCAGTTCGCGCGCCTCGAAGGCATACGGGAACAGGTACTCCACCGCCGTGAAGCCATCGCGCGCGGCTGCTTCGAAACGGTCAAGGAACGGCAGCTCGGTGTACATCAGGCTCAGGTTGGCGGCAAACTGGGGCATGGTCGTGGGCCGGGCTTCGGCGCGGAGTGGGCAGGCGGGATCTGAAAAATATAACAAAATATGGCTTTGGCGCTTTATTGATGGGCGCTACAAGCTATTTTTTTGGTAGCAAATAAGACCGTCTTGAAAGGAGCAGACCCCATGCGCATCGGAGAAATTGCCCACCGCACGGGCGCGTCGGCCAAGGCCATCCGCCTGTACGAGTCGCGCGGTCTGCTCGGTGTGGTGGCGCGTGCGGGCAGCTACCGCCAGTATGGCGAGGCCGACGTGGCCCGGGTGCAGCTCATCCGACAGGCACAGGCGCTGGGTTTCCGGCTGGCCGAACTCGACGGTCTGGACGCCCTGCATACCGACGAGGGCTGGGCGCGCATGGCGGCGCTGCTGGCGCGCCGCCGCGCCGCCGTGGCCCGCGAGCGCCAGCGCCTGCGGTCACTGGACCACCAGCTCGCCACGCTGGAAACCGAACTGCACGCCTGCGGTGACCGGGGGGTGCCGATCGTGCCGCAGGACTGCGTTTCAGGCGCCGCAGCAGGGTAGGGGAAAACAGCGCCCTGGGGCGTTTGCCGCCTTTCTCGCGTGCCCGCCTCGCTGCGGACACCTCGGCGTCAGGTACCACGGGTCGCGCAACACCCGGAGCGAAGTGGAACGACCCGCGCACTACGCCAAAGCGCGGTTGCGCACAAAGGTGCGGAACTCCTCGTCCGGCAAAGCGCGTGACCAATGGAAGCCCTGGCCGTATTCGCAGCCAAAGCCTTGCAGCCTGTGCAGCATGGCGGCGTCCTCCACGCCCTCCGCCACCACCTGCAGCCCCAGGCAGTGGGCCATTTCGATGATGGCGCGCACGATGCCCTCATCGTGTGCGCTGGTGCACATCTTGCGGACGAAGGACTGGTCGATCTTGAGGCGGTGCACCGCAAAGCGCTGCAGGTAGCCCAGGTTGGAATAGCCGGTGCCAAAGTCGTCGATGGCGATCTGCACGCCGCGCGCACGCAGGCGCTGCAGCACCTCGCTCAGGTGCTGTGCGTCGGCCACCAGCAGGGATTCGGTGAGTTCGAGCTCCAACGCGCTGGCGGGCAGCTGGCAGGCTGCCAGCGCGTGGGCCACTTCGCGCTCGATGCTGTCGCGATGGAACTGCAGGGGCGACACATTGACTGCCACTGCCAGATCGCCCAGCCCCTGCGCGCGCCACGACTGTGCATCCATGCAGGCGCGGTGCAGCACCCAGGCGCCCACTTCGTTGATGAGGCCGCAGCGCTCGGCCACGGGAATGAACTTGTACGGAGGGATGAACCCCAGGACGGGGTGTTTCCAGCGCAGCAAGGCCTCGGCGCCGATGATGCGGCCGCTGCGAAGGTCGAACTGCGGCTGGTAGTGCACCTGCAGCTCTTCCTGGGCCAGCGCGGTGCGCAGCCCCGACGCCATGTGCAGGTGTTCGACCACGTTCTCGTTCATGCTGGCGTCGAAGAAGCGGAATGCATTGCGGCCGGAATCCTTGGCGCGGTACATGGCCAGGTCGGCGTTCTTGAGCAAGGCGTCCACATCCTGGCCGTCGCGCGGCGCCACGGCAATGCCCAGCGATGCGGTCACCACCACGTCCAGCCCGTGCAGCGTGAAGGGGTGCCCGAGCTGCTCCATGACCTGTCTCGCGGCCACCGCGATCTCCTCCTCGTGGGGCATGCCGCCCAGCAAAATCAGGAACTCATCGCCTGCCAGCCGCGCCAGCGTGTCGGACGTGCGCAGCCTGGAGCCCAGTCGTTCGGCCACCAGACACAGTAGCTCGTCGCCCACCGCGTGGCCCAGAGAGTCGTTCACGGTCTTGAAGTTGTCCAGGTCCAGAAACATGACGGCCACCAGTCCCTGGCCATGCCGAGCCTGCAGCAGTTGTTCCAGCCGGTCCTTGGCCAGCGTGCGGTTGGGCAGCTGGGTGAGCGTGTCCCGGTGGGCCAGCACCTCGATCCGGGCGTGCGATTCTGTCAAGGCCTGCTTCTCGGACTCCAGCTTGGCCATCGTGCGATGCAGGTCGTGGGAGAGAAGCCACACAAAAAAACTGATCGCTCCCAGGATGGCACTCATCAGAATCAGCCGCTGCAAGTCCACGGCTGCGGGGCTGTGGGGCAGCAGGCCGGTCTGGTGCAGCACGAACAGCAACACCAGGGCCGCCTGCGTGCAGGCCACCAGCAGGGTGAAAAGCCGCCGGGATCCCAGCATGCCCGCAAAAATCAGAATGGCGGGAAGTGCCAGCGCTGCTTCGTCGAACAGGCCCTCGTTCGCGGCCATGAGTGCGACCAGACCCACCATCAGGGTGATCAGCATCAGCCGCGCGGCCCGAAGAACCTGGCCCTGCCCGTTCCACCTGAAGGCCAGCACGATCAAGGCGGCAGCAGCCATTTCCAGGCCCACGCTGAGATAGCCTCCTTTGGAAAAGCTTGTCAGCGCAGCCACGCCAAAGGCAGACATCACCGCCCACAGGATCTGGCGCAGGCGTCGCTGCTGCAGGGCCATCACCTGGCCTTCAGGCGGCCGGCTTGCGGTCAGATCGGGATGGGGTGGCATGGGTTCTATCTGGAATATGGATGGCAACTTTAAATGCCCCGCCCCACGGCCTGCTGACATCTGTCCGCCAGCATGGTGGGCCTGCGGGCACCCGTGAATAGGGGGCAGCCCTATGACCTGGGATGGTGATACCCGCTGAAATGGCCCCCCACGATGCCGCTGGCAGGTCCACAATCCGGCCATGAACGCCACGCAACTCGTTCGTGTGGATCCGCGCGATGTGCGGGTGGGGGTGCCTACGCGCGTGGACATTTTCAGCGCCGATGGCCAGTTGCTCCTGGGGCGCGGATCGACCGTGTACCGCGCCGACAACGTGGAGCGGCTGCAGGACAGCGGCTTCAAGATCGGGGCCTCTGCCGATGGCGCCCATCCGCGCCCGACAGAGTCGGCTTTTCAGCGCATCGGTGACCTCGCAGACCGGCTGACCGAGATGGAAAAACCGCTGGTCGCAGGCCAGGGCCTGCCGTCGTTCACCGCCAGGGTCCAGGCACTGGCCCAGGCCGTGATCCAGTGCTGTGACGAGGACGCCAGCGCCGCGCTGGCACAGTCGTATCTGGACCACCACCATCCCTATTCCGTGGTGCACCACATTCTGGTGGCCACGGTCGTCAGCGTGCTGTCCCGCGTTCAGGCCTGGAGCGGCGCCGACCGGATTTCACTGGTGGCGGCGGCGTTGTCGCATGACATCGGAGCGCTGTCGCTGCGCCAGGCGCTGGGCCAGGCTGCCTCGCTGGACGAGGCGCAGCGCGCCGTCGTGCGAGAGCACCCGGACCTGGGCGTGCGCATGCTGGGGCAGCTGGGTGTGCACGATGCCTTGTGGCTGCAGGCGGTGCAGGACCACCATGAACACATCGATGGCAGCGGCTACCCGCGCGGCACCTGCCTGGACAGGCGCTCGGCGGGGGCCTTGATGGCGGTGGCCGACAGCTTTGCCGCCATGATGCGCCCGCGCCCGTACCGGGACCGCAAGCTGGGCACGGCCATCGTGGACGACCTGCGCCAGCATGCCGGCACCTGGTACGACCCGGCGCTGGTCGAGGCCGTCGCCACCCACATCGGCCCGTACCACGCAGGCAGCATCGTGCGGCTGGCCAATGGCGACATGGCGGTGGTCACGCGCCACCTGCCGGACCGTCCGGCGCACCCCGATCTGCTGCTGATCGCCGACAGCGGCGACCAGCCCATGGAAAAGCCCTACCCCATCAACAGCACCGACCCCGAGTTCGCCATCGCGGCGGCCCTGCACCCTGAAATCAGCCTGGGTTTTCGCAACCTGGTCCACAAGTCCTGGACGAGTCCGCCCCCACCGGACGCCTGACGCTGCCCCGCAGGGCAAGGTGACGATGGATTCCTTCGCAACGGTGCAAGGGAATGCACGTGGCGCAACACATCTGCAGGCCGCTCAGCGAATCTGGAACAGCTCCTGGTGAAACTGCGCCGCAGGCAGCCCCAGGGCGAGCAGATCGCGCCGCAGGGCCTGGCCGAAGGCGGCCGGGCCGCAGAACCAGACATCGGCCTCGCGCCACTGTGGCACGGCGGCGGCGATGCGCCGGGCGTCGAGCAGGCCGTCGCGTGCATCCCACAGCACATGTAGGCGCACGCCGGCCGCCTGGGCGTCGCGCTCCAGCAGGCCGATGGCGTCGGCGTCGTAGTCCGCCGTGGCATGGAACAGGTCGATGGTCTTGCCATCGGGCGCCCGCGCCAGCGCCTTCATGCGCGCGACGAAGGGGGCAATGCCGATGCCGCCGCCCACCCAGATCTGGCGCTCGCGCCCGCCCTCGAATGTGAACTGCCCGTAAGGCCCTTCCACCTGCACCACGCTGCCCACGTGCAGGCGGTGCTCCAGCGTGCGGGTGTAGTCACCCAGGGCCTTGACGAGAAAGGCGATGCGACCATCCCCGGTCCAGGGCGAAGCAATGGTGAAGGGGTGCGCACCCTCTTCGGAGTGGAAGGTGACGAAGGCGAACTGGCCCGCCCGGTGCCCGGACCAGCGTCCCTTGATGTCGATCGCCAGCTCCAGCGTGTGCAGGGCCTCGTGGCGCGCGATGGCCGCCACCTCGCCGACCGCCTTGCGCCCGGCCGCCACGCGGCGCAGCAGCACCCGCACCGCCGCGATGCTGCCGGCCACCACCAGCACGGCCAGGGGCGGCCCGAGGGCGCCCACCCAGTAGTCCACCCGCATCAGCACCACCGCGTGCCAGGCCAGGGCCAGAAAGGCGGCAGCCAGCAGGCGGTGCACCTTGAAGAAGTAGCGGTACGGAAAGGTGCGCACCAGCGCCAGCAGCATCATCAGCAAGGCCAGGTAAAACGCCCACTCGCCCACCATCACGGCCATGCCACGCTGGCCGCGCAGCGCCTGCTGCAGCCATTCCAGGGCCGGCATTTCGGTGCGCAAGGGGCTGGCAGAGTAAGCCTGGCGCCTGAGCCAGCCCAGGCCCACCAGCTGGCCGGGCAGTACCGCCAGCAGCCAGTGCGCAACGGACAAGGTCAGCGCGGTGATGCCCAGCCATTTGTGCAGCCGGTACATCTTGTCCAGGCCGCCCAGCCAGGGCTCGAACACCACCGGGCGCACCGCCAGCACCAGGGCCAGCGCCATGACGCCGATGGCCAGCACCCCGGTGTACTGCAGCAGCACGGCACGCCAAGCGAACACATGCGTGAGGTTGGCCAGTGGGGTCGGGTCGCTCAGCCACCAGGCGGTGCTGAGCAGAAGCAAAAAGGTCCAGAAGACCCGTCGGATGGTGCGCATGATGGGGAGCTGACGCCGGTGGGGCCATGGGTTGCCACCCCAGGCCGCACGCAGGCGTTTTCAGCCGACGACTTCCGTGGCGATGGCCGGGCCGATCTTGAAAACGCCGCTCGCGCGCGCGCAGGGCACGCCGTCGGCGCGCACCAGGCCCTGGGCGAACACCAGCGAGCGCGTCACGCGCAGCGGCTCGGCCTCGCCCTCGACCCAGCAGCCCAGAGGGGCCGGCGCGAGGTAGTCGATCTGCAGGCTGATGGTGGGCAGGAAGCGCTGGCCCACCTCGGTGCTCTTGCGGTGCACCGACAGCGGCAGCAGCATGTCGCAAAAGCTGGCCATCATGCCGCCGTGCAGGTTGTTCATGGGATTGGTGTGGCGCTGCTCGACCCGGAAGCCGAACTTCACCACATCGCCCTCGTGCAGCAGGTACAGGGGGCCGTTGTTCTGCATGTACGGGCCACCGGCCTCGATGGGCTGAAAGCCCGGGGGGATGGCGAGCGGGGTGTTGGTCATCGCGTTTCGCGCTCCACGTCGTGCTGGAAGCTGGCGGACTGGAGCGTGGCGGGGTCCACCATCCAGGCGCCATAGACCTGCTGGAAATCGGCCACGATGCGTTCGAGCGGCAGGTCGTCGAAGCTGCCGCGCTCCTGCACATATTCCATGTGGCGGTTGCCGGAGCGGTCGAACGGGTGGTAGATCGAGTCGCCCCGGCCATCGAAATCCAGGGGCAGCAGGCCAAAGCGCTCGCACAGCTCGACATTGAAGGCCGGCGTGGCCTTCACCCAGCGGCCGTCGATCCACAGGTCGGCATAGCCATGCCAGATGAACAGGTCGGTCTGCATGGTCTGGCGCATGCGTTCGGTGCTCAGGTGGTTGCGCACGTCGGCAAAGCCCAGGCGCGCCGGAATGCCGGCAGCGCGGCACACCGCCGCCAGCAGCACGGCCTTGGGCACGCACCAGCCGTAACCGTTGGCCAGCACGGTGCTGGCGCGCATGCCTTCGGGCGTGAGGTCGAGGCGGTAGGGGTCGTAGCGAAAGCCGTCGCGCACCGCCAGGGTCAGCGCCACGGCGCGCTCGCGCGCGTCGCGGCCCTGCGCATGCTGGCGGGCAAAGGCGACGACTTCGGGATGGTCGCTGTCGATCAGGGGCGTGGGGGCCAGCGTGGCCGGGTGGGGCAGGGCGGTCATGGGGGTAGTGTGGTGATGGCGGGTGCTCGGTGCTGTCGCGAGGGTGGCAGTGCCCAGTGCACGGGCAAGGTGTTGTTTTTACACGATCCGCCGACACCACCGCGTTGCGGCCTGCCCATGCGCTCATGCGTCCCGCCGTCGCCCCGGGAAGGCCTCAATGGATCAAAAAGCAGCCCAAACCACCTGTTCATGGCTGTTTTGCCAGGTGGCCTGCCGGTTCATGCTGGGCGCAGGGCTGGGTCTTGCGGCCCGCACGCCCTGCATCCACCGCCTTCCGGAGCCGCCGGCTCCCACAGGAGAAAGCCATGAGTTACAGCGAATCCGAGATCAACCAGGCCCTTGCCCGACTGTTCCGCTGGGGCTATGCCGCCCTCACGCGCCGGGAGCGCGTCATTCTGGACGAGCTCTCGGTCGTCTGCTGATCCAGCGCGGTGCCCGGCGCCGGTCGATCCGGGCCGCAACCGCCCAAAAGGCGTTCCGATGGCGCAGAATGGACGACTGTCTTGTCGCGCATTTCTGACCGGTTCTTGCACCCATGGACGCCTCTACGCGGGAATTGATACACACCTTCGGGCAGGTGCTCGATGGCATTCACGTCGCCCTGTGCGTCTTCGACCTGCAAGACCGCGCACTGGCCTGGAACCGCACGTTTTTCCAGTTTTTCCCGGAGCACGAAGGCCGGGTGCACGAGGGTGAGCACTACCGCGACAACCTGCGACGGTTTTACAGCACGCGACTCGAAGCGCACGAGCTGCCGCAGATCGACAGCTATATCGATGCCGGGGTGGCCCGCCACCGGGCGCAGAACACTCCCTATGAATTCATGCACCGGGGGCTGCGTTTGCGGGTGGCTTCGCTGGTGCTGGGCGGCGTGGGCCGTGTGCGTCTGTGGCGCGCCGAAAACCCGGTGCACGCCCTGTCCACGCTGGAACCGGGCGCGCTGGCGGCGCCCACCACGCTGCTCGACCGCGTGCCTGACGGGCTGATGGTGTGCGCCATGGACGGCCGCATCCAGTGGGTGAACGAATCCTTTGTGCTGATGTACGGGCTGCGCGACAGTGCAGCCGCCGTGTCGTCGCGGTTTGATGCCGTGTACGCGCTGGCATGGGCGGGGTGCAGCGGCCCCGAGGCCGCGCTGCACGAGGCCGGCCAGCAGACGCTGCGTGAGAACCTGCGCTTTGTCGGCGCGCCCTTTGAACTGCCCTTGCCGGGCAACCGTTTTTGCCGGGTGATTGCGCGGCCCGCCGACGATGGCGCTGTCTTCTATGCGCATGTGGACGTGTCCGAACTCAAGCGCCAGCAGCAGCAGCTGGCGCAGGCCGAGCAGGCCGCACGCGACAGTGCCGCCCAGCTGGCGCGCAAGTCGGCCTTGCTGCAGGCCACGCTGGAGAACATGGAGCAGGGCATTGCCATGGTCAACGCCGAGGGGGTGGTGGAGTTTTACAACCACCACCTGCTGGAGCTGCTGGACTTGCCCCAGGCCTTGCTGGACCGGCGCCCGACCATCGGGGAGGTCATCCGTTACCAGCGTGCGCAGGGCGAATTCGAGGGGCTGTCCGACGAGTTGCAGGCCTATCTGGCCTCGGACACGCTGACGCAGGCCCTGCACTCCGTCGAGCGCCGACGGCCCAACGGCCGGATCATCGAGGTGCGCAGCCTGCCCGTGGAGGGTGGCGGCCTGCTGCGCACCTTCACCGACGTGACCGAGCGCCGCCTGCACCAGCAGCGCATTGAACACCTGGCCAGCCACGACAGTCTGACCGGGCTGCTCAACCGTGCCAAGTTCATGGAGTGTCTGGCCTCGGAGGTGGCGCTGGCGCGGCGCCAGCCCTCGGTTTTTGCGGTGCTCTACCTGGACCTGGACGGCTTCAAGCCCATCAACGACCGCCATGGCCACGCCATGGGTGACCGGGTGCTGGAGTGGGTGGCCGGTGTGCTGGGCCGTGTCGCCCGGGAGTCCGACTTTGTGGCGCGCCTGGGCGGGGACGAATTCGCTGTGCTGCAACGCGGCATCGACCAGCACGAACAGGCCCTGCGCCTGGCCGAGCGCCTGGCGCAGGCCTTGTCGGAGCCCTTCACACTGGACGGTCTGGCGCTGCAGATCGGGGCCTCGGTCGGTATCGCGCTGTACCCGGAGCATGGCACCGATCCCGAATCCCTGATGGCCAGCGCCGATCAGGCGATGTACCTTGCCAAGGCGGGCCAGCGTGACTGCGGCTCGCTGGTGCCGCCACGGTCCTCGGTCAGAGACCCCGGATGATGCGCACCGCCTCGGGCAGCGAGTTCGCCTGGGGCAGAAAATGGTCGATGGTGGCGCCCAGCAGCACGGCGCACAGCAGCGCACCCAGCAGCGGCTTCCAGGTCAGGCGCACGGCCGTGCCCAGCCAGCCCTCGCGCTCCACGCCCATGGCGGCGCGGGCCGTGGCCACGGAAAAGGCCAGCTCCACCGCCACGGCCAGCAGCACATCCCAGCCAAAGAACAGCATGGCGAGCGAGCCCGCGCCCAAAATCAGCGCCGCGCCGATCAGGAAAATGGCCACCACCGGCACCACCACCACGGCACCCTCGTCCGATCCGGCCACGGCGTCGGCGGCTCCGCTGGCCAGGTCGCCCAGGGTGCTGGAACTGCTGCCCGAAGCGGCGTTCGACAGGCTGGCGCCCAGCCCTTCGGCAAATTCTCCCGATGCACCACCCCCGGCGAAGTCGCCGCCGCCGGTGCGCGGCAGGGGCACGCCACTGCCTCCCGGGCCGCCGCCCCTGCCGCCAGGCCAGCCGATGTCGGGCAGCAGGTCGATGCCATCGCTCCATTGGCTGCTCTCGTCCTTGCGCTGGCGGCGCAGCAGCAGCGCGGCCCACAGGCGCAGCACCAGCAGGTAGGCGAGGTAGCCCACGGTGAGCGTGACCAGATAGCGCAGCGCCAGCGAATCCATGCCCAGCAGCTTTTGCAGGGCGGACACGCCCCACATCAGCGCCAACGTGAGGCTGCCGATCAGCAGGCCATGCAGGCGCAGGCTGTGGCGCTGTTGCAGGGTGCGTGCCACGGCATGGCGCTGCGGCATGCGCACCGAGCGCCAGCTGGAGGCCCCCGGGCGGGTGCGGCGTTGGTCGGCCATGCGGGTTCGGCCTGGGCTCAGTCCACGACCACCGGCACGCGCGCGGCCAGCGCGCACATCAGCTCATAGCCCACGGTGCCGGCGGCCTGTGCCACGGCGTCGATGGGCAGCACGGTGCCGTTGCCGACACGCCCCCACAGGGTGACTTCGGTGCCCAAACCCACTTCCATGCCCGCCTGGCGCAACGGTGTCAGGTCCACGGTGACCATGTCCATGCTCACGCGGCCCACCAGGCGGGTGAGCACGCCGTTCACCAGCACCGGCGTGCCGGTGTCGCAGTGGCGCGGGTAGCCGTCGGCATAGCCGCAGGCCGCCACGCCAATGGTGAGCGGCCCCTGGGCCGTGAAGCGCGAACCGTAGCCCACGGTGTCACCGGCCTGCAGCTCCTGCACGGCCAGCAGGCGGGTGGACAGCGTCATGGTGGGCTGCACGTCCCAGTGGGTGCTGTCGTTTTCGGGGTAATCGGGCGCGCTGCCGTACAGCACGATGCCCGCGCGCACCCAGTCGGCACGCACGCCTGCGTCCTGCGCATGGCGCAGCGTGGCGGCGCTGTTGCTCAGGCTGCGCTCGCCCGGCAGGTCTTGCGTGGCGGCGTTGAAGGCGGCCATCTGGTGCGCAATGCCGCGCGGGCCGTCGGCGTCAGAGAAGTGCGTCATCAGCGAAATCTCGTCCACCTGCGGCAGGGCGGAGAGGCGCGCCCAGCTGCTGCGGTAGCGCTGCGGCGTGAAGCCCAGGCGGTTCATGCCCGAGTTCATCTTGAGAAAGACGCGGTGCGGCACCTGCGTCTTGTGCGCGGCGAGCCAGTCGATCTGCTCGTCGCAGTGCACGGCGTGCCACAGGCCCAGGCGCGAGCACAGCTCCAGGTCGCGCGGCTCGAACACGCCCTCCAGCAGCAGGATGGGGCCGCGCCAGCCCAGGTGGCGCACGCGCTCGGCCTCCGCCAGGTCCAGCAGGGCAAAGCCGTCGGCGCCGCGCAGGCCTTCAAACACCCGCTCGATGCCGTGCCCATAGGCATTGGCCTTGACCACGGCCCAGACCTTGGCATCGGGCGCAGCGCGGCGCACACGCGCCAGGTTGTGCTGCAGTGCAGCAGTGTGGATGGTGGCGAGTATGGGACGTGGCATGGAGGCTGATACCGGGGAACGAGGCCCGGATTCTGGCACCGAGCCCCTGTAACAGCATGATATAACCGCCACTCACTTGCCATGGGGTTCCACATTTACCAGGGCATCAGCGCGACTGATGCACACCCAGCCCATCGATGAAGCGCGGTTTCTACACCATCATGTCGGCGCAGTTTTTCAGCTCGCTGGCCGACAACGCACTTTTCGTCACGGCCGTGGAACTGTTGCGCACCGGGGGCGCCCCCGAATGGCAGCGCGCCGCCCTGGTGCCCATGTTTGCCTTGTTCTACGTCATCCTGGCGCCCTTCGTGGGCGCTTTTGCCGATGCCTTGCCCAAGGGCAAGGTGATGTTCTTCAGCAATGCCATCAAGGTGGTGGGCTGCCTGATGATGCTGTTTGGCTCGCACCCGCTCATGGCCTATGCCGTGGTGGGCCTGGGCGCTGCCGCGTATTCGCCCGCCAAGTACGGCATCCTCACCGAGCTGCTCCCGGCCTCGCAACTGGTCAAGGCCAACGGCTGGATCGAGGGGCTGACGATTGCCTCCATCATCCTGGGCGTGCTGCTGGGCGGCCAGCTGGTGGGGCCCACGATCTCCTCGCTGCTGCTGTCGGTGGATGTGCCGGGCATCGACCTGGGGGTGAACACCGCACCCCAGGCGGCCATTTTTGCGCTGATCTTCGTCTACATCGTGGCGGCCTGGTTCAACACCTGCATTCCGCACACGGGCGTCGAGATGCGCTCCATGCGGCAAGACCCCGCGCGCAGCGTGCTGGCCAACACCCTGGCCCTGCTGCCCGATTTCTGGAGCTGCAACAAGCGGCTGTGGAAGGACCGGCTGGGCCAGATTTCCCTTTCCACCACCACCCTGTTCTGGGGCGTCTCGGGCAACCTGCGCTACATCGTGCTGGCCTGGAGCGCCGCCGCCCTGGGCTACAGCACCACGCAGGCCTCGGCCCTGGTGGGCGTGGTGGCCATCGGCACGGCGGTGGGTGCGGTGGTGGCCTCGATGTACATGCGGCTGGACTTGGCCACGCGCGTCATGCCCCTGGGCATTGCCATGGGGGTGCTGGTGATCATGATGAACTTCATCAGCGACCTGTGGGTGGCCGTGCCCTTTTTGATTGTGCTGGGCGGGCTGGGGGGCTTTCTGGTGGTGCCCATGAACGCGCTGCTGCAGCACCGGGGCCACAACCTCATGGGCGCGGGCCGGTCGATCGCCGTGCAGAACTTCAACGAGCAGGCCTGCATCCTGGGCCTGGGCGCGTTCTACAGCCTGTCCACCAAGCTGGGGCTTTCGGCCTTCGGCGCCATCACCGCCTTTGGCGTGGTGGTGGCGGGCATCATGTGGGTCATCCAGCGCTGGCATGCCCACAACTGTGTCAAGCACTCCGAAGAGCTGGACCACCTGCTGCGCATCGCCCGGCAGGATACGCACCACTGACGCTCCTTTTTCAGGAGCTATCAGCGCTTGATGGGGAAGGCTTGAAGGCCATTTTGATCTATTGTTTTTGACTTGCTGGCGCTCCTGCGCCCTGCTGCTGCGGGGCATCGGGCAGCGCCTCCTGCAGCATGGTCTCGTAGATCGCGAGGTCCTGCCGGGAGAAGCAGCAAAAGATCACCTCGCGCAGCGGTGCATCGGCGCGCAGCGCACTGCGCACCGCTGCCACGGCCACGCGCGCCGCCAGGGCGGCGGGGTAGCCATACACCCCCGTGCTGATGCCCGGAAACGCCAGGCTGCGCACCCCATGCGCCACCGCCAGTGCGACAGAGCGGCGGTAGCACGAGGCCAGCAGCGCGGGCTCTCCGGCGGTGCCACCCGTCCAGACCGGCCCCACCGTGTGGATGACATGCCGGGCGGGCAGGCGGAAACCTGGCGTGATTCTGGCGTCGCCTGTCTCGCAGCCGCCCAGGGCACGGCAGGCCTCCAGCAGCTCGGGTCCGGCGGCACGGTGGATGGCGCCATCCACGCCGCCGCCGCCCAGCAGCGAGCGGTTGGCGGCGTTGACGATGGCGTCCACATCCAGGTGCGTGATGTCGGCTTGCAGGGCGCGCAGAACGGTCATGGGGTGGGTGCTAAAAATGGCAAAACCGGGCTGCAACGCTTTTCTGTCAAGCGCTTGCAGCTATGCAAACGATAGCGCAAGGGCGTCGGGCCAGCACCGCTGCACCCACCGGGTGAAACCGCTACGATGCGGTTTTCCTCTCTGGAGCCATGCATGAGCAGCATCTACGACTTCGACGCCCTGCGGATCGACGGCACCAGTGTGCCCCTGCGCCAGTACGAGGGCAAGGTGCTGCTCATCGTCAACACCGCCAGCGCCTGCGGCTTCACGCCGCAGTTCGGCGGGCTGGAGGCGCTGCACCAGCAGTACGGTGGCCGGGGCCTGGTGGTGCTGGGCTTTCCGTGCAACCAGTTTGCCGGGCAGGACCCGGGCAGCAACGAAGACATCGCCAGTTTCTGCCAGCTCAACTACGGCGTGAGCTTTCCGATGATGGCCAAGATCGACGTCAACGGTCAGGACGCCAGCCCGCTCTACCGCTGGCTGGCCGCCGAGGCGCCGGGCCTGCTGGGCAGCAAGTCCATCAAGTGGAACTTCACCAAGTTTCTGGTGGGCAAAGACGGCCAGGTGCTGCGCCGCTACGCACCGCAGGACGCGCCCGAGAAGCTGGCGGGCGATATCGAGGCAGCCCTGGCGGCCTGAGCCGCACGCGGCGTGCCCTTTGCGGCGGGCATACAACCTGGCTGCTATCTGCTATCTGCTATCTGAATGGCAGCCTGCAGCGCTTGTTGGCAGTGCGCTGCAGGCTGTTTTTGCACTCCTTCATTGAAGTCCAGGAGGCAGCCCAAACCCCCGGGACGGCCGTGGTCGCAGTGGATGGGCGAGAATCGCTGTTTTGACTCAACAGGCCCCCGGGCCCCTAGTGCACCACCGTGCCGGAATCCTCTCCCACTTTCCCGGGCGCTGCCACACCGCAGCCCCCGTCCTCAGCCAGCCGGATGACCCCGCAAGAGCGGCGCTCCAGCGTCTCGCTGGCGCTGATCTTCGCGTTGCGCATGCTGGGGCTGTTCATGGTCTTGCCGGTGTTTGCGCTGGAGGCGCGCAAGTACCCTGGCGGGGACGACCCGGCGCTCGTTGGCCTGGCCATGGGCATCTACGGGCTGACGCAGGCCGTGCTGCAGCTGCCGCTGGGCATGGCGTCCGACCGCTTCGGCCGCAAGCGCGTCATCGTGCTGGGCCTGCTGGTGTTTGCCGGCGGCAGCCTGCTGGCGGCGCTGGCCGACAGCGTGATGGGCCTGCTGGTGGGCCGTGCGCTGCAGGGCGCGGGCGCCGTGTCGGCGGCCGTCACCGCGCTGCTGGCCGACCAGACGCGCGACAGCGTCCGCACCAAGTCGATGGCGCTGGTGGGTGGCAGCATCGGCCTGATGTTTGCCGTGGCCCTGGTGGCCGCGCCTCTGCTCACCGCCCGCATTGGCCTGGGGGGGCTGTTCGGCCTGACCTGCGCGCTGGCGCTGGCCGGAATTGCCGTGGTGCTGTGGTGGGTGCCGCCCGAGGCCGCGCACCACAGCGAGGGGCCGCGCGGCCGCCTGGCCGATGTCTTCAAGAACCCCGATCTGCTGCGCTTGAACCTGGGCGTGTTCGTGCTGCACACCGTGCAGCTGTCCATGTGGGTGGCTGTGCCCGCCCTGCTGGTGCAGGCGGGTCTGGCGCACGCGCAGCACTGGCAGGTGTACCTGCCGGCGGTGGTGCTGTCGTTTGTGGCCATGGGCGGTCTGTTTGCGATGGAGCGGCGTGGCCGCCTGCGCGCCGCGCTGCTGGGCGCCATTGCCCTGGTGTTGCTGGTGCAGATCGGCCTGGGCACGTTGGTGGCCAGCGGGCAGGCGCCCACGCTGTGGGTGCTGGGACTGCTGCTGTTCGTCTTCTTCTGCGGCTTCAACGCGCTGGAGGCCAGCCAGCCCAGCCTGGTGTCGCGCATGGCGCCACCCCAGGTGCGCGGCGCGGCGCTGGGGGCCTACAACACGCTGCAGTCGCTGGGGCTGTTTGCCGGTGGCGCGCTCGGCGGCGCGCTGGTCAAATGGGCCGGTGCCCCGGGCCTGTTCGTGGCGACGACGCTCCTCACGGCCCTGTGGCTGGTACTGACCTGGCCGCTGCGCCCGGTGGGCCGGGCAGGGCACTGACCCCCCGCACCCGCGCCGGGCGGTTGCGGCACAATCACGCGTCTGGCGCTTGGAGCGCCCCACGAAAACAGAGGTAGAGCAGCATGGCATCCGTGAACAAAGTCATCATCGTCGGCAACCTGGGCCGCGACCCCGAGATGCGCACCTTCCCCAGCGGCGACCAGGTGGCCAACGTGACCATTGCCACCACCGACAAGTGGAAGGACAAGCAGACCGGCGAGTCGAAAGAGTCCACCGAATGGCACCGCGTGGTGTTCAACGGCCGCCTGGCCGAAATCGTCGGCCAGTACCTGCGCAAGGGCTCGCAGGTGTACGTGGAAGGCTCCCTGCGCACCCGCAAGTGGACCGACCAGGCCGGTGTGGAAAAGTACAGCACCGAAATCCGCGCCGACACCATGCAGATGCTCGGCAGCCGCCAGGGCATGGGCGGTGGCGGTGCGCAAGGCGGTGGCTATGACGAGGGTTACGGTGGTGGCGACTCCGGTGGCTACGAGCCGCAGGCCCCGCGCCGCGCCGCGCCGCCGCCCCAGCGCCCTGCGGCCCCCCCGCAGCGCCCGGCACCGGCGCCCGCTCCCATGGCCCAGGCTCCCCGCGCGGCCTCGGGCTTTGACGACATGGACGACGACATCCCGTTCTGACCGCCCCACCTGAGAGAGCCGCTCGCCGCCCTGGCGTGCCTTGCCTTGCCTGACGCGGGTGGCCTGCCCGCAGGGCCGGTGCCCCGGTCGCTGAAAGACCCCATGAAAATCCTTTCCGTCATCGGCACCCGCCCCGAGGCAATCAAGATGGCGCCGCTGCTGGGGCTGCTCGCGCGCACGCCGGGTATCCAGTCGGTGGTGTGCACCACGGGGCAGCACCAGTCGATGCTGCAGCAGGTGCTGTGGCTGTTCGGTATCCGTGTGCACCATGACCTGGAGGTCATGACCGAGAACCAGACACTCAACGGTCTGTGCGCCCGGATTCTGGAGCGCCTGGACCCGGTGCTGCAGCAGGTCCGACCCGACCGGGTGCTGGTGCACGGCGACACCAGCACCGCCCTGGCGGCCTCCCTGGCGGCGTTTCACCGCAAAATTCCGGTCGGCCATGTCGAGGCCGGCCTGCGCACGGGCACGCTGGAGCAGCCCTGGCCCGAGGAGATGAACCGGCGCGTCGTGGATGTGGTCAGCGATGAGCTGTTCGCTCCCACGGCCGGGGCCCGCAGCAACCTGCTGGCAGAAAACCTGGGCGGGCGCATCCATGTCACGGGCAACACCGTGATCGACGCGTTGCACGCCATGGTGGCGCGGCTCGACCATGAGCCCCACCTGTGCGAGCAGGTCGACCGGGGGCTGCCGGCGCTCGACCCCGGCAAGCGCATGGTGCTGGTGACGGGCCACCGTCGCGAGAACTTCGGCCCGGCCATGGCGTCGATCTGTGCCGCCCTCGCAGATCTTGCGCGCCGGGGTGATGTGGAACTGGTTTACCCGGTGCACCTGAACCCCGAGGTGACCGGTCCGGTACACCGCATCCTGGATGGCCATCCGAACATCCACCTGATAGCGCCCCAGAACTACCTGGGTTTCGTGCGCCTCATGCAGCGCGCCAGCCTGGTGCTCACCGATTCTGGCGGCGTGCAGGAAGAGGCGCCAGCGCTGGGCAAGCCGGTGCTGGTCATGCGCGATGTGACCGAGCGCCCCGAAGCCGTGCAGGCCGGAACGGTGCGCCTGGTGGGAACAGGGCATGGACAGATCGAAAAAGAGGTATCTTTGTTACTCGATGATGCATTTGAGTACCAGCGCATGGCGCGCAGTGTCAACCCGTATGGCGATGGCCGTGCGAGCGAACGTATCGTGGCGGCCCTGTGCGGGCGTCCCGAGCCGGCGTTCCAACCCGTCGCTGTGCAGAGCGCCTGACTCCGCTGCAGCGAGGGCATGAGATGAATCCGACAACCTGGTCCCACTGGTTCGACGTCTACTACCAGCAACTGGAAATCGCCACGGCAGTGGTCGCCGTGATCATCCTGATCTCCAGTGTGGACGATCTGTTCATCGACGCCTGGTACTGGGTGCGCGAGATCTACCGCAAGCTGCGGGTGCGGCGCAACCACCAGCCCCTGACCGCCGAGCAGATCCGCGAGCGCCCCGAGCAGCCCCTGGCCATCATGGTGCCCGCCTGGGAAGAGCATGAGGTGATCGCCTCCATGCTGGACCACCTGGTGCAGACACTCGAGTACCGCAACTACCGCGTCTTCGTGGGCACCTACCGCAACGACCGGCGCACCATCGACGAAGTCGAGCGTGTGCGGCGCCGCTACCCCCATGTGGTGCGCGTGGAGATTCCGCACGATGGCCCCACCTGCAAGGCCGACTGCCTCAACGTCGTCTTCCATGCCGCGCTGGCGTGCGAGCAGCAGCAGGCCGAACCGTTCGCAGGTTTCATCATCCACGACAGCGAGGACGTGCTGCACCCGCTCGAACTCAAGTACTACAACTACCTGCTGCCGCGCATCGACTTCATCCAGCTGCCCGTGATCTCGCTCGAACGCAACTGGTTCGAATGGATCGCCGGCACCTACATGGACGAGTTCGCCGAATGGCACGGCAAGGACCTCGTGGTTCGCGAGAGCCTGTCGCACATGGTGCCCTCGGCCGGCGTGGCCACCTGCTTTTCGCGCCATGCGCTGGTCACGCTGGCCAGCCAGACCGGCGACCTGCCGTTCAACACAGAAACCCTCACCGAAGACTACGACGTGGGCGCGCGCCTCTCGCGCCTGGGCATGCGCCAGATCTTCGGCCGCTTCGACGTGCAATACCAGATCCGCCGCAAGTCGTGGTTCGGGCTGCGCCCCGACAAGACCCTGGTGCTCACGCACCCGCTGGGGGTGCGCGAGTATTTCCCCAGCACCTTCAACGCCGCCTACCGCCAGAAGGCACGCTGGACGCTGGGTATCGGCTTCCAGGGCTGGCAGCAGGTGGGCTGGAGCGGGTCGCTTGCCGTCAAGTACCTGCTGTTCCGTGACCGCAAGGGGCTCATCACCTCGTTCATCACGCTGGTCGCTTACGTGCTGTTCTTCAACTACATGCTGTTTCTGCTGCTCGACGGCATGGGCTGGTGGAGTGCCTACCTGCCACCCACGCTCGAAGCCGATGGCTGGCTGCGCCAAGTCATGTGGTTCAACCTGTTCGCACTGGTGATGCGTGCGACCCAGCGCTGCTACTTCGTGGGCCAGCTCTACGGGTGGGAGCACAGCCTGCTGGCGCTGCCACGCATGGTGGTGGGCAATCTGGTCAACGCCATGGCGGCGGCCCGGGCCTGGCGCCTGTTCCTCGGTCACATCTTCTTTGGCCAGCGGCTGACCTGGAACAAGACCCTGCACGACTTTCCGGACACCGACCAGCTGGCGGGCCAGCGCCAGCGCCTGGGCGATCTGCTGACCACCTGGAATGCCATCGATACCACCCAGCTCCATGCTGCGCTGAGCGACCAGGAGCGCGGCACCGGCCCCCTGGGGCGCATCCTGGTGCGCAAGGGCTGGCTGGATGAGGAAACGCTCGCCGAGGCCCTGGCCTTCCAGGCGTCGCTGCCGCGCGTGCAGGTGGACGCCGCCATGGTGCGCGAAGGGGCCCGCCACTTGCCGCTTGACAGCGCCATCCGCTGGCGCGTGCTGGCCCTGCCCGAAAGCACCGACGACCTGCTGTACCTGGCCGTGGCCGCGCCCCTGCCAGATCAGGCGCTGGCTGAACTGCGCCAGAAGGACAAACGCAAGATCCGGCAGGCCATCGTGCGCGAGAGCGATATCGTGAACGGCCTGCGCCAGCTGCGCGGCGTGCTGGAGGTGGCCGGGGAGCGCCAGGCACCGCTGCTGGGCGACGTGCTGATCGAGCACGGCCTGGTGACCCGCGAGCGCTTCGAGCGGGCCCTGGAAAGCTACCGCAGCGACGAGGATGGCCTGATCGGCGCCTACCTCGTGCGCAGCGGCGTGCTGACGCAGGCCGCACTGGACAAGGCGCTGGCGCTGCGCCACGCACCACACACAACCAAGGAGGTGCAGCCATGAGCGGACACCGTTTCACGGCCCTCGCCCTGGCCTGCCTGGCGCTGGCCGCCACGGGCGCACCCGTGTGGGCGCAGGCTGCACCCCAGGGCGCAGCCTGGCAGCACGCGAACCGGGCCTACGAGGCCTTTGCCGCTGGCAACCCCGCAGCTGCCAGCCAGGCCATGGCCAGCGCGCTGTCGCTCGACCCCGGGCCCGAGGCCTGGCATGTGCTGCAGGTGCAGTCGCTCATCGACAGCGGCCAGGCCGGCCCGGCGCTGGCCGCCACGCAGGCGGCGTTGCAGCGCCACCCGGGTCACCCGGCCTTCCTGCTGGTGCGTGCCCACCTGCTGCAGGCGGCGGGCCAGCGCGACGGTGCACGCGCCGACCAGCAGGCCGCCGTGCTGAAAGATGCCGCGCCCGACGCGGTCCTGGCCGCCGCCGATGCCGCCCTTGCGGCGGGCGAGCCGGCGCTGGCGCTGGAATTCCTGCGCCGCCTGCCCGCACAGCACACTGACGCCGCGCCGCGCCGCGCGCTGGCGCTGGCCCAGGAGCGCACCCCCGGGCTGGCCGCGCTGCGCCCGGCTCTGCCTGCCCAGCCGCCCCGTCTGCAGTGCGAGGGGCCTGCGGCCCAGCCCGTGTGCGGCGTGCGCTACAGCCACAACCTGCCGTTCGTGCTGGGCGGCTCGGCCTATGCCCTGGGCGAGCGCGGTGAATGGCCTGCGGTGCTGGCGCTCACCGCCGTGCTGCTGGAGGCTGAACCCGGCAACATCCGCCACCACCAGCTGCAGGTCAACGCCCTGGCCGCTCTGCAACAACCCGAGCAGGCCCGGCAGGCCGCGCGCCAGGCCCTGGCCTTGCCCACCTGGGCCACGCTGCCGGCCGTGGAACGGGCCGCGCTCGCCAACACTGCGCAGGACTACCCCCTGCAGGCGCTTGCCTACGACGAGGCCGAGCAGGCCAGCGCCCTGCCGGTGCCGTCGCTGCAGGACGCCGCCTATGCCGCCGAGCGCGTGGGCCAGGTCGCCCCAGCCGCGCGGCGCTTTCGCGCCGTGATCGACCAGGTGGCGACCGGGCAGATCGCCCTGGAGCCGCAAAAGCTGCAGGACGTGCGCGTGGCCGTGGGCGCGCTCGAGCGCACCTGGGGCGCCTCGGTGGGGCTGTCGTCCACGGGCGGTTCCAGCATTCCGGGGGGCCTGTCCACCGGCGGGCGCGAGCGCAACGCCCAGTTCGGCACCGAGCTGTTCTGGCGCCCGCAAGACTGGCGCGGTTACGGCACCCATGCCGACCTGTACGTGCGCACCACCGGCAACCTGCATGCCGCCACCGGCGAGCATTCGGGCTGGCCTTCGGTGCAACTCGTGTTCGGCGCCCGCATCAAGCCCCTGGCGGAGCACAACCTCGTGCTCGCGGCCGAACGTCTGGTCAAAGCCGGCACCTTCACGCGCAACGACTGGCTGGTGCGCGCCGCGTACTCAGCCACCCAAGGCCAGTTGCCGCCGCCACAGGGGCGCCGCTGGATGGCCTACGACCACTATGCCGAGGCCGGCCGCTACCTTGACAGCGGCGAGGAATACGCCGTGGCCGAACTGCGCTACGGCCCCAACTGGCGCCTCGGCGCCGAGGATGCTCGGCCCGCCTCGCTCTGGACCCACGCCGTGCTGGCGCTGGAGCACAACAACACCTACGGACGCCAGAACGCGGCGAGCGCCGGCCTGGGCGTGAACGCACGCTGGTGGCTGCGCGAGGACGCCTACCGCTCGGGCCGCTCGTGGCTGGAGCTGTCGCTGCAGTACCGTGCCCATCTGGGCGGCGACAGCCGCAACAGCGGCTGGGTGCTGCGCGCCACCTGGAACTACTGACCGAAAGCACCGGGGGAACACCCGATGTTGGCGCTATTTATTTAATAGCTTATAACGCCCATCAAAAGGGCGTCATGGCGCTTTAAGGCGGTATTTTCAGTCCGGGTTCACCGCCGAAATCACCCCACCCCCCAGGCACACCTCGCCGTCGTAGAGCACGGCGCTCTGCCCGGGCGTGACGGCCCACTGCGCCTCGGGGAAACACAGGCGAAACGCGGCGCTGTCCGAACGCTCCAGGGTGCAGGCCGCATCCTGCTGGCGGTAGCGCGTCTTGGCGGCGTACGGGCCCGGTGCGGGCGCCTGGCCCGCGCACCAGCTCGCATCCTGCGCATCCATCCCATGCGACAGCAGCCAGGGGTGGTCATGCCCCTGCACCACGCGCAGCGTGTTTTTGGCCAGATCCTTGCGTGCCACAAACCAGGGCTCGTGCGCACCGCCGCCGCGCTGGGCGCCTTTCTCCTTCACACCGCCGATGCCCAGGCCCTGGCGCTGGCCCAGGGTGTAAAAACTCAGGCCCACATGCCGGCCCAGCGTGCGCCCCCGGTCGTCCTGAATGGGGCCGGGCGCGTGGCTGATGTAGCGGTTGAGGAACTCGCGAAACGGCCGCTCGCCGATGAAGCAGATGCCGGTCGAGTCCTTCTTCTTCGCGTTGGGCAACCCGATCTCGGCGGCGATGCGGCGCACCTCGGTCTTGTGCAGCTCCCCCACGGGGAACAGCGTTTTGGACAGCTGCGCCTGGTTCAGCCGGTGCAAAAAGTAGCTCTGATCCTTGGAGGGGTCCAGGCCCTTGAGCAGTTCGAACAGGCCCGTGGCCGCGTTTTGCCGCACACGGGCATAGTGGCCAGTGGCGATCTTCTCGGCGCCCAGGCGCATGGCGTGGTCAAGAAAGGCCTTGAACTTGATCTCGGCATTGCACAGCACATCGGGGTTGGGCGTGCGCCCGGCCTGGTACTCGCGCAGGAACTCGGCGAACACGCGGTCCTTGTACTCGGCGGCGAAGTTGACGTGCTCGATCTCGATGCCGATCACATCGGCCACGGCGGCGGCGTCCACGAAATCGACGTTCGACGAGCAGTATTCGCTGTCGTCATCGTCTTCCCAGTTCTTCATGAAGATGCCGACCACCTCGTGGCCCTGTTGCTTCAATAGGTGGGCGGTGACGGCGGAATCCACTCCGCCCGAGAGGCCTACGACAACGCGTTGCTTTTTCATGGGCAGGATTATCCGGCTATCGGTGAATCAACCGGGAAGTATGATGCTATTAAAAAAGTAGCTGTTTGCGCTTATTGGTTATGGATTAGAGGCTGTTTTGATATAAAAATCTCGATGGTCTTTCCGCCATCCATTCAAAGGACATCGCCATGGCCAGCACCGGCGACGTTGCGCTGGGGCTGACTGCCGTCCCTTCTGGGCATACTGCGCGAAAGGAACGGAGGACATTGATGGCGACAGCATCCCCGTGGACGCGCAAACAAACCTTGGCTGCCTTGCATGTGTACTTCCAGTTGCCATTCGGACAACTGCACCAGCGCAATCCGTTGATCGTCCAACTGGCGTCATGGATGGAGCGCACACCCGGCGCCGTGGCGCTCAAGCTGGTCAACTTTGCCAGCCTAGATCCCCAAGTGCGTGCCAGCGGGCGCAGTGGGATGGGCCACGCGTCGCGCCTCGATGAAGCGGTGTGGCGCGAACTCAACGCACAGTGGGACGCCGTCGCGGCCGAAGCCGCGTTGAATTACGAGGAGTACGGACAAAGCCAAGGTGTCCCACCCGGCGCAGAGGTGCTCGACGAGGTGCCTGAACTGGTCGAGGGCCGGATGACCCTGGCCACGATCCAGATGCGCGTGAATCAGGCACGCTTTCGGCGCTCCATTTTGGCGAGCTACAACGCGCGCTGTTGTATCAGCGGGCTCGCTGAGCCGCGTTTGTTGGTGGCGAGCCATATCGTTCCATGGAGTCTGGACACCCAAAACCGCTTGAATCCGCACAATGGGCTGTGCTTGTCAGCGTTGCATGACAAAGCGTACGACACAGGACTCATCACCGTCTTGCCTGACTTCACGGTGCGTGTGTCGTCGCAATTGAAGGGCGCTGGCGTCGATGGCTTCGCGCGGGAATCCCTCGCGAGCTACGACGGCCTTCGAATCACGTTGCCCGAGCGGTTTCGCCCGGAACCCGCGTTTTTGGAATCGCACGCGAGGCGATTTCAGTTTTTGTAAGGGGTGGTGGTGCCGGTGTGCAATACCTGCGTGGAAGGCAGATGGACTGGACCATGGAATCGATGATCCTTTCTGGTGCGGTTTACGATGCGCCTCCAGGAGACAACATCCATGCTCAAAAAAACCCTCTGGGCCCTGCTGGCCCTGCTCGTGCTGCTGGCGGCTGTGGTGGCCATCAACACCGTGCGCAAAGGCTCGCGCCAGTTGCCGGTGGAGCCCCTCGCTCCCGTGGCCGTGGACGGCGCGGCTGCAGCCGCGCGCCTGGCCGAGGCGGTGCGCCTGCAGACCCTTTCCTCGCGCGACGACGCGCTGCTCAGTGCCGACCAGTTCAAGGCTTTGCACGCTTTGCTGCAGGCGCGCTTTCCGCGCGTGCACGCCACCCTGCAGCGCGAGGTGGTGGGCGACCTGAGCCTGCTCTACACCTGGAAGGGCGCCGACCCGCAGGCCCGGCCCATCATGCTGATGGCGCACCAGGACGTGGTGCCCGTGGCGCCCGGGACCGAGGGCGACTGGGAGGTGCCGCCGTTTGCCGGTGAGGTCAAAGACGGCTTCATCTGGGGCCGGGGCTCCTGGGACGACAAGGGTAACCTGCTTTCGCAAATGGAAGCCGTCGAGATGCTGCTGGCCAGTGGCTACCAGCCGCCGCGCACCATTTACCTGGCCTACGGCGCCGACGAAGAAGTGGGCGGCATGCGCGGCGCCGTCCAGATTGCCGCGCTGCTGCAACAGCGCGGCGTGCGGCTCGATTTTGTGCTCGACGAGGGGCTGCTGGTGCTCGAAGGGGTGATGCCCGGCATTGCCAAGCCCACGGCGCTCATCGGCGTGGCCGAGAAGGGCTACATGTCGGTGGTGCTGAAGGTGTCGGCCACGCCCGGCCATTCGTCCATGCCGCCACCCAAGGGCACCAGCGCCATTGCCATGATGAGCGCGGCCCTTGCGCGCATCGAGGACAAGCAGTTGCCCGGCGGCATCCGGGGCGTGGCGGGCGAGATGTTCGACACCCTGGCGCCGGAGATGGGTGGCTTCTCGCGCGTGGCGCTGTCCAACCTGTGGCTGTTTGGCCCGGTGGTGCAAAAGCAGCTGGAGGGCGCGGCCAGCACCAACGCCATGCTGCGCACCACCACGGCGCTGACCATCGTCAACGCGGGCAACAAAGAGAACGTGCTGCCCGGCCGCGCCGAGGCCACGGTGAACTTTCGCATCCTGCCGGGCGACACCAAAGAGGGCGTGCTGGCGCACATGCACAGCCATGTGGCCGATGCGGCTCCGGGCGGCCAGTTCGAACTGGTGGCGCTACCGGGTGCGGTGGATGCGTCCAAGGTGGCGCCCACCGATTCGGCGCAATACCGGGTGTTGAACCAGACCATCCGCGAGGTGTTTCCCGACGCGCTGGTGGCCCCGGGGCTGATGGTGGCGGGCACGGACTCCATCCACTACGGCGCCATCAGCGACCACATCTTCAAGTTTTCGCCCATCCGCGCCAACGCCGAGGATCTCAAGCGCTTCCACGGCACCAACGAGCGCCTGAGCGTGGCCAACTACCAGGACGCCATCCGCTTCTACCACCGGCTCATTCCGCAGGTGGCCGGGCAGTAGTGCGCCAGCCGGAAGAAAGGACACCCCATGGAATTGCGCCAGCTGCGCTACTTTGTCCGCATCGTGGAGCTGGGCTCCATGGGCCGTGCTGCGATCGATCTCGACATGGTGCAGTCGGCCCTGAGCCAGCAGATCAGCCGCCTGGAGGGCGAGCTATGCACCCGGCTGCTGCAGCGCACCGCCAAGGGCGCCGTGCCCACCGAGGCCGGGCTGGCATTTTTTCGCGAGGCGCAACTGGCGCTGCGCCATGCCGACCAGGCCGCGCGCGCGGCGCAGCAGGCGCGGCTGACGGGCAGCGTGAGCGTGGGCCTGTCGCCCACCACGGCCTCGGTGCTGGGCGTGCCACTGATGCGCGCCATGCACGAGCGTTACCCCGATGTGCGCCTGCACATGGTGGGCAGCCTGTCAGGGCACCTGTCGAACATGCTCAACGCGCGCCAGCTCGATCTGGCCGTGCTGTTCGACACGCAGCCGGCGCGCCGCTGGAGCGTGCTGCCGCTGCTGGAAGAGCGCCTGTTCCTGATTCGCTCGGCGCAGCATGGCGTGCACACGCCGCCGCTCACGGGCAAGGTGGCGCTGGCGCAACTGGGCGACGAGCCGCTGATACTGCCCACCGGCCCGCATGGCCTGCGCAGCCGGCTCGATGCCGCCTTTGCCCAGGCGCGCGTGGCGCCGCGTATCGCCATGGAGATCGACTCGCTGGCGTTGCTGATGGACGCGGTGGACATGGGCCTGGGCAGCACCATCCAGCCCTGGGCGGCGGTGGGCCGCTACCCCGACGCGGCGCAGCGCTTTGCGCTGGCCGAAATCACCGATGGTCCGGCCTACCGGCCCGCCGCGCTGTGCAGCCTGTCGGACGACGAGCTTTCGCCCGCCGCGCTGGCCGCGCGTGTGGTGCTGGGCGACTGCGTGCGGGAGCTGGTGCAGTCGGGCCGGTGGATTGGGGCGAGCTTGACGACCCCCTGAGGCGCTGCGCGCCTTCCCCCTGGAAGGGGGACGCCACCAGCGCGGCGGGGCGGCCCTTGCGCGGTGGCGCTGGCCTGGGCCGCGCCCTGCAGAGCGGGCGGGGGAGTTGTGGTGGACCGAGCGAGCCTGACGGATTGATTCAAGTCTTCTCAACCCATCACGATTTGTGATGGGGCCATGCCGGCGCAACCCCTGCGCAAGCGGGGGCATTCTTTCTACATTCAAGTTCATGAATGAAGAGAACTGCCCATGAGCCCCGACGTTCTGGTGATTGGCGGCGGCAACGCCGCCCTGTGCGCCGCGCTGATGGCGCGCGAGGCCGGTGCCAGCGTGCTGCTGCTCGAATCGGCCCCGCGTGCCTGGCGTGGCGGCAACTCCGGCCACACGCGCAACCTGCGCTGCATGCACGATGCGCCGCAGGACGTGCTGGTCGAGGCCTACCCCGAAGAGGAATACTGGCAAGACCTGCTCAAGGTGACCGGCGGCCTGACCAATGAACACCTGGCGCGCCTGACCATCCGCGCGTCGGGCCACTGCCGGCCCTGGATGCGCAGCCATGGCGTGCATTTCCAGCCGCCGCTGTCGGGTGCGCTGCATGTGGCGCGCACCAATGCCTTCTTCATGGGCGGCGGCAAGGCGCTGGTCAACGCCTATTACCGCAGTGCAGAAAAGCTGGGCGTGCAGATCCGCTACGAATCACCGGTGGACCGCATCGAGATCGACCACGGCCGTTTCATTGCGGCCCACTGCAACGGGGAACGCATCACCGCCAAGACCTGCGTGCTGGCGGCGGGGGGCTTTGAATCCAACCGTGAATGGCTGCGCGAGGCCTGGGGCCAGAACGAGCGCGGCGAATGGCCGGCCGACAACTTCCTGATCCGCGGCACGGCCTACAACAAAGGCGTGCTGCTCAAGCACCTTCTTGACGACCACGGTGCCGACCGTATTGGCGACCCCACGCAGGCGCACATGGTGGCCATCGACGCGCGCGCGCCGCTGTACGACGGCGGCATCTGCACGCGCATCGACTGCGTGTCGCTGGGCGTGGTGGTCAACCGCGACGGCGAACGCTTCTACGACGAGGGCGAAGACTTCTGGCCCAAGCGCTACGCCATCTGGGGTCGCCTGGTGGCCCAGCAGCCGGGGCAGGTCGGTTACTCCATCATCGACAGCAAGGCCATCGGCCGCTTCATGCCGCCGGTGTTTCCGGGCGTCCGCGCCGACAGCCTGCCCGAGCTGGCGCAAAAGCTCGGTCTGGATGTGGACACCTTCATGCACACGCTGGGCAGCTACAACGCCGCCTGCCGCGTCGGCAGTTTTGACCACACCGCGCTCGACGACTGCCACACCGAAGGCGTCACGCCCGCCAAAACGCACTGGGCGCGGCCCATCGACACCGGGCCGTTCCATGGCTACGCGCTCAAGCCCGGCGTGACCTTCACGTATCTCGGCCTGCACACCGATGACACGGCCGCCGTGCGCTTCAACAACCAGCCGAGCAGCAACCTGTTTGTGGCCGGCGAAATGATGGCCGGCAACGTGCTCGGCAAGGGTTACACGGCGGGTGTGGGCATGAGCATCGGCACGGCGTTTGGCCGCATTGCAGGTGTGAATGCAGCTTTGGCATCCAAACAGGCCCCAGCCCAATCACTGCAAGCGCTGGTAGCTACAGAAATGAAAGCACAAAATGCAAACGCTTGAAGCCCTGACGCGCGACGCCCGGGCGCTGGCCAACGGCGAGATCGTGCTGTCCGCCCCCGAAACCGAGGTGGCGCGCCAGATGCAGATCTGCAACGCCTGCCGATACTGCGAAGGCTTCTGCGCCGTGTTCCCGGCCATGACGCGCCGGCTCGAATTCGGCAAGGCCGACATCCACTTCCTGGCCAACCTGTGCCACAACTGCGGCGCCTGCCTGCACGCCTGCCAGTACGCACCGCCGCACGAGTTCGCCGTCAACGTGCCCCAGGCCATGGCCCAGGTGCGCGGCCAGACCTATGCCGACTACGCCTGGCCGCCCGCACTGGGCGCGCTGTACCAGCGCCAGGGGCTCACGCTGTCGCTGGCGCTGGCGGCGGGGCTGGCGCTGTTCCTGGTGCTGGGTGCCGTGCTGCAAGGTGGCGGCCTCGATGCGCTGTGGGGCGCCAACCTGGGGGGCAACTTCTACCGCCTGTTCCCGCACAACCTGCTGGTGGGGCTGTTTGCTCCGGTGTTCCTGTTCGTGGTGTTGGCGCTGGGCCTGGGCGTGTGCCGCTTCTGGCGCGATGTGACGCCCGCCACCAGCGGCGCGCCGCTCTCCGCGCCCGCCACGTTTGACGCCACCGACGCCGTGCTGCGCCTGAAATACCTCGACGGCGGCCACGGCGACGGCTGCCACAACGAGGACGACGCCTACACCCTGTCGCGCCGGCGCTTTCACCACCTCACGTTTTACGGCTTCCTGCTGTGCTTTGCCGCCACCAGCCTGGCCACGGTGTACCACTACGTCTTCGGCTGGGCGGCGCCCTACGACCTTCCCAGCGTGCCCAAGCTGCTGGGCGCTGTGGGCGGCGTGATGTTGATGCTGGGCACGGCCGGCCTGTGGCACCTGAACCGCACGCGCCACGCGCTGCATGGCGACGCGCAGCAAAAGCCCATGGACCTCGGCTTCATCGCCTTGCTGTTCCTGGTGTCGTCCAGCGGCCTGGCGCTGTGGCTGGCACGCGGCACGCCCGCGCTGGCGCTGCTGCTGTGCCTGCACCTGGGCGCGGTGATGGCGCTGTTTGCCACGCTGCCCTACGGCAAGTTTGCCCACGGCATTTTCCGCACCGCTGCGCTCTTGCGCCATGCCGTGGAAAAGCGCCAGCCCAACCCCATCGGCCTGGGCGCCGATTGACAGGCCAAGTGCCCGCAGAAGGCACGTCTTTTTCTTCCCCCCCCACCCCCCACGAGGAGACCTCCCCCATGAACAAACGCCAACTGCTGCGCGCCACTGCGCTCGTCGCTTCATCCCTGTGGCTGGCCGGCACGGCCAGCGCGCAGGACTTTCCGCCCAAGAAGCCGGTCACGCTGGTGGTGGGCTTTGCAGCGGGCGGCGCGGCCGACGCGGCAGCGCGCCTGATCGCCAAGAAGCTGGGCGAGAACATCGGCCAGTCGGTGGTGGTGGACAACAAGGGCGGGGCGGGCGGCAACATCGCCCACCAGTTCGTCGCCAACGCAGCGGCCGACGGCTCGGTGCTGCTGTTCGGCTCGGTCGGCCCGCTGACCATCGCCCCCCACCTCATGAAGCTGACCTACGACCCGTTCAAGGACCTGGCGCCCATCTCGGGCGGTGTCAACTTCCCCAACGTGCTGGTGGTGCACAAGGCCGCTGGCGCCAAGACGCTGGCCGAATTCATCCAGCTGTCGAAAAAGAAGCCCGGCAGCGTGGACTTTGCCTCCACTGGCGCGGGCTCGGCCTCGCACCTGGCGGGCGAGCTGTTCAACCAGCGCGCGGGCGTGGACATGACCCATGTGCCCTACAAGGGCGGCGCACCGGCGCTGCAGGACCTGCTGGGTGAGCGCATCACCTCGTACTTTGCCGCGCCGCCCACGGCCATGCCGCATGTAGAGACCGGCAAGCTGATTCCGCTGGCCACCACAGGCCTGACGCGCCCGGCCTACCTGCCGAACATTCCCACCGTGGCCGAATCGGGTTTTCCGGGCTTCGAGGCGTTGAACTGGTACGCCTTCGTGGCGCCCGGCAAGACCCCCGCGCCGCTGCTGGACCGCTGGAACACCGAGATCGTGAAGGTGCTGAACGACCCGGGCGTGAAGGAGGCGCTGAACAAGCACGGCCTCACCCCCCAGCCCACCACGCGCGCCGAACTCACGGCCTTCATGAAGAAAGAGTCGGCCCAGTGGGCCGCCATCATCAAGGAGCGCAAGCTCACGGCGGATTGATGCGGAATACGGCCGGGCGGGCTGCCTGGCCGGCCGGGAATGGCGGCACGCCGGATGCCGCCCATGCGCCTGCGCCGCAGCAACGTGGCGCCGGTCTGATCTGAAAAACGGACGGGGTTGCCGAGGGGGATTCCTGTCCAACCACGAGAAAAAACACCATGTTCAAGAACATCACACTGGCCGCCGTGGCAACGGCGGCCTGCGGAATCAGTGCGGCCCAGTCCAGCGTGACGCTGTATGGCGTGGCCGACGCCTCCCTGGCCAAAACCACCGGTCAGTCCACCCGGATGTCCAGCAGCAGCACCCTCAACAACGGCACCAGCCGGTGGGGCGTGCGCGGCGTGGAAGACCTGGGCGGCGGCTTGAAGGCGGGCTTCAATTTCGAAGCCCAGGTGGGTCTGACCAATGGTGCGGCGGCCAGCAACATGTTCTCGCGCGCGGCCCACATGAGCCTTGCGGGGGCATGGGGCGGCGTCAAGGCGGGGCGCTCGCTCACGCCGAGCTGGTACGGCACGAGCGCGTGGGAACTCACCGGCTCCGCCAACTACGCCGTCGTGAGCAGCCAGTTCGGCTACGGCGGATTGAACTCCCGGCAGAACGCCGAAGTGAGCTACACCACACCCCCATGGGGCGGGTTGAGCGTGACCGGCGGCCATGTGTTCGCGGCCGACAACGGCAGTGTGGGCAAAAAAGACCTGAACGTGATCTACCGTTCGGGGCCGCTGTCGGCGGCGTTCGTCTACAACAAGCTGGAGAACAAGGGCAAGAACCTGTCTCTGGGCGCGGCCTACCATTTCGGCGCATTCAAGCTGGCGGGCAGCCTGCAGGACGCGACGGGGGCCCATCTGGGCAAGGGCTTCACGGTGGGCGCCAGCGCGCCGCTGGGCAAGCTGACCCTGACGCTCGATGCTGCACGCGACACCCAGAAGAAAGACACCGATGTCTTGCTGGAGGCGAAATACGCGCTGTCCAAGCGCACCTTGCTCTATGGCGTGCTGCTGCACAACGGCGCGGGCAAGGCGCCCGAATCGGTCAAGTCGGCGGCGGTGGGGGTCCGCCACAACTTCTGACCTCCAAGCCAGCCGTCCCGCCTGGCCCGCTTCTCAGTCCTGGGACGGCTCCGTCACCGAGATGTCCGTGTGCACCAGGTGCAGCGGAAAGCGCTGGCCCGCCAGGTAATCCTCCAGGCAGCGCAGCAGCAGCGGGCTGCGGTGGCGCTCGGGGCAGGCGCGGATCTCGTCGGCCGTCATCCACAGCGTGCGCACGATGCCCTCGTCCAGCGTGCGCCAGCTGTGGTGCGTGCCCAGCTGGCCGGCGAAGGCAAAGCGCATATAGGTCAGGTCGTCGCCCGTGCGTGTCTTGGTGAAGCGGTTGAGGTACACGCCGAGCAGGGCCGTGGGCTCGAAGTCGTGCGCGGTTTCCTCCAGCACCTCGCGGGCGCAGGCCTGCAGCGGTGACTCGCCCGGGTCCAGGTGGCCGGCCGGGTTGTTGAGCTTCAGACCGTCGGTGGTTTCTTCTTCGACCAGCAGAAAGCGGCCATCGCGCTCGATGACGGCGGCCACGGTGACGTTGGGTTTCCAGCGGTTTGGCATGGCGCGCATTATCGCCATGGCCTGTGACGTCCGGAAATGCTCCTGGCGCCGGGGAACCTGGCGCGCTGGCACGGGTCAGTGCAGTTCTGGTCAACAATGTCTGCCACCACTGCCCAAGGAAGCCCTTTCATGAACCCCGAATCTCAGCGCGCCCTGCTCACCCTGGCCCTGTTTGCGGCCTTTGCCGACGGCCACAAGGCCGACAGCGAGCGCGAGGCCATCCGCAACCTGGCGGACTCGCTCGCCGACGACCAGGGCGGGCACCCCCTGGCCAGCCTGTACCAGGATGTGCTGCTCAAGCGCGTGACTGTGCAGGGCGCCGTGGCGGCGCTGCGCGAGCCCGAACACCGCCAGCTGGCCTATGAAATGGCCGTGTGCGTGTGCGACGCCGACGGCAGCCAGAGCGCGGCGGAGCAGCAGTTTCTGGCCGACCTGCGCCGCCAGCTCGGCCTGGAGCAGAACGCCGGCCTGCGCGACTTCGAGGCCCAGGCCGATGCCGTGGCCGCGCAGACGGAAAGCGCGCCCCCGTCCTGGCGCGCCGGTGCGGCATCAGCCGCTGCTGCTGCCACCACCACGGCCCCGGCGCCCGCGCAGGACGCTGAACTGGACAAGACCATCCTGAACGCCGCCATCCTGAACGGCGCGCTGGAGCTGCTGCCGCAGTCCTGGGCGTCCATGGCGATCATTCCGCTGCAGATCCGGCTGGTCTACCGCATCGGCCAGGCCCACGGCGTGGAGCTGGACCAGGGCCACATCAAGGAATTCATCGCCGCTGCCGGCATCGGCATGACCTCGCAGTACATCGAGCAGTTTGGCCGCAAGCTGCTCGGCGGCCTGATCGGCAAGGCGCTGGGCAGAACCATGGGCAAGGTGGGCGGCGCGGCCACGGGCATGGCCTTCTCGTTTGCCACCACCTACGCGCTGGGGCAACTGGCCAAGCGCTACTACGCCGGCGGCCGCGTGATGGACGCCGCCCTGCTGCGCTCGACCTACCAGAGCCTGCTGGGCCCGGCGCAAAACCTGCAGACGCAGTATCTGCCGCAAATCCAGCAGCGCGCCAGCACGCTGGATGCCGGGCAGATCATGGCGCTGGTCAAGGGAAGTTAAGGCAACGCTGAAAAGTCCCTCGCGTGTCGCACATCCCTGCTTTGGGCGGTCTGCGGCGTTTCAAGTGCTCGCAATAGCTATGGCTATTGCTGTGCTTTGCGCCTTGCAGCCCATCCCAAATCAGGGCGCGCGCCATCGCGGTAACTTATTCAGCGTCGCCTCAAGCCCCCGCACCATGTACACCGCCCCTACGCCATAGGCCGCCAGCCGCTGGCGCTGCGCGGCGTCGTGCAGCGGCTGCGCCGCATACCCATGGCGCTCCCAGAAGCCCTGCGAGCCTTGCACCGACACCAGCGCCGACCGGCGCAGGCCGCGTGCAATTGCCTGGTGCCACAAGGGTTCGAGCAGTGCGCGCGCCAGGCCGCGCCCTGCCAGCGCGGGCAGCACGGCCATGTCGTGCAGGTACAGCGTGTCGGGCTGCGGCACGGCCTCGAAGTCGCCGTGCAGCGGTGTGACCTTGCCCAGCACCGAGTCGTAGGCTGCGAGGTAGGCGCAAACAAGTCCGCCGTCTTCGAGCACCAGCGAGCACTGCGCCGGGCTGGCGATGCGCCGCGCAAATACCTCGGCGCCCTCGACAAAGCCCTCGCCATAGCAGGCGTGCTGCACGGCCAGCAGACCGGGCAGGTCGTCCACCGTAAGGGCGCGGGGCGCCATGTCAAACACTCTTGTTTTGATAGCTGCTTGCGCTTTATGCATAAGCGTTAAAGCCATATTTTATTAAAAGAATGCGCCCTCATGCTCCGGTGCCTTCTACGCCGTGCCAGGCGGCCTCCTGCAGCTCCAGCGGGATTTCATGCGCCAGCGCGCTGTGTTCGCGTTCGTGGTGGTGCTCCAGCACATGGCGCAGCGCATGGGCGGCGTCGATCAGCACCAGCACCGCGCGGCGCCGGGCGGCTTCGTCCTGCGGCGGGTGGCGCACGACCGCCTGCACGCGCGCGGTGTATTCCTCGGCCAGCAGGGCAATGCGCTCGTGCTCCAGCAGATACACCCGCGCCGCCCAGCGCGCGCCCTCGGGCACATGGGGCAGCAGGCGGGTGTTTTCGATGGCGATGTGTTCCAGCAAGCCCCGGTGCCACTGCTGCAGGTGCTGCAGAGCCGGGGCAAAGTCCGCGCCCGCCACGGCGAGCAGATGGGTGTGCAGCAGGGCGTCCAGCCGTTCATGCTGGCGTTCGAAATGGTGGGGGTGGGGCGTGTCGGACATGGGGCGTGGGGGTGAGGACAGCAGAGGGGCATTTTCTCAGCCCCGCCCGCCGCTCAGCGGCCCGACAGATCCGCAGCCACCCAGTGCAGCCCCTTGCCGCGGCTGAAGTAATAGTCCCCCTGGGGGCTGATGGCCACGGCGTGGTGCGTTGCCGGGTCGGAGAAAAACTGCCAGCCGTGGCCAGCCTCCTGGGCGTTCACGCGGGTGGGCACCATCTGCATGTCTTGCAGACTGCGTTTGTCTGCCAACGTACGGTGGTGGGCCGAATCGCGCTGCTGGCCCCCGTCGTGCTGCCCCGCCAGCAGCGGGGCCGAGAAAAGCGAGGCCAGCAGGGCGGCGGAAATCAATGCGGTGGTGTTCATGGCACTCTCCTGAGAACGCCAGTCGGAAGTGACTGTGCCTGCAGTGTGCGCCTGAGGCGATGAACGGGTGCTGAACGGCGTGTTCAACGGCCGTTCATGTGGGTCAACCTACCCGGCAGCCACCCACCCCGCCGTATGTCCGCGCGTGAAGGCTTCCTCGAACACCGAGTAGCCCGACCAGTCGCTGTGCGCAAACGCCAGCCGTGCCGTGGTGGGCGTGGGCAGCCAGGGTGCGCGCTCTCCATTCAATAGCGGCTTGCGCAATCCAGCCGGACGCTGCAGGCCGATCTGGCTGAAAAAACCGAGCGAACCCGGCGTGGGGATGGCCATCGCGTGGCCGTAGCGCGTGATGTCCACGCGCGTGGCGAGGCGTGCCAGGTCGGGGTGGGGCACGGCCAGCGTGGCCAGTGCGGCATGGGCCCAGTGCGTCCAGGGCCGCGTGGCCAGTTGTTCGCGGCCCTGCGGCAGGTCGCCCAGCGCCTGGTAGTAGCTCAGCACCGTGGGGCCGGTGAGCGTGGAGCGCGGGTCCAGCCGCTGGTGCCCTGCATCCACGTAGCCCAGGCCCCCGGGGTTGGCATCCTGGTACAGCACGTTGTCCCAGGCGGGCGCGGCGCCGGGGCGGTCCTGCAGCGGTGCGTCGATGTGGATGTTGGCGACCAGCCAGGGCGCCCACTGCAGGCGCAGCGCGGCCGCCTGCACAAAGGCCGGGGGGCTGGGCAGCACGCGGGCCGCCACCAACACCGGCAGGGCCACCACGCAGCGCTGTGCCTTCCAGCGCTCGACGTTGCCGCTGGCGTGGTGGTAGGCGTCCACCTCCACGCCGTGGCGCCCCTCGGTGATGCGCAGCACGCTGCAGCCGGTGCGCAGCTGGCCGCCCGCGCGCAGGGGTTCGGCCAGGCGGCGCGTCAGCCAGCCGTTGCCCTCGGGCCAGGTGAGCACGGCCTCGCGCTCTTCCGGCGCAGCCTCGCCGGGCGCGTGGAAGCCGTGGCGGCTGGCAAAGTAGTGGATGCCGGCCCAGGCCGACACGCGCGCCGTGCCGGCGCCGTAGTCGTCGCGGCAGCTGTAGTCCAGGTACCAGCGCAGGTGCGCGTCGTCAAAGCCCTCGCGCGCCAGCCATTCGTCAAAAACAATAGCGTCAAGCGCTTGATGGACGGGCGAAATAGACCTTTTTGTATCCAAACCCTTGAGCATGGGCATGGTGAAGTGCGCGGCACGGCCCAGCGCCTGCACCTGCTCGGCAAAGCGCCGGTACTGCGCCAACGTGGGCTCGCCCACGCCCTGCACGGGCAGCAGGCCCTCGTGCCATTCGCCTTCGAAGTACAGCCGCTCCTGCGGGGTGTGGCACAGGTGGCGTTCGTCGTACTGCCAGCGCCCGGCCACGCGCTGGCGCAGGCCCAGTTCCTCCAGCAGATCCTGCACCTCGCGCGCGTGCTCACCCGGCACGGGCAGGTAGTGCGCGCCCAGCGGGCATGCTATGCCGTTCACCATGCCACCTCGGCTGTTGCCGCCAGCTTCGTCTTCCAGCTCCAGCAGGGCAAAGTCATCCACCCCCGCCAGCCGCAGCGCACGCGCCGCCGCCAGCCCGGCCACGCCGCCGCCCGCAATCAGCACCTGGGTGCGGCGCACCACGGCGGGCGCGGGGAGCGGGCCGGTCTTGAGCAGGTCACGCAACTGGTGGCCCCGCGCCAGGTCGATGCCGGTGAAACCCCCTGCCAGCGTGCGCGGCGTGTCCTGGCAGCCTGCCAGGGCACTGGCTACAGCAGCGGCGAGGAACTGGCGGCGCTGCATGGCCTTAGCCTCGCAGGGTGTGTGTACCACCCGCGGCGCGTGAAACCGGCGCGGCCCAGGCCAGCGGCCACCGTGCAAGGGCCTGGGCCGGCCGCGCCGCCCCGCCGCGCTGGGGGCGTCCCCCTGCCCGCAGCGCGCAGCGCTGCGAGAGCGGGGGGACGCCGCGAAGCGGCTCAGGGGGGTGTTTCAATGCTTGCCCCATTCGCGCTCGTAGGTGTACACGAGGGCCTGGTTGGACAGCCGGTTCACCTCGGCAGGCACGCGCGCCATGTCGAGCGGAAAGTCCAGCAGCAGCGGCAGTGTGGTGGGGCTCAGGAACTGCAGCCCGCCGGGCAGCGCCTCCGGCAGGCGCCAGGGCCTGCGGCTGGCGATGACAAAGCCCCACTCGCCAAAGCTCGGCACATGCGCGTGGTAGGGCGTGGTGCGAAGGCCCACCGACTCGATGGTCTGCACCACCGTCCAGTAGCTGTGCCGCGCCACCAGCGGCGAGGTGGTCTGCACCACGGCGTAGCCGCTGGCGGCCAGGCGCTTGTCCAGCAGGGCGTAAAAGCTGTTGGTGTAGAGCTTGCCGATGGAAAAGTTGGTGGGGTCGGGGAAGTCCACCACGATCACATCAAAAAGGTCTGGCGCCCCCACGCTCCCCGCTTCGCGGGGTTCGCTGCCCCCATCTTGGGAAGGGGCCCCGGCATCGCCGGTGCGTGGGGCCTTCGCGCCTTCGGGCGGCCGGGCGGCGCTCACGCTGCCTTCCTGCAGCCAGCCAAAGGCGTCTGCGTTGACGACCTTCACCCGCGGGTCGCGCAGCGCACCGCCGTTGAGCCGGGCCAGCGTGGGGTTGTCGGTAAAGAGCTGCGTCATGGCCGGGTCCAGCTCGACCAGGGTGACGGATTCGACCGAGGGGTAGCGCAGCACTTCGCGCACCGCCATGCCGTCGCCGCCGCCCAGCACCGCCACCTTGCGCGGCGCGCCGTGCGCGGCCATGGCGGGGTGCACCAGGGCCTCGTGGTAGCGGTACTCGTCTGCTTGCGCAAACTGCAGGTTGCCGTTGAGGTACAGCCGGTGCCCGGCCCGCCCCTGCGTGACCACGATGCGCTGGTAAGGCGAGGCCGCGGTGAAGACGATGCGGTCCTGGTAGAACTTGTCCTCGGCAAAACTCGTGATCTGCTCGGCCCCCACCAGCGCCGCCAGCAGGAGGCCCAGCACCATCACGCAGGCCGCCACATGCGCGCGCAGGCGCCGCAGCTCCCATCGGAACAGCCACACCGCCCACAGCGCCACGGCCGCGTTCATCAGGCCGAACAGCAGCCCCGTGCGGATCAGCCCGAGCTGTGGCACCAGCAGCAGCGGAAACGCCATCGACACGGCCAGCGCGCCCAGGTAGTCGAAGGTGAGCACCTGCGAGACCAGGTCTTTCAGCGCCACGTTGCGCTTGAGGATGCGCATGACCAGCGGAATCTCCAGGCCCACCAGCGTGCCCACCGCCAGCACCATGCCGTAGAGCAAAAAGCGAAATGCCCCCGGCACATAGGCATTGGCCAGAAATAGCGTGGCCGGCAGCAGGCCGCCGATCAATGCCACCAGCAGTTCGATGCGCAAAAAATGCGCGGGCAACTGCCGCTCGAAATAGCGCGACAGCCACGAGCCCACGCCCATGGCAAACAGGTAGGTGCCGATGATGGTGGAAAACTGCAGTACCGAGTCGCCCAGCACATACGACGCCAGGGCCCCCGCTGCCAGCTCGTACAGCAGCCCGCAGGCCGCCACGACGAACACGCTGGCGAGCAGGGCGATTTCGATGGGGCGGGGGCCGGTGGGGCCGGTCGCAGGCTCAGTAGCAGGTGTCATGCCAGCACCGTATCGAGCTGCTGCGCCAGGCTCTTGCCGTCTTGCTGCTTGGTCAGCCAACCAAACACGGCTTTGCCTGCGCTGGCCTGCGCCCACAGCGCACCGACCTGGCTCTTTTCCATTTCATACGGGTCGCTGAGCAAATGCGCCCCTTTGTATTCGAGCAAGGCCACACGGCCATCGACCAGCTGGGCAACAAAGTCGGCAAAAAACCGGCCGCGCGACGTGGGCAGGGCAAAGCCGCAGGGCGCGGTATCGAGGTTGCGCACCCATTGCCGGACTTTGGGGTGGCGGTCGATCAACTGCGCGCACTGAAACTCTTCGCCGCCATCCTTCAGGTCGGCCAGCACGGCAAAGTAATGCCGCGTGAACTGGTAACGCCCGCTGTAGCGCGACGCCACCGGCGCTGGGTAGCGGCCAGGCTCAAACACATGGGGGTGCAGCCAGTCGCTCTCCAGCAACCAGGCACCCGCCTGGCCGTTCTGCAGCACCAGCTGGCGAAACTGCCGCGTGGCCGCTTGGTCGCGCAGATCACCCACATGCAATGCGATGCACCGGGCCAACTGAAACCGCGCCTGCGCCAGCACCACCAGCGGCAGGCCGTAGGCATGGAGCTGGTGGTTTACCACGGCCGCCAGAAAAGCACGGCGCTGCGACTGGGTGATGCCCGCCAGCGGAGCGTGCAGCGCCTTGTGCAGCGACTGGTCCAGCCAGCGCACCAGCGTGTCGGCCGTGATGCTGCTGGCGCCATAGTCCATAGCCATCTGCTGCACATCGGTGGGGCGCAGCGTCACGCGTGCATCCTTCACGTCGATCTCGATCACGTTCGACTCTTGCACCACGTGAAAACCGGGCAGCTGCACCGCCTGGGGGCTGAGCAGATCAAGCCCCACCGTGCTCAGCACCGCGCCCTGCTCCAGTGGCCACAGCGGCGCCTGTGCGTCGGTGCGGTAGGCCAGTGTGGGTACGGGCGCAAAGCGCACGCCGCGCGATGCGGGGGCCACGCTGGCGGCCACCAGCGCATTGTGCTGGGCTACCTGATCGCGCAGCAGCTCCTGCTTTTTGGCCCCGCGCACCTGGGCCAGCATCAGCGACTCGGTGCTGGCCTCGATGTGGCCCGCCACCACCACCTGCGCCGTGCCCGCAATGGTCTGCTGCTGCACACCGGGCACTGCCAGCAGCTCGGGCGTGGCTGCAATTGCTTCAAAATTAGTAGCTATCAGCGCAAGCGGGGTGGGTGCTGCATGGGAATTTTGATCAAATTCTTCGCCAAACAGCGGGTAGCTCGATGGCGGCGCCAGCATCGAAGCCACATCCAGCGCCTCGAACCCCATGTGCTGGATCAGGCGGTCGGCCAGCGCATGCGCTGCCGCAGAAAACTCCGCCGCGCACACATGGGCATAAGCGCGGTTGAGCGCCTCGCGCCCGCGTCGGCGGGCCTGCGGCATGCGCAGCACGCGGCCCAGCAACTGCTCCACCGCCGTGGCGCTGGTCAGCTTTTGCAGGCTGCACAGCACATAGGCAAACGGGCAGTCCCAGCCCTCGCGCAGCGCCTGCACCGTAATCACATAGCGCACTGGGCAATTGCGCGCCGCCAAATCGATGTCGTCCAGCCCGCGCTGGGTGCCCGTGGCCACCACGATCTGGTTGTCTGGCAGGTTGAGCTCGTTCACCAGATAGCGGCGCAGGGCCTCGGGCGGCATTTCGTCGCCCAGGTTTTGCGCCTGAAACAGCACGATGGGCCGCACATAACCATGCCCATCGGCCTCGTCCTTGAGCGCCTCGGCCTCCAGCTTGCGCTGCGTCTGCACTGCGCCAAACACGGCGGCGGGCCAGCCCTCGGGGTGCTCGGCCAGCACGATGGGCAGCTTGATCATGTCCTCGGCCGCCAGCTCCTGCGCGCTGACGTGGTAGAGCACATTGGTCTTGGCAGCAATCGGAGTGGCCGTCAGCTCCAGAATGAACGCGGGGTTCAGGCGCTGCAGCGCGGTGAAGCTCTTGTCCGTTTTGGTGTTGTGCGCCTCGTCCACGATGAGCAGGGGGCTGTGCAGAGCCAGCCAGTTGGCCAGGCTCCAGCGCGGCTGGCCCACAAAGCCCGCCAGCAAACCCGTGGCATCCTGCGCGGCGTCCTGCGCCGTCACCACCGCGTCGGGCAAGTCGTGCAGGCAGACCATGGCGCCTTCTGGCGCGCCTTTGAAGTGCGGCTCAAAGCTCTCCGAGAAGCTGTACACATTGCGCTGCCCTGCATCCTCGATGCGAAAGCTCTGGATGGTTGCCACCACCACCACGGCATGGCGCCCCCAGTCGGGCGGGGCGATTTGCGCCACATCTTCGAGTGTGCACACTTGCAAGCCTTCGCCATAGACATCGGTCAGGGCGGTGCGGTAGGCATGGCCGGGCGTCTGTAAGGCCTTGAGCGTTTGTTGGCGAATGGCATCGCTGGGCACCAGCCACACGGCCACCGGCGCATCGCTGCCTTGCCACTCACGCGCCAGCAGAGGCACCCCGTGCGCCGCCAGCACCGTCTTGCCGCCGCCCGTGGGAATGCGCAGACACACGCAAGGCACCTGCGCGCCAAAGGCGTCAAGGTTATAGGGGCGGCCAGCCAGTTCGCCAAAGGCCAGCGCCGGGCCCTTGGTGCGGGCAGCGCGGACGAACGCGCCCAGCGCATCGAGGGCGGTTTGCTGGTAGGTCTTGAGGGTGAGGGAGGTCATGTGGGTCAAGGAGGGGACGCGCCATGCTTCGGATAAATTCTGTGGCGTTATCCGATGCAAGCTATTGATTTTTATGGACTTATTTTTTTTCTTTGGTTGATTTTTCGGATAAGTACGAATAATTTTTGCCCCGTTATCCGAAAGACAGCCTCTTTCTATCGAATCACCCAGCGCGCATTTTTCCCTGTGCCGGTAACGCCAATCCTGGCGCCATCCAGACCGGTTGAGCGCAGGGCCGCCAACAGGTTTTTGATCTTTACCAGCTTTTGCTGCGGTGTCAGTGAATCGGGCAGCTTGTCGAGCAGCAGTGCACGCAACTCTGCCGCTGAAGCCGACCGGAATTTCTGGATGTGCTGCAGGATCAGCGTTTTGTAGAAATGGTCGCTTAGGCCCTTGTTGCGCGTGTATTGCGCACGGGTGTTGGTCGCATCGGCTACGTGGGCAGAGACAAAAAAGTTGGGCTTGCGCCCTTCGATCAGCCTGGCCCGGCGCAGCGTGGCAGCCTGGTCGTCGGCGATGCGGTGTTTTTTCTGCACCCGGTCCAGCCAGACGACTTGCTCCAGAGGCAGGTCGGATCGCTCCATGAGCAACTGGCTGTAGTTCTTGTCGATGGTCTGGCCGTAAATGGTGAACACGGTCTGGTTGGCGCTGCTGCCTTCATAGTCTGGCAGGGGCAGGTAGCGCTTGCGCTGGGCGGCCACCATGTCACGGATGCCGAATCCTCCCCGGTCGATCATCCCGATCAGACGCATGGCCTCCACCAGCCGAGGATTGCGGTATTTCTCCGGCGTGCGTCGGCCATCGAAATAGTCTTCCGGGCGCCCATCGACAAACCCGCCTGGATTGGTCAGCCGCAAGTGGCCCTGCCACTCCTCCACCACCACGCGGCCTGCCTGCTCATAGTCCTGGTGGGCAATGCAGTTGTGCAGCCCTTCCAGGACCACCTGAGCGTCGTAGCGCGGCAACTCCACCGCCAGCAACTCCGTTTCAGGAAAGAGCTTGATGTTGGGATTGCGTATGCGTTGGCCGACCTCGGTCGTCGTCAGCACAAATGGCGGACCAAAAGGCAGAGCAATGCGATCTGCGGGCACCTTCCAGAGTATTTCTGCAGGCTGGGGCGACAGCCAATCCACACATTCAGCCCGGCCCAGCAGCAGCAAGGCTGCGCGATTGAGCTGGCCATGCGTGGTCATCTTGGCTTTGGCCAGAAACTGCTCCACGCTCCAGTCCGCCATCTCGGCAGCCCAGCGCTCGTTCTGGTGCTTCTCGGTGTATTTGGCACGGGCCTTGGCAATGGCCGCCGGATCCAGATCCGCCAACGTGGCCCCGGCCACGATGTGCGCACTCCAGTCCTGGCCCGCAATCAACTCGGTCAGGATGGCGCGGCGCCGGTCTTCGCGCAGTTCCACCAGGCTGTCACCGTCGCGCTGCCAGGCCTTGTCGTGCGCCAGCACCAGTTCGCGTGGTGCGTGGCGCGGCACATGCACCAGCCACACCACGGCGCCCGAGTCGCTGGCGCACAGTTCTTCGACGCGAAACCCCAGGGATGGCGGCCCCGGCGTTTTGCCCAGCACACGGTGCACCACGTTGTCTGCCGTGTAGTCGGCAAAGTCCTGAATACCCGTCAGCGCAAGGGTTTTGTCCTGCACGCCAATGACGATGCAGCCGCCCTCCATGTTGGCCAGGGCCGAGACGTAAGACACGAGGTCGTCACCTTTGCGGCCCGAGATGTTGGACTTGAGGCTGTTCCACTCCTTCCACTCATGGCGTTCGTCCTCTTTGGGAAAGCGCACGCGCAGCCAGTCTTGCAGCTCGGATGCGGTCATGTGGGACGGGGTCATCGGTCACCGTGCCTTCACGTCATACGGAATGTGCTTGAACGTGACCCGCGCCAGTGCCAGACGCGCCTCGCCCAGGCGGCAGGCCTCGCCATACACCACCAGGGGCGCCTCGGGGTGGGGCGTGCGGGCGTGCAGCTCCAGCAGCGCGTCGAGCACGGCGGAGGTCAGCACATTGCCGCTGGCCGGGCGCTTGTCGCCCAGGATGCCGTTGAACAGCAGGTAATAAGCAGTGCGGCTGCGCAGCACGGTGGCCGGTGCGGGCTCGGGCGGGGCCGCCACGTCGGGCGCAGCGGGGCCAGCGGCCTGCAGCCCGAGTTCGCCCTGGAGTGAAGGGATTGGCGGGGTTTGCCGGGTTGGCGGCAGTTCTTCAGGTGAAATCGAATCCTGGCGCCCGTCTGGCAAGCGCTCATAGCTATCAAAAACAGAGTGCGTTCCCAGGTGCGGCGTGCCCGGCGTGGCGTGCGCGGGGTCAAAGGCGGTACCGGTTTCCTGCTGCCAGACAAAAGCGGCCAGCGTGGCAAAGCGCACCTCGGGGTGGATGCAGCCATCGGCGTCAAAGATCGGTGCGCCCAGCCGCATGAAGCGAAAGCCGCCGCCGCCCTGCCAGCCCACGGCGGCGCTGATGCCGCCCTGCTCGCCGTCGATCACCTTGTGCAGGCGCGGCAGGCAATGCGTGGCGGCGTGCTCGCCCATCTCGATGCCAATCCAGCGCCGGCCCATCTTGTGGGCGACGGCGGCCGTGGTGCCGGAGCCGAGGAAGCTGTCGAGGACGAGGTCGCCGGGGTGGGTGGCGATGTGGATGATGCGTTGGATGAGCGCTTCGGGCTTGGGTGTTGAGAAGGGTGTCTCACCAGGAAACAGCGCGACCAATTCGGATTTGGCGCGGCCATTTGAGCCGACCTCCTGATGCAGCCAGAAGGTTGACGGTACTAGCCCTGCCTGTACCTCAGACAAAAATTTCTTAACTCTTGGGGCATTTTTGCCGTCCCCGCCGAACCAGATGCGTCCGTCTTGAACCATTTCCAAGAAGCGGGGTTCCGTATAGAGCCAGCAACGTCCCGGAGGTGGATCTATCTTTCTGCCAGACGGAGTGGTAATCGTGAAAAACTGAGCTTCACGTCGCCCTTTTTCGGCTTTCGCGTGAGCCGGTAGCGAAGCCCAAACGCCGCGCGGGTCGTTGTCTGGGTTTGTAAAACGTTCCAATTGCTCGTCGGAAGAAGGTAGCAAGTTTCGTACTTCCTTCCAACCGTCGCGGTTCTTCGCGACGACCAACAAATGGTCGTGGACAGCGGAAATGTCGGTTCTGTTCTCGCGTGTGTGCGTCTTCTGCCAGAAGATGTTCGCCACAAAATTCCGCCGCCCAAACACCTCATCCATCAGCACCTTGAGGTAATGCCCCTCGTTGTCGTCGATCGTCACCCAGATCGATCCGTCGTCGCTGAGCAGGTCGCGCAGCAACTGCAGGCGCGGCAGCATCATGCTGAGCCACTGGCTGTGCTCCAGGTTGTCGTCGTAGTGCTCAAACGCGCTTTTCGTGTTGTAGGGCGGGTCGATGAAGATGCATTTGACCTGCCCCCGGTAAAACGGCAGCAGCGCCTTGAGCGCTTCGAGGTTGTCGCCCTGGATGAGCAGGTTTCCTTGTGCGCTGGCGGGCTCGCCGTGGGTCGAGACGTTCTCCAGCAGCCGGTAGGGCACCTGGGCGGCGGTGGTGAAGGCGTGGGCGCGGTTGAGCCAGTCAAGGGTGGGCATGGGGCAGTCGAGCAGTGCGGGGTGAACAAGGGGCTCAGGCCGTAGGGTTCAGGCGCCGCAGCATTTTTTGAATTTTTTGCCGCTGCCGCAGGGGCAGGGGTCGTTGCGGCCCACCTTGGGGGTGTCGCGCACCAGCGTCGGCGTGGTGCTGGGCGCGTGTGCTCCATGGGTCTGGCGGTACTGGCGCCACCAGTCGCGCAGGGCATACAGGGAGCCGATGAGGGCGGGCAACAGCGTGTGGCTCTCGGCTTCCAGCTGGAAGTCGGGGTTGTCCGGGTTGTAGCCCGTGGAGTACAGCACCACGGGGGCGAGCAATGGGGCTGCCTCGGGGTCGATGAGCAGAGGCTCCCATTCATCGTCGACCGCCACGGCCCGGCGAAAGCCCTCGGCCCAGTCTTTGAGCTCCCAGTCTCCGATGCGATCACCTTGGGCGTCGAGGCGGTGCGGGGTGATGCAGTCGCCTTCCTCCAGCTCGGACGACAGCGGCGTGTACAGCGTGTCTACCGTTGTTGCGGCGGGTGGTATCGACAGGGCGGTCTGAATGTCGCGGTAGCGCCGCATCAGCAGTTGCAGCAGCCGCTGCTGGCGCGCGGGGTCGTGCGGCAGGGGCAGCGTGGGCTGGGCAAAGAGGTGTTCCAGCCACAGGTGCACGGGCACCAGCGAGGGGCCGATGGCGCAGGCCGTCATGTAGCCATCGGCCATGTCGATGGTCATGGCGTCAGGGTCCAGCGACGGGTCGGCCATCAGCTCAAACAGTTCTTCGGTCTCAGCGTCGCTCAGGAGCGGGTGCGTTTCCCAGGGGCGGTTGTGGAGCAGGACCCACTGAAAAAAATCGTTCATGGCCTTTAGGGTGTGAAGAGGGCTGCCGATAGCCGAGTGTGGCAGCGTTGGAAGTGCGCGGGGCCAGCCACAGCCAGCGCCAGGGCGCAAGGGGCGAGTGCGCCGTGAGGTTCACGCGGGCGCGTGGGCATGACCCGCCGCACCCCCCATCTTTCATCGTCAATGAATCGCTGCCGCCACGATGATGCTGATCCCCAGGCACATCGCGGCCACCACCATGGCCAGGGCCTTGTTCTGTTTTTCAACGATTTCGCGCCACAGGTCGTACGGCGTGATCTTGTCGACGATGACAAAGCACAACCAGAAGATGAAAACGCCAATGATGGCGTAGAGGATGGACCCGAGAAAGGCCGCGGGCCGAAGCCATTCGATTCCCATCATGGTGTGTTTCTCCTTGAAATGTCATTTGTGGCTGCCGCCGGAGGAGTAGCCCCCGAACGAGCCGCCCGAACTGCGGTAACCACTGCCGGACGACCCTGAGCAGTCGCTCAGGATGATGAGCAGGATGAGGATCACGACGGCGATCAGGATGATGGTGCCGCAGCCCACCCCCTTGGCGGCCACGAAGGGGCCGGGGTCGTCGCGCTGCAGCACGTCTTTCTTGTCTTCGAGTTTGAACGCCTTGACCACCGTGTCGCTGGCCAGCTTGTCGCCCGCGGACCAGGTGACCTCGTTGGCGCTTTGCTCCATCGACAGCAGGCCTTTGGCGCTGGCAAAGTCGCGGTTGCTGGTTTTCTGCCCGCGCGTGACCTGCCAGTAGAACTCGCCCAGCACGTAGGTGGTTTCCGCCTCGTAGCTGTATTTGAGGTCGTATTGGGTGCCCAGGTAGGTGGCGCTGCGGCCATTGGCCGCCATCTGTGGTGCGCCGGTGGTGGGGTGCACCATGCTCCAGCCTTCTTCCGAATCGACCAGGAAGGCAAAACCGCGCTTCTGGTTGTAGAGCAGGTACTCGCTCCAGCCAAAGTGTTCGTCGTCGCCGGGCTCCACGCCCATGCGGTGCTGAAAACCCACCACCTGCCAGTGCACGCCCTGCAACTGGCCCTTGCTGCCCAGGGGGATGATGGGGCGCACCGGCTCGTCCTGCTCGGCCGAGCGCAGTTCGCCACCCACGCCGCTCTCCAGGCTGATGATGCTGGCGCACGAGCCGCAAGTGAGGCTTTTGGTGGTGGCCAGCTGCACGTGCACCGGCGCTCCGCAGTGCGGGCAGTTGAACTGGCGGCCTGACTCAATCTTGGCCGATTCGTCCTTCAGGCCCTGGAGCTGCAGGTCGTCCAGCAGCACGGCCTTGCCGCGTTCGACGCCCGGCGGCTGGTGGCCATAGTCGATGCTGACCACTTCGCCATCGCTGCTGCGCAGCTCCACCATGTCGAACGGCTGGCCCAGCGGCGGCAGCTTGGGCAGCTCGCCCTGGGCCGAGATAAGCGACGCCTGGCCCGTGTAGGCTACGCTGTAGGGCTTGCCGTTGATGGCGGTGGTGGTGCCGATGGACCAGCGCGCGGCTTCGGGCAGTTCGCGCCCGGGGTCGATGGGCCGGGTGAAGACGTAGGCGCCGTTGTCCTCGCCCAGCGTGGCCATGCTGCCGTCTTGCAGGTAGGCCACCCATTCGGTCCACACACCGGCGTCGCTCTTGTATTGCAGGCGCCCGATGAGGGTGAAGGGCACATCCTTGCCGTCAAGCTGGATGCGCCCGCTGGCCATGAGCTGCAGCGGGCTGTGGTCGTCGAACAGCTCGGCCATCTTGCCCAGGCGCTGCAGCACGTCGCCGCTGCGCACCACAGTGCTCTGGCAGTAGCCGCAGACGGCGTGCGTGGACTGCGCGCTGCGGAATTCAACCGGCGCGCCGCAGCCCGGGCAGGGCGCCCGGTAAGTACGCTGGGTGGGGTCGGTGGCCATCGGGCGGGGGCTGCCTGCACCGTTCAGCACGGTCGGTTTGAAGCCAAATTGGCCTCTGGCGCTTATCCCTCAAGCGCAAGCAGCTATTGTTTTTATAGCAACCGGGTTCAGACCAGTTTCTTGAGCAGTTCGGCCTTCTTGGCGTCGAACTCTTCCTGCGTGAGTATGCCTTTGGACTTGAGCTCGCCGAGCTTCTCCAGCGTGGCCATCACGTCCTCGGGCTTGACGCCAACCGGCGCCGCTGCGCTGGCTGCCGCTGCCTGTGCGGCTGCACCGCCGCCCTGCAGGCCGGCCTGCAGGTTCTGTGCCAGCACCTGGCCCAGCGCCACGCCGGCGCCCAGGCCCATGGCGTCACCGGCAATGCCGCTGCCCCCACCGCCGCCGCCTTCGGCGAATTTGGGAATGGCCTGCGCCGTCTGGTACTGCATGAACTTGCCCATGTCGTTGCCGACCATGCCCATGCCGATCTTCTGGTCGAGGATCTTCTGCAGCTCTTCGGGCAGCGAGACGTTCTGCACCGTCAGGCTCTCGATGACCAGACCGATCTTGGCAAAGTGCGGGGTGAGTTCCTTGGCCAGCGCGTCGGCAAACATCACCTGGTTGGCGGCCAGGTCGAGGAAGGGCAGGCCGCTGCCCGCAATGGCATTGCTGATGTTCTGCAGCACCATGCCGCGCAACTGGCCTTCGAGGTCGGCCACGGGGTAGCTGTCGCGCGTGCCCGAGATTTCGGTGTGGAACAGCTTGGGATCGGCGATGCGGTAGGCGTAGTTGCCAAACGCACGCAGGCGCACCGCGCCAAAGTCCTTGTCGCGGATGGTGATGGGCTGCGGTGTGCCCCATTTCTGGTCGATCTGCTGGCGCGTGCTGAAGAAGTACACGTCGCTCTTGAAGGGCGACTGGAACAATTTGTCCCAGTTCTTCAGGTAGGTCAGCACCGGCAAGGTCTGCGTGGTCAGCTTGTAGGTGCCGGGGCCGAACACGTCGGCCACTTGGCCTTCGTTGACGAACACCGCCATCTGCGACTCGCGCACCACCAGCGTGCCGCCGTTCTGGATTTCCATCCCCGCCATCGGATAGCGCCACGCAAGCTGGCCATCGCCGTCCTCGGTCCACTCAAGGATGTCGATGAACTGTTTCTTGATGAAGTCCATGAGGGCCATGCGGTGCTCCCGGTTGCAGTGAATCGGATGAAAAAAGCGAGACCGGCCATCATAGAACAGCCGAACCCCCGCCCAGACCCGCGATTTTCCGGGTTTTCGTGAAGTTTTGCGGTTTTTGGGGGGTGATCGATGCCCGCCGCAACCAGTGAAAGCTATGCCGGTGGTAGGGAGGATCAATGGCCAATGCAATTGAGAAGAATTATCATTTGCTCAGGCCATCCCATTCGATGGCACCCACCTTGGAAGGAGCCTGCCATGTCCCGCATCCGCCGCGTTGCCCGCCAGAACAAGACCATGCTGATGAAGACCGGCAGTTACTACGCCATCCACATCTGCGTGGCCGCGCTGGTGGCCTATGCCGTCACCGGCAACCTGTGGGCCTCGCTCACGCTCAGCCTGCTCGAACCCACGGTGCAGGCCGTGGCCTTCTTCTTCCATGAAAAAGCCTGGGAGCGTGCCGGGCAGCGCAAGGCGCAGACCGCCGACGCCGATGCCACGCTGGCGAACGCTTGAGGGGGCAGTTTTTCATGCGTCTTCGCGACACCCACATCGCATGAAACGGGCGCGGCCCAAGCCAGGGCTCCCGCGCAAGGGCCGCCCCGCCGCGCTGGCGGCGTCTCCCCTCCGCGAGCGAAGCGAAGCAGAGAGGGGGTGAAGGCGCCGAAGGCGACTCAGGGGGGTGTTTTCACGTCAAGCCCGCACGTCGAGCAGTGCGCCCATCATGCGGTCCTGGGTCTGAAGCGTCTGCAGGTTGGCCTTGAAGGCGTAGGTGGCCGTCATCTGGTCCACCACCTCCTGCTCCAGTGCCACGCCTTCTTGCGGCGCGCGCTGCACTGCGGTGGCCACGCCACCCTGGCCCGCCACCTCGGAGGACTCCGCGCGCAGGCGCCGGAAGCCGGGGGTGTTCATGTTGGCGGTGTTGTGGGCCGAGGCATCCAGGCGCACCTGCGCGGCCTGCAGGCCGGATTGGGCGATAGAAGAAATGCTTGCCATGGTGCTGCCTAGGTGAAATGGGCGGAACAGGCTGCCATTCTGTTCCTGCGCGGCTGTCAACGCAAGGCAGCACCGCTTTCCCCATGTGCCTGCAGCAGGCATTGCGCAAAGGCCTGCGCCGCGCGCGGCGGCTGGGGCGACTTGCGCAGCACGCTCACAAACTGGCAGCGGTAGTGAAACTGTGCGGGCAGCACTGCCTGCATGAGTCCCTGGCGCTCGAAGCTTTCGGCGTAGTGGTCGGGCAGGAAGCCCAGGTAGCGCCCCGAGAGGATCAGCGTGGCGATGGATTCCTGGTCGAAGCCCGTGGCCTTGCGCGGCAGGCGGGTGCTGTGGCTCAGCTCCATGTTGGGCGAGTGGTAGCCCAGGCCCGCAAACTGGTAGGCGCGCAGAGACTCCCAGGTCAGCGCCGCATGCTCCTGACCGAACAGCGGGTGGCGCGCGCCGCAGTACAGCAGCATGGTTTCGGTGAACAGGTCGGCATACACCAGGCTTTGCGACGTGCGGTGCGCCGGGATGATGCCCACATGGATACTGCCGTCGATCAGCCCGCGTTCGATGGCCGGAATCGACGCCACATGCATCTGCAGGCTGACCTCGGGCGCTTGGCTGGCAAAGAGCGCAATGGCATCGCCAATGTGCGCCGCCGGGTTGCTGGCGGTCTTGTCGAACACCGCCACCTCAAGGCGCCCGCCCATGCGGCGGTGGATGTCGTCGATGCTGCTGCGAAACGCATCCACTGCCGACAGCAGGCGCAGGGTTTCGTCGTACACCCGCTGGCCTTCGGCCGTGAGGGCAAAACCCGCCCGCCCGCGCCGGCAGAGCACGAGGCCCAGGCGGGTTTCCAGGTCTTTCATGTGGCGGCTGACGGTGCTGGTGCCGATGTTCAGCTCCAGCTCGGCGGCCGACATGCCGCCGCACTCCACCACGGCCTTGAACACCTGCAGCAGGCGCAGGTCCATGTCGCTGAGCTGGCCCAGTACGGCGCGGTGTTTAAGAGAGGGGTTGGGTGATGGGGATTTTACTTGCATAAATCGTCAAGTAAACATTGATATTGGAGTATTGGAGAGATTAACAGGCGGCGCAACAATGCCCACGTTCTGGCCCCTATCCCGGGGGCTGCCCACCTGTTGACGCCGTCCTTGCACTGGAGAGACCCCATGAGCTTTGCCCCCATCGACACCCCCGCCGCTGGCGCTGCACCCCGCATGGACGCCGAGTGGCTCGACGCGCACTGGATGCCGTACACGGCCAACCGCCAGTTCAAGGCCCATCCCCGCATGATCGTGGAGGCCAGTGGCGCCTATTTCACCGACAGCGAAGGCCGCAAGATTTTTGACGGGCTCTCGGGCCTGTGGTGTTCGGGCCTGGGCCACGGCCGCCGCGAGATTGCCGAAGCCATTGGCAGGCAGGCGATGAAGCTGGACTACGCGCCCGCCTTCCAGTTTGGTCATCCGCTGTCGTTCGAGCTGGCCAACCGCGTGAAGGAACTGACGCCTGAAGGGCTGGACTATGTGTTCTTCACCGGCTCGGGGTCTGAATCGGCCGACACCTCCCTCAAAATGGCCCGCGCCTACTGGCGCGCCAAGGGCCAGGGTACCAAGACGCGCCTGATCGGCCGCGAAAAGGGCTACCACGGCGTGAACTTTGGCGGCATCTCGGTGGGCGGCATCGTGGCCAACCGCAAGCTGTTTGGCCAGGGCGTCGAAGCCGACCATCTGCCCCACACCCAACCGCCCGCAGGCTCGTTCCACAAGGGCATGCCGCCCACCGGCAAGGAGCTGGCCGACCGCCTGCTCGATGTGATCGCGCTGCACGACGCATCGAATATCGCGGCGGTGATCGTCGAGCCGTTCTCGGGCTCGGCCGGTGTGGTGATCCCGCCCGTGGGCTACCTGCAGCGCCTGCGCGAAATCTGCACGCAGAACAACATCCTGCTGATTTTTGACGAAGTGATCAGCGGCTTTGGCCGCTCGGGCGCGTTCACCGGCGCCGAGGCTTTTGGCGTGACGCCTGACATCCTGAACTTTGCCAAGCAGGTCACCAACGGCGCGCAGCCGCTGGGCGGTGTGGTGGCCAGCAAGGAGATCTACGACACCTTCATGGCGGCGGGCGGCCCCGAGTACATGCTGGAGTTTCCGCACGGCTACACCTACTCGGCCCACCCCGTGGCGTGCGCGGCGGGCATTGCGGCGCTCGACATCCTGCAAAAGGAAGACATGATCGGCCGCGTGAAGGCCCTGGCGCCGTACTTCGAGCAGGCCGTGCACAGCCTCAAGGGCGCCAAGCATGTGGCCGACATCCGCAACTTTGGGCTGGCTGCGGGCTTCACCATTGCCGCACTGCCTGGCGAGCCGGCCCGCCGCCCCTACGAGATCGCCATGAACTGCTGGAAGAAGGGCTTTTACGTGCGCTACGGCGGCGACACCATCCAGCTGGCGCCGCCGTTCATCAGCACGCAGGCAGAGATCGACCGCCTGATCGGTGCGCTCGGTGATGCGCTGCATGAAACTGCCTGAATTCCTTTTTTGATAGCTGCTAGCGCATACTGGGTAAGCGCTAATGGCACTTTTAATTGATATTTTTTGCCATGAACCACGACCAGAACGTCACCACCACCGTGGGCCACCTGATCGACGGCCAGATCGTTGCCGACACCGAGCGCACGCAGCCCGTCTTCAACCCCGCCACTGGCCAATCGACCACCCGCGTGGCGCTGGCCAGCAAGGCAACGGTGGAGGCCGCCATCGCCTCGGCCGAAGCCGCCTTCCCTGCCTGGCGCAACACGCCGCCTTTGAAGCGCGCCCGCGTGATGAGCAAGCTGAAAGTCCTGCTCGAAGAAAACGCCGACAAGATCGCAGCCATGATCACCGCCGAACATGGCAAGGTGCTGGCCGACGCGCACGGCGAGCTGCAGCGCGGCATCGAGAACGTGGAGTACGCGAGCTACGCACCCGAACTGCTCAAGGGCGAGCACAGCCGCAACGTCGGCCCGGGCATTGACTCGTGGAGCGAGTTCCAGGCGCTGGGCGTCACCGCAGGCATCACGCCGTTCAACTTCCCGGCCATGGTGCCGCTGTGGATGTGGCCCATGGCCGTGGCATGTGGCAACACGTTTGTGCTCAAGCCCTCGGAGCGCGACCCGTCCTCCACGCTGTTCATCGCCCAGCTCGCGCTGGAAGCGGGCCTGCCGCCCGGCGTGCTCAACGTGGTCAACGGCGACAAGACGGCCGTGGACACACTGCTGCAAGACCCGCGCGTGAAAGCCGTGAGCTTTGTGGGTTCGACCCCGATCGCTGAATACATCTACGCCGAAGGCTGCAAGCACGGCAAGCGCGTGCAGGCCCTGGGCGGCGCCAAGAACCACGCCGTGCTGATGCCCGACGCCGACGTGGACAACGCCGTGAGCGCCTTGATGGGCGCAGCGTATGGATCGTGCGGCGAGCGCTGCATGGCCATCCCGCTGCTCGTCTGCGTGGGCGACGCCGTGGGTGATGCTGTGATTGCGGGCCTGAAGGCCGAGATCGCCCAAATGAAGGTCGGCCCCGGTACCGACAACAGCAACGACATGGGCCCGCTGGTGACCAAGCCCCACTACGAAAAAGTGAAGGCTTATGTGGACAGCGGCGTGGCCGAGGGCGCCACGCTGGTGGTCGATGGCCGTGGCGTGAAGGTGGCAGGCCACGAGGAAGGCTACTTCCTGGGCGCCTGCCTGTTCGACCACGTCAAGCCCGGCATGAAGATCTACCAGGAGGAAATCTTCGGCCCCGTGCTCGGTGTGGTGCGCGTGAAGACGCTGCAGGAAGCCATGCAGCTCATCAACGACCACGAATACGGCAATGGCACCTGCATCTTCACGCGCGACGGCGAAGCCGCCCGCTACTTCACCGACCACATCCAGGTCGGCATGGTGGGTGTGAACGTGCCGCTGCCCGTGCCTGTGGCCTACCACTCGTTCGGCGGCTGGAAGCGCAGCCTGTTCGGCGACCTGCATGCCTACGGCCCCGACGCCGTGCGCTTCTACACCAAGCGCAAGACCATCACGCAGCGCTGGCCGAGTGCCGGTGTGCGCGAGGGGGCGGTGTTCAGCTTTCCGAGCAGCCGCTGAAAACCTGCGCGCGGGCCAACTCCAGGCATCCCCGCCCTGTCGTTCTTCGGACGACAGGGCGTTTTATTATGTGAAATTGATTTTCATGAAAATGCGTCACAATGGGCGTACCCCGGTTTGCCCAGCGGCGTGCCGGGGTTTTCACTGAACGCAACCTACAATCGGATCCCCCCGCACCCTGGGGTCCGGCCGCACCAGCCCCGGCTTGGCGCGGTACCGCCCACTGGAGACATCCATGCCCGAGAACGCACCGGCCCCGATCCCCCACCTCGACAAGCGCGCGCTGCTGCGCAAGGCGGCGCTCGAGTACCACGAGTTCCCAAAGCCCGGCAAGATTGCGATCGCTGCCACCAAGCAGATGGTGAACCAGCACGACCTGGCGCTGGCCTATTCGCCTGGTGTGGCAGCCCCCTGCGAAGAAATCGTCAAAGACCCCAACGCCGCCTTCAAGTACACCAGCCGGGGCAACCTGGTGGGGGTGGTGACCAACGGCACGGCCGTGCTGGGCCTGGGCGACATTGGCCCGCTGGCGGGCAAACCGGTCATGGAGGGCAAGGCGGTTCTGTTCAAGAAGTTCTCGGGCATCGATGTGTTCGACATCGAGATCAACGAGAAAGACCCCGAAAAGCTGGTCGAAATCATTGCCTCGCTGGAGCCCACGTTCGGCGGCATCAACCTCGAAGACATCAAGGCGCCCGACTGCTTTTATGTGGAGCGCAAGCTGCGCGAGCGCATGAAGATTCCGGTCTTCCACGACGACCAGCATGGCACCGCCATCACGGTGGGCGCCGCCATCCTCAATGGCCTGAAGGTGGCCGGCAAGGATCCGTCGAAGGTCAAACTGGTCACATCCGGTGCGGGCGCGGCGGCACTGGCCTGCCTGGGCCTGCTGGTCAAGCTGGGTATTCCGCGCGAGAACATCTGGGTGACCGACCTGGCGGGCGTGGTCCATGAAGGGCGCACCGAATTGATGGACGAAGACAAGATCGTCTTTGCGCAGAAGACCGACCAGCGCACGCTCTCGGAGGTGATCGAGGGCGCCGACGTTTTCCTGGGTCTGTCTGCGGGTGGCGTGCTCAAGAAGGACATGGTGGCCAGGATGGCCGCCCGCCCGCTGATCTTTGCCCTGGCCAACCCCAACCCCGAGATCCAGCCTGAGGATGTGAAGGCGGTGCGCGACGACGCCATCATGGCCACGGGCCGCTCGGACTATCCGAATCAGGTCAACAACGTCCTGTGCTTCCCATACATCTTCCGCGGGGCGCTCGATAGCGGCGCCACCACCATCACGCCGGAGATGGAAATTGCCGCCGTGCACGCCATTGCCGAGCTGGCCCAGGCCGAGCAGAGCGAGGTGGTGGCGGCGGCCTATGTGGGCGAGCCCCTGGCATTTGGGTCGGAGTACCTGATCCCCAAGCCGTTTGACCCGCGCCTGATGATGAAGATCGCGCCGGCCGTGGCGCAGGCGGCGGCCGACAGTGGTGTGGCCCTGCGCCCCATCGCCAACATGGACGCTTACCGCGACCAGTTGCAGACCTTCGTCTATGCCTCGGGCACGATGATGAAGCCCATTTTTCTGGCGGCCAAGACGGCGGCAAAGAAGCGTGTGGCCTATGCTGAAGGCGAGGAAGAGCGTGTGCTGCGCGCCGCGCAGATCGTGGTGGATGAGCGCGTGGCGCGCCCCACGCTGATTGGCCGTCCGCCGGTGATTGCCCAGCGCATCGAAAAGTTTGGCCTGCGCCTGAAAGAGGGCGTGGATTACGACGTGGTCAACGTTGAAAACGACCACCGCTACCGCGATTTCTGGCAGACCTACCACCGGATGACCGAGCGCAAGGGCATCACCGTCCCCATTGCCAAGATCGAGCTGCGCCGGCGCCTGTCGCTGATTGGCGCCATGCTGTTGCACAAAGGCGAGGTGGATGGCCTGATCTGCGGCACCTGGGGCACCAACCCCATGCACCTGAACTACATCGACCAGGTGATTGGCAAGCGCGCAGGCGTGGCCACCTACGCCTGCATGAACGGCCTGCTGCTGCCCGACCGCCAGGTGTTTGTGGTCGACACCCACGTCAATTACGACCCCACGGCCGAACAATTGGCCGAGATCACCGTCATGGCCGCTGAAGAGATGGTGCGCTTTGGCATCAAGCCCAAGGCCGCCTTGCTCAGCCACTCCAATTTTGGCTCCAGCAACCAGCCCAGCGCCATCAAGATGCGCGAGACGCTGGCGCTGCTGCAGGTGCAGGCGCCCTGGCTGGAGGTGGATGGCGAAATGCACGGCGATGTGGCCCTGGACGGCAAGGCGCGTGAGCGCCTGATGCCCCACAGCAGCCTGCTGGGCGATGCCAATTTGCTGGTCATGCCCAATATTGACGCGGCCAATATTTCCTACAACCTGCTCAAGACCGCTGCGGGTGGCAACATCGCCATTGGCCCGGTGCTGCTGGGCGCGGCACAGCCGGTACATATCCTCACGCCCAGCGCCACCGTGCGTCGTATCGTCAACATGACGGCACTCACGGTTGCCGATGCCAACGCGCAGCGGTAATTTGCCAGGCGATAGCGTGCGCTAACTTTCAAAGACCCTTCAGCCCGCAAGCCTCTGCTCAAACAATGGGCAGACGCTTGCATTTTTGGGGGGTTTCCGTCACACTAGCGCCTTGAAATTTCGGGTTAACCCGTAGTTTCTGAAAGGTGTAGTTTGATGCTGAAGGCTTTGGCCGTCCGGGCTTACCAGGCCGGCGTTGCGTGTGTTTTGGGTGTCGTTTTCGCGATCATTCCTGCGACAGGACAGGCGCGAAACTATCCGTCCACCCATGATCAGGCCACCATCTCGGTGGCGCAACTGCCACCACAGGGTCGCGAAACCTATTCGCTGATCCGCCAGGGCGGGCCCTTTCCGTACGACAAGGACGGAACGGTCTTCGGCAATCGCGAGCGGTTGTTGCCTGCGCACAAGCGTGGCTACTACCGGGAATACACCGTCAGAACACCAGGCGCACGCAATCGGGGCGCCCGGCGCATTGTGTGTGGTGGCAAGCCCCGGACGCCGGACGCCTGCTATTACACCAGCGATCACTACGCCAGTTTTCGCGAAATTGTCGAATGACTCCCGCCATGCCCAGCGCACAGGCGCGTGCATAGCGGTGGGGAGCATCACTTCCCGTTGAATACCCCACCCCGGAGGGTTGCCATGTGCAGGCCGTCGGAGTGACCCGATTTTTGGACTTTAGAGAAAGAGACGCGGAGATGGATAAACCACTTCGTAAGGATCAGGATCCCCCCCTGCGCGGTGTACGCGCCAACATCGTGCAGTCCATTCGCGCTTTTCGCGTGCAGGACCTGCAGGATGCGGCCGGAGCGCTGGGGCACCATTTCCTTTACGCCAACCTCGCCCACGCGCAGTCCAAGCAGGATGTGCTGGATCTGATTGCGCAGCAGTTCACCTTTCCGTCGCATTTCGGCAAGAACTTCGACGCCTTGTCCGACTGCCTGACCGATCCGCTGCACAAGTCCGGCCCCCAGCCGGGCTTTATTGTGGTGCTTGAGCAGATTCCGGCGACGGCCAAGTTCGACAAGGAGGCGCGCGAGCAACTGCTCGACGTGTTCCGCGATGCGGCGGACTATTGGGGCGATCGAAAAATCCCGTTCCGCTGTTTCTATTCTTTTCTGTAGCCCGTTCTGCAACCAACAGCCAGGCAGAACGGGCGAAAGAGGCTAACGAGGCACCCTCCGAGGTGCAGGGCATCGAACTGGGTGCCGAGATGACCGAAAAGATGCCTACCGACAAGCTGGTCGACATCTCTCCGCTGGCGCTGCGCATGAGCAGCCCCTTCAATTCGGGTTACTGGTTGACCGCAGCCTGATGGCTGGGCGCCCGCGCCCTTCCGCTTCGCAAACCCGTCCCCGTGACGGGTTTGTGCTTTGTGGGGCGCCGCTATAGTGGGCGGCCTGCGCCCGACCTTCCCATGTCCAAAGAAAAAACCCTTTTCGCCTGCTCCGAATGCGGGGGCAGCACGCCCAAGTGGCTCGGCAAATGCCCGCATTGCAACGCCTGGAACACGCTGACAGAGACGCTGGCAGAAACCGGTGGGGGCAAGAATCGCTATGGGGGAGCGCAGTTTGCAGGTTTGAACATGGCCCAGCCCGTGGCCCCGCTATCTGCCATCGAGGCCATGGACGTGGCACGAACCCCGAGTGGCATCGACGAGCTCGACCGGGTGCTCGGTGGAGGCATCGTGGAAGGGGGTGTGGTGCTGATCGGGGGTGACCCGGGCATCGGCAAATCCACGCTGTTGCTGCAGGCGCTCGACGCCTTGCAGCGGGCCGGTTTGCCCACGCTGTACGTGACGGGCGAGGAAAGCGGCGCACAAGTCGCGCTGCGCTCGCGCAGGCTGGGTCTGGACCACAGCCAGGTGAATGTGCTGGCGGAGATTCAACTGGAAAAAATCCTGGCGACCATCGATGCCACGCAGCCCGCGGTGGCGGTGATTGATTCCATCCAGACCGTGTTCTCCGACCAGCTCACTTCGGCGCCCGGTTCTGTGGCGCAGGTGCGCGAATGCGCTGCGCACCTCACCCGTGCGGCCAAGTCCTCGGGCGTGGCCATCGTCCTCGTGGGGCATGTCACCAAGGAGGGGGCCCTGGCCGGGCCGCGCGTGCTGGAGCACATGGTCGATACGGTGCTGTATTTCGAGGGCGATACGCATTCGAGCTTTCGCCTTGTGCGGGCCATCAAGAACCGCTTTGGTGCCGTGAACGAGATCGGGGTGTTCGCCATGACCGAGCGCGGGCTCAAGGGGGTGACGAACCCCAGCGCCATTTTTCTGAGCCAGCACAGCGAGCCCGTGCCGGGGAGCTGCGTTCTGGTCACGCTGGAGGGCACGCGCCCCATGCTGGTCGAGATCCAGGCACTGGTCGATGGTGGTGGTCCCAGCCCGCGCCGCCTGTCGGTCGGGTTGGACCGTGACCGCCTGGCCATGTTGCTGGCCGTGCTGCACCGCCACGCTGGCGTGGCGTGTGCCGACCAGGATGTGTTTGTCAACGCCGTGGGTGGTGTGCGTATCAGTGAACCTGCTGCCGATCTGGCCGTGATGCTGGCCATCACCTCCAGCCTGCGCGGTCGTGCATTGCCCAAGGGCTTTATCGCCTTTGGCGAGGTGGGGCTGGCAGGCGAGGTGCGGCCTGCGCCTCGTGGGCAGGAGCGCCTCAAGGAGGCGGCCAAGCTGGGGTTCTCGGTGGCGGTGGTGCCCAAGGCCAACGCTCCGAAGCAGGCCATCAAGGGGCTGGAGATTCATGCCGTCGAGCGCATCGAGGAGGCCATGGAGGTCGTGCGGGGGCTTGCTTGAGCCCGCTACGTGCTTTCCACGACAATGCGGCGCAACCGGCATAAGACAATCGGCGTATGAACTGGAGAAATGCATGGGTGCCCCTGGTGGGCGCAGTCCTGGTGGTGGCGTCCTACCGTGCGTACGGATGGATGGGCGTCGCTGCCGCCGCAGGGTTTCTGGTGATGTGGCTGTTGCTGCATTTCACCCGCCTGATGGCGGTCCTCAGAAAAGCGGCAGACAGCCCGATAGGCCATGTCGGCAGTGCGGTGATGCTCAATGCGCGGCTGCGTGCGGGCGTGACCCTCATGCACGTCATTGCAATGACCCGCGCGCTGGGGGCGCTGCAGTCCCGGGAGAACGAGCAGCCAGAGGTGTACCGCTGGACCGATGCCGGCGGTTCGCATGTCACCTGCGAATTTCTCCATGGCCGGCTGACCCGCTGGACGCTGGTGCGACCGTCGCCCACAGAGAGTCAACCGGGGCCGGAGGCGCCGTAAAATCAAGGGCTCTGCGAACCCTGCAAACCAAAGGAACCCCATGAGCCCCGTAGTTCCCTCGATGGCCGACCGTGACGGCAAGATCTGGATGGATGGCCAGATGGTCGATTGGCGCGATGCCAAGATCCATGTGCTGACCCATACGCTGCACTATGGTTGCGGCGCCTTCGAAGGCGTTCGCGCGTACAACACTGTGAACGGCACGGCGATTTTCCGCCTTGAAGAGCACACCGAGCGCCTGTTCAACAGCGCCAAGATCCTGCGCATGAAGATCCCGTTCACCCAGGAAGAGGCAAACGAGGCACAGAAAGCCGTGGTGCGCGAAAACAAACTTGAATCGTGCTACCTGCGTCCGTTGACCTGGATCGGTGACAAGAAGCTGGGTGTCTCGCCCAAGGGCAACACCATCCACCTGATGGTCGCTGCCTGGGCCTGGGGCGCCTACCTGGGCGAGGAGGGTATGAAGCGCGGCATCCGCGTCAAGACCAGCAGCTACACGCGCCACCACGTCAATATCACCATGACGCAGGCCAAGGCCGTGAGCAACTACACGAACTCCATCCTGGCCAACATGGAAGCCACCGATGAGGGTTACGACGAGGCGCTGCTCCTCGATAGCTCGGGCTTCGTGTCGGAAGGCGCAGGCGAGAATATCTTCGTCATCAAGCACGGTGTGATCTATACCCCGGATCTTTCGGCCGGCGCACTGAACGGCATCACACGCAACACGGTGTTCCACATCGCCAGGGATATGGGGCTTGAGATCGTGCAAAAGCGCATTACGCGTGACGAGGTCTACATCGCCGACGAAGCCTTCTTCACCGGGACGGCCGCCGAAGTCACGCCGATCCGTGAACTCGACCGCATCGAGATCGGCAGCGGCAGCCGCGGCCCCATCACCGAAAAAATCCAGAGCGCGTTCTTTGACATCGTCAATGGCCGCAACCCGAAATACGCCCACTGGCTCACCAAGGTCTGAACATGTCCCAAGCCGTCGTTGAATTGCAGGCCCAAGATCTCAACCACCAGGGCGGGGTGCACTGCCCCAGCCCCAAGGCGGACATGCAGCTCTGGAACAGCCATCCCCGGGTCTACCTGGACGTGGCGCGTACCGGCGAGGCCAAGTGCCCGTATTGCGGGACGGTTTACCGCCTCAAGCCAGGTGAGGCCGTCAGGGGCGCCCATTGAGCATGGAAGGATCCGCGGCTTCGACGCTGGCGAAGGTGCCGCATGAAAGCGGCACCCAACCCATCGACACCGGGCTGCGGGTTTCGTTCAAGGTTTACTGGTACAAGCTTCTGCACCCGCTGCTGGAGCGGCGGGGGCGGTTCTTCCTGCAGGGCCGCCAGCACCGGCGTTATTTCGTCATGCCGGGTGACTATGTCAGCGGGTACACCGCCAAGTTTGGCTCCTTCGAAGCGGAGGAGATCGCCGTGGCCCGGCAGGTTTGCCGGCAGGCCCTGGGCGCCGAGCGGCTGGCACACAGCACCATGCTGGACCTTGGTTGTCATATCGGCAACTACAGCGTGGAACTGGGGGCCGACTTTGGTGCCGTGGTGGCGGTGGATGCGGTGCAGAGCTATGCCCATGTGGCGCGCGCCAACCTGGCATGGAATGGCCTGGAGGGCAAATCCACCGTGGTGTGCGCTGCCATCTCGGACCGCGAGGGCGAGGTGCGTTTGCACATGGAGCGCCACGGCAATCTGGGGCATGCGCGGGTGAGCCAGGACGGCGATGCAAACCAGGATGCTGCCACCATCGTGCCAGCGGTTTCGCTTGATGCCCTGGTTCGGCGGCTGGATGTCCAGGATGTCTCGTTCATCAAATTCGATATCGAAGGTCATGAGATTGCCGCACTGAACGGAGCCTTGCAGACCATCCGCCAGCACGCACCTGTCATTCAGGTGGAGGTGGACAAAGGCAATCTGCCGGCCGTGCTCCGCCAGGTGCGCCAGACCGGAGTCGCCTACGAGGCTTGGCAGGTGGTGCGTGGCAATCCTGCCTGCCGAGGAGGGTTGTCCCGTCTATGGACGGCTTTGTGCGCAGGCGGCAACCCTGTATTCGTGCAACAGTTGACCGGGCAAGAGGCCAATGTCCGGCATCTGCCCTGTGTGCTGCTGGTGCCCAAGGCCGTGAGGCTGGATTGGCAGACACTGTTCCCCATGCATGAGGTCGCCCGTACAGCGCGCGCGGCAGAACTTGTCGCAACCCTGGAACCCAACCGGAAGCCGTGTGGCGATCATCCGTCATTAAACGACGTCACGGCGGTCGTGGTGACCTTCAACAGTGCGCACTGCATAGAACACCTGGCCAAGTCATTGGCCACTTGGCCGCATGTGACCATAGTGGACAATGGCAGTAACGATCGAACTCGGGATCTCGTGGCGCAATACCTGCCCAGGGCGCGATGGATCGGCCTGGATGACAACCTCGGCTTTGGAGCTGCGAACAACCAGGCGCTTGCGCAAGTGCTGACCCCGTATGCCTTGCTTGTGAATCCAGACTGTTTGGTGGGTGCCAAGGATGCCCTGGCCTTGCTGCAGACAGCACACCACTGGCCCCAGGCTGCGGTGATCGTGCCACAGCTGATGGACAGCAAAGGTCGCTTGCAACTCAACTATGGCTGGCCGCGCCCAAGGTGGATTTCTCGTGGACCAGAGGCCCAGGGGCCTCTGTGTGTGGGCAACGCATGTGGCGCGGTGATGCTGCTGCGCCTGGATGCGATGCCCACACGGGAATGGTTTGATACGCGCTTCTTTCTTTACTATGAAGACGAGGACCTGTGCCTGCGTCTTTTCGCGGCGGGGCTTCCGGTGGTGGTGGAGCCTTCCGTTCGGGTGGTTCATGTGAACCGGGGGTCGGTGCGGGGTTCCCGCCCTTTGCAGGTGGAGTATCTGCGTGGCATGCACCATGCCATGTCCAAGATACTGTTCACGGCAAAACACCAGGGAGAGGGTGCCGCATCGCGTCAGCGTCGGCTGGCACGGTTGCAGTCCGTGGCCGTGCTTTTGTTGCGGGTGTTGCTGCCCTCACCCCGGCATCTCGCCCGGGCTTGGGGGCGGGTCGTCGGGTTCTGGCATGCACCATCCAGTTACTGAACCGGCGTTGAATTTTTGACTCCCGACGGTGCCCCGCAGGGCATTCGCGGTTGGAACACCATGCGGCCACTGGCAAATTCCCTTCACGATCTCGCAGGCGCACTGCTGGTGGCATTGGCGTTTTCCATCCCTTTGTCGAATGCCTTGAACAGCGTGTTGGGTGCCGCCATCGTGCTGGTTGTTTTGCTAGGGCAGTGGGCCGGGAGCTGGCGTGGACGCTGGGCGCCGGTCTTGCATCATCCGGTGATCATGGTTTGCCTGGCTTTGTATGGCAGCGTGCTTCTGGCTGCGGCATGGAGCTCCGCGCCGCTGGCCGCTGTGGGTGGGCAAATGCTGCGCAATCTGTCTTTGCTGATGCTGCCTCTGTTTTCCGTGGTTCTGCGGGACACACGTTGGGGCCAGCGCTGCATGCTGGCATTCAGTCTGGCGATGGGGTTGACCCTGGCCCTTTCCGTGGCGCATGGTCTTTGGGGCATGGCGGGCGCGGGGGCATGGCTGCTGCCTTACAAGGGTGATGGAGACGCCATCTTTCATGTTCACATTACGCACAACGTCCTGATGTCCGTGGCCGTCCTGGTCTGGCTTTCGCAGGCACTGGACGGAAAGGATCTGCCCCTTTGGGTCCGCTGGGCCCTGGCTTGCCTGGCAGTGTTGGGGGCGATCAATATCCTGTGGATGGTTCCGGGGCGAACGGGTTATGCCACTTTGCTTGCAAGCTTGCTGATGCTGGCGGCGGTGCGTTGTCCGCGTCCATGGCTGGGGCCGTGTCTGGCGGGTATCGTGGTGGTGTGCGGTGCTGCGCTTTGGCTGTCGGACAGCGCACAGAATCGATTGGATCGCACCTGGCGAGAAATCCAGGCTTTCGGCGGTGCCGATAGCGCCCAGCGTGGAGATGTCAACCTTGCCGATCACCGGTTGGCGATCTGGCGTGAAGCGATAGGCGTCATCGAGCAGCGTCCATTGCTGGGCCACGGAACCGGCAGCTACCGTTCGGCGTTCTGTGCATCAGCACAGCCAGCCAATATGTGCCTCTATGGGGGTGGGAAGCACCCGCACAATCAGTTTCTTTTTGTCGCGATTGAAGGCGGATTGCTGGGCGTGGCGATATATGCCGCATGGGTGGCCATGCTGGCAGTCCTTCTCTGGCAGCGCCGCAATGCCGGCCCGATGGGGGCCATGGGACCGGGCTTGTGGGCAATATGGATGGCGTATGCAATGGTGGACACCCCGTTGCAGTTGTTGACTGAGCGGCATTTTTTCATGCTGTTTTTCGCCATGCTTTTGTTCGCACCGAAGACGGGCCACCACCAAGCCGGCAAAGGGTAACTATCCGTTGCGGTTGGGCGGGAAATCAGGCGTCGTCTGGTGTCGTGCCAAAGTAGTGCTTGCCTCAAGATGCATGCGCTCGATCACCGTCTGAGCGTCCGGCAGGTCGTGTACCAAGCCCACCCCTTCCCCCACAGTGACATGGGCTGCCTCGAAATCGCCCTCTTGCCACCCTGCGTCGTAGCGGGCGCGGGCTTCCTCGGGCTGGGCGCGCAGTGCATCGACACGGCCTTCCCACTGCCGGTGCAGGCGATTGCGGATGGCACGAAAGTCGTAAGGGGCCGGCCAGTTCTTGCGACGCAGGATGTCGAAGATCGCTGTGCGCGCGGTGCCGTCGCCGTTGGTGGCCAGAGCCACATCCTTGGCGCCCTGCGGGGCCAGGCATTCCTGCGTGGCCCACAGCCGTGAACCCACCAGTGCACCATCGGCGCCCAGCACCAGGGCGGCTGCCAGCGTGCGCCCGTCGGCAATGCCGCCTGCGGCCAGCAACAGCGTTTCGGGGGCGTTGGCGGCCAGCCAGTCGGCCAGTTCGGGCACAAAGGTCAGGGTGGCACGGCCGTTGAGCGAATCCATGCTGTGCCCTCCCGCTTCAGCGCCTTGGGCCACGAGGACGGCGGCGCCTGCCTCCACGGCCTTGGCTGCCTGATCCATGCGCTGGATCTGGCAGATCAGCGCTGCGCCACCGGCAGAAATGCGCGCTGCGTAGCGCCGGGCATCGCCGAACGAGAGCATCACGGCGCGCGGGCGGTGTTCGGGGGGCAGGTCCAGCACCCAGTCGAGCGCCGAGGCATCCTCGTCAAGCTTCCAGGTAATGAAACCGCAGCCAATGCGCCCGGTGTCGACCGCCTCCAGAGCCAGGCGGTACTCGCGTTGTGTCCAGGCCAGGTCACCGTAGCCGCCGCCGACCAGCCCCAGCGCACCGGCGCGCGCGCAGGCGGCCGCCAGGGCCCCTCCGGACGCCAGGGCCATCGGCGCCAGGGCCATCGGGGTGGACAGGCCGAAGCGGCGTGTGAAACGGGTGGAAAGAGGGTGCGTCATGCCGACATTGTGGAAGATGGGCCGACCGGGTGTCCACCGCATAATGGGCCGAATATTCATTGGCCTGCACAGAAGGCCTGCCATAGGGAGTCCTATGCCCGTCGATATGTCCACGCTGCTGCTGATGTTCCCTGTGGTGGCGCTGTCCATGGCGCTGGCCATTCTGATCGTGGCTTTGGGGCGCTGGAATGACGATGGCCTGGCGCACTGGGGGAGCAGCTTGCTCATGCTCGCGCTGGCCTTCCCGCTGTTTGTCGTGCATGGGCACATGGTCGGGCTTTCTCCGTTGCTGGTGGTGTTCGGCAATGTGCTGTTGGCGGGCTCGTATGCCCTCGCGTTGGTGGCTGTCTGCTTGTTTTTTTGCAGGCCCCGCCCCTCCTGGCGCGCGCTGGCTCCCGTGGGGCTTGCGGCGGCGGGCTCTGCGGTTTTCATCGAGCAGGCCGATGTGCGTGTGGCCCTGGGGGGCGTGCTGTTCGGCGTGCAGGGGGGAATGGTGGTGCATGAGGTCTTGCGGCGCAGCAACGGCGTGCTGGAGCGGGGACGCATGCTGCTGGCCATCGGGGCAGCGATGGTGGCGGTGCTGTATCTGCAGCGCAGCGTGGGCGTCATGCTGGGCTGGAGAGAGGTGGCGCAGTGGCAGACGCCCCACTGGATTCAGGTGGGCAGCCACCTGTTGGGGCTGGCAGGGTTGATCTTCACGACCCTGGGCTTCGTCCTGATGGGCAAGGAAAGGGCCGACGCCGAACACCAGAAGCTGGCGCAACTCGATGCGCTGACCGGTGTTCCCAATCGCCGGGCGCTCATGGAATCGCTCGATCGCGTGCTCGCTCAGGCCGTGCGCGAGCAGCGGCCCGTGGCATTGATGATGGTCGATATCGACCACTTCAAGCGGGTGAACGACAGCTACGGGCATCTGGCGGGCGACGCCGTCCTGGCGGCGGTGGCCGCCTGCCTCAAGGGCGGATTGCGCGCGCAGGATGCCCTCGGCCGCTATGGCGGCGAGGAGTTCCTGATCGTTCTGCCGGCCACCGATGCCCCTGGTGCAGCGCGGTTGGCCGAGCACTTGCGCCAGGCGATCGAAAAGATGGTGGTGCTGTGGGCCGGACAGGAAATTCGCGTCACCATCAGCCTGGGCGTGCATGCCCGGGTGCCAGCAGGGCAGGTGCAGGCCAGCACCCTGATCGACACGGCCGATCAGGCCATGTACGCCGCCAAACGTGCAGGACGCAACCGCGTGGAGATTCAGGCGCTGTCATTGCCGCCCGGGGCGCCAATCGCAGTGGACTGAGGCCGCAGATCAGTGCTGCTGCGGCTGCAGGGGCAGTCGCAGTACAAAGCACGCACCCCCGCCCGCATGGTCTTCACAGTGCACGGTGCCACTGTGCCGCGAGGCGATGGAGCGTACCAGGGCCAGGCCCAGGCCCACACCGCCAGAGCGTTCGCTGGCGCCGGGCAGGCGGTAGAAGGGTTCGAAGATGCGTTCGCGCTGTGCCACAGGCACCCCGGGGCCGTGGTCGCACACCCGTACCTCGGCCTGACCGTGCTGGTGCAGGATGCGCACGGAAATTTCGCCCTGGCTGTAGCGGCGGGCGTTTTCGAGCAGGTTCCGCAACGCACGGCGCAGCAGTTTCGAGACCCCTTGCACCTGCAGCGATTCGGCGGTGGCGTCCACCTCCAGATCGGCGTCAATGCGCGCGCATTCTTCGGCAGCGAGACCCACCAGATCGACTTCCTCGACCGTCCCGACGTCTGCCTCGCGGGCATCCAGGCGGCTGGCCAGCAAGATTTCATCCACCAGCTGGTCGAGTTCGGCGATGTTGCGCAGGATTTCCTCACGGAAGGCGGGGGAGGGCTGCTGGCCGCCCATCAGCTCCATCCCCATGCGGATGCGTGTCAGAGGCGAGCGCAGCTCGTGCGAGGCGTTGGCCAGAAGCGATTTGTGCGAATTCACCAAGGTTTCAATGCGCCCGGCGGCCGCGTTGAACTGGCGTGCCAGATCGGCGATCTCGTCATGTCCCTGCGCGGGTACCCGGACCGACAGGTCGCCTTCGCCAAAGCGCTGCACACTGCGTTGCAAGGCCACCAGCCGCTGTGTGAGCCGCCGGATGATGGGAAACACCCCCACGGCCACAGCAATGCCCACCAGGGCGAGCATCCAGACAAAGCCAAAGGGCGGGCGCATCCAGAACGCCGCGCCATGCGGTGCCGGGGCGCCGGGCCGCCCCTGGCGATCGGGGCGCGGGCTGCGGGGGGCCATCTGCAGACTGAAGGACTCGCCCGACTCGGCTTCGATGCGGTACTCCGAACCCTCACCCGGATCCATGCGCTGGCGGGTGGCCAGGCCACGCACCACGATATCGCCCTGGGCATTGCGCAACACCAGTTCGCGGGAGGGGGGCGAGAAGGTTTGTGCGTTCTGCTCGGCCGCCATCCGCCACGCCCAGCCCACCACCAGGGTGAGCACGGCCACGCCCCCGACCACGGCCAGCCAGATGCGCAGGTACAGACGGCGGGAGAACGGGTTCGAAAAAGCCATAGGGGTCGATGCAGTCAGTCCTGCTGCTTGGCAAACACATACCCCACGCCGCGCACGGTCAGAATGCGGCGGGGTGTTTTGGGGTCGTGCTCGATGGCTGCGCGGATGCGGCCCATGTGCACGTCGATGGAGCGGTCGAAAGCTTCGAGCTCGCGCCCGCGCACGGCTTCCATGATCTGGTCGCGCGTGAGCACGCGGCCCGCGCGCTCGGCCAGTGCCACCAGCAGGTCAAACTGGTACGAGGTCAGCTCGGCGGCCTGACCGGCCACGGTGACGGTGCGTGCGTCGCGATCAATTTCCAGCGATCCAAAACGCAGCGCCGGGTTGGCAGGCTGCCCGCCATCCGTGCGGCGGCGCAGGATGGCACGGATGCGGGCCAGCAGTTCGCGTGGCTCGAAAGGCTTGGGCAGATAATCGTCGGCCCCGATTTCCAGGCCGATGATGCGGTCCATCGGATCGCCCTTGGCAGTGAGCATGAGCACCGGCACCTGTGCGGCAGGCCCGGGCAGCGCGCGGATGCGGCGGCACACGTCCAGTCCGTCCATGTCGGGCAGCATCAGATCGAGGATGACCAGGTCCGGCAGCGCGCCGCCCTCCGTGCCCTGCAGCTGCGCCAGCCCGCTGGCGCCGTCGCCCCGGTGGGTGACCTGCATGCCCGACTGGCCCAGGTATTCACCCACCATCTGCGCCAGGCGGGTGTCGTCTTCGATCATCAGCAGTGGGGTGCCCATGGTGTCAGTTTCGTGGTGGTTGAAGGCCAGGTTGCAGGGTGCCGCCAGGGTGTCACCTTGCCATGTCGCGAGGGTAAAGCCCCGGTAAACGCCAGAATGCGATGGGAGTTGAGAACTACTAAAATAATAGCTGCTTGCGCTTTATGGTAAAGCGCTGGTGGCTGTTTTTGCTTTGGAGGCCAGCCATACCAGCGCCAGCACGGGGGCCCCCAGCAGGGCGGTGGCCGTAAAGAACTGCGCGTAGCCAAAAGCGTTGACGTAGTCCCCCGAGAAGCCCGCCACGAACTTGGGTGCCAACAGCATCATGGAGCTGAACAGCGCATATTGCGTGGCCGAGTAGCTCACGTTGGTCAGGCTCGACAGGTAGGCAATGAACGCCGCCGAGGCGATACCGCTGGCCAGGTTGTCGGCCGAGACCACGGCGATCAACGCTGTAACGTCATGTCCGTGTCCGGCCAGCCAGGCAAACAGCAGATTGGTGCATGCACTGAGCACGGCGCCCAGCATCAGGATGCGCATCACGCCAAAGCGCATGGAGAGCACCCCACCCACGAAGGCCCCCGCCAGCGTCATGATGACGCCATACACCTTGGTCACAGCGGCCACCTCGTCCTTGGTGAAGCCCATGTCCACATAGAACGGGTTCGCCATGATGCCCATCACCACGTCGCTGATGCGGTAGACGGCGATCAGCGCCAGGATCAGCGCGGCCTGCCAGCCGTAGCGGCGCAGAAAGTCGGCAAACGGCTCGATCAAAGCGCCGCGCAGCCATTCCGCCGCATCGCGGGCCGGGGGCAGGGCCACGGGCCGGGGTTCGCGCGAGAACAGCACCGTGACCATGCCCACAGCCATCGAGGCGGCCATCACCAGGTAGGCGGTCTGCCAGGCTCCGTTCTGGTAAGCGGCGGCGCCTTGCACCAGTGCCTGCCCCAGCGCAGGCGCCACCTCGGCGCGTGCGGCAATCCACAGCACCCCGGCGCCCGCCCAGATCATCGCCAGCCGATACCCGGTCTGGTACGTGGCCGCCAGGGCCGCCTGGTGGTTGGCATCGGCCGACTCGATGCGGAAGGCGTCCAGCGCAATGTCCTGCGTGGCCGAACCCACGGCCACCGCCAGTGCGCACCAGACGATGGGGCCGAGCGTCTGGCGCGGGTCGGCCAGTGCCATGCCCACCAGTCCTGCCACGATGAGAACCTGCGACAACAGCAGCCAGCCCCGTCGGCGCCCCAGCAGGCGGGTGAGCAGCGGCAGCGGCATGCGGTCCACCAGCGGTGCCCATACCCATTTGAAACCATAGGCCAGCCCCACCCAGCTGAGATACCCGATGGTGCTGCGGTCAACGCCTGCCTCGCGCAGGCGAAAGCTCAGCGTGCCCAGCACCAGCAGCAGGGGCAGACCGGCAGAAAACCCCAGCGTGAGCATGCGCAGGCTGGCGGGCTCCAGGTACACCCGCAGGGTCTGCAGCCAGGAGGCACGGGTAGGGGTGGCGGGGGCCGAAGTCGGGATGTTGTCTGGCATGGGGTGGGGCGTTTATGTCTATTATTCCCGGATGTGCTTTCTCTGCCCTTCTCTAGCATCTCTTCCTTCCTCGTTGTGGTCCGCGCGCCGGGCGTTTCTGCTCGCCGCTGGGGCCAGCGCGGCGGCACCGGTGCTGGCCCAGGTGGAGGTGGGGTCGGCGTCCAGCCTGCGGCGCCTGGTGCCTGCCGAGACCCTGGAGCAGTCCGCCGTGCAGCAATACGGCCAGTTGCTGGCCCAGGCGCGGGCCCAGCGTGCCCTGGCGCCCGCAGGGCACCCGCAACTGGTGCGCCTGCATACCATCGCGCGCCGGCTGATACCCTTCACCACGCCCTGGAACGACCGTGCGCGCGACTGGCGCTGGGAGGTCAATCTCATCGGCAGCAAGCAGATCAACGCGTTCTGCATGCCGGGTGGAAAGATCGCGTTCTACACCGGCATCCTCGACCAGCTCCGGCTGACCGACGACGAAACGGCCATGATCATGGGGCATGAAATGGCCCATGCGCTGCGCGAGCATGCACGCGAACGCATTGCCAAGACGCAGGCCACGAACCTGGGCCTGCGCCTGGGTTCTCAGCTGCTGGGCCTGGGGGATCTGGGCAACCTGGCGGCCAGCCTGGGGGGGCAGCTCCTGACCCTGAAGTTCAGCCGCAGCGATGAAAGCGATGCCGACCTGGTGGGCCTGGAGCTGGCCGCGCGTGCGGGCTTCAACCCGGCGGCCGCTGTCAGCCTGTGGCAAAAAATGGGCAACGCCACGGGGTCTGCCCAGGGCGGGCTGGCCTTTCTGTCCACCCACCCCAGTGGCCCGCAGCGCATCCGCGAGCTGGAACAGAACGTGCCCAAGGTGCAGAGCTTGTACGAGGCGGCGCTGCGTTAGAGCGGCACCCGAAGAGGTCAGGCCGTGACGGGGGGCGTTTCTGCGTTCCCGGACAACACGCTTTGGGCCCACACGGCCAGTTTGCGGGTGTCTGCGCGCAGCACTTCCTGCTTGATGGCCAGGATTTGTGCCGGGTGCATCGAGAAACTCCGCAGCCCCAGCCCGAGCAACAGGCGCGTCATGGTCACATCGCCCGCTGTTTCACCGCACACCGAGACGCCCTTGCCTTGTGCACGGCATTCGGCAATCACGTCGGCCACCAGCCGCAGCACGGCCGGATGCATGGGATCGTAGAGGTGCGCAACCGATTCGTCCGCCCGGTCGATGGCCAGGGTGTACTGGATGAGGTCGTTCGTGCCGATCGACAGAAAATCGAAATGCTGCAGGAAGTACCGCACCATCAGCGCAGCAGCGGGCACTTCGATCATGGCTCCCAGGCGGGCTGGCCCGTACACGGCGCCGCGTGCATCCAGCTCGGCGCGCGCCAGGCGCACCTGCGCCATCGTCTGTGCAATCTCGCTGGGATGCGCCAGCATCGGAAAGAGGATGTTCACCTGCCCATGTGCGGCGGCGCGCATCGCGGCGCGCAGCTGCGTGCGGAACATGGCCGGATCGGCCAGGCTCCAGCGGATGGCGCGCAGGCCCAGAGCGGGGTTCAGGGTGTCGTCGCGGTGCACCTTGTCCAGCGGCTTGTCGGCGCCAATGTCGATGGTGCGGATGGTCACGGGAAGGCCCTGCATGCCTTCGACCGCCTCGCGGTAGGCCCGGTACTGCTCTTCCTCGTCGGGCAGGTTGCCCAGGCGGCCCATGAACAGGAATTCGGTGCGGAACAGGCCCACGCCGACCGCGCCGGCCGCCACGGCCACCGCCGCATCGCCCGGCATTTCGATATTGGCCAGAAGATCGACCTTGTGGCCGTCGATCGTGACCGCCGGCGTATGCCGCAGCCGCGACAAGCGTTCGCGCTCCAGCTCAATCTGGCGCTGGCGAAAGCCATACTCGGCCAGGATGATGGGCGAGGGATCGACGATCATCACGCCCGCATCGCCGTCGATGATGACCCAGTCGTCCTGGCGCACAAGCTGGCTGGCCGCGCGCGCGCCCACCACCGCCGGGATGTCCATGCTGCGCGCCACGATGGCGGTGTGCGAGGTCTTGCCGCCCACGTCGGTGACGAAACCGGCGAACACGCTCTTCTTGAACTGCAGCATGTCGGCGGGCGAGAGGTCGTGCGCCACCAGCACCAGGGGCACGTCGACCGTGTCGTCCAGCAGCAGATCCTGCTGCGTCTTGCGCCGCGGGCTGCTTGGGGGCGGCGCCACCGGATGGGGCATGCCCTTCATGTGGCGCAGGATGCGGTCCACCACCTGTTCCAGATCGGCCTTGCGCTCGCGCAGGTAGTCGTCCTCCATCTCGTCGAACTGGCGGCCGATCACTTCCAGTTGCGTGGTCAGCGCCCATTCGGCGTTGTACAGGCGCTCGGTGATCCAGTGCTTGACGCCGCTGGTCAGCATTTCATCCTGCAGCAGCATCAAATGCACGTCCAGCAGGGCGGCCAGTTCATGCGGTGCATCCGGCGGCATTTCGCCCTGCAGGCGCTGCAGTTCGTCCACCACGGCATTGCGGCCATGGCGCACGCGGTCGATCTCGCTCTCGATCTGGTGCGGCTCAATGAAGTAGTGGGCCACTTCCACGCGGCTGGAGCCCACCAGCACGGCACGTCCGATCGCAATGCCACGCGCCACGGCCAGGCCCGGAACGGAAAACGTCATTGCCCTCTCCTTTCAGCCCGCACGGAGGGTGCCGCCGGGCCCATGCTCATTCGCCTTCGCCGAACTTGTCGGCAATCAGCGCCAGCAGCGCGTCCATGGCTTCCTGCTCGCGCTCGCCACTGGTCTCGATCTCCACCGTGGTGCCCATGCCCGCCGCCAGCATCATCACGCCCATGATGCTTTTGGCATTGATGCGGCGCTCGCCCCGGCTCATGAAGACATCGCAGGGAAAGCTGCCGGCCAGTTTGGTGAGCTTGGCCGATGCGCGGGCGTGCAGGCCCAGCTTATTGCTGATGGTCGTGTGGGTTTTGATCATGCGGTCTCGTGTTCTGGTTCTGGGGTGCCGTGATGGCCACCTGCATCACTCCCTGGGTGCCCCCCACCACGGCGCGCTGGACCAGGGCGTCCAGCGGCTCGGCCCGGTAGCACACGGTGCGCAGCAGCATCGGCAGGTTCACGCCGGTCACCAGCCTGGCCTGACGGCCTTCCACCAGTCGTTGCGCAATGTTGCAGGGCGTGGCTCCAAACACATCGGTCAGCACCAGCAGGGGTGCGCCGCCGTGTGACTCCAGCAGGCTGCGGGCCAGGGCCAGGGTGTTTTCGGGGGGCGCCTCGGGCTGCACATCGAGCACCATCAGGCTCTCGGCACAGTCCGGGAAGACATGCAGGGCACATTCACGCAGCGCATGGGCCAGCGGGGCGTGGGCGATGATGAAAATGCGCGTGCTCATGTTGGGACGGTAGGGTAGGCATTATCGCTGCGCCCGCGCAGCACGAACCACGCATAGGCCGCCGCATTGCAGGCCAGGTACAGTGCCATGGCGCCCTGGTACGAGACCAGGGTGGACGCGCCCACCGCAGCCAGGCCATCGACCGCCAGGCCCACCCCCCACTGCACCACGAACACGCCCACAAAGATCACCAGGTTGTAGGCCGACAGCGCACGCCCGGCCAGGGCCTGCGGAAATGTCATGGCCAGTGCTGGCTGCGAAAGGGAGACGAAGGTGCTGGTCATGCAGAACAGCGCCCAGGCCCCGGCTCCCGCCTGCGGGCCCAGGACAACGATCAGTGCGAGCACCACCAGGCTCCATGGCAGACCCAGGGTCATCAGACGGTTGGCCCCCAGTCCCTTGCGCAGCAGCCAGGGGTTGACCATGCCCCAGGCCCAGAAGGTGCACAGCATCGAGACATTGATCCAGAAAAGACCGGTGGCAGCCTCCAGGGGCGTGTACCCCGCCACCTTCTGCATCCAGGGGCCTGCCCAGAGCGTCTGCATGGCCACCATGCCTCCGTAGCTGAAGAAGCCCAGTGGCGCCAGGCGCTGAAAGTAGGGGTTGCGCCAGACCATCCCATAGCCGTCTTCGGTGGTGGCGCCGGGGGTGGCCGGTGCACTGTCTGCCGTATGCCAGCGAGGCACCCCCAGGGCCATCCACGCCATCGACAACAGCACCAGCGCCGCTAGCCCCCAGAACAGTGGTCGCCATCCCAGCACGGGAAGCAGCCACTGCACGGGCAGTGTGGAGGCCACCATGCCGAGCGAGCCGGTCATCAGCATCCAGGAATTGGCCCGCATCTGTGCGGTGGGCGTGAACCAGCGCCGGTAGCCCGTGAGCGGGGCCATCAGGCAGGCGCTGACACCGGCGCCCACCAGAACACGTCCCGCCAGCAGCCCGGCAAAATTGTCGGCCAGCGAGAACACCAGACACCCCGCAACCGCAACCCCCAGAAAACCCAGCTGGACCTTGCGGGGGCCATGGCGGTCAAGCCACTTCCCCAGGGGCAACTGGGTGGCCGAAAACCCCAGAAAATAGCCGCCCGACAACAGCCCCAGATCGCGCGCCTGGAGCATGAACTCCTGGGCCAGGGTGGGCGCCAGGGTCGCCGTCACGGCGCGCAGCAAAGAAGACAAAAAATAGGCAAAGGCAAACGCCAGAAAAACCAGAGCGGCCGCGCGCCGCGTGAGCACGGTCACTGCAACTCCAGTCCGGCGAAGAACGGGTCGGCCGCAGCGGGATCGGGGCGGGCACTGAACAGCACGGCGTGGCACGCATGCACCTGTGCGGACTTCATGCGTGCAAACCAGACGGCCTGCGCCGCCACGGCGTGGCCCTCGGCGTTGCGCCCCTGGGCCGACACCCGGACAGACTGGGGCAGTTCGAGCGCCCCCGCCGGAAGATAGGGCGAAGGCTCTGGCGTGCCGGGTTGCCCCTCAGCGGGCGCCCGCATGCCCGCCATCACCGCAGCGCGCCAGTGTGTCAGTGCGGCACCCGCCAGGGCCGGGTCGTTCAGCCGGGCGCAGGCCACGGCAAACGTGGCGCCTTCGGCCTCGCACCCCATCATGTGCATGGTCACGGACGTACCGGCCAGCTCGACGGCGCGCTCGACCCGGTCGGGCTTGCAGGGCAGGCTGGCGACCAGTCCCGCTTCGGCCAGCGAAACCTGGCGCCAGTTCAGCGCGGGGCTGCAGGCGGCAAGTATTGCCAAGGCCGCCATGCCAAGGATTTTTTTCATTCGGTGGATTATCGGCAGATGTGCCGATGCCTGCCGGACGGGGTGAACCTTTGGTGCGCCGGCGTGTCCGACACGCTGTAGGGCCCGGCCTGCCGCACAATGGCGGCCATTTTCTTGGGAAGTTGTATGCGGTTCAAACATGCGTTGATTGCGGTGGCACTGGCCGTCGCCGCCTCGGTGGGCACCTGGGCGCTGCTCGGCAGTGGCCAGTCTGCGGCGCCCGAATCCACCTTCGTGCTGCTCGATGGTTCGAGCCAGACCACGGCGGACCTGCGTGGCAAGGTGACCCTGGTCAATTTCTGGGCGACGAGCTGCACCACCTGCGTGGCCGAAATGCCGGACCTTGTTGCCACCTACCAGAATTACCAGGCGCGCGGATTTGACACTCTGGCCGTGGCCATGAGCTACGACCCGCCGAGCTATGTGGTGAACTTTGCCGAGTCGCGCAAACTGCCGTTCAAGGTCGCCCTGGACAACACCGGCGCCGTGGCCAAGGCCTGGGGCGATGTGCGCATCACACCCACCACCTACATCGTCAACAAGCGCGGGCAGATCGTGAAAACCTATGTGGGCGCCCCCAACATCGCCGAGTTGCACAGGCTGATCGAGCAACTGCTCGCCGAAGCCTGATCCGCCGCGCCGCCCGGGGGGCTGGGGCGGGGCCGTTACACTGTGCCTCTCCCCAAAGACACCTTCGAGAAGTGGATACGCCTCCCATCACTTTGCTGACCCCCCGTGGGGCCGATGACCTGGTTGCCGTGCGCGAGCTCTTCAAGGAATATGCCGCGAGCCTGGACGTTGATCTGTGCTTTCAGCAATTCGATGCCGAGCTCGACAGCCTGCCGGGCGACTACGCCCCCCCCCGTGGGGCCCTGCTGCTGGCACTTGTGGATGGCGCTGCCGCAGGCTGTTGCGCGCTGCGCCCGATCGACAACGCCGACTACCCCAATGCCAGCGAGATGAAGCGCCTGTTCGTGCGCAAGGCTTTTCGGGGCTTTGGCCTGGGCCGGCAACTGGCCGAGGCCATGCTCGACGCCGCGCGCCAGGCAGGGTATGCCTGCGTGCTGCTCGATACGCTCGACGAGATGGAATCTGCGCGGGCCCTCTATGCCGATCTCGGGTTTGAGGAAATCCCGCCCTACTACCACAACCCCATTGCGGGCGCCCATTACCTCAAGGTCGACATTTCTTGAGAACGGTGCCAGCGGTTCAAGGGCGGTGGTCTGTGGCCAACACCTGTGCGGCAGGGGGCTCCGCGCGCCCGGTGCCTGATCTGGAAGGAACGAGCGCGTGAAATCAGCCAGTGCAACGATCTTCGACGAGGCGTACTACCAGCGCTTTTACTTCGACAAGAAAACCAGCGTGGTCGACCCGGAGCACATCGCCCGGCTCGGCGCCTTTGTCTGCAGCTACCTGCAGTACCTGCGCGTGCCGGTGCTCCGCGTGCTTGACGTCGGCTGTGGCATCGGCCTGTGGCGCGACGTGGTGGCCCGCCACTTTCCGGATGCGAGCTACCAGGGCGTGGAGTTCAGCGACTACCTGTGTGAGCGCTATGGCTGGGAGCGCGGCTCGGTGGTGGACTACCAGGCCAGCAAGCCGTTTGACCTCGTCATCTGCCAGGGCGTGCTGCCCTACCTCAGCCCGCCCGACCTCCAGCGCGCCCTGCACAACCTGGGCCGTCTGAGCCGTGGCGCCCTGTATGTCGAGGCCGTGGCGCGCGAAGACTACGAGCGCGACATCATCGACGACGAACTGACCGACCCGCGCATGTTCCGCCACCGCGCCGCCCTGTACCGCCGGGGCCTGGCGGAGCATTTCACCGAGCTGGGCGGCGGCGTCTGGCTGAGCCGGCAGGCCGATCTGCCGCTGTTCGCACTCGAATGCGTGGGCGGGCCGTGACGCCTGCCCCCCCGCCGCACGCCGTCGCCCGGCTGCGTGCCGAACGCCTGGCGCGCAGCGCCAAGCCCTTCCTGGCCCGGGGCGGCCCCAGCGGCGAGCGCTGCGCCGGCTGCCGCCTTCGGCCCAGCCACTGCCTGTGCGCCTTGCGCCCGCAAGTCCCCACGCGTGCGGGCTTCTGCCTGCTGATGGCCGACACCGAGCCGCTCAAACCCAGCAACACCGGCTGGCTGGTGGCCGATGGGGTGGCCGACACCTTTGCCTTTGGCTGGGCGCGTACCGAGGTGCATCCCGGGCTGCTGGCCCTGCTGGCCGATCCGCAGTGGCAGCCGTATCTGGTGTTTCCGGGCGATTTCGTCGAGCCACAGCGGGTGGTGACGCAGGTGCCGCCCGCCTCGCCTGCGGCCGAGCAACCTGCGCCGCGCCCGCTGTTCGTGCTGCTCGACGCCACCTGGCCCGAGGCGCGCCGCATGTTCCGCAAAAGCCCGTACCTCGACCACCTGCCCGTGCTCAGCCTGCAACCCGAAGCGCTGTCGCGCTACCGGCTGCGCCAGTCGGCCAACCTGGCGCATCTGTGCACCCTGGAGGTGGCCGCGCTGTGCATGGCGCTGGCGGGCGAAGCGCGGGTCGCACAGGTGATGGCGGCCTATCTTGACGTCTTCACCTACCACTACCTGCAAGCCAAACACCAGCTGCCCCCGAACTGGGACAGCGAGGCGCATGTGCGCTTGCAGGCGTGCGGTTGCGCGCCTTGTTTGTAGTTGCTTAAACTGCTATTGTTTCGGGAGCTGTTTGCGCATATTTCATAGGCATCAGAGCCTAATTGGCGGCATATGCGACACATTGCCGTCGCCCATTCACTGGCCCCTCAGCCGACCTTGCGAAAGGTGATATTGATGCGTCGCCCTCCCGCCAGCGGGTGGTGGCCATCGGCCACGGGCAACACACCGTGGAAGGCCAGGCGCGAGGGACCGCCCCAGACCACCACATCGCCATGGGCCAGGCGGTAACGCTGGGTTTTGCCGCTGCGCTGCAGGCCGCCGAACAAAAAGGTGGCGGGCAGGCCCAGTGACAGGGACACCACGGGCGCGCGCAGGTCGCGTTCGTCGCGGTCCTGGTGCAGGCCGAGTTTGTTGCCGGGCAGGTACTGGTTGATAAGGCAGGAGTCGGGCACAAAGTCGGGGTATCCGGCTTCGGCAGCGGCGAGCACCGCAAAGTCCACCATGTTGGGCGGAATGGCGGGCCAGGGCTGGCGGGTGTGGGGGTTGATGGCGGCATAACGGTAGCCGCCGGGCTCGGACACCCAGCCCATGCTGCCGCAGCGCGAGGTCTGGATGGACATGGTGTGACCGCCCGGCGTCTGCATATGCCGCAGCGGCGCCTGGGAGATGACAGCCTCCACGGCGGCCAATATCCCCACGTCGTCCGCCCGGCCCCAACCGCGTAGCAGCACGGCACCGGGCGCCATGGCGGTGCGCAGGTCTTCGGTAGCTATGGGCAGATCGTCAAACAGGTCCATGGGGTCGGCTGGGTAGGCTATTGATACTGTATTTTTACACAGTGCCGCCGGCCTGTCATGGCGCCTAGCCTCAGGCGGTCCGTTTCTGCGCCGGCCTCGATTGCTACTAAATTTGTAGCTGCCTGCGCAATATGGACGATCTCTAGAGCCTGTTTTTGCCCCTATCCAGGAGGCCTTGTGCCTACCTGTCGTAGTGCCTGCCCACCGCGGCCGCCGGTCACCAGCCCGGGCCAGCGCGCTACCATGCACCCCCTATGAAAGCACCCCCCAGACTGCAGTCCCTCATCGACGAAGGCTTGATCGACACCGTGGTTCGGCAACTCATGAGCGGCAAGGAAGCCATGGTCTTCGTGGTGCGCCTCGGCGACGAAACCCGCTGCGCCAAGATCTACAAAGAGGCCCACCAGCGCAGCTTTCGCCAGGCGGTGGACTACACCGAGAACCGCAAGGTCAAAAACTCGCGCTCGGCCCGTGCCATGGCCAAGGGCAGCAGGTTTGGCCGCCAGGAGCAAGAGGCCGCCTGGCAAAACGCCGAGGTCGATGCGCTCTACCGCCTGGCTGCGGCGGGCGTGCGCGTCCCCCAGCCGTTCAACTTTCACGACGGCGTGCTGCTGATGGAGCTGGTGACCGATGCCCACGGCGATGCCGCCCCGCGCCTGAACGACGTGAGTTTCAGTCCTGAGGACCACCCCTTTCAAGGTGTTTGGAAGGAAACCGTCGTAATCTTCTGATTTCTCTGGAATCAGAAACAAGATGGTCTGGCAAGCAGTGATAGAGCG
>MESL01000012.1 GCA_001770955.1 Burkholderiales bacterium RIFCSPLOWO2_12_FULL_65_40 | reverse complement strand
CCGCGCCAATTGACCCACACCAGCCGCCCAGCCCCGTGGAAGGCGCGGAAATCCACCGAAAAGTTCGGGCTGTTCCCCGCCAGGTGCCTGCGGTAGGCCGCCTGCACGCGCCCGCGATCCTCGGGATCGATGAGCCGCTCCAGAAAGCGCCAGCCACCGTCATGCACATGATCGCCGCCAGCTAGCCCGACGATCTGGTGAAAGCGCCCGGACACATGCAGGGCGTCCGTGCACAAGTTCCAATACCAAATACCGTCGTTGGACCCGCGGGTCGCCAGCGAATAGCGGTTTTCGGAGCGCACCAACTCCAGCTCGGTGTTCTTCTGCTGGGTCACGTCGATCATCAGGCCGATCATGCGGTTCGGCCGACCCGGCTCGACCACTGCGCGGCACAGGTCACGCACCCACACGACCTTGCCGGACTTGGCAATCAGCCGATAGCTCATCTCGTAGGCATGGCTGTGCGTGGCGTTGTAGGCGGCATCGTCGATCAGCACGGCCTGCTCCAGATCATCGGGATGCACATGCGCCCGCCAGAAGCCCGGGTCAGCCCGCCACTCTTCCACGGAGTAACCGAACAAGCGCTCGACCTGCGGGCTCAGGAAGGTATTGCCCACGCCGATTTCAGCTTCCCACACCACGCCATCAATGGTTTCCAGCAGGCGCAGAAAGCGCTGGCGAATCTCCACCAGCACCTGCTCGGTGACCTCGGTGATCTCAATCAGCACACCCTGGCGGCTGATCACCCGCTCCGCAGCATCCGTCTCCGGGTGGAGCTGCAGACGCACCCAGCGGTAGTCCGCGTCGGCAAACCGCAACCGGAACACCGGCATGCCCGAGCGCATGGTGCCAATGTCGTCGGGGTGCACAAATTCGAGCAGAGACCTGCCGAGCGCCGCCTCCACAGCATGGCCGGTGAGCTTCTGCCACGCCGGATTCAGATAAGTGATCTCCCACAGCGCATCGGTTTGCACCACCGCCTCGGGCAGCAGTTGCAGCAACTTTTCGGACGGCGTGAGAGTGGTGGGCATGCAGGGCTGTCGCATAAAAGGGGGTCAGGCGAATCCAACGGATAGGAAAAGCAACCACGCCAGTTTAAATATGGCTGGGGTTTTGGGCAGGCTCGTGCCATACACCACTGACGAGTCGTTCGTCGATTGGCTGATCACGATCGAAGCCGTGGCTCAGCCCGTCGAACGTGAATGACTGCATTCACCCGTGCGGCAAAGTGCCACCATCTCGGTGAGCATGACGTTGGTGACCACCGGCATTTCCGCGTAGCTGCCTTGGGCGTCACGCGATTTGAGGAACGAGTCGATGTCGTCGATGAACATCACACACGGGGCACTGGCGCGGGCCAGGGCGAAGGTGCGGGTGAGCAGGGCCGCAAGCTCGCCAACCCATTTGGAGGCAACCGGCCCGTAGGTGACTTCCAGGAAGGCGATGCACAGCTCGCCTGCCAGGGCCTCGGCAAGGACGGTTTTGCCATTGCCCGGCTCGCCTTGCAGGAGGATGTGTGACTGAGCCAGGTGGTTCCCAAGACGACAGGTTCTGAATAAGTCTGCATGGACACAGGTGTTGGCGTTTACCAAGGGTTGCGCGACACCGATAGCATCCTCCAGATGTCTGCCCCTCTTCTGTCCCAGCGCCTGCAGTGAATGACCGAGTTCGAACATGCGTTGCTTGCCGAATTCCCGGCGCAAGAGTTGGCGCTGCCCACCAGCGATCCACGGTACGAGCTCGCCGCCGCTGCGGTGCTGGGTGCCTTGGAGCATGCGCTGGCGGTCAGAGCCGCGGCCCAGGTCGGTGCAATGAATTCGGCTGCCGCGGTCTTGCGCATGCAGTACGAGGGACTGCTGCGGGCGGCGTGGTTGCTTTTTGCGGCGAATCCTGCGCAAGTTGAAAAGCTCGCCATGCCGCTGAGCCTTGCGGCCGAGAAGGGCGCAAAGAACCTCCCGGGTAACCTGGGCATGTTGGCAGAGATTGAGAAAGTCGCGCCACCAGGCCTGGTCGCCCCGCTGGCCCAGTTCAACCAGTTCTCCCGACACGCACTGAATTCCTTTGTCCACGTGGGCATCCATCCGCTCGCACGCGTTCGAACGGGTTTCCCGGCGGAACTGGCCGAAACCGTCCTCAGGTTCTCCGCAGGACTGATGCATCTCGCCTACCGACTGCTCGCGACCTTGACGGGCAGCCAGGAGCTCATGGACAGGGTGACGCGGCTTCACAGCGCTTTCTCAGACTGTTTGCCTGTTCACAAGCAGCCCAACAGCTGAGTGTGAGGTGCGTCCGCCGGTGTTGTTGGTGCCGCGTTGGTTCTGGTCAACCTCCATTCACCGTGTTCCACGACTGCCGTCGGTGTCTACGTCGTGTGCAGGCGGCCCGGTTGCCTATTGTCCTTCCCGTCGGTCAGCGTAGTGGCGTCGACGGCTGTGTTCCGCACTGTCTCCGATCGGGTTTCGACCTTCCAAGTGCTCAAGTCTTGCACCATTCGATCAGCCCCTTCCGGATCCAAAAATGGCATCGGCACATTTTCTGCTGATGGACCGAGGGGAAAACCGTGGGGCGCCACCACGAGTCATGCTCAACCTCCCAACGTGGCCGGCGTTCGGGATTCAGCGACAGCGATATCTGCACGCCGCATCCACCCGGGCAGCTCAGACACGCCCATTTCTCAACGCCGCCGTCCACTACCATCCACAATTCACCGGCCGGGATTTCGACCTTGCCCGGATGTCGATCGACTCGTTTCACGAGAAGGTCGAATTCCAAAAAACCGAGGCGGCGCAGCATCAACGCAAAAAGGTGCTTCATACAGTCACCCGATCACGCCGAGGTATGGGTTCACGTCGCCGCGGCCCCAGGTGGCCTCGGTTGCGCAGATGGGGCATGTCGCAACCGGTCGGCACGTCATCGAACGATCCTCCACACGGTCGAATCGGCGAATGCGGTTGTGCGTCATGCCACCTTGGCCTCGGAAACCGGTCAAACCCTGGATCAACTCATCCACCGCGGCGCAAGCAATGCTGGTCGTGAACGTGACCACTGCCGGGGCTGGGTCGCCGCCGCCTTCCACATACGCTTCGGCCTTGCGGCGTTCAAACTCCGCAGGATCATTGCGTTGTAGTCCTTCGGCCGCAGCGCGCTGGGCGTTGACAACGCCAAGGCACATCAGGCAAGGGTTGCCGGGCCTGATTGTCGTGACGCGGCCCGTCATGTCGTAGTCCGCACCGCTTCTAGCCGACCGCATGCGCAACCCCACGTCGATCAGCGGAATCCCGTAGTAGTGGGCAAGCCGGTTCAGGGTGAGCCGGCCTTGATTGTCATCGGTGCAACCGAAAAGCACGTCACAAGACCGCAGAACGTCACGCAGCGATGGATCGCCCACCCACGCACGCCGGGTGACTACGTGGTTGCCCAAGCCGCACGCCTCGATTTCGCGGGCGAGGATGTCCACCTTGGCCAGCTTCGCAGGCACGTCCGCGGCGTGCGATCCGTGGACACGGTTGAGATTGGTTGTGTCGATCGTGTCGTTGTCTATCAACGCCAGGTGACCCACACCCAGTCTGGTCAGCAGCGAAACCACTGCACTGCCTGTACCACCGCAACCGATCACCCCGATGCGCAGCGCCCGCACGATGGGATTGAATCCCGTGCCGAACAGTGCAGCCTGCCGCGCCAGAAACTCGGTATCTTCGCGTGCGTCGTCCGCGCGCAAGATCCGGATCTTGCTGCCGACCAGCGAGATGGATGACGCTTGCGTGGATACCTTGGCCGAGGTCCACAGGCGCCCCGCGATGGCATCGTGCTGACCGAAGACCATGCTGGCGAGGCCTTGCGCGCCCTTGTTGAAGGTGGTGCGCGCCAGTTCAGCTTCGTTGCGATCGTCCTGATCGGAGAAGAACGCGTTCGCGCCAGGATGTGTGTGAACCAACCCAGGAATGAGGTTGCGGTGCTGCGCCAGGCCCAGCAGCCGCATGAATCCTTGCGTCGACCACGTCACATGCGTCGAGGAGGACGAAACCATCTCGTCTGACCTGATCGGCACCACCTCGTGAGAGATCAGGCGGATGCGTGGCTGGTTGGACCACGGGTCCGCCGCGATCTCGGCCTTGCCGAACAGCACATAGGCCGCGGCCTCCGAACCGTTTTCCCGATGAAGCAGCGCGCGCAACGCCGCCTCATGGGATTCCAACAAGATGAAGTCCAGCGCTGCGGCCGACATCACTTGGCCTCCGCCAGTGCGTGCTCGATGCGTTTGATCATCGTGTGCAGGCCATCGACACCCGGCCGCCAGTTGGTGTTGTGGCGAGACCAACGTTGCCAGTTGCGGCCCATAAAGGCGTGCGGCTGGTCGGCACACGTCGGGTAGCGACCAGCGGACACCAGCGTCAACCAGGGGTCGCAGAAGAACATGTCCGGCGCCACATCGGGATAGCCGGGCGGCAGGATCACCAACACGTCGGCAGCCGGGTGGTTGAACTTGCCCTGCGGCAGTTGCATCTGCTTCAGCACAACGCCCGTGTGCGTGCCGTCACCGACCACTTCCACGGCGAAGCCGTGGCTGTCCAGATAGCGCTGATCGGCCTCCGGCAGCGCCACCAGTCCTTCCGTCGTGTCGCGGATCAGCGTGATGAAGCGCTCGATGCCCGGCTTGCTCAGATCGATCAGGTCGGCGTCACGGATGAGAACATCCTGGCCACCGCCACGCACTTCGAGGTAGACGTCATAGGTGTCGGTAGGGACGCCAGCCAACGTCTTCAAGATCTTGCCGCTGATCGAGGGTTTGCCCCATTCCATTTGGCGATCGTCGATCGTGAACTTGAATGCGCGGTCCGTCTGGAAGATGACGAAACGCTCTGCGCCGCGTTCACGCAGATCGTAAGTCTCGTCGAGACGCAGATCTTCGAATTCACCGGATGGCAGGATCGCGTAGATGCTGTAGTCAGCCACCGGCTGAACTCCAGCAGCCTGCAGGATCTGGCGGCCGGTGGGGACCGGATCGCTCAGGTCCAGGTTGCGCTCGTTGAGCTGTTCATCGGCCACCACGATGCGATAGAGATGTGCCAGGCGAAGACCACGGCCTTCGCGGATGGCGGCGCCTACGTCTTCGAGCGGGATACGGCTGTCAGCGCCAGGATTTTGCGATTGCATTTGATTGACTTTCTGTCGGCCATCTGCGGGATTGCAGTTTTCTTGGCCTCCACTAGGTCGATCGCGGCCGAGTTACAGACCGGAAAGCGCAGTTAAACTTTTTTTATGGTGATCGCGCCGGCCGGAAGGTCGCCGCAGATGAAGAAGCTGGGACACCGCGGGCAAGTGCGCGCTTCTTCTTTCGCGGGGAAATCGCCTGCGTGGACGCGTCTGACGATCTCTTGAACCTTTTCGCTGCGAGTCTTGAGCTTTCGGTCGGTGATTTCCATCAGCTGGGTCGTCTCACTGGTCAAGTAGGTGACCTCGATCTGGGCCGTCCCACCATATGCCTGCGTAGTTGCGAGATGGAGCAGGGTGTATTCGATGTCATCGAAGGCGTTGGATTGTGGTTTGCCGGTCTTGATCCGCCGAACCACGATCTTTCCCTTGTCGCTGCGGGCGACGCCGTCAGGTCTGACAAGAATTTCGCCTTCCGCCCAGCCGAGCGAAATTGGCGTCGCGGGTGCCGGTGTGCCGCGGCTACGGATCTCGATGACAACGTCTACCAGACGCCTGGCGATACGCCGGTAGTCTTCTGCATAACCATGCTCGACGGATCCTTTGGCTCGCCAGGCTTGGTCGAAGCGCAAGCCGAGTTCGGCTTCGCCTGGCACTGTCATCGCATGTGCGGTCTTCAGCCAATCGAACACGTCCTCGACAACGTTGTGCATCTTCATGAAGGCGGTCTCAGTGCGGCGACCGCCGAGTTTCATGACGTGGGTGTAGAGAAACCGACGCGGACATCGATCGAACAGGTTGACCTGGTTTTCGGTCCAGACCGGCTTCTGCTCCCAAGCAATCTGCATGGCTGCCGTCGGTCGCGCCCTGGAAGGTTGCTGCGGCGGACCTGGCGGTTGGATCAGGTGGTGCCGGATGGAGGCCATGAACTTGGAAGGATTGCGCGCTCTACCGTCGGACTGAACTGATGACGCATAGAGATGCAAGCGATCACGGGCGCGGGATAGGGCCACGAAGAACAGGCATTCCTCTTCCTCGTCGTGCCCGGCCCTCACCGCTTCCAGTCCCAAGATTCCGTCGGAGCCGTGAATGAGGCCGTCGGGCGGCGCACAGCGCGGGGCCATGTTGTTGCGCGGCAGGCCCGAGGTCACCATGCCAGGGATATGCACGGTGTGAAACTCAAGTCCCTTGCTGGCGTGGATAGTCATCAGGCGGACTGCGTCGATGCCGTCGGCGGCCCCAGGCAAATGGCGCAATCCACGGTCTTCCGAAAGCAGGACGAGCCGGCGAATTCGATCAAGAAGGCGTACGCAGGGTGCTCCGGCGCCAGAGGGTTGTTGACGACAGAAGTTGAGGAACTGCCACAGCGCCAAGCCCTTCATCCTGCTTCGCGCATCTCCTGCCAGGTACAGGGCTTTGGCGAGCCCGAGACGATCAATCACCCAGGTAGACAAGATGGCCCAGGGATTGTCCGTTGGCCTGGTCCCGACAAAAAGTTCGGCCAGACGGGCCAGTGTTGCCTTGCTCGCCTCGGCGAGTTCTGGCGGCCAGTTTTCAGTGCGGCGCCAAGCCAGCGCCGCGGCCTTGCTTTCGCGCAGCCGATCGATGACTTGTACGACGTCTTGCAGTGGCAACTCGTATGGTGACATCGTGGACACCCGCATCAGTCCGACGGCATAGGGGTCGCCGAGTATCGAGAGCAAGGCGAGGAGATCCTTGATCTCCGGCCGCTCGAACAGACTTCCGAGGTGCAGCACTGGAATGCCTCTGGCTTCAAGGCCTTCGGCGATCTCTCTCAGGCGGGCGTTGGATGCACAAAGCAGCGCCTGTTCCCGAAATGCGGTTCCGGCCGCCTGCAGGTGATTGATCGTGGCAGCGATTGCCGCAATCTCGTCCTCTGTGGTGCCAACTACCCTGAACTCCGGCTTGGTGCCCGTGGCGCCACGGCTTGCTTTCAGATGCAATGGCAACGACCCGGTCGAGGCCTTCATCGTGGCGGAGAAGGTTGTAAAAACGTCGATGACCTCTTGCCCAGACCGATAGTTGACTCCCAGTTGGGCAACCTGCGCTCCCGGGAATTCCAACGTGAACTGGGCCATGTTGGTGGCCGAGGCTCCGCGGAAGCGGTAGATGGATTGCCGGGCGTCACCGACGACCCAGAGGTCGCGCCCGTCACCTACAAGGGCTTTGAGAAGGCGCACGGACGAGCGGTTGACATCCTGGTATTCGTCTACGAGCACATGTTTGTGCCGTGCCTGCAGGGCATTCCTCACTTCGGCATCGGTTTCGACCAGGCGCACAGGATGAGCAACGAGATCGCCGAAGTCGATCAAGTGCTTCGCCGCCATCATGCGTTCGTAGGTCTCATAGACCAAGGCAACTTCCAGGCACTTTTCGGCGCTTTTTAACGCCTCCGCGTCAGTGCCGCAACCCTGCACCATGGATTGCGCCAATGCCCGGTAGCCAGCAGCGTCGACTGACCTTGCCCCTGTTTCGTGTAGCTCTTAACCCACGGTTCACGCGGCCTTTTTACGCTGTGCCTCGTACCAGCGCTGCTCGTACTGCATCGGGCTGAGGTAGCCCAGCGACGAATGCAGCCTGCGGTGATTGTAGAAGGCCATCCAGTCCATCACCGCCTGCCTGGCCTGCTCACGGGTAGCGAATTTGCACCCATGCACGCTGGCTGTTTTCAGCCGACCCCAGAAGCTCTCGGTCGGCGCGTTGTCCCAGCAGTTGCCCTTCCTGCTCATCGATGAACGCACGCCCC
>MESL01000011.1 GCA_001770955.1 Burkholderiales bacterium RIFCSPLOWO2_12_FULL_65_40 | reverse complement strand
GGTGAAGATCGACCGGGGCTTCGTGCGCGACGTGCTGAGCGACCCCAACGACGCGGCCATCGTGCGCACCATCCTGGCGCTGGCGCAAAGCCTGGACCTGGACGTGGTGGCCGAAGGGGTGGAGACGGCGGGGCAGCTGGGGTTCTTGCGGCTGCACGGCTGCGAGCAGTTCCAGGGGTTTCTGTTCGGGCGGCCCGGCCCGGCAGCGGATGTGGAGGCCCTGGTCCATGGCGTGGTCTGAGCGCGGCAAGTCCTGCTCGCAGAGAAGGGCGCTGCCATGCTGATGGGCAAGTCCGTGGAGCAGCGCGTACCGTGGTTCAGCGGCCTGTTGCTGGTGGCTCTGCTGTCCTTTCTGGGGGCGCTTCTGGTGGTGGATGCGCTGCATGGTCAGCGTCTGGGCGAACGCAAGATCCAGCGCCAGGAAAAACTGGAGCACACCGCCGCCGCCTTGGCCGAGCAGACCACGCAGGGCGCCGTGGTGGGTGCCGTGGCGTTGATGGGCTTGACCGAGCCCCTGTTCAAGACTGTCGCGCAGGGGCTGCTGCCGGCGGATGCACCTGCGGTGCTGGCCGCACTGGAGGCCGTGCGGGGGCGGTTCGGGCTCGACGGTGTGTACGTGATCGCCGCCGATGGAACCATCGTCGCGCACGCTTCGCAAGGCAGCCATTCCACGGGCTCGAATGTGGCGTTTCGGCCGTATTTTCAGCAGGCACTGCAGGGCAGGGTGACCGTCTACGCTGCGGTCGGTTCGATGTCGCACGAGCGGGGCCTGTATGTGGCGGCGCCGCTGTATGCGGGAAGCACCCCTGAAACGGCCGTGCTGGGGGTGGTGCTGTCCAAGATGTCGTTTGCAGCCATTGATGCGCTGCTCGCACGCAGCGGCACGCCCATGCTGCTGCTGTCCCCGCAGGGGGTTGCCTTTGCGTCCACCCGCCCGGAATGGCAGTATGCCGTGGCCCCACCGCTGACGCAAAGTCGCATTGATGCCATTGCCGGGTTGCGACAGTTTGGCCGCCAGTTTGACAACGGGGTGGCTTCGGCCTTGCCGTTCTCTCCCGTTTCCGGCGAGGTGGTGGTCGATGGTGTGCAGCATGCCGTGGCGCGCCAGGAGATCGACTGGGGCGACCCCGGTGGCGCCTGGGCCCTGGTGATGCTGGACGACGTCTCGCAGGTCATGCCCTTGCCCGACCGCATGCGCGCAGGGGCTGTGGCGTTTGCCTTGCTGGCGCTGGTGGGCATTTTGCTGCTGGAACTGCTGCGCAACCGCGCGCGCATGGCGGCCACGCAGCAACGGCTGAGTGTGCTGGGCGTGGCTTTGCAGAACAGTCCCCTGTCGGTGGTGGTGACCGATGCCAAGGGCGAGATCGAGTGGGTCAACCGCGAATTTGAGCGCAACACCGGCTATCGCCTGGAGGAAGTGCGGGGCCGGAAGCCCTCGCTTCTGGCCAGCGGCAAGACGCCCATGCAGACCTTCAACGACATGTGGTCGACCGTGGTGGCCGGCCGATCATGGACGGGGCAGTTCGTCAACCGCCGCAAGGACGGCACCGAATACCACGAAGAAGCCACGCTCACGCCCGTGCTCAATGTGCGTGGGGCGTGCATTGGCATGGTGGGCCTGCACCAGGATGTGACGCAGCGCATGCAGGAGCAGGAGGATTTGCAGCGCAGCGAGCGCCGCCTCAAGGAGCTGCTGGAGCAGCAGAACGCCATTTTTGCCAATGCGCCGCCCGTGTTGCTGACCTGCGATGGCCTGATGCGCCAGTTCAATCCCGCCTTTGCCACGCTGGTCGGCGCAGAGGCCGCGCAGTTGCAGGACCAGCGTGTCAGCCAGCTTTTTGGCAGCCTGGAGCAGCATGCGGCCTTCTCAGCGCGGGTGGGGCCGCAACTGGCCCAGGGTTTGCCGGTGCGCGAGAACTGGACGGTGTACCGGCTCGACGGCCGGTCGTTCGAGGCACGCATGTCGGGCCGCAGCGTGCAGATCGGGGGCTGCGCCAATGCCGCCATCTGGATCATCGAGGATGTGACCGATTTGCGGCGTACCGAGATGGCTATGCAGCAGACCCGGGAACGCCTGGAATTGGCCCAGGAGGCGGGCAAGATAGGGGTTTTTGACGTGGACCTGGCTACCGGACGCAGTGTCTGGAGCCTGAAGCTGCAGGGTGCCCAGGGAATCACCGAGCGCGTGTTCGACGATTGGCGCGCCACCTGGGCCGCGCGCCTGTGGCTCGAAGACCGGGAAGGTGCCCTGGCTCGCATGGACGCGGCATTGGCCGGGGATGTCGAGCATTTTCACGATCTTTGGCGCGTGGTTCGCTCCGATGGCGGTGTGCGCTGGTACGAATGCTCGGCGCACATCATCCGCGCTGCGGACGGACGGGCCGAGCGCATGGTGGGCGTCAACGTCGACATCGATGCCCACAAGCGACTCGAAGAGCGGGTGGCCGCACAGGTGCAGTTTCAGCAGGTGCTGATCGACACCATCCCGATTCCGGTGTTCTACAAGGACGAGCGGGGCCGCTACCTGGGCATGAACGTCGCTTTCGAGCGGGTGTTTGACGTCAGCCGCGAAGACCTGCTGGGCAAGACAGTGCTGGAGATCGATTACCTTCCGGCCGAGAAGCGCCAGCAGTTTCAGGCCGATGCCGAGGCCGCCCTGCACAGCAGCGAGGCGGTGCACCGCGAGGTGGGCATGCCGTATGCCGATGGCCAGGTACATCACACGCTGTACTGGCTGCAGGGTTTCAAGCGGCCCGATGGCACACCCGGCGGCGTCATCGGCACCTTTGTGGACATCAGTGAACGCCAGCGGGCCGAGGAGGAACTGCGCCGTGCCAAGGAGCTTGCGGAGGAGGCGACGGCGCTCAAGTCCAATTTTCTGGCCAACATGAGCCATGAAATCCGCACACCGATGAACGCCATCATCGGCATGTCGCACCTGGCGCTCAAATCGGGCCTCACTCCCCGCCAGCACGATTACGTGAGCAAGATCCAGCAGGCCGGGCAGCACCTGATGGGCGTAATCAACGACATCCTGGATTTCTCCCGGGTCGAGGCCGGCAAGCTGCGGATCGACCCCCGCCCTTTCGTGCTCGATCAGGTGCTGGGCGGGGTGATCGATGTAGTCAACCACAAGGCCAGCGCGCAGGGGCTGGAGCTGATCTGCGACGTGGCCGCCGACGTTCCTCCCAACCTGGTGGGCGATGCCCTGCGCATCGGGCAGATTCTGATCAACTACGCCAACAACGCCATCAAGTTCACCGAGCAGGGCGACATCGGCATCGTGGTGCGTGTGCAGGAGCAGCAGGGCGACCGGGTGCTGCTGCGTTTCGAGGTGCGCGATACCGGCATCGGCCTTAGCGCGGATCAGATGGAGCGGCTGTTCCAGAGCTTCCAGCAGGCCGACACCTCCACCACGCGCCGCTATGGCGGCACGGGCCTGGGGCTCGCCATTTGCAAGAGCCTGGCCGAGCTCATGGGCGGCGAGGTGGGCGTGCGCAGCCAGCTGGGCCAGGGCTCGACCTTCTGGTTCACCGTGCCATTGCATCGGGGTGCGCCAGCGCGCGCGCTGCTGCCCGCGCCGGATCTGCGCGGCCTGCGGGTGCTGGTGGTGGACGACAACGCCCATGCAGCCATCGTGCTGGCGGAGATGCTGCAGTCGATGAGCTTCGATGTGCAGCAAGTGCACTCGGGTGCCGAGGCGCTGGCAGCCTTGCAGCAGGCGGCCGTGCAAGCGAAGCCGTTCGATCTGGTGGTGCTTGACTGGCAGATGCCCGGCATGGACGGGCTGGAGCTCGGGCGCCGCATTGGCGAACTCGACCTGCCGCAGTTGCCGCACCGCGTCATGGTGACGGCTTTTGGCCGCGAGGATGTTCTGCGTTCTGCACAACGCCAGGGGATCGAGGAGGTGCTCATCAAGCCGGTGAGCGCCTCTGTCATGTTCGACACGCTGATGCAGGTGCTTGGCGAGGGGCAGGGCGCCGATGCTGACCCGCGGATGGGTGCCGCGCAGGCTTGCCCGGCACTGCAGGGTGCGCGCGTGCTGCTGGTGGAAGACAACGAACTGAATCAGCAGGTGGCCCGCGAGCTGCTGCAGGAGGCCGGTGTACAGGTGGACGTGGCCGCCAATGGACAGGAGGGCGTGGACCTGGCCTGCCGCCACCCCTACGACCTGGTACTGATGGACATGCAGATGCCCGTCATGGATGGCCTGGAGGCCACGCGGCAGCTGCGCGCCGATCCCCGGCTGGCGGGACTGCCCATCGTGGCCATGACGGCCAATGCCCTGGATGCCGATCGCCAGCGCTGCCTGGATGCCGGCATGAACGACCATCTGGCCAAGCCCATTGCCCCCGCGCGGCTGTGGGAGGCGTTGCAACGATGGATTGCGCCGCAACCGGGCGGACAGGCGCTTGTGCAGGGCAGCGTCCGCGCCGCACCAGCATCGGCAACCGAGGCCGGAGATGCCGTCTTGCCAGTGCCCTCCGTGCCGGGTCTGGACAGGGTGCTGGGCTTGCGCAATGCCATGGGCCGTCCCGCGCTTTACATGGACACACTGCGGCGCTTTCTGGACAGCCAGGGGTGTGCCGCAACGCGCATGGCCCAGGCGTTGGCGCAGGGACATGCCGAACAGGCCCTGCGCGACGCCCACACGCTGCGCGGCCTGGCCGGAACCGTGGGTGCCGTGGCGCTGCAGGACTGCGCCGGGCGCCTGGAGGAGCGGCTGCGTGATTCTTCGCCCGACAGGGCGACCCTTCAGCCCTTGCTGGATGAACTGCGTGACCTGCTGGAGGCTCTGGTGCAGCCGCTGAACACCTGGTTCGGCCAGATCGGCACCCTGCAGGAGTTGCCCCCGCCCGAGGGCGCGGATGGGCGCGTGGACGCCCAGGCCCCCGGTGAGGATGCACGCGCGCTGGTGCAGACGCTGCACAGCCTGCTGCTGCGCGACGATCCGGCGGCGCGCAGCTTCGTGTCGGAGCATTTCCGGCCCTTGCACCAGGCGCTGGGGCCCGCGCTGCAAGGGGTGCAGGGCCATATCGACCAGTTTGATTTCGAGCCTGCGCTGGCCGCCCTGACCGGGTGGCTGGCGCAATTCCCGCAGGCGCCCGAACACCCACCCGGGCCTTGCCATTCAGGGAGCAGCCATGCAACGTGAAACCCTTCCCGATGTCCCCTCTGACTGGCGCAACCGCCAGACCCCCACCGTACTGGTGGTGGACGACACACCCGACAACCTGGCGCTGATGTCTGAACTGCTGGGCGAGCGCTACCGCGTCAAGGTGGCCAACAGCGGCGAGCGCGCGCTCAAGGCCGCGCAGTCCGACCCCGTGCCCGACCTCGTGCTGCTCGACATCATGATGCCCGGCATGGACGGCTACGAGGTCTGCCGCCAGCTCAAGGCCAGCGCCGCCACGCAGGGCATCCCGGTCATCTTTCTCACGGCGCGCGCCGACACCGAGGACGAGCGCAAGGGCTTTGAACTGGGCGCAGTGGACTACATCACCAAGCCCGTGAGCCCGCCCATCGTGCAGGCGCGCGTGCACACGCACCTGGCGCTCAAGGCCACGGCTGATTTCTTGCGCGACAAGAGCGCCTACCTGGAGCGCGAGGTGGCGCTGCGCACGCTGGAGGTGCAGGCCATCCAGGACGTGACCATCATGGCCATGGCCTCGCTGGCCGAAACGCGCGATGACGAGACCGGCAACCACATCCGGCGCACCCAGCTCTATGTGAAGGCGCTGGCCGAGCGGCTGCGCACCCACCCGCGTTTCGAGGCCGTGCTCAACAGCCACATGATCGAGCTTCTGTACAAGTCAGCGCCGCTGCACGATATCGGCAAGATCGGCGTGTCGGATGCCATCCTGCTCAAGGCCGGCAAGCTGACCGACAGCGAATTTGAAACCATCAAGCAGCACACCGTGCTCGGGCGCAAGGCCATCGAGGGCGCGGAGCGCCGCCTGGGCATGCGCGTGCGTTTCCTGAACGTGGCCAAAGACATGGCCTGCAGCCACCATGAGCGCTGGGACGGCGCGGGTTACCCCATGGGTCTGGCGGGTGACGCGATTCCCGTGCCGGCACGGCTCATGGCCGTCGCCGATGTGTACGACGCCGTTATCAGCCACCGTGTGTACAAGACCGCCGGCACGCACGAGCAGGCCTGTGGTTCGATCGTGAAGGGGCGGGGCACGCAGTTCGACCCCGATGTCGTCGATGCCTTCATCGACATTGCCGACGACTTTCGCAGCATTGCGCTGAACTACCCCGATTGACTCCTTTTCCAAATCATTCGTGTCTAGGCGCGAAGCCGCAGGCAGTGCTGTAGCACGACAAGGCGAAGCAACAACGACACGGGTGATTTAGAAATGGAATGAAGCGCCGGGCGCCGCCCGGCACGGCGCATCAGACAGGCGCGTCTTCGGAGGTGCCGTCGGTGTCGCTCGCTGCGTCGTCGGCCGGCAGGTCAGCGGCCGGTTCCTCGGCCGCCTGGCGCAGCGCTGCCTTGTCGCCCGCACCGGCAAATTTGCTGTACTTGCCCAGAATCTGCACCAGCTGGCCGTAGATGCGCGGCGTGCCCGCCAGGCATTCCTTCTGCTCCAGGAAGTCGGATTCGCCCGTGAAGTTGCCGATCAGGCCACCGGCCTCGGTCACCAGCAGCGAGCCGGCGGCCACGTCCCAGATGGACAGGCCGGTCTCGAAGAAGCCGTCGGTGTAGCCCGCAGCCACGTAGGCCAGGTCGAGCGCGGCGGCGCCGGGGCGGCGCAGGCCGGCGGTGCGCTGCATCACGTCGCCCATCATCGCCAGGTAATTCTTGAAGTTGTCGCCCGGACGGAACGGGAAGCCCGTGGAGACCAGACACTCCTTGAGCTGGGTGCGCTTGCTCACGCGGATGCGGCGCTCGTTCAGGTAGGCGCCCCGGCCCTTGGTGGATGTGAACAGGTCGTTGCGCGAGGGGTCGTAGATCACGGCTTGCTCGATCTTGCCGCGCACGGCCAGCGCGATGCTGACGCAGTACACGGGGAAGCCGTGAATGAAGTTGGTGGTGCCGTCCAGCGGGTCGATGATCCAGACGAACTCTGAATCCTTGGCGCCGTGCTGGCTGCCCGATTCCTCGGCCAGGATGCCGTGGCCGGGGTAGGCCGTGAGCAGTGTCTCGATGATGACCTTCTCGCTCGCGTGATCGACCTCGGTGACGAAGTCGTTGATCTGCTTTTGCGAGATGCGCACCGATTCCACGTCGAGCGCCGCGCGGTTGATGATGGCGCCGGCGGCGCGGGCGGCCTTGATGGCCACGTTGAGCATGGGGTGCAGGTTGGTCGACATAGATTGTGCAGGTGTGCGCATCACGGCTTGTGGCGTGGCACGCGGGCCAGGAACAGGAAAGTCGCGGCCGGGCGATGCTGGCGGCGACAATAAGCACCGGATTTTACCCGCCTCGCCCACCCAACGCATTACCGGCCCCGTCGCACGCGCCCATGAAGACCCGTTTCATCCTCATCCAGACCAGCCACGCCGGCAATGTAGGCGCCTGCGCCCGCGCCATGAAGACCATGGGCTTCGACGACCTGGTGCTCGTGAAACCACGCTGGGCCAACGTGCTGCGGCGCGAGGAAACCATCCAGCGCGCCAGCGGCGCGCTCGACGTGCTGGCCAACGCGCGCATCGTGGAAACGCTCGATGAAGCCCTCGACGGCATCAGCCATCTGTGCGCCACGGCCATGACGCCGCGCGACTTCGGGCCGCCCACGCGCGCGCCGCGGGAGCATTTCGAAATGCTATTGAAAAGAGAGCGTGTTGCGCTTGAATCTATTGCCCCAGAGGCCCAAAACGCTTCAGAATCCGTGTCCCTGGCGGGCGAAGCAGGCATGGGTTTTCTGTTCGGCTCCGAGCGCTTCGGCATGGCCAACGAGGACGTGTACCGCTGCCATGTGGCGCTTTCCATCCCCACCAACCCGCAGTTCGGTTCGCTCAACCTGGGCGCGGCCATCCAGGTCATTGCGTACGAGTGGCGCCAGGCACTGGGGGGCTTTGGCGTGCAGGAGGCCACGCCGGGGCGCCAGCTCGCCGATGCCGGTCAGGTGGCCGGCATGCTGGCGCACTGGGAGCAGGCGCTGACCACCATCGGCTTTCTCGACCCGGCCGCGCCCAAGAAGCTCATGCCGCGCCTCAACCAGCTCTTCAACCGCGCGCAACTGGGCGCCGAGGAAATCCACATCCTGCGCGGTGTCGCCAAATCCATGATCGAGGCCGCGCAGCCAAAGCGATAGACTGTGCGGCCCATCAACGCATAACTACAACAGATGTTTGCCCGCCTGCGCTCCGACATCCAGTGTATCCTCGACCGCGACCCCGCGGCCCGCAGCACCTGGGAGGTCATCACCTGCTACCCCGGGCTGCACGCCATCTGGCTACACCGCCCTGCGCACTGGTGCTGGACGCACGGCTTCAAGTGGCTGGGGCGCTTCATTTCGCACTGCGCGCGCTGGCTCACCGGCATCGAGATCCACCCCGGCGCCAAGGTCGGCGAGCGTGTGTTTTTCGACCACGCCATGGGTGTGGTGGTGGGTGAGACGGCCGAGATCGGCGATGGCTGCACCATCTACCAGGGTGTCACGCTCGGCGGCACCTCGCTCTACAAGGGCACCAAGCGCCATCCCACACTCGGCAAGGACGTGGTGGTGAGCGCCGGGGCCAAGGTGCTCGGCGGTTTCGAGGTGGGCGACGGGGCCAAGATCGGCAGCAACGCCGTGGTCATCAAGCCCGTGCCGGCGGGCGCCACGGCCGTCGGCATTCCGGCGCGCATCATCCCGTCCAAAGAGGGACAGAGCGCCGACGTGACCGAGCCGCATGCGCCCAAATTCTCGGCCTATGGCATCACCCAGGAAGACGATCCGCTGTCGCAGGCCATGCGCGGCCTGATCGACAACGCCTCGTCGCAGGAGCACCAGATCGCGCTGCTCTGGCAGGCCATCGAGAAGCTGTCCGAGTGCGTCAAGACGGGCGACTGCGTGCCTGACGATGCGGCGCTCAAGGAGCAGTTCGAGGCGGGCAAGCTCAACGACTTGGTGGGTAAGTAGTTTTTGCTATAAAAATAATAGCTTGCAGCGTCCGGTGGTTGGGCGCTGGAGCCTTGTCAGGCCTTGGATGACCGGATCGCGCTCTTGGGCCGGAAGGCCTTGCATACGGCGTCGTGCGTTTCCAGGTAGGGGCCCCCGATGAGGTCGATGCAATAGGGCACGGCGGCGAAGATACCGGGCACGAGTTGCTCGCCGTCGTCGCCCTTGAGTCCTTCGAGCGTTTCCGCGATGGCCTTGGGCTGGCCGGGCAGGTTGATGATGAGGCACTGGTCGCGCACCACGGCCACCTGGCGCGAGAGGATGGCTGTGGGCACGAAGTGCTGGCTGATTCGGCGCATCTGCTCGCCAAAGCCCGGCATCTCCTTGTGCGCCACCGCCAGAGTGGCCTCGGGCGTCACGTCGCGCAGGGCCGGGCCGGTGCCGCCGGTGGTCAGCACCAGGCTGCAGCCATCGTTGACCAATGCGATCAGCGTGGCGCTGATGGTGTCCTGCTCGTCGGGGATCAGGCGTGGCTCGAACGTGACGGGGTTCTTCAGCGCGCAAGTGAGCCAGTCCTGCAGCGCGGGCAAGCCCTTGTCTTCATAGACGCCGCTGCTGGCACGGTCGCTGATGGAGACGATGCCGATCTTCACCGGATCGTGTGTCGATCGCTCAGTCATCGCCGTCCTCCGTGCCATCCTGGGCGTCCTCCTCCTCGGCCGCAATGCCGGAGATCTGTGCGCGCACCAGCGCGAACAGCTCGCGGTAGGCGCGGCTCTTGCGGGGCGCCTGGCCTTGAGATTGCGCCACGGTCGCTTCGTGCGCGGTCGGTGCATCCTTGCGTGCCTGGCGGATCAGGGCGCGCAGTTGCTGGATGTCGGTGTCGGGGTAGAGGTCGATCCATTCGGCCTGGGCGCCGTCTTGCGCGATCAGGCGGTCGCGCCATTGCTCGGCCTGGTGCAGTGCGAGCTTCTCTTTGGCGGAGCCGCTGCGCTGTTCATCCAGCGCGTCGCGCACGGCCTGCACCACTGCGGGTTCGAGCTTGCGCATGAGCTTGCCGACGTACTGCATCTGGCGGCGCTTGCCCTCGAAGTTGGTGATGCGTCGCGCCTCGGCCAGGGCATCGGCGAGCTTGTCGGGCAGGCCCAGGCGGTTGAACAGGTCGGTGCGCAGGGTCAGCAGTTCCTTGCCCAGATCCTGCAGCTCGTCGCTTTCGCGCTTGAGTTCGGTGCGGCTGGCATCCTGGGTGCCTTTGAGTTCGGCCTTGAGCTGCAGGTCCAGTTCGCTGCCTTCGGCAACAAACTGGCCTTTCACGAAGTAGCCTTTTTTGGGTTTGCGTGACATGGTGGAATCCGGGGGAGAGAGGGGCGGCCTGCGCGGCGGCGGTGCGCGCCGGGCGGAGGCGACTAGCGGCAAGTATCATAGCCGTCGCCATGAACCATACGCATTCCTCCGCCGACACGGGCTTCAGCTATTCGCGCCCGTTTTTTGAACAACTCGTGGACCAGGCGCTGGCACACGCGAAAAAGCTCGGCGCCACCGATGCCGGCGCCGAGGCCTCCGAGGGCTGTGGCCTGTCTGTGGGCGTGCGCAAGGGCGAGCTGGAAACCGTGGAGCGCAACCGCGACAAGTCGCTCGGCGTGACGGTCTACATCGGCCACCGGCGCGGCAATGCCAGCACGTCCGACTTCTCTGGCGCCGCCATCGAGCGCACCGTGCAGGCCGCCTACGACATTGCCCGGTTTACTGCCGAAGACCCGGTGGCCGGCCTGCCCGATGCCGATGACATCGCACCGCCCGCGAGCCACCGCGACCTCGATCTTTTTCACCCATGGGAGCTCACCAGCGAAGAGGCCGCACGGATAGCCCTTGAATGCGAGGCCGCGGCCTTTGCCACCGGCAAGCGCATCACCAACAGCGAGGGTGCGGCGGTATCGGCGCAGCAAAGCCATTTTTTCAGTGCGCACACGCGGGGCTTTCGGGGCGGCTACGCCACCTCGCGCCACAGCCTCTCGGTGGCCCCCATCGCCTCGTTGCCCGGCCGCAATGGCGAGATGCAGCGTGACGCCTGGTACAGCTCGCAGCGCAGCGCGACCGAGCTGTCCTCGCCCGCTGCCGTGGGGCGCTATGCCGCGCAGCGCGCGCTCTCGCGCCTTGGCAGTCGCAAAATTGCCACCACCGAATGCCCGGTGTTGTTCGAGTCGTCCCTGGCGGCTGGCCTGCTGGGCGCCTATGTGCAGGCCACGAGTGGTGGTGCGCTGTACCGCAAGAGCAGCTTTCTGCTCGACTCGCTGGGCAAGCCGGTGTTTCCCAAGCACATCGACATCCTTGAAGACCCCTTCATTTCGCGCGGCAAGGGCAGTTCGCCGTTCGACGAGGAAGGCGTGCGCGTGCAGTCCCGCAAGGTGGTGGATGCCGGGCGCGTGGAGGGCTACTTCCTCAGCAGCTATTCGGCGCGCAAGCTCGGCATGAAGACCACCGGCAATGCGGGGGGCTCGCACAACCTGGTGCTGACCTCGCGCCGCACCCGCAAGGGCGACGACCTCGACGCGATGCTGCAAAAACTCGGCACCGGCCTGTTCGTCATCGAGCTCATGGGCCAGGGTGTGAACTACGTGACCGGTGACTACTCGCGCGGCGCCAGCGGTTTCTGGGTGGAGAACGGCCAGATCGCCTTCCCGGTGCACGAGATCACCATCGCCGGTAACCTCAAGACCATGCTCAAGGGCATCGAGGCCGTGGGCGCCGACGCCTATGCCTACGGCGCCAAGACCGTCGGCTCGGTGCTCGTCAATCGCATGAAGGTTGCGGGTAGCTAAGCGGAATCAGGCCCTTCTGAAAAGGAGGGGCCTGAAATGAAAAAAGCCGTTGCGATTGCAACGGCTTTTTTTGTTTTGGTGCCCAGGAGAGGACTCGAACCTCCACGGAGTTACCCGCTAGTACCTGAAACTAGTGCGTCTACCAATTCCGCCACCTGGGCTTTCAGGAAAGATTGAATTGTATAGCAAGAAATGACCCCTGCAGAACAGATAAGCCATTTTTGCCAACAAAAAAGCCGCTTTGTGCAGCGGCTTTTCGTTAAACTTGGTGCCCAGGAGAGGACTCGAACCTCCACGATGTTACTCGCTAGTACCTGAAACTAGTGCGTCTACCAATTCCGCCACCTGGGCATTTCAGGAAAGTCTAAGATTGTACAACAAAAAAATGAACCCCAGCACGACCGCCTCGCATTCTTCAGATGAAATTGAAGGCAGCGTGCAGGGGCACCGCGACGGCCATGGGTACGTCATCCGCGACGACGGCCAGACCGATATTTTTCTGCCACCCAACGAAATGCGCGCCGTGCTGCACAAGGACCGTGTGCGCGCCCGCATCGTGCGGCAGGACCGCCGGGGCCGGCCCGAGGGCCGCGTCGTCGAGATCATCGAACGCCCACCGCAGCCCATCATCGGCCGCCTGTTGCAGGAGAGCGGGGTCTGGATCGTGGCCCCCGAAGACAAGCGCTACGGCCAGGATATTTTGATCCCCGGCGGCGCGCTGGCGCTGGCCAAGCCGGGCCAGGTGGTCGTGGTTGAACTCACCGAGCCGCCGGCGCTGTTCGGCCAGCCCGTGGGTCGCATCACCGAAGTGCTTGGTGAAGTGGACGACCCGGGCATGGAGATCGAAATTGCCGTGCGCAAGTACGGTGTGCCGCATGAGTTTTCCGAGGACTGCCTGGCCGAGGCCGGCGCCTTGCCCGACAAGGTGCGCGCGCAAGACAAGAAGCAGCGCATCGACCTGACCGATGTGCCGCTGGTCACCATCGACGGCGAGGACGCTCGCGACTTCGACGATGCCGTGTACTGCGAGCCTGCCAAGGTGGGGCGCAGCAAGGGCTGGCGCCTGCTGGTGGCCATCGCCGACGTGAGCCACTATGTACAGACGGGCAGCGCCATCGACATCGATGCCTACGACCGGGCCACCAGCGTGTACTTCCCGCGCCGCGTCATCCCCATGCTGCCCGAGAAGCTCAGCAACGGACTGTGCTCGCTTAACCCCGAGGTCGAGCGCCTGTGCATGGTCTGCGACATGCTCGTCACGGCCAAGGGCGAGGTGCATGCCTACCAGTTCTACCCGGCGGTGATGTTCAGTCACGCGCGCTTCACCTACACCGAGGTGGCCGCCATTCTGGCCAACACGCGCGGCCCCGAGGCCGCCAAGCGCAAGGAGCGCGTGCCCGACCTGCTGAATCTGCACGACGTGTACCGCGCGCTGCTGCTGGCACGGCGCGAGCGCGGCGCGGTCGATTTCGAGACCACCGAAACACAGATCGTCTGCGACGAAAATGGCCGCATCGAGAAGATCGTGCCGCGCACGCGCAACGACGCGCACAAGCTGATCGAGGAGGCCATGCTGGCGGCCAACGTCTGCAGCGCCGATTTCATTGCGCAGGGCAAGCAGCACGGGCTGTACCGTGTGCACGAGGGCCCCACGCCTGAAAAGCAGGACATCCTGCGCAACTATCTCAAGGCCATGGCGGTGGGCCTGTCGATCAGCGACAACCCGCAGCCGTCCGAGTTTCAGGCCATCGCCGAGGCCACCAAGGACCGCCCGGATGCGCAGCAGATCCACACCATGTTGCTGCGCTCGATGCAGCAGGCGATCTACACGCCCATCAACAGCGGGCACTTCGGCTTGGCGTTCGAGGCCTACACGCACTTCACCAGCCCCATCCGGCGCTACCCCGACCTGCTGGTGCACCGCGTCATCAAGGCCATTCTGGGCAACACCAAGTACCGCCTGCCCCTGCTGCCCACGCCGGGCGAGGCGCACGCCAAACTGAGCAAGCGCCTGGCCAGCCGCGTGGCCCCGCCGGGCAAGGAGCCGCGCAAGAAGGAGACGGGCGTCGCCTTGGCCGAAACCCAGTCCTGGGAGGCGGCCGGCCTGCACTGCAGCGCCAACGAGCGCCGTGCCGATGAGGCCAGCCGCGACGTCGAGGCCTGGCTCAAGTGCAAGTACATGCGTGAGCACCTGGGCGAGGAATACGGAGGCGTAGTGTCTTCGGCCACGAGCTTCGGCATCTTTGTCACGCTCGACGCCATGTATGTCGAGGGCCTCGTGCACATCACCGAATTGGGCGGTGAGTACTTCAAGTTCGATGAGGCACGCCAGGAACTGCGCGGCGAGCGCAGCGGCATCCGTTATGCGATCGGCTCGCGGGTGCGCGTGCAGGTCAGCCGCGTGGACCTGGATGGGCGCCGCATCGATTTCCGCCTGGTGACCGAGGGTGAGGAACTGGGCGCGGCGCGGCCTGCCCGCGACAAGGGTGGTGCGCGCACGGCCCCCGGCGGCGCAACGGCGGCCCCGGGCAAGCGTCGCGCGGCACCCGAAGACGATGCGCCTCGCCGCAGCACGGCGCGCGAACCCGTCGGTGGCCGTACAGGAACTGGAAAGTCCACCCAGAAAGCGGCGCTGCTCACCAAGGCGCAGTCTGGAGACAAGTCCGCCAAGGGCAAAGGGCGTTCTTCCAGGCGTTCCTGATGTGCTTCTGAATCCATAGCGCACGGCGCTTGATGCAAGGGCGTCGGGCGCTGTTTTTATGTGTTTTCAGCGGTTGCCAGGGGCTACCGGCTGTGCCAGGCTTTGCAGAAATCCCGCGTACCGGTGTGCGACGTCTCCGGGGGCCTCCATCATCGGCAGATGCCCCAGGTCCGGCAGCACCGAGATGTGTGCCTGGGGCAGATGGGTGCGCAGCACTTCTGCGCCTGTGGCATCAAATACGTGGTCCCGGTCACCCCAGAGCACCAGCGTCGGCGCCTGGAGCGCGCCGACGCGCTCTTGCAGCAGGTAGCGGTCCTTCAGTTGCGCCTGCCACAAGCGCATGTTCGAGGGGGCGTTGCGCAGGGCTTCGGCCTGCGCGGCATGCACGATGGGGTAGGGCAGAAACGGGCGTTTTTCAAACACCAGTTCCATCATGGCCTCGAAAGACGCTGCGTCGTGCGCGACCAGCGGGGCCTGGCCTTGATCGATCAGGCGGTCCATGGCGCTGGGTCTGGCTGACCGAATGCCGTGTGGCGCACCCACGAAGGCCACGCTGGCCACGCGTTCGGGGTGCTGCAGGGCCAGCAGCGCCGCCAGCGTGCCCCCCATAGAACTGCCAGCCAGGTGCACGCGCGCCAGGCCCAGTGCATCGAGCAGGGCCCGCAGGCGTTCGGTCTGTGCGGCGTAGTCGTAGGCTTCGCCCTCGTGCCGGCTGCTCTCGCCAAAGCCGGGCAGGTCGGGGGCCAGGATGCGGTGCTGGCCGGTCAGCGAACGCGCGAAGTCCGTCCAGTGGTCCTTCTCTGCAAAAATGCCGTGCAGCAGCACGATGGGCGTCTCGCCCTGGCCGCCCTCCAGGTAGTGGATGTCATGCCCTGCGACCCGGATCGTTTTTTCTTCCAGGCCCGAAAGTGCGCGGTTCATCTGTAGCAGCGGCTCCTTGAACAGGCCCGGCAAGGCATGGTAGGCGCCTGCGGTGCAGGCCAGCAGCAGGGAGCAGAGGGCGAGAAGAGTGCGTGTCAAAGAAGTCTCCATCAAGGGTATCGGGGGTGGCGGTGGTGCCCGGCGGCGCCGTGTCCGGTGTGCTGGAGGGTATGGGCAGGCGCGCCGAAATGCTTGTATGTTTGGGCTATGTCCGCGACGAACACGTTGACCCTGGGCGCCAACCGTGCCCTGTATGTGGGAGAGCTTCCGGCTACCGGCTGGCACCGCCATGCCGCGCCTGTGCTGCTGCTGGGGCTGTCGGGGCGCTTCGCGGTGCACCTGGCGCACGGGCGCACGGAAACCTGCCACAGCGCACTCATCGACACGGGTGTCTGGCATCTGTTCGATCCGTGCGGTGAGCGCGTGGCATTGGTGTACCTGGAGCCCGATTGCGCCGAGGCCCGCAGTCTGCGACCGCACTTGCAGCGGTTGGGGGGCGTGGTTTTCGACCCCGCCGTGCGGACCGGCGCACGCAGCGCCATGGAGGCCCGCCTGCGCAGCTTTGACCTGCAGGCCCTGCTGCATTGGCGCTTCGAGGCGGCCGCCGAACTGGATGCGCGCGTGCTGTGCAGTCTGCAGCACCTGCGCATGGCGCGCGATGGCGCCTTGATGCGCGGGCAGGTGGCGCAGGCTGCTCATCTTTCCGCCTCGCGGTTCAACCACCTGTTCCGCGAGGAGATGGGCGTGAGTTTTCGCAGCTACCGCGTGTGGTCGCAGGTGCGGGCCGCCATGGCGGGGCTGGCCACGCAAACGCGGCTGACCGATGCAGCGCTGCACGGTGCGTTCAGCGATTCAGCGCATTTCAGCCGCACCTTCCGCCAGACGTTTGGCATGACACCATCGAGTGTGCTCAAGCCGCTGCGCGAGGTCACACTGGTCTGACCAAGCCCCGTGCCAGGGCGCCGGCGGTCAACACCTGCCCGGTGGGCCAGGCCTCGGCGGCCCGGCCATGGGTGTACACGGCTTCGATGGCCGCGCGCAGGGGATCCGCGCCGGCGGCCCAGCGTGCCCCGATCAGGCCGGCGAGCACATCGCCTGTGCCGGCTGTGGCCAGCCGCGCATTGCCTGTGGGGTTGATGGTGGGCGGTTGGCCGGGCGCGGCGATCACGCTGCCCGACCCCTTGAGCACCACCACGCAGCCGAACCGGGTTGACAGTTGTTCGGCGGCCACCAGACGGTGCGCCTGCACCGCGCCGGTATCCCTGCCCAGCAGCCTGGCCGCCTCCAGCGGGTGCGGAGTCAGCACGGTGGCCTGGCTCTGGTGTGCACGGGCCGCCAGGGCCTGCTGGAGCGCCGCATCGGCAGCCACGGCGTTGAGCGCATCGGCATCGAGCACCAGGCGCGGCGCCTGCGCCAGCACCCGGGGCAGCACGGCGCGCACGGCCTCGCCGCCGCCGCAGCCGCACACCACGGTGAGCTGTGCCATGGGCAGCACATCGACATGGCGGAACATCAGTTCGGGTTGCAGCACATCGAGTTCCAGCGCGCTGCCCCCCAGCAGAGAAACCAGCACGCGCCCCGCACCGCCGTGCAGGGCCGCGCTGGCGGCCAGCAGTGCGGCCCCGGTCATGCCCATGCCGCGCGCCTGCAGGCCTTCGCCGCCGATGACGGCCACGTCGCCATAGCTGCCCTTGTGGCTGGAGTGCGCGCGTACCCGTGACTCCGGCGGGCCTGACAGCCATGCGCCGGGAGGCTCGCTGGAGGTGTCGCATTCCAGACCGTCGAGCCAGACGGTGCCGGCTGCATCGCGCCCGGTGCCGGTGAATAGTCCGGGCTTGAGCGTGAGCAGGGCCAGGGTGTGGCGCTCGGCCCTGTAGCCGGCATCGGAGCGAGGAGCAAAACCAGGCGCGTACTGGCCGGTGTCGCCCTGCAGCCCCGTGGGCAGGTCCACCGCCAGCAGCGTGGCCGGGCTGCAACGCAACTGCGCCAGGAGCGTGGTCAGGCGGCCCTGGGGTGCGGGACGGGTGTCGCCGGGCGCCAGGCCGATACCCAGCAAGGCATCGATGCACAGGTCGTTCGGCCCCAGCCCGGAGGGCGCTTCATGGGAGAACTGCACGCCTGCGTCCTGGGCGCGCTGCCAGGAGCGCAGGGCGTCTGCTGGCGCGCTTTCGGGTACGCCCAGCCAGGTCACGACCACGGGCAGGCCCTGCTGGTGCAGGTGCATCGCGGCCTCCAGCCCATCGCCGCCGTTGTTGCCCGGGCCGCAGGCGATCCAGATGGTGCGCGCGTGGGGTGCCAGCGCGCGTGCCAGCCGGGCCACGGCCAGCCCGGCGCGCTGCATCAGCGTGTGCGCGGGCAGAAGGGCGGCGGCGGTCTGCTCGAGGCGGCGCGTGGCGGCAGTGTCGTGGAGCGGGTGCGGCTGGTCTGGGTAGATGCGGTGCATGACGGCAGGCGGCTGGGCCCCAGGCGGGGCGATGGGCCATTGTGCGCGAGTGTAGTGATCAGAAACGCTGTGCGCACAGTCCTTCGAGGTCGATGTCCGGGGTCTTGCCGGCGATCTGGTCGGCCAGTGCGCGCGCACTGCCGCAGGCCAGGGACCAGCCGCTGGCGCCATGGCCGAGGTTGAGCCACAGGCCCGGCACGGTGGTGGCGCCGACTGCAGGCGGTCCGTCGGGCAGCATGGGGCGGGCGCCGCGCCAGACCTGCAGGCCGCTGGAGTGCGTGACGCCGCCGGGGAAGCATTCACCGAGCACCCGGTACAGCGTGTTCAGCGTCTGCGGATGGGCCTGTGCCGTGCCGCGGCCCAGCTCGGCTCCGCCCGAGACGCGCACGCGCTGGCCCAGGCGGGCGATGGTGGTCTGTGTCTGCACGTCCACCACCACGCCCTGGGGGGCGTGCAGTTCTTCGCGCAGGGGGGCGCTGACCGAGCTGCCATGCAGCGCTACCAAGGGCAGGCGCTGGCCCATTGGCTGCAGCAGGGCTGCGCTTTGCACACCTGCGCACAGCACCACGGCGTCGAAGGGGCGGGACTCGGGTTCGCCATCCAGCTGCACGCCGACCGGGTGGCTGGCCAGCCGGGCGACGCGGGTGCCGAAATGGAATTGCGCGCCGTGCTGCTGCGCGGCCTGGCGCAGCAGCAGCGCGAACTGGCGGCAGTTGCCGGACAGCCCGTCGGGCAGGTGCAGGGCGCCGGTCAGCGCGAGAGAGGGTGACAGCCCCGGCTCGATGCGGCGGGCCGTGTCGGCGTCCACCTCATGGATGGTGCTGCCCGCGTCGCGCAGGGCCTTGAGCGCGGGTGTCAGCGCCTCGGCATCGTGGGGTGTGCGCAGCAGGAGCAGGGTGCCTGCGCTGTGCTCGAAGTGCAGATCGAGTGATTCGGTCAGGTGCTGCAGACGAGCATGGCTGTAACGTGCCAGCCTTTCCAGAGCCCTCAGGGGGGGCAGGGGTTCGCCGCTCTTGGCGCAAGCGCGCGCGGCACGGCGCCAGCGCCGCAGCCAGGACAGCTCGGACAGCGTGAGCGCGCTGCCCAGGCGCAAGGGCGCCTGACTGCCGAAGTAGCTGGGCATCTGCATGGTGCCGGGGGCCGACCAGGGAGAGAGTACTCCGGGGGCCAGCAGGCCGCCGGTGGCAAAGCTGGCTTCCTCGGCGGCGGCGCTGCGCTGTTCGAATACGGTGACGGCGTGGCCGTCCTGCGCCAATTCATACGCGGTGGTGACGCCGACAATGCCGGCGCCCACGATGGCTATCTTCATGAATTCAGAGAGTTTTTGGCATCTAGCGCAATGTGGATAAGCGCTAGCAGCTATTGTTTTTGTAGTGTTTCTTCGATCCGCAGGCCGATATTGAGCACGGCATCATCGTGCAGTGCAGCATGCCACACCATCAGCCCGACCGGCAGTTCCCCTGCGCCGTGGCAGGGCAAAGACAGCGCGCAGCCATCGAGCATGTTGACGATGCTCGTGTTGCGCAGCAGCAGGCCGTTGACGCGGAAGAATTCGGCGTCGCGTGCGGCGTCCTGTGCGGCATCGCGACCGTCGGCGGGCGCGACGCTGGCAAGAGTGGGTGCCACGATGGGTACGGTGGGCGAGAGCAGGGCGTCATACCCGTCGATGGCAGCCTCGACGCTGGCGATCCAGCGCTGGCGCGCTTGCAGCAGATCGATGTATTCATAGGCCGCCATGGCTGCGCCGCGCTCGATGCGGGTGCGCACGCGCGGGTCGTAGCGCCGGGCATCGCGGGCCAGCAGGGGGCGATGCCAGGCGTAGCTTTCGGCCGCCGAGAAGCCGCCGGTGGCCTGGATGCCGGCCAGGGCGGCCACCTGGGGCAGGTCGATGGTGTCGATGCGGGCACCGGCCTGGCGCAGCGCCGCCAGTGTGCGCTCGAAAGCGCTTGCCACCGCCGGCTCCAGGCCGTCGAGGAAGGTGCGTGTGGGCACGGCCAGGCGCCAGGCCGACAGCGGTGCCGGGCTGCGGGTGACACGGCGCGCGGCCAGGATCTCATGCGTGAGCACCGCGTCGCGCACGGTGCGCGTGAGCGCGCAGGCGGTGTCGAGCGTGGTCGACAGCGGCACGGCCCCCGTGGTGGGCACCAGGCGTGCGGTGTTCTTGAAGCCCACGATGCCGCACAGGGCCGCCGGGATGCGGATCGAGCCACCGGTATCCGAGCCCAAGCCGATGAAGGCCGCGCCCGTGGCCACTGAAACAGCGGCGCCCGATGACGACCCGCCGGGCACACGCGCCGGGCCGCTCAGGGCGCCAAAGCGTCCGTCCCAGGCAGCGGGCGTGCCGTGGTGCGGGTTGGTGCCCACGCCGGAAAACGCGAACTCGACCATGTTCGTGCGGCCCACGATGGCCGCGCCGGCTGCCCGCAGCCGCGCCACGGCAGGGCTGTCGCACGGGGCGGGCGGGGCGTCGGCCAGCACCAGCGAACCGGCCGGCGTGGGCTGTCCCTGGATATCGAAAAGGTCCTTCACCGAAACGGCCAGGCCGGCCAGTGGCAGCTGTTCCAGGCCGGGCCGCGCGGCGCAGGCCAGGGCTTCGTCGAACAAGGTGCGGGAGAAAACCTGGGCGCAGGCCGCAGAGCGGGCGGCGGCCAGCGCCCTGCCCATCTCGGCAGGGGAGCTGGTCTGGCCGGCCTGCAGCATGCGCCGCGTGGTGTCAAGGTCTTTGGGCATGCTTGTGCTAGAATCTTTGGGTTTTGCCGGGTGTAAGAACCGGGCAAGACAAATCGCAAACCAGTCCCATCAAGGTGTTGCGGCCCGGAAGGCCGCAAATGTCGGGCTGGATTTTAGACCCAACCTTTGGAGAATTCTCATGTCCGTCACCATGCGCGAAATGCTGGAAGCCGGTGTCCACTTCGGCCACCAGACCCGCTTCTGGAACCCCAAGATGGCCCCGTACATCTTCGGTCACCGCAACAAGATCCACATCATCAATCTGGAAAAGTCGCTGCCGCTGCTCCAGAGCGCCACCAAGTTCGCCACGCAACTGTCGGCCAACCGCGGCACCATCCTGATTGTCGGCACCAAGCGCCAGGCCCGTGACACCGTCGCCGCCGAAGCCGCCCGTGCAGGCGTGCCCTTCGTGAACCAGCGCTGGCTGGGCGGCATGCTGACGAACTTCAAGACCGTGAAGACCTCGATCAAGCGCCTCAAGGACATGAAGGCCCAGCAGGAAGCTGGCCTGGAGTCCCTGAGCAAGAAAGAACAGCTGATGTTCACCCGCGAGATCGAAAAGCTCGAGAAGGACATCGGCGGCATTCAGGACATGAACGCCCTGCCCGACGCCATTTTCGTGGTTGATGTGGGCTTCCACAAGATCGCCATCGCCGAAGCCAAGAAGCTGGGCATTCCGCTGATCGGTGTGGTCGATACCAACCACTCGCCCGAAGGCATTGACTACGTCATCCCCGGCAACGACGACTCGGCCAAGGCCGTGGACCTGTATGTGCGCGCCATGGCTGACGCCATCATCGAAGGCCGCAACAACGCCGTGACCGAAGTGGTCAAGGCCGCTGCCGGTGAAGGCGCTGACGAGTTCGTGGAAGTGGAAGAGTCCGCTGCCTGAAGTCCCGGGCCCGCGCGATGCGTCGCGGAGAAAAAGAGGGGCTTGATGGGCCCCCTTTTTTTATCTAGAAACGATTGAACTGAATACGGAGAAACAAGAATGGCTGCAATTACCGCAAGCATGGTTGCCGAACTGCGTGGCAAGACCGATGCCCCCATGATGGAGTGCAAGAAGGCTCTGACCGAGGCCGATGGCGATATGGCCAAGGCTGAAGAGTTGCTGCGCGTCAAGCTCGGCACCAAAGCGGGCAAGGCTGCATCGCGCATCACCGCCGAAGGCGTGGTCGCCAGCTTCATCAACGGCACCAACGGCGCGCTGGTCGAAGTGAACAGCGAAACCGACTTCGTCAGCAAGAACGATAGCTTCATCGCACTGGCCAAGGCTGCGGCTGAACTGGTGGCCAAGCACAACCCTGCCGACATCGCTGCCCTGGGCGCGCTGCCCTACAGCCAGGACAGCTTTGGTCCCACGCTGGAAGATGTGCGCAAGGGTCTGATCGGCAAGATTGGCGAGAACATGTCGTTCCGCCGCTTCAAGTACTTCGGTGGCAGCAACAAGCTGGCCTCCTACCTTCACGGCACGCGCATCGGTGTGGTGGTGGAGTTCGACGGCGACGAGGCCGCAGCCAAGGACGTGGCCATGCACATCGCCGCGATGAAGCCCGTGGCCCTGACCAGCGCGGAAGTGCCCGCCGAACTGATCGAAAAAGAGCGCTCGGTGGCTGCTGCCAAGGCGGCTGAAGATGCAGCCAAGGCAACGGCCGAAGGCAAGCCCGTACAGTCCGACGAAATCGTTGCCAAGCGCATCGAAGGCGGCGTGCAGAAGTACCTGAAGGAAGTCTCGCTGTTCAACCAGGCTTTCGTGAAGAACGACAAGCAGACCGTCGAGCAGATGCTCAAGGCCGCTGGCACCACGGTCAAGGGCTTCACGCTCTTCGTCGTGGGCGAAGGCATCGAGAAGAAGGTGGACGACTTCGCTGCCGAGGTGGCTGCCCAGGTGGCTGCTGCCAAGGCTGCCGCCTGATTTCCTTTCCTGCCTGCTCGCCGCGTACCATTCATCCCACTTACGGAGATCTCCCATGACCATCGCCACGCCAGCCTACAAGCGCATCCTGCTCAAGCTGTCGGGTGAGGCGCTCATGGGCGACGACGCCTTCGGCATCAACCGCGCGACCATCGTGCGCATGGTGCAGGAGGTGGCCGAGGTCACCCGCATGGGGGTCGAGGTGGCGGTGGTGATCGGTGGCGGAAACATCTTCCGCGGTGTCGCGGGCGGTGCCGAGGGCATGGACCGCGCCACTGCGGACTACATGGGCATGCTGGCCACCGTGATGAACGCGCTGGCCCTGGCCGACGCCATGGACAAGCAGGGCCTGACAGCGCGCGTGATGTCGGCCATCTCGATCGAGCAGGTGGTCGAGCCCTATGTGCGTCCCAAGGCCTTGCAGTACCTTGAAGAGGGCAAGGTGGTGGTGTTTGCCGCCGGGACCGGCAACCCGTTCTTCACCACCGATACTGCGGCTGCTCTGCGCGGTGCCGAGATCGGTGCCGAACTGGTGCTCAAGGCCACCAAGGTCGATGGCGTCTATACGGCGGATCCGCACAAGGATCCTTCGGCCACGCGATATACCCAGCTCAGTTTCGACGAGGCCATGGTTCGCAATCTGGGCATCATGGATGCCACGGCATTTGCCCTGTGTCGTGACCAGAAGCTGCCCGTGAAGGTGTTTTCCATCTTCAAGCCCGGTGCGCTCAAGCGCGTGGTAATGGGCGAAGACGAAGGCACCCTGGTTTACGCTTGATGGTGGGTGGCGGCAGGGCGCTGCAACCCGACTCCAGAGGAAACAACATGACTGCCGATATCAAGAAAAACATGGAAGGCAAGATGGACCAGTCCATCGTGGCCTTCAAGAACAACCTGCAGAAAATCCGCACCGGTCGTGCCAATCCAGCCTTGCTGGACACCGTGCATGTGGAATATTACGGTTCGATGGTGCCGCTGAGCCAGGTGGCCAACGTGGCGCTGCTGGATTCGCGCACCATCAGCGTGCAGCCCTGGGAAAAGGGCATGGGCGCCAAGATCGAAAAAGCCATCCGCGAGAGCGACCTGGGTCTGAACCCGGCCTCCATGGGGGACCTGATCCGTGTGCCCATGCCGCCCATGAGCGAGGAGCGCCGCAAGGAAATGACCAAACTCGCCCGCAATGAAGGCGAGTCGGCCAAGATCGCCGTGCGCAACCTGCGCCGCGACGCCAATGAGGCGGTCAAGAAACTGGTCAAGGACAAGCTGGCCTCCGAGGACGATCAGAAGCGCGCCGAAGCCGACATCCAGAAGGTGACCGACCGGCACATTGCCGAGATCGATGCGCTGGTGACCGCCAAGGAACAGGAAATCATGGCGGTTTGAACCCCGCTGTGACTGCTCACTTTATGGCCCAGAACCCGGCGCCCCCGCGCCATATCGCCATCGTCATGGATGGCAATGGCCGCTGGGCCAAGCGCCGTTTTCTGCCGCGCCTGGCGGGCCACAAGCAGGGCGTCGATGTCCTGCGCCGTTGCGTGCAGGCCTGCGCCCAGCGCAGTGTCGGTGTGCTGACCGTTTTTGCTTTCTCTTCAGAGAACTGGAACCGCCCGCAGGACGAGGTGTCTGGCCTCATGGAACTGCTGGCCAAGGCGCTGACGCGCGAGGTACCGCAACTGTTGCGCGATGGCGTGCAGCTGCACTTCGTGGGCGAGCGCGCCGGGCTGTCGGACAAGGTACGCGAGGGGCTGGCCCAGGCCGAGTCGGCCACGGCGCACAACACGCGCCTGATACTCAACGTGTGCTTCAACTACGGTGGCCGCTGGGACGTGGCGCAGGCCGCAGCCCGGCTCGCCGAGCGCGGCGAGCCCATCACCGAAACCAGTCTCAATGCCGCCATGGCACTGGCCCATGTGCCCGATCCGGACCTGCTGATCCGCACCGGCGGTGAGATGCGCCTGAGCAATTTCCTGCTCTGGCAGGCCGCGTATGCCGAGCTGTACTTCAGCGACAAGCTCTGGCCTGATTTCGACGACACGGCCCTGGACGAAGCCCTTGCGGCTTTTCATGGGCGTGAACGCCGCTTCGGCAAGACTTCGGAACAAATCCTGACCGAGCCTCCCGCACAGGCACACGCCTGAGTGCCGGTCTGAAAGGGTCTTCATGCTGAAACAGCGCATCATCACTGCCCTGGTCCTGCTGGCCATCCTGCTGCCGGCCCTGTTCTATCCATCGCCCGAGCCCTTCACCGCCGTGGTGCTGGTGCTCATGGCGGGCGCCGCATGGGAATGGGGGCGTCTCAATGGCGCGGGGGCTGTCGGTTCCGTGGTTGTGGGCGCCGTGTGCGTAGCGTTGTGCGCCGCCTCCTGGATGTTCGGGCTGCCGACCCGTACGCTGACCCCTCTGTGGGTGGCCGCAGGCGCGTTCTGGGTGTTCGGCAGCGCCTGGCTGTTGCACGCGGGCGTGGCCGGCTGGCCGCGCATTCCCGCAGCACTGCGCCTGGTGGTGGGTGTGCTTGCGCTGTGGCTGGCCTGGCTGGCGGTGGTGCAGGCGCATGCCGTGGGCATCAATTTCCTGCTGTCGGTGATGACGCTGGTCTGGATGGCGGACATCGCGGCCTACTTCGCGGGCCGGACGTTCGGCCTGCGTTTTACCAAGAACAAGCTGGCCCCCTCGATCAGTCCCGGCAAGAGCTGGGAAGGTGTGTGGGGTGGTGTGGCCGGGGTGCTGCTGCTGGCGCTGTGCTGGGTGGCAGCCGATGCGCGCTTTCAGGCACCGGTGGCCAGTTTCTATACCCGTCTGGCGAGCCAGGGCTGGTGGCTTTTGCTGCTGGGGGTTTTGTTCATGGCGGCCATGAGCGTGGTGGGGGATCTCATTGAATCGCTCATCAAGCGCAGCGCGGGCGTGAAGGACAGCAGCAATCTTTTGCCTGGCCATGGCGGGGTGCTCGATCGGGTCGATGCACTTCTGCCCACCCTGCCGCTGGCCATGATGCTCTCTACACTGGTAACGACATGAAGCAACGGATCACGGTGCTCGGCTCCACGGGGTCGATTGGCACCAGCACGCTGGACGTGGTGGCACGCCACCCGGAGCGATTCGAGGTGTTTGCTCTCAGCGCGGCCACGCAGGTGGAGCTGATGCTGGAGCAGTGCGCGCGCTTTCGTCCGCGTTACGCCGCCATGGCCAGCGCACCTCACGCCCGGTTGCTAGCCGAAAAAATAGAGAAAAATGACCTTCAAACCCAGGTCCTGCAAGCGCCAGAAGCTATTGAAACAATAGCGTCTCACCCAGATGTGGACGCCGTCATGGCGGCCATCGTCGGCGCAGCCGGGCTGGCACCGTGTCTGGCGGCAGCGCGCGCGGGCAAGCGCCTGTTGCTGGCCAACAAGGAGGCGCTGGTGGTCGGTGGCGAGGTGTTCCTGCGCGCCGTGCGCGAGGGCGGCGCCACGCTGCTGCCGATCGACAGCGAGCACTCGGCCATCTTCCAGTCCCTGCCCGAAGATCCAGCCACGTGGCATCGGCGCGTGGACAAGATCATCCTCACCGCATCGGGAGGCCCGTTCCGCCAGCGTGATCCGAGTCTGCTTTGCGAGGTCACGCCCGAGCAGGCCTGCGCCCATCCCAACTGGGTCATGGGTCGCAAGATTTCGGTCGATTCGGCCACGATGATGAACAAGGCACTGGAGGTGATCGAGGCGCGTTACCTGTTCGGCCTGGCGCCGCGCCAGATCGACGTGGTCATCCATCCGCAGAGCGTCATCCACTCCATGGTGCAGTACCGCGACACCTCGGTGGTTGCCCAACTGGGTACACCCGACATGCGCGTGCCGATCGCCTACGGGCTGGCCTGGCCCGAACGCGTGGCGTCGGGCGCTGCCACGCTCGACTTTCATGCCCTGGGCGCCATGACCTTCGAGGCCATTGATGACCACGGCCATCCCGAGCGCTTTCCCGGGCTGCGCCTGGCCTGGGAGGCGCTGGAATCACCGGCAGGCACCACGGCCGTTCTCAATGCCGCCAACGAAGTGGCCGTGGCGGCCTTTCTGGAGCGACGCATCCGGTTTGACCAGATCCATGTGCTGAACCTGGAAACTTTGTCTGCGGTGACGCCCTCCAACCCCGATTCGCTCGGGGATCTGCTGGCACTGGATGCGACGGCGCGCACAACAGCGCAGCGCATCGCGGCCCGACTGGCCCCCTGAGCGCCGACCGATTTCACGGGAGCTTGAATGCTGACCATTGTTGCCTTTCTCGTTGCATTGGGATTGCTGATTGCGGTGCATGAGTACGGCCACTACCGTGTGGCGGTCGCCTGTGGGGTGAAGGTGTTGCGTTTTTCGGTGGGCTTTGGCAAGCCCCTGCTGCGCTGGCAGCCCCAAGGCTCTCCCACCGAATTTGTGCTGGGGGCGTTCCCGCTGGGCGGCTATGTGCGCATGCTCGACGAGCGTGAGGCTCCCGTGGCGCCCGAGGAGCGGCATCTGGCCTTCAACACCCAGCGGCTGCGTTCGCGTGCCCTCATCGTGGCGGCAGGGCCGGTGGCCAATCTGGCGCTGGCGATGCTGCTGTATGCGGCGGTCAACTGGATGGGGGTGCAGGAGCCCATGGCCTATCTGGCCCGACCGGTGCCCGGTTCGGTGGCCGAGACCGCAGGGCTGCGCGGCGGAGAACTGGTTCACAACGCCGCCATGGGGGATGAGGCTTTGAACCCCGTGCGATCGTTCGAGGATCTGCGCTGGCTGCTCACGCGAGGTGCGCTGGAAGGCACGTCCGTGCAGTTGGAGGTCGAGCCATCCCCTGGAGCCCTGCGGCGCACGGTGGTGCTGGCGTTCGAGGCGCTTGACACCCGTGAGGCCGATGCACGTCTGATGCACCACATCGGCATCGTCGGGCCGTGGACGCGTCCGCTCATGGGCGAGGTGATGCCCGGTGGCGCTGCCGACCGGGCCGGATTGCGTGAAGGGGACGAGGTGCTGCGCATCGGCACGACCGAGGTGGTGGACGGGCAGCAACTGCGCTCGCTGATCCGCGCGTCGGTGCGCGATGGGCAGGCGGTATCGCAGCCCTGGCGCATTGCCCGGGGCGGGCAGACCCTGACGATCGATGTTCAGCCCGAAGTGCAGCAGGACCAGGGCGAAGCAGTGGGGCGCATCGGTGCCTATGTGGGTGCCCGGCCCCAGTTCACCACCGTGCAGTATGGGCCGCTGGAGGGCTTGTGGAGTGGTGTGACCCGCACCTGGCAGGTGTCGGTGCTGACACTCAAGATGATGGGCCGCATGGTCATTGGGGAGGCCTCCCTGAAGAATCTCAGCGGGCCGCTGACGATTGCCGACTATGCCGGACGCTCCGCCAGCCTGGGCCTGACCCATTACCTCACTTTTCTGGCGCTGATCAGTGTCAGCCTGGGTGTGCTGAACCTGCTGCCGCTTCCCGTCCTCGACGGTGGGCACCTGATGTATTATCTTTGGGAGGGCGTGACGGGCAAGGGCGTTTCGGACGTCTGGATGGAGCGTCTTCAGCGCGGTGGCATCGCTGTGCTGTTCCTGATGATGTCCATCGCCTTGTTCAACGATATCTCCCGGCTATTTGGCTAACCTTATGACCGCCATGCTTGCGCAATGGTGGCACCGGCTTCATTCATGAAAAAACATCTCAATCGCTTCGGTGCGCGCACCGCGACGGCCGTTGCAGCCATGGTTTTTGCTGCCCAGGCGGCCTGGGCGCTCGAACCGTTCAAGGTGCAGGACATTCGCGTCGAGGGCCTGCAGCGGGTCGAACCCGGCACGGTGTTCGCGTCCATGCCCCTGCGTGTCGGCGATGACTACAACGACGACAAAGGCGCTGCCGCCATTCGGGCGTTGTTTGGTCTGGGCCTGTTCAAGGATGTGCGCCTGGAAGCGGTGGGCGGCGTTCTGGTGGTGGTCGTGGAAGAGCGACCCACCATCGCCGATGTCGATTTCGTGGGTTCGAAGGAGTTCGACAAAGACCTGCTCAAGAAGACCATGCGCGATATTGGTCTGACCGATGGCCGACCCTACGACAAGGCGCTGACCGATCGCGCCGAGCAGGAGCTCAAGCGCCAGTACATCAACAAGAGCTTCTACGGCGCCGAGGTGGTGACCACGGTGACGCCCATCGAGCGCAACCGCGTCAACCTCACCTTCTCGGTGGTCGAGGGCGAAACCGCGCGCATCAAGGATATCCGCATCGTCGGCAACAAGGCCTTCAGCGAGTCCACGCTCAAAGGGTTGTTCGATCAGGACACCGGTGGCTGGCTGAGCTGGTACACCAAATCGGACCGTTACGCGCGCACCAAGCTCAATGCCGACCTCGAAACCCTGCGCTCGTACTACCTGCAGCGCGGCTATCTGGAATTCCGGGTCGATTCGACCCAGGTCGCCATCTCTCCCGACAAGCAGGATATTTCCATCACGGTCAATGTGACCGAGGGGGAGCGTTTCGTGGTCTCCAGCGTCAAGCTGGAGGGCAACTTCCTGGAGCGCGAAGACGAGTTCAAGTCGCTGGTCACGATCCGCCCTGGCGAGCCCTACAACGCCGACCAGGTGGCCGAAACCACCAAGGCCTTTGCCGACCATTTCGGCAATTTCGGCTTTGCCTTCGCCCGCATCGAGGCCGTGCCCGAGGTGGACCGAGAAAACAATCGCGTAGCCCTGGTGCTGCAGGTCGATCCGGTGCGCCGTGCCTACGTGCGCCGCATCAGCGTGACCGGCAACAACCGCACGCGTGACGAGGTGGTACGGCGCGAGTTCCGCCAGTACGAGGCTTCGTGGTACGACGGCGAGAAAATTCGCCTCTCGCGGGACCGGGTGGACCGCCTGGGTTATTTCACCGAAGTCAACATTGAAACCCAGGAAGTGCCTGGGGCGCCCGATCAGGTCGATCTGGTGATCAATGTGGCCGAGAAGCCTACGGGTTCCCTGCAATTGGGCGCAGGTTTTTCCAGCGCAGAAAAGCTCTCTTTTTCTTTTGCCGTGAAGCAGGAGAATGTTTTTGGTTCGGGCAATTACCTGGGGGTGGATGTCAATACCAGCAAGTTCAAGCGCACCCTGGTTTTCAGCACCACCAATCCGTATTTCACACCGGATGGCATCTCGCGCACGCTCGACCTGTACTACCGCACCGACAAGCCCTACGAAGACCAGGGCGGCAATTACGAGCTCATCACCACGGGTGGGGGCGTGCGCTTTGGCGTGCCGTTCACGGAAATCGATACGGTGTTCTTCGGTGGCGCGCTGGAGCAGACGCGCATCAAGGCCGGTACCAACATTCCCGCAGCCTATCTGGCCTATGCCGATCGCTACGGTGCCACCAGTACGTCCGTACCGCTCACCATCGGCTGGTCGCGCGATAGCCGCGACAGCGCGCTGGCACCCAATGTGGGCCGCTTGCAGCGGCTCAATACGGAATGGTCCGTGGCCGGTGACGCGCGCTACGTGCGTGCCAATTACCAGTATCAGCAGTACGTTCCACTCAACAAGAAATTCACCCTGGCCTTTAACGGTGAAGTGGGGCTGGGCAAGGGTATGGGAGGGCGGCCCTTCCCGGTGTTCAAGAACTTCTACTCGGGCGGTCTGGGATCGGTGCGCGGTTTCGACCAGGGCACCCTGGGTCCGCGGGACGTCACTGGTGCCTCCTTGGGCGGGCCGAAGAAGTTGACCTTCAATGCCGAGCTGATAGCACCGTTCCCGGGTGCGGGCAATGACCGCACGCTGCGTGTCTTTACTTTCTTGGATGTGGGCAATGTGTATGGTGATGGCGAGAAAATGCGCCTGAGCGATATGCGTGCGTCAGTGGGGGTGGGTTTGAGCTGGATATCCCCCCTCGGTCCCCTGCGTTTGGCCTTTGCCAACCCGGTACGCAAGTACGCGGGCGATAGAATCCAGAAACTGCAATTCCAGATTGGAACCTCCTTCTAATGAAAACCCTTTCCCGTCACATCGCCATTGCCCTTGCTCTCGGTTCCCTGGGTGCCGTACTGCCGGCGCAGGCAGAAGAGTTCAAGGCCGGCTTCATCCATACCGACCGCGTCTTCCGCGAGGCCAGCACCGCCAAGGCGGCACAAGCCAAGCTGGAGCAGGAGTTCTCGCGCCGCGACAAGGAACTCAACGATCTGGGCAACACGCTGAAGACGGCCACCGAGAAGTTCGAGCGCGATGCGCCCACGCTGTCGGAAAGCCAGCGTGCCACGCGCCAGCGCCAGCTGGTGGATCAGGACCGTGAATTCCAGCGCAAGCGCCGCGAATTCCAGGAAGACCTGAATGCCCGCAAGAACGAAGAACTGAGCCAGATGGGCGACCGCATCAACAAGGTCGTCAAGCAGCTGGCCGAGCAGGAAAAGTACGACATCATCGTGGACCAGGCCGTCTACATCAATCCCAAGCACGATGTCACCGACAAGGTGATCAAGGCGCTGAATGCAGCACCTGCCAAGTAAGTTCGCCTGGTTCAGGGAGGTGGGCGTGTGAGCTTGCGTCTGTCCCAGTTCATCGAGGCACTGGGCGGTACGCTGGAAGGAAGCCCCGATCTGCGGATCGACCGGCTGGCCCCCCTGGAGGCCGCCGGTCCGCAGGATCTGAGTTTTCTCAGCAATCCGCGCTACCAGCAGCAACTGGCCGCCTCCCGGGCGGCCTGTGTCATTGTGGCGCCTGCCCTGCGAGAGGCCGCACTGGCACGGGGTGCCTGCATCGTGGCCGACGATCCCTATGTCTATTTCGCCCTGGCCACCCAGCTATGGAAGCGCGTACACGGGGATCCGGTGGCCCCGGGGGCCCACCCGAGCGCGGTTGTCCATCCCGATGCCGTGGTGGACCCGACGGCCACCATCGGCCCGCTGTGCGTGGTCGAGCGCGGTGCGCGCATCGGCGCGGGTACCTGGCTCAAGTCTCGCGTGACTGTGGGAGAGGACTGCCAGATCGGCGCGCGCTGCATCGTGCATTCGGGTGCCGTGATCGGGGCCGACGGCTTTGGTTTCGCACCGCAGAAGGGGCAATGGGTCAAGATCGAGCAGCTGGGTGCCGTGCGCATCGGTGACGATGTGGAGATTGGCGCCAACACCTGCATCGATCGCGGCGCCCTGGACGACACCGTGATCGAGGACGGCGTCAAGCTCGACAACCTGGTCCAGATCGGCCACAACGTGCATGTCGGTCGCCACTCGGCGATGGCCGGCTGCGTCGGCGTGGCCGGCAGCGCCACCATTGGCGCGCACTGCACGGTGGGTGGTGGCGGGATCGTGCTCGGGCACCTCACGCTGGCCGACCATGTCCATGTGTCGGCGGCCACCACGGTCACCCGCTCGCTCACCCGACCCGGTCAGTACACAGGGATGTTCCCTATCGACGACAATGCGCGCTGGGAAAAAAACGCAGCCACCGTCAAGCAGCTGCACAGCCTGCGAGAACGCATCAAGGCCCTTGAAGGCCTTCTTCAGAACAACAAGATTGAACGCCCATGATGGATATTCACGCAATTCTCAAGCAACTGCCCCACCGCTATCCTTTCCTGCTGGTGGACAAGGTGCTTGAACTCGAGCGCAACCAGCGCATCCGGGCGATCAAGAACGTCACGTTCAACGAACCCTATTTCATGGGGCACTTTCCCGGCCGGCCTGTGATGCCCGGCGTGCTGATCCTGGAGGCCCTGGCCCAGGCGGCAGGCCTGCTGGCGTTCGACGCCATGGGCCAGGTGCCCGATGAAAACAACATCTACTACTTCGTAGGCATCGACGGCGCACGCTTCAAGCGCCCCGTGGAGCCAGGTGACCAGTTGATCCTCGACATCACCATCGACCGTGTGCGCGGTGGTATCTGGAAGTTCAAGGGCGTGGGCCGCGTGGGCGACGAGGTGGCCTGCGAGGCCGAACTCATGTGCACCATGCGCGCCGTGGGTTGAAGCAAGGAGCGCGGTTCGCCGTGAGCAGCATCCACCCCACCGCCATCGTCGATGCGCAGGCGCGCATCGACCCTTCTGCCACCATCGGCCCCTATTCCGTCATCGGCCCGCATGTCACCATCGGCGCGGGCACCACAGTGGGGCCGCATTGCGTGATTGACGGGCACACCACCATCGGGCGCGACAACCGCATCTTCCAGTTCGCCTCGCTGGGCGCGCAGCCGCAGGACAAGAAGTACGCAGGCGAAGCCACCGAGCTGCGCATCGGTGACCGCAACACCATCCGCGAGTTCTGCACCTTCAATACCGGCACCGCGCAGGACCGGGGCGTGACCACCATCGGCGACGACAACTGGATCATGGCCTACGTGCACATTGCGCACGACTGCCGCGTGGGTCACAAGACCACCATGGCCAACAACACCACGCTGGCGGGCCATGTCGAGGTGGGCGACTGGGCCACCGTCGGCGGCCTCACCGGTGTATTGCAGCGCATGCGCATCGGCGCGCACACCATGGTGGGCTTCTCCAGCCATGTGGGCAAGGATATTCCGCCCTACATGGTGGTGGACGGCAATCCGCTGGCCGTGCGCGGTGTCAATCTCGTGGGCCTGCGCCGGAGGGATTTTTCCGACCAGCGCATCAGCGCCATCCGCGAGATGCACAAGCTCCTTTACCGCCAGGGGCTGACGCTGGAGCAGGCGCGCGCGGCCATCCTGCAACTGCCCGCAACGTACCCCGAGGCGGCGCAGGACGTGGCGCTGATGGACGCCTTCCTCGCCAGTTCCGTCGCGGGCATCGCCCGCTGAAGGACGCGGGCATGATTCAATCCCCCCGCGTCGCCATGGTGGCGGGCGAGACCTCGGGCGATCTGCTGGCAGGTCTGCTGCTGGATGGCCTGCGCGACCTGTGGCCGGATCTTGTCAGCCAGGGCATCGGCGGGCCGCAGATGGCTAGGCGCGGCTTTGACGCCTGGTGGCCCAGCGACAAGCTCGCCGTGCATGGCTACAGCTTCGAACTGATGCGCCGCCTGGCCGAGATCATCGGCATCCGCAAGCGGCTGCGTGCGCGCCTGCTGCAAGACAAGCCCGGCGTCTTCATCGGCGTCGATGCGCCCGACTTCAACCTCGGTCTGGAAACCGACCTGCGCGCCGCAGGCATCAAGACCGTGCATTTCGTCTGCCCGTCCATTTGGGCCTGGCGCCCCGACCGTGTGGAGAAGATCCGCCGCGCCGCCGACCATGTGCTGTGCATCTTCCCGTTTGAGCCGGAACTGCTGGCGCACCACGGCATCGCCGCCACCTACGTGGGGCATCCGCTGGCTGGCGTGATCCCTATGGTGCCCGACCGCGCGGCGGCCCGCGCTCAGCTGGGGCTTGAGGAGGGCCATGCGGTGCTGGCCATCCTGCCGGGCAGCCGCTCGGCCGAGGTGCAGTACATCACGCCCAAGTTTTTTGAGGCTGCAGCGCTTATCCACCGGGCGCACCCAGCTATCAAAATGGTAGTGCCTGCAGTGCCGGCGCTGCGCGAGCGCATCGAGCGCGTGGCGCGCGCATGTGGCCTGGGCGACGTGCTGCGCATCGTCACCGGCCAGTCGCACGCGGTGCTGGCGGCGTGCGACGTGACGCTGATCGCCAGCGGCACGGCCACGCTGGAGGCGGCGCTGTTCAAGCGCCCCATGGTCATTGGCTACCACATGCATCCGCTGAGCTGGCGCTTGATGCGCCGCAAGCAGCTCCAACCCTGGGTGGGGCTGCCCAACATCCTGAGCGGCGATTTTGTCGTGCCCGAACTCATCCAGGACGCTGCCACGCCCCGGGCACTGGCGGACGCCGTGCTGCAGTGGTTCGACGCACCGCCCGAGCGCATCAACGCGCTGCAACAGCGTTTCACCACGTTGCACCGCAGCCTGCTGCGCGATACCCCCCGACTGGCCGCCGATGCGATCCGCCAAACCCTCCAGGCCTGAACAGGCCAGCCTGCCCTGGCACCCGCCGCAGGGACTTGTGGCCGGGGTGGATGAGGCTGGCCGCGGCCCGCTGGCCGGCCCGGTGGTGGCTGCCGCCGTGATCCTGGACGATCTCCGCCCGATTGCCGGCCTGGCTGATTCCAAGAAACTCACGGCCGCGCGGCGCGAGGCGCTGTTCGACGAAATCCGCGCCAAGGCGCTGTGCTGCAGCATCGCCGAGGCCAGCGTGGAGGAGATCGACCGGCTCAACATCCTGCAGGCCACGCTGCTGGCCATGCGCCGGGCGGTGCAGGGCCTGCGCCTCAAGCCCACGCTGGTGCTGGTGGATGGCAACCGCCTGCCCGTGCTCGACGTGCCCGCCGAGGCCATCGTCAAGGGCGACGCCCTGGTGGCCGCCATTTCGGCCGCCTCCATTCTGGCCAAGGTGCACCGCGACCGCTGGTGCGCCCAGGTGCACGAGCAATTCCCGCAATACGGTTTTGCCGGGCACAAGGGCTATGGCACGGCGGCGCACCTGGTGGCGCTGAGCCAGCATGGTGCCTGCCCGCTGCACCGCCGTTCGTTCGCGCCCGTGGCGCAGCATCTGCGGCCCGGGGAAGGAGCGCAGCCATGACGGCACCCTCGGTGACCCATATCCAGTCGCGCGACAATGGCTTCTTGAAGGACCTGCGCCGCCTGGCGCAGGACAGCACGGCCTACCGCAAGCAGGGCCGGGTGTGGCTGGAGGGCGACCATCTCTGCCGCGCCGCGCTGGCGCGGGGTGTGCGGCCTGCCATCGCAGTGTTTTCAGAGTCTTTTTGGCCTACGGCGCCCGCAGATTGGGCGCAAGCAGCTCCTAAAATTGTAGTGCTTGCCGATGCACTGTTTGCCGACATCAGCAGCCTGGAGTCGCCCGCGCACATGGGCTATGTGCTCGATCTGCCCGCTTCCGGCGCCGTGCGGCCTGGCGTGGCCAGCGTGGTGCTCGACCGGGTGCAGGACGCGGGCAACGTGGGCTCCATCCTGCGCAGCGCTTCGGCCTTTGGTTTCCGCCAGGTGCTGGCGCTCAAGGGCAGTGCGGCCCTGTGGTCGCCCAAGGTGCTGCGCGCCGGCATGGGCGCGCACTTCGGGCTGGATCTGGTCGAGGGGCTGAGCGTCGAGGATCTGGCGCCGCTGGAAGTACCGCTGCTGGTCACCCATGTTCACGAGGGTGATTTTTTGCACCACGCCGAGTTGCCCTGGCCCTGCGCCTGGGTGCTGGGCCACGAGGGGCAGGGCGTCTCGCCGGCGCTGGAGGTGCGTGCCAGCCGGCGCATCCGCATCGCGCAGCCGGGCGGCGAAGAGTCGCTCAACGTGGCGGCTGCCGCCGCCATCTGCCTGCACGCCAGCGGCGCCGGGCGCTGATTCGCGGTCTTCCCGGCGGGCAATACCCGTTCGCGTTACTGTGCTGCAGTGCACCAACCGTCAGCAAACGGTGGGTGTCTGCGAGTACAATCAGGGGCTTTTCTCGCAACAGCGTCGCCCGACCGCACCCAAAGCAACAACCCATCAGAGAGCAGCCACTGGCACTCGCACGCGAGTGGCCTGCAGGCGCCGGGCGACCGTAACCATCCGGAGAACCCAGTGCTTTTGTCTCTTCAGGGAACCTTCCCGCCCGCCATCCTGGCGCTCGCAGACGGCACGGTCTTTATCGGCAATTCGATCGGTGCCACCGGCACCACCGTCGGCGAAGTGGTGTTCAACACCTCGATGTCCGGCTACCAGGAAATCCTCACCGACCCCAGCTACTGCCAGCAGCTCGTGACGCTCACGTACCCGCACATCGGCAACTATGGCGTCAACACCGAGGACATCGAAGCCGACAAGGTCCATGCTGCGGGCCTGATCATCAAGGATCTGCCGCTTCTGGCCAGCAACTTCCGCTGCACCGAAACCCTGTCGCAGTATCTCGTGCGCGAGCGCACGGTGGCGATCGCCAACATCGACACGCGCAAGCTCACGCGCCTGCTGCGCACCCAGGGCGCGCAGAACGGCGCCATCATCGGCCTGGCCGTCGGCCAGGCCGTGACGCAGGCGCTGATCGACCAGGCCATCGCCGCCGCCAAAGCTGCGCCGTCCATGACCGGGCTCGACCTGGCCAAGGTGGTCACGACCCAGGCTGCCTACGAGTGGACGCAGACCGAGTGGCAACTCGGCAAGGGCTATGGCACGCTCGAAGTCCCGCGTTTCCATGTGGTGGCCTACGACTTCGGTGTGAAGAAGAACATCCTGCGCATGCTGGCCGAGCGCGGCTGCCGCGTCACCGTGGTGCCCGCGCAGACGCCGGCCGCCGACGTGCTGGCCATGAACCCCGACGGTGTGTTCCTGTCCAACGGCCCTGGCGACCCGCAGCCCTGCGACTATGCCATCGCCGCCACGCGCACCATCGTGGATAGCGGAATTCCGACCTTCGGCATCTGCCTGGGCCACCAGATCATGGCCCTGGCTTCCGGTGCACGCACCTTCAAGATGACGCACAGCCACCACGGCGCCAACCACCCCGTGAAGGACCTGGACACCGGCCGCGTGAGCATCACCAGCCAGAACCACGGCTTCGCGGTGGACCTCGACTCGCTGCCCGCCAGCCTGCGTGCCACGCATGTCAGCCTGTTCGACGGCACGCTGCAGGGCCTGGTGCGCACCGACAAGCCGGCGTTCTGCTTCCAGGGTCACCCTGAAGCCTCGCCCGGCCCGCACGACATCGCCTACCTGTTCGACCGCTTCACCGACGCCATGCGCGTGGCGCAGGCCCAATAAACCCCAGGGACCGGCGCCATGAAACTCTTCAGCTTTCCGGCCGCATCGCTTGAAAAGGCGATCCACAAGCGCGTGCTCACCCTGCCATCGCCGCACAAGGAGTGGTTCACCGAGCGCTGGCAGCAAAAGCCCTACAAGAAGGCCTTCATCGAGAACAAGGCCATGCCTCTGGTCACACTGGTGGCCAAGGGCAAGACCTGGGACGATTCCATCTTCGCAGAAGCCATGCAGGAGTGGGACGTGACGTTCTACGACGCCGAAGCCGAAGTGCTGCGGCCCCTCATCCAGGGCGATGGCCTGCTGCAGCTCATGCAGAAGAACCTGCCCGCCGAGCGCGCCCAGGCCCTGCTGGACAAGCTGAATACCCGACGGCCCGCCGCCAGTGCCGCCGCCACACCTTCCGCGGACGCCGGACCCGCGACCGACTGATAGACACACCATGCCAAAACGCACAGACATCAAAAGCATCCTCATCATCGGCGCCGGCCCGATCATCATCGGCCAGGCCTGCGAGTTCGATTACTCGGGCGTGCAGGCCTGCAAGGCCCTGCGCGAGGAGGGCTACAAGGTCATCCTGATCAACAGCAACCCCGCGACGATCATGACCGACCCGGCCACCGCCGACGTCACCTACATCGAGCCCATCACCTGGCAGACGGTCGAGAAGATCATCGCCAAGGAGCGCCCCGACGCCATCCTGCCCACCATGGGCGGCCAGACCGCGCTGAACTGCGCGCTGGACCTGTGGCGCAACGGCGTGCTGCACAAGTACAAGGTAGAGCTGATCGGCGCCACGCCCGAAGCCATCGACAAGGCCGAGGACCGCCTCAAGTTCAAGGACGCGATGACCCGCATCGGCCTGGGTTCGGCGCGTTCCGGCATCGCCCACAGCATGGACGAAGCCTGGGCCGTGCAGAAGACCGTGGGTTTCCCCACCGTCATCCGCCCCAGTTTCACGCTGGGCGGCACGGGCGGCGGCATTGCCTACAACCCGGAAGAGTTCGAGACCATCTGCAAGCGCGGACTCGAAGCCTCGCCCACCAACGAACTGCTGATCGAGGAGTCACTGCTCGGCTGGAAGGAATACGAGATGGAAGTGGTTCGCGACAAGGCGGACAACTGCATCATCATCTGCTCCATCGAAAACCTGGACCCCATGGGCGTGCACACGGGTGACTCGATCACCGTGGCCCCGGCGCAAACGCTGACCGACAAGGAATACCAGATCATGCGCAACGCCTCGCTCGCGGTGCTGCGCGAGATCGGCGTGGACACGGGCGGCTCCAACGTGCAGTTCTCGGTCAACCCGAAGGACGGCCGCATGATCGTCATCGAGATGAACCCGCGCGTGTCGCGCTCCTCGGCGCTGGCCTCCAAGGCCACGGGCTTTCCCATCGCCAAGGTGGCTGCCAAGCTGGCCGTGGGCTACACGCTCGACGAGCTGCGCAACGAGATCACGGGCGGCGTCACGCCCGCCTCGTTCGAGCCTTCCATCGACTACGTGGTCACCAAGATTCCACGTTTTGCATTCGAAAAATTCCCCACGGCCGATTCGCGCCTGACCACGCAGATGAAGAGCGTGGGCGAGGTGATGGCCATGGGCCGCACCTTCCAGGAATCGTTCCAGAAAGCCCTGCGCGGCTTGGAAGTCGGCGTGGACGGCATGAACGAGAAAACCCAGGACCGCGAGGTGCTGGAGAAGGAACTGGGCGAGCCTGGCCCCGAGCGCATCTGGTACGTGGGCGATGCCTTCGCCATGGGATTGAGCGTGGACGAGGTGTTTGAACTCACCAAGATCGACCGCTGGTTCCTGGTGCAGATCGAGGAGATCGTGAAGATCGAACTCGACCTGGACAAGCTCGCCGCCGAGAAGGGCGAAGGCGCTCTGGCTGCTCTGGACGCCGATACGGTGCGCGCGCTCAAGAAGAAGGGCTTCTCCGACCGCCGTCTGGCCAAGCTGCTCAAGACAACCGAGAAGGCCGTGCGCGACCAGCGCCGCGCGCTCAACGTGCGCCCGGTCTACAAGCGCGTGGACACCTGCGCCGCCGAGTTCGCCACCAACACCGCCTATATGTATTCGACCTACGAGGACGAGTGCGAGGCCGCGCCTACCGACAAGAAGAAGATTATGGTGCTCGGCGGCGGCCCCAACCGCATCGGCCAGGGCATCGAGTTCGACTACTGCTGCGTGCATGCCGCGCTCGCCATGCGCGAGGACGGCTACGAGACCATCATGGTCAACTGCAACCCCGAAACCGTGTCCACCGACTACGACACCTCCGACCGCCTTTACTTCGAGCCCGTCACGCTCGAAGACGTGCTGGAAATTGTGGACAAGGAGAAGCCCACCGGCGTCATCGTGCAGTACGGCGGCCAGACGCCTTTGAAGCTGGCGCTGGGCCTGGAGGCCGCGGGCGTGCCGATCATCGGCACCAGCCCGGACATGATCGACGCGGCCGAAGACCGCGAACGCTTCCAGAAGCTGCTGGGCGACCTGGGCCTGCGCCAGCCGCCCAACGCCACCGCACGCACCGAACCCGAGGCGCTGGAGAAAGCTGCCGCGCTGGGCTACCCCCTGGTGGTGCGCCCGAGCTACGTGCTGGGCGGCCGCGCCATGGAAATCGTGCACGAGCAGCGCGACCTGGAGCGCTACATGCGCGAAGCCGTCAAGGTGAGCAATGACTCGCCTGTGCTTCTCGACCGCTTCCTCTCCAACGCCATCGAGTGCGACGTGGACTGCGTGCGCGATTCTGCAGGCGTGACCTTCATCGGCGGCGTGATGGAGCACATCGAACAGGCGGGCGTGCACTCGGGCGACTCTGCCTGCTCGCTGCCGCCGTACTACCTCTCGAAGGCTACGGTGGATGAAATCAAGCGCCAGACCGCCGCCATGGCCCAGGGGCTGAACGTGGTGGGCCTGATGAACGTGCAGTTCGCCATCCAGGAAGTCGATGGCCAGGATGTGATTTACGTGCTGGAAGTGAACCCGCGCGCCTCGCGCACGGTGCCCTTCGTCAGCAAGGCCACCGGCATCCAACTGGCCAAGGTGGCCGCGCGCTGCATGGCCGGCCAGACGCTGGCCAGCCAGGGTATCACCAAGGAGGTGACGCCGCCGTACTTCAGCGTGAAGGAGGCGGTGTTCCCGTTCGTCAAGTTCCCGGGCGTGGACACCATCCTGGGTCCCGAGATGAAGTCCACCGGCGAAGTCATGGGCGTGGGCAAGACCTTTGGCGAGGCCTTCGTCAAGAGCCAGCTTGGCGCTGGCACCAAACTGCCGACCTCGGGCAAAGTGTTCCTGACGGTGAAGAACGCCGACAAGGCGCGCGCTGTGGACATTGCGCGCCAGCTGGTGCAGCTGGGCTTTGAGCTGGTGGCCACCAAGGGCACGGCCGCCGCCATCGACGCGGCCGGCGTGCCGGTCAAGGTGGTGAACAAGGTCACCGAAGGCCGCCCGCACATCGTGGACATGATCAAGAACGACGAGATCGTCATGGTCATCAACACGGTGGAAGAGCGCCGCAACGCCATCGCTGATTCGCGCGCGATCCGCACCAGCTCGCTGCTGGCGCGTGTGACCACCTTCACCACCATCTTTGGCGCCGAGGCGGCCGTGGAAGGCATGCAGCACATGGACCAGCTCGACGTCATTTCCGTGCAGGAAATGCATGCCCAGTTGCTGGCCTGATCCGGCCGTAATCGCGGCATAATCTCGCTTCGAACCAACACCGCCGCGCGGCAACGTGCGGCGGTTTGCTTTTGGGCGTTGCCCCAAGCCCCCGGGGCCTGTGGAACGCTGGAACCGGCCGCGCCCGATGTGCGGCCCGCAACACCCATGGAGACTGACCGAATGGCCACCATTCCGATTACCAAGCGCGGCGCTGAAAAGCTCAAGGCCGAGCTGCACCGCCTCAAGACCGTGGATCGCCCCGCGGTGATCGCTGCCATCGCCGAGGCCCGCGCCCAGGGCGATCTGAGCGAAAACGCCGAGTACGACGCCGCCAAGGACCGCCAGGGTTTCATCGAAGGCCGCATCCAGGAGGTCGAGGGCAAACTCTCGGCGGCGCAGGTCATCGATCCGTCGGCGGTGGACGCAGGCGGCAAGGTGGTCTTCGGCGCCACCGTGGAGCTGGAAGATGAGGCCACGGGCGATGCCGTCACCTACCAGATCGTGGGCGAGGACGAGGCCGACCTGAAGCTGGGCCTGATCAACGTGTCCAGCCCCATTGCGCGCGCCCTGATCGGCAAGGAAGAGGGCGACACGGCCGAGGTGCAGGCGCCGGGCGGCGTGCGCCGCTACGAGATCGTTGGCGTCAGCTACGTCTGAGGACCCCTGCGCATGGCCGCCCGTTTTCCTGCCATCCTGGCTGCCCTCTGGTGGGGGAGTCTGGGGGCCATCGGCTTCATGGCCGTGCCGCTGCTGTTTGCGCACCTGCCCACGCCCGCCATGGCGGGCAACATGGCCGCCAAGCTGTTCGCTGCGCAGACCTGGCTGTCGGTGGCATGCTGCATGTTGCTGCTGCTGGTTTCAAGGCCAAAAGGGGATGTAACTCTTTATCCATGGGCGCGAGCAGCTACACTTTTCATAGTGGGTGGGCTGCTGCTGGCGCTGCTGGTGCAGTTCGGCGTGTCGCCGCGCATCGTGGCGCGCCAGGACCTGAAGTTCTGGCATGGCGTGGGTACCCTGATGTATTCGCTGCAGTGGGTCTGCGCCCTGATCACGCTGTGGCACACGCTGCGCGGCCCGGCGGCACAGCCGCCAGCGCCAGCGGCCTGAGGCGGTTTATTCGCGCCAATGCTCGGCCACCCAGGTGGCGGGCTGGATGAAGCGAAAACGCCGGTTGCGCCGGCCCGCCAGGGCGTCGGGCGGATTGCACTCCCCGTGGAAGATCACCACGCGCGCACCGGGCGGCACAAACGGCGCCTTCCAGTAGTTGGTGGGCCAGGCGGGAATGCCGTGGTACTTGAAGCTCGGGCACCACTCGGCGGGCCAGTACTGCAGTTTGCCCTGCTTGTGCAGGAAGTCCGACAGGTAGGCCTGCTCGTTGCGGAACTGCCGGCGGATCTCGTCGAAATGGCCTCGGAAGTACTCCAGCACATCCGGGTGGGCTCCCAGCTCGAAACGGTACACCGACGAGTTGCCGGTGATGCGCCAGGGCCGCTTGTAGTCGTGGATGATGAGGAATTCGCCCGGCTGGGTGAAGAAATCATCCAGGCTGCCGGTGACGACCACGTCCACATCAAGGAACAGCGCCGTGCCACGCAGGCCATGCAGGTCGGCACTGAAGGTGGCCAGCTTGGTCCAGCCGCGCTCGGGGATGCCCGGGGGCAGGTCCAGCGGCGGGATGGGGAGGCACTGCACCTCGGAGCGGATGCCGGTGCTGTCGTCGGTCAGGCAGACGAAATGAAAGTCACCGCTGAGATGGCGGCGCACCATGGCGTAGAGGCGGTTGACATACTCGGGGCCGTATTTCGTGCCCCATTTCATGCAGATCACATGGCGCTGGCGCGCCGTGCTGGCGGATGTCATCGCTTCAATCGGCCTGGCGCTTTTTTACCGAGGTCGGCTTGCGCTTCTTGGCACGCTTGATCTGGCCGCCCGGCGTCAGGCGCTGGTTGCCCAGCACGCGCAAGGTCTTGATTTCGGGGCGCTGGCCGCCGCGCTTGCTGTACTTGAGCACCTTCACGTCCTTGGGTCCGGGCATGCGGTTCTCATCGACAGTGCGTTCTTTTTCCGGTTGCGGGCGCCACAGCACCAGCAGCTTGCCGATGTGCTGGACGGGCGCTGCGTTCAGTTCGGCGGCCAGTTCCTGGTACATCAGCTCGCGTGCAGCGCGGTCGTCGCCGAACACGCGAATCTTGATGAGGCCATGGGCGTTCAGGGCAGCGTCGATTTCCTTGCGCACGCCGGCGGTCAGGCCATCGCCACCGACGAGCACGACGGGATCGAGATGGTGGGCGGCGGCGCGGTATTCGCGGCGCTCGGCGGGGGTGAGTTCAATTTGGGGCATGGGCCGTATTATCGAGGCAGGATGAAAGAAGCATGAAAGTCAAAACGCAAAGCAAGAAGGTCAACAAGGCATGGTTGAACGACCATGTGAACGACACCTACGTCAAACTGGCCCAGAAAGAGGGCTTTCGGGCTCGGGCGGCCTACAAGCTCAAGGAGATCGATGAGCAGTTCGGCCTGATCCGTCCGGGGTCCACGGTGGTGGATCTGGGCAGCGCCCCGGGCGCCTGGAGCCAGTATGTGCGCCGCCGCCTCTCGCCCACCGGAGCCGCCGCAGGCGCGCTCAACGGCACCATCATCGGGCTTGATTTGCTGCCCATGGAGCCGATCGAGGGCGTGGTGTTCCTGCAGGGGGACTTCCGCGAGCCCGAGGTGCTGGAACAACTGGAAGGTGCGCTGCAGGGCCGGCCCGTCGATGTGGTGGTCTCGGACATGGCGCCCAACCTGTCGGGCATTGCGTCGTCGGATGCGGCGCGCATCACGCACCTGGTGGAGCTGGCGGTGGACTTTGCCCGTGCCCACCTGCGCCCCGAAGGTGCGCTGGTCGTCAAGCTGTTCCATGGCGGGGGCTATACCGAGCTGGTGCAGCTCTTTCGCGATACCTTTCATACGGTCAAGCCGGTCAAGCCCAAAGCATCGCGTGACAAATCGTCTGAAACCTTTCTGGTGGGCATCGGTCTGAAAAAAGGGGTTTGATGGCGGCGCGGTTTTGAGCCTGCGCAGTGGAACCGAATAAAACCGCGATCCTCCCAGGGGTGCCAGGGGGTATTGCAAACCCTGTCTGGGTTGAAACGCCTAAAATCAGTCCCATTTAGTACGTGAAATCATTTCGCCACCCTCACTGGAGCTCCGCTTGAATAATCAGTGGTTTTCAAAAGTTGCCGTATGGCTGGTCATCGCCATGGTGCTGTTCACCGTGTTCAAACAGTTTGACACGCGTGCGGTCGGAGCTGCGGGCCACCTAGGCTATTCGGAATTCCTGGAGGAGGTGCGCAACAACCGCATCAAGAGCGCCACCATTCAGGAAGGGCAGGGCGGCACCGAGATCGTGGCAGTCACCCAGGACGACCGCCGCATCCGCACTACGGCCACCTATCTCGATCGGGGCCTTGTGGGCGATCTGATCAACAACAACGTCAAATTCGACGTCAAGCCGCGCGAAGAAGGCTCCCTGCTCATGACCCTGTTGGTCAGCTGGGGCCCCATGCTGCTCTTGATCGGCGTATGGGTGTACTTCATGCGCCAGATGCAGGGCGGCGGCAAGGGCGGCGCCTTCAGCTTCGGCAAGAGCAAGGCGCGCATGCTCGACGAGAACAACAACACGGTCACCTTCGCCGATGTGGCAGGCTGCGACGAGGCCAAGGAAGAGGTCAAGGAAGTCGTGGACTTCCTGAAAGACCCCTCGAAATTCCAGAAGCTTGGCGGCCGCATTCCGCGCGGCCTGCTGCTGGTCGGCCCTCCGGGCACCGGTAAGACGCTGCTAGCCAAGTCCATTGCGGGTGAGGCCAAGGTACCGTTCTTCAGCATTTCGGGCTCGGACTTCGTGGAAATGTTCGTTGGCGTGGGCGCGGCCCGTGTGCGCGACATGTTTGAGAACGCCAAGAAGAATGCTCCCTGCATCATCTTCATCGACGAAATCGACGCCGTGGGCCGCCAGCGTGGTGCCGGCCTGGGTGGCGGTAACGATGAGCGCGAGCAGACGCTCAACCAGATGCTGGTCGAGATGGATGGTTTCGAGACCAACCTGGGCGTGATCGTGGTGGCCGCCACCAACCGCCCCGACATTCTGGATGCAGCGCTGTTGCGTCCTGGCCGCTTCGACCGTCAGGTGTATGTCACGCTGCCCGATATCCGGGGCCGCGAGCAGATCCTGAACGTGCACATGCGCAAGATCCCCGTGGGTCAGGACGTGGCGCCCGCCATCATCGCGCGGGGCACGCCCGGCATGTCTGGCGCTGACCTGGCCAACCTGTGCAACGAGGCGGCCCTGATGGCTGCGCGCCGCAATGCACGCACCGTCGAGATGCAGGACTTCGAGAAGGCCAAGGACAAGATCATCATGGGCCCCGAGCGCAAGAGCATGGTCATGCCGGAGGAAGAGCGCCGCAACACGGCCTACCATGAGGCCGGCCATGCGCTCATCGGCAAGCTGCTGCCCAAGTGCGACCCGGTGCACAAGGTCACCATCATCCCGCGTGGCCGCGCGCTGGGCGTGACCATGAGCCTGCCCGAGCGGGATCGCTACTCCTTCGACAAGGAGTACATGCTGAATCAGATCGCCATGCTGTTTGGTGGCCGCATTGCCGAAGAAGTGTTCATGCACCAGATGACCACCGGAGCGAGCAACGACTTCGAGCGCGCCACGCACATTGCGCGCGACATGGTCATGCGCTACGGCATGACCGAGGCGCTGGGCCCGATGGTCTATGCCGAGAACGAGGGCGAGGTGTTCCTGGGCCGCTCGGTCACCAAGACCACCAACATCAGCGAAGAGACCATGCAGAAGGTCGATGCCGAAGTGCGTCGCATCATTGATGAACAATATGCCCTCGCGCGTGGTCTGATCGAGGAAAACCAGGACAAGATGCACGCCATGGCCAAGGCCATGCTGGAATGGGAAACCATCGACAGCGAGCAGCTCGACGACATCATGGCGGGCAAGCCGCCGCGTCCACCGAAAGACTGGACGCCCCGCACGCCCTCCTCGGGTGGTGACGGCCCCAGCGGCGGCACACCGGCCGTGACCACGGAGCCAGCACCCACCGCCGCCTGAGGGGCGGTCGCATCTACCAGAACGGGGCCTGCTGTGCCCCGTTTTTACATTCCTGTCCTCGCTCTCGCATGATCTGGCAAACCGCTCGTTTCGCGATGGATCTCTCGCGCCCCCGGATCATGGGCATCGTGAATGCCACCCCCGATTCTTTTTCGGATGGAGGTCTCCATGCAACGGCCACCGCCGCACTGCGCCACTGCGAGCAACTGCTGCTTGATGGTGCCGACATGCTGGATATCGGAGGCGAGTCCACCCGTCCGGGGAGCCCCGCCGTGCCATTGGACGAGGAGCTGGCGCGTGTGTTGCCCGTGGTGCGTGAAGCTGTCCGCCTGGGCGTTCCGGTTTCGGTGGACACCTACAAGCCCGAGGTCATGCGGCAGGTGCTGGACCTCGGTGCAGACATCATCAACGACATCTGGGCGCTGCGGCAGCCCGGTGCGGCCGACGTGGTGGCCGCGCATCCGTCCTGCGGCGTGTGTCTGATGCACATGCACCGCAACCCGCAGACCATGCAGGTGGCACCCATGGACGGCGACGGCGTACCGCAAGTGCTCTCTTTTCTGGAGCATTCAGCGCTTCATCTGCGGGCGCTTGGAGTCGAAAAGAGTCGCATTGTGCTGGACTATGGCATTGGTTTCGGCAAGAGCGTGGCGCAGAATTTTGCATTGCTGGCCCGCCAGAGCGAACTGCTGGCGCTGGGCTATCCGCTGCTGGCCGGCTGGTCGCGCAAATCCTCGCTGGGCGCCGTGACGGGGCTGGACGTGAGCGAGCGGCTCCAGCCCAGCGTGGCGGCTGCGCTGCTGGCCGTGGAGCGCGGTGCACGCGTGGTGCGGGTGCACGACGTGCGCGAGACAGCACAGGCGCTGGCCGTCTGGCAGGCCATGCACCAGCAGGACCGCAGCGATCGCAACACCCATAACAACGAGGAGAACCCCGCATGACGCGCAAGTACTTTGGCACCGATGGCATTCGCGGCACCGTGGGCCAGTCCCCGATCACGCCCGATTTCGTGCTGCGCCTGGCCCACGCCGTGGGGCGCGTGCTGCGCCAGACCGAGGAGCGCCCGCTGGTGCTGATCGGCAAGGACACGCGTATCTCGGGCTACATGCTGGAGAGCGCGCTGGAGTCGGGTTTCAACTCCGCCGGGGTCGATGTACTGCTGCTCGGGCCCCTGCCCACGCCGGGCGTGGCCTACCTTACGCGCGCGCAGCGCGCCAGCCTGGGCGTGGTGATATCGGCCAGCCACAATGCCTTTGCAGACAACGGCATCAAATTCTTCAGCGCCCAGGGCACCAAGTTGCCCGATGCCTGGGAGCTGGCCGTCGAGGCGGCGCTGGATGAGCCCCCGGTCTGGGTCGAGTCGGCCGCGCTGGGCAAGACGCGGCGGCTGGATGATGCAGCGGGGCGGTACATCGAGTTCTGCAAGAGCACTTTTCCCCAGGATCTGACCCTCAAGGGCCTGAAGATCGTGGTGGATGCGGCGCACGGTGCTGCGTATCACATTGCACCCAAGGTCTTCCATGAGCTGGGGGCCGAAGTCATCGCCATCGGCTGCTCGCCCGACGGGCTGAACATCAACCATGAAGTGGGTGCCACGCACCCCGACGCCCTGGTGCGCTCCGTGCGCGCCAACCATGCCGACTACGGTATTGCCCTGGATGGAGATGCCGACCGGCTGCAGATGGTGGACGCCGCCGGGCGCCTGTACAACGGTGACGAGTTGCTGTACCTCATGGTGCGTGACCGCATGGCGCGCGATGAGCATGTGCCCGGTGTCGTGGGTACGCTCATGACCAACATGGCCATCGAGCTGGCACTGAAGGAGCGCGGCGTCAAGCTGGTGCGCGCCAAGGTGGGTGACCGCTACGTGCTTGAAGAACTGGCGCGCCACCACTGGGTGCTGGGTGGCGAGGGCTCGGGCCATCTGCTGGTGCTCGACAAGCACACCACGGGGGATGGCCTGGTCAGCGCCTTGCAGGTCTTGCAAACCTGCGTGCGCAATGGGCAGACCCTGGCGCAGATGCTGGAAGGCGTGACGCTCTTCCCGCAGGTGCTGCTGAACGTGCGCCTCCAACCCGGCCAGGATTGGCGTGCCAATGACCGGCTGGCCCGGGAAACGCAGGCGGTCGAGGCCGAGCTGGGCGAAACCGGGCGGGCGTTGATCCGCGCCAGTGGCACCGAACCCCTGTTGCGCGTGATGGTTGAAGCGCGCGACCCGGCACAGGCCAGCGCCGCTGCAGAACGCCTGGCCGATGCGGCCCGGCAAGGTTGATGCTATAGAAAATATAGCTTTTCACGCTTGCTGCATGGTCTTAAATGGCATTTTTTGTTGTTAATCAATGCTGTGAAAGCGCGATGTCTTTTCGTCAAATCCTGAATCCAAAAAACGGAGATGGACCCATGAATACGATCTGGTTCAAGGGGGTGCTTGCCGTGCTGGCAATGGCCGGAGCGCTGTTTTCCATGCCCGCCCAGGCGGGCAAGACGCTTGATGGCATCCGGTCGCGGGGGCAGGTGGTGTGCGGTGTGCATACCGGCCTGGCGGGCTTTTCTGCGCCCGATGCCGGTGGCCGGTGGATGGGGCTGGATGTGGACATCTGCCGTGCCATTGCCTCCGCCGTTGTGGGAGATCCGGCCAAGGTCACCTATGTGCCCCTGACAGCACAGCAGCGCTTTACCGCACTGCAGTCTGGCGAGATCGACGTGCTTTCGCGCAACACGACCTTCACGCTGTCGCGCGATGCGTCCATGGGCTTGCTGCTGACGGCCGTGACCTACTTCGACGGCCAGGGCTTCATCGTGCCCGCCCGGAGCAGCATCCGGACGACCCGGCAGCTCAAGGGGCAGAAGGTGTGCGTGCAATCGGGCACCACCTCCGAGCGGAATCTGTCGGACTATTCCAGAGCCCGTGGCCTGGGGATCCAGCCCGTGCTGTTCGAGAAAGAAGATGCGGCGACGGCGGCCTATTTCGGAGGGCGCTGCAGTGCCTATACGTCCGATGCCTCGGGGCTGGCATCCATCCGCAGCCGGCAGTCCACCAAACCGACCGATCACATCATCTTGTCTGAACTGATCTCCAAGGAGCCGCTCGGGCCGCTGGTGCGCCGGGGGGACGATGAGTGGTATGCCATTGTCAAATGGGTGATCCACGGTTTGATCGAGGCCGAGGAGTACGGCATCACCCAGGCCAAGGTGGAGCAGATGAAGAGCAGCAATCACGATCCCGTGGTGCAGCGGATCCTGGGCGGTACCGAGGACACCGGGAAGATGCTGGGGCTGGACAGGGAATGGATGGTCCGCGCACTCAAGGCCACCGGCCATTACGGCGAAATCTTCGAGCGCAATGTCGGTCCCAAATCTCCGCTGGCCCTGCCGCGCGGGCTCAATAGGCAATGGACCGAGGGCGGACTGATGTACGCCTACCCAGTGCGCTGATGGCGGATTGTCCGCATTTTGTGCGGTGGATCAACGCAGGAAAGCGGTGAATGCGTTGGCCGGGTTGGGGCGCTGGCCTGCGGACATCCCGCTTTGCTGGGCCTTGCGGCAGGCCTGAAGGTAGATCTGGAGCTGGTCTGCTGCCTGAGGGTGCCCGCAGTAGAAGCCCTGGGCCTGGTCGCAGCCCTGGTCGCGCAGAAAGTCAAACTGGCCGCGCGTCTCCACCCCTTCCGCGATGGTCTGCATGCCCAGGGCCTGCGCCATGCGAATGATGGCGCTGACGATGGCGCGGTCGTTGGCGTCTTCGTCCAGGTCGCGCACGAAAGACTGGTCGATCTTGAGCTTGCCGATCGGAAAGCGCTTGAGCTGGCTTAGCGAAGAGTAGCCCGTGCCGAAGTCGTCAATCGAGAGTTGCACCCCGAGCGCGTGCAACTGGTCCATGGTGTCGATGGCCATGCGCGGGTCATCCATGGCCACGCCCTCGGTCAGCTCCAGTTCGAGCGAGCCGGGGGAAAGGCACGCATCGGCCAGGATGCGCGAAATCAGCTCCGGAAGCCGGGGCTGGCGAAACTGCACGGCCGACAGGTTGACCGACATGGTCGGCAGTGTCAGCCCCTGGGTATGCCAGCTTTTGAGTTGGGCCAGCGCGGTGCGCAACACCCACTCACCAATGGGCAGGATCTGTCCGCAATCCTCCGCGATGGGTATGAACTCGGCAGGTGAGACCATTCCCAGTTCGGGATGCTCCCAGCGCAGCAGGGCCTCCACTCCCAGCACCTGCTGGGTGGCAATACACACCTGCGGCTGGTAGTGCAGGCTGAACTGTTCGCGCTCCAGTGCGCGGCGCAGTGCGTTTTCCAGTTGCAGTGCCCGCACCGAGTGGGCCTGCATCTCCGGTGTGAAGAAGCGGAAGGTGTTGCGTCCGCCCTGCTTGGCGCGGTACATGGCGACGTCGGCCGACTGACTCAGGGAGTCGAAGTCGGTACCGTCGTCCGGATACACCGCAATGCCCATGGACGGCGCCATGGTGAGTTCGTGGTGATCGATTTGGTAGGGCTGGCGCGAGGCTTCCAGCAACTTGCCCGCCACGCGCGCAGCGCCCTTGGCATTGGCGCCTGGCAGCAACAGGATGAATTCGTCGCCCCCCAGTCTGCAGACGGTGTCCTTTTCGCGCACCACGGCGCGCAGGCGCCTGGCAATCTGCACCAGTAGTGCGTCTCCCACGCGGTGACCGAGAGAATCGTTCACATGCTTGAAGTGGTCGAGGTCCAGGAAGATCACGGAGATCGGTGTCTGCTCCTGGCGCGCCACCTCGATGGCCTGGGTGCTGCGCTCGGCCAGCAGGGTGCGATTGGGCAGGCCTGTGAGGGGATCGTAGTGCGCCAGCCAGTAGATGCGTTCCTGATCGAGCTTGCGGTCGTCGATCTCGCGGTGGAGGTTGGCCACCGTTTCACTCAGTTGCTGGGTGCGCTCGGCCACCAGCCACTCCAGCTCGGCATGGACCTTGATCAGTTCGGTCTGGGCCTGCTTGCGTTCGGTGATGTCCATGCAGATCCAGATGGATCCCAGCGAAAGGTTGGACGGATCAATGGCCTTGCTTCGCACATCGCATACGACCGGGGTACCGTCCTTGCGGCGCAGTGGCAGCTCTCCCTCGAAGGCCAGTCCCTGGGCCAGTGGCTCGTAGCACCGTGTGCCCACGTCTTCCCAGACGGCCTCGCTGGGAAGCCAGCGTCTGGAAGAGCTGCCCTCCAGCTCTCCGGGCGCGTAACCCAGCATCAGCTCGAAGTGCCGGTTGCACCGTGTCAGGTGCCGGTTGCGCAGGTAGACGATGCCGACCATGGCATTGTCCAGAAGAATCTGTTTTTCCCAGATGGCGGCGTCCAGCTGGACCTGGGCATTCTTCTGCTCATTGATGTCGTCGATGAGCCAGATGGAACCTTCCGATGTGTCCTTGGGGTTGATCAGACTGCCCGTCAGGCGCCCCCAGAACATGGAGCCGTCTCGACGGCGCATGATGCGTTCGACCCGGAAGGTTTCCCCGGCGGAAACCACCGGATAGGCCGCACGCCCGAGCTCCCGAAACGCAGCGGTGTCGGGGTAGAAGCTCTCGCTGCGCTGGCCACACAGATCCTCCGGAGCTTCGTAGCCGAAGATCTGGGCATAGCGCAGGTTGCAGCGCACCACCCGCTGCTGGCGAATGAAGGCAATGCCCGCCCCGGCGTTGTCCAGCAGGGTCTGCTGTTCACGCAAGGTGCGCTCAAGGGCGGAATCGGGCGGGAGTTCGGACGGACGTAAGCCGGGACTGTCGTGCAACAAGGACATTTCACCGAGGATGACGGGGCGGGAGCATCCCCGACCCCGTCTGTAAATTGTGTTCAATTGTATCGGGATTCGCCGCCAAGGGTGGTGAGGGATGAAAAGGGGGTGCCAAGGGTCTGCCCATCGGGTGCCGACCTCTGCGGTGGCCGAGGTGTCATCGACTGGCCATGGGACTGACATGGTGTCGTCATCGGGGCACACCACACTTGCCCGCAGAAAGCCAGGGCTTGCGCCCTGTCCGGAGACGTCGCCATTCCTGCGGCAGCGGTAGATAGACCCAAGGAGTTCCCATGAATGATGTGCCCAGTTCCACAATCCCCCTGTCGCCGGTTGCCTGGCACCAGGGGTCGCTTCACGGCCAGGACCGCTCGGGCGGAACGGTCATCGCTGCGCCCGGGCGTGCCGGCGTGGAAGTGGCTTGGGCGCGCCATCTGGATGAAGTCCGCGAGGCGCAGCGACTGAGATATGACGTGTTCGCCAAAGAGATGGGAGCGCGGTTGAAGTCACCCATTGCGGAGCATGACATCGACATTTTTGATGATTTCTGCGAGCACTTGCTGGTGCGCGACAGTCAGACCCGGGAAGTCATTGGTACTTACCGCGTTCTGACGCCGACGCAGGCCAGGCGAATCGGCAGCACCTACAGTGATACCGAGTTCGATCTGACCCGGCTGCGCAGTTTGCGCTCCCGCATGGTGGAGCTGGGGCGCAGCTGCGTGCATGCCCAGCATCGGCATGGTGGCGTGATTCTGGCGCTCTGGGGCGCGCTGGCCGATTTCATGGTGCGAAACCAGCTCGATACCATGGTGGGGTGCGCCAGTATTCCCATGGTCCGCAACGGTGTGGTCTGTGGCGATGCCGCGGCAAGCATCTGGCGGCAATTGCGGCAGACCCATCTGGCGGCCATTGAATACCAGGTGATGCCCCGTCTGCCCTTGCCGGTGGAACGACTGGATGACTCGCTGGATATTGAACCGCCCGCGCTCATCAAAGGGTATCTGCGTCTGGGTGCGCGAGTTCTGGGTGCTCCGGCCTGGGATCCGGATTTCAACTCGGCCGATTTGCCCATGATGATGCGCATTGGCGATCTTCCAGCGCGGTACCGTAAGCATTTTCTGGGGGCCTGACGAACGCCCCGTGCTTGACATGACAGGTCACAGCAATGTAAAGATGGGTGTCATCAAACTGTCACCTCGTCCCTGAATACTTCGTGGGTCATTCTTTCGCAATTCAACGTGCCCATGTCACCTTTTTCCACTGAAAACAACGTGACCTTGCCGCACGACCCTGTGGCCTCGGAGACCCAGGGGACAGAACTGAAGGGCGATCTGCGGGCTGCGGTGGAATCGGATCCGTCGGTGGGCTCCGTTGTCAGCCCCCCGCCTTCGCACGAGCCACCGCCAACGCTTTTTCTCGACCGCGATCACAGCATTCTGGCCTTCAACGAACGGGTTTTCGACTGGGTAGGACGCAAGGATGTCCCTTTGCTGGAGCGGCTGCGCTTCCTCAGCATCGTGTCGTCGAATCTGGACGAGTTTTTTGAGGTGCGTGCCGAGCCCCACATCACGGCGGCCAGCAACGGAGAGACCAAGGGGCCTTACACCGTGGCCTCCTTCGAGGCGCTGGCAACCAAAGCCCATGACCTGGTGGAGCGGCAGTACGCCTTGTACAACGAGGCATTGATCCCGGCGCTGGCCAAAAAAGGGATCCATATCGTTTCGCACGGGGATCGCACGCCGGCGCAGCGGCGCTGGGTGCACGACTATTTCGTCCGGGAAGTCCGGCCGTTGCTGGTGCCCGTGGGGCTGGATCCCGCGCATCCCTTCCCCCAGGTGGCCAACAAGTCGCTCAATTTCATTGTGCGCCTCAAGGGGCGGGATGCCTTTGGGCGAGAGAATGAAATCGCCATTGTGCGTGTGCCCCGTCTGCTGCCCCGTTTCATGCGCATGCCGTCCAGCGTCGCGCCGAAAAGCATGCAGTTTGTCAGTGTGTCCAGCGTCATCCGTGCGCACCTGGACGATCTCTTTCCGGGTCGAGAGGTCACGCAATTTTCTCAATTCAGGGTGACGCGGCACTCCGATCTGGCCGTGGATGAAGAGGATGCCCGCAATCTGCGTATGGTGCTCCGGCAGGGGCTGCAGCAGCGCAATTTCGGTCAGGCGGTGCGCCTGGAGGTGTCTGCGGGCTGCTCTGATTACCTGTCGGACTTTTTGCTGCGGCAGTTCGATCTGCCCGCCGCCGCGCTTTACCGGGTGCATGGGCCTGTGAATCTGGTTCGCTTGTCCCAACTGGTGGACCTTGTGGCCGACCCGTCGCTGCTTTTCCCGCCGTGGCGCCCGACCAAACCGCAGCTGCTGCAGCAAGGGGCATCCATTCTGGAGCAACTGCGCCAGCGCGATGTGGTGATGCACCAGCCCTTCGAGAGTTTCGATGGCGTGCTGGCTTTCCTGCGCGAGGCGGTCCATGATCCTCAGGTGGTGGCGATCAAGCAGACCATCTACCGCACCGGCTCTGATCATCAGATGCTGGACTTGCTGCGCGAAGCAGTCCGCCGGGGCAAGGAAGTCATGGCGGTGGTGGAACTGAAGGCGCGATTCGACGAAGAAGCCAATATCAATTGGGCCGAAGCTCTGGAGTCGGTGGGTGCGCAGGTGGTGTTTGGCGTGGTCGGCCTGAAGACCCACGCGAAGATGCTGCTGGTGACGCGTCGTGAAGGTCGGCAACTGGTTCGCTATGGGCATTTGTCCACGGGCAACTACAACCCGGGTACCGCAAGGCTGTACACGGATCTGAGCTATCTGACCGCCGACGCGGACACCACGGCGGATATGGACAATGTGTTCAATCATCTGGCGAGCCAGAACCGCCTGCCGCGCATGCGGCGCTTGCAGGTGGCGCCTTTTCACCTGCATCGGCGGACCCTGGAAAAGATCGAGCAGGTCGGACTGGCTGCCCAACGGGGAGAGGGTGGCCGCATCGTTGCCAAGATGAATGCATTGACCGACGAAGCCATTGCGCATGCATTGGTGCTGGCGGGTCAGCGCGGGGCGCGTATCGACCTCATCGTCCGTGGTGCCTGCATCCTGCCCGCGCAGGTTCCGGGCATGACGGACAACATCCGGGTGCGGTCGATCATTGGCCGTTTTCTGGAGCACTCCAGGGTTTTTTACTTCCGCTGCGGTGCTGAAGAAGATCTCTACCTGTCCAGTGCGGACTGGATGAACCGCAACATGATGCGCAGGGTCGAGATTTCCTGGCCCATCACCGACCCGGAACTGCGTCAGCACATCATCGACGAGTGTCTCGTGGCCTACCTGCACGATGATCGGGATGCGTGGGAGCTCCAGCCGGGAGGAGCGTATGTCCATGCCGGAAAGCCCGTCACCGGGACGGGTGCGCAAAATGCACTCATGGGCCGGTATGCACCTTCAGGCCAGAAAGGCTGAACGATGGATCTGATCCTGTGGCGCCATGCGGAAGCGGAAGAAGGCGAGGAGGATCTGCACCGCCCGCTGACTGCACGCGGCGAGAAGCAGGCGGCACGCATGGCCGCCTGGCTGGACCGGAATCTGCCCGAGGGGCTGCGGGTGCTGTCGAGTCCTGCCCGCCGTGCGGAGCAGACGGCGCGCGCGCTGGGGCGCAAATACAAGCTACGCGCAGAACTCCTGCCGGATGGAACGCCGCAGGAACTTCTGGAACTGGTTCAGTGGCCGCATGCCAGAGGCGCCGTGCTGGTGGTGGGGCACCAGCCGGTACTGGGGCAGACGGTGGCCCAGTTGCTGGAAATGAAACCCGGGGTGTGTGCGCTGCGCAAAGGCGCCGTCTGGTGGCTGCGTCAGCGCCAGCGCATGGAGGTTTGCGAGACCATCCTGCTGGCGGTGCAGTCCCCCGAATTTCTGTGACGGACTGGCGCGCAGGCCACGCGCCAAACCGCAGGCCGATGGCTATTTTTCAGACTTGGGCCGACCGGTCTTGATGGCGGGCACCGCCTGCAAGGCTGCGCGCAGCGCGGTATCGGACATATTCACCAAGGCCTTCAGGCCCGCACGCAGGATTTCGCTTTTCTTTGCAGGATGAGAGAGCTGCGCTGCACGCAGTTTCAGTGCCTCGATGGCGACGTACTCATCCTTGGGGAAAGTGAAGCTGTCCCGAACCAGCTTGGGCTTCTTGGCCTTGGGCTCTTTCTCGGGCGTCGGCGCAGTCACCACCACTGCCTTGGCGGCAGGTGCACGCTGTCGCGCGGCCGGCGATGGGTTCGCTGGCTTGCGCGAGGTGGCACGGGCAGGCCGGGATGCAGCGGGCGTTTCCGCCGCCGTGACAGGGTGGGTCTTTTTGGTCGTGCTGGTCATACGAAACTACCTAAAAAAGGTATAAACAGTATATATCGTTGTTTCTCAGCGTCAAGGCAGATCCGTCTGCAGATCCCAGGGGGTGCGTTGCCAAGCCAGCATTTCTTCACGGAGCAGGTGGGCCGATTGCGGGTATGCGGTGGCCCAGCCCGCGCGTGTGACGAGCTGAAATTGGCGGCCGCGCAGCGAAAGCACCAGGCCTTCCATGTCCGGATCGCGGCGGGCATGGCACAGCGCCACGGCCAGTCGCAGGCACATCAGTTGCATTGCAAAGGTCGGATCATTCAGATCCGTTTCAATTTTGCGGACCTTGCCCCGGTGGCCCAGCACCAGCGAGCCCAGCCGGTGCAGCTCGTGCTGGGCGAAGCCTGCAACGTCGGTATTTTCCAGAATGTAGGCCCCGTGCCGGTGGTAATCGCTGTGGGAAATGCGACAGCCGATCTCATGCAGCTGGGCTGCCCAGTTCAATTTGCGCAGGGCCGTCCCCGCTTGGGCCGGAGACACCTGCCCGAATAGCGCGCACGCGATCCGTGCCACGCGCTCGGCATGGATGCTGTCTGCGGCAAAGCTCTGCACCAGGCCCTGCACGGTGGTGGTGCGAAGGTCGGTTTCAGGTTGTTCCCGATCCAGAAGGTCGTACAGGGCTCCCTGGCGCAGTGCGCCCTGGGCCACCCGCATCTCATGGATGTCGAGCAGATCGAAAACGGCGCGCAGGACACTCAGACCGCCACCGATCACGGCGCGGCGATCTTCCTTGAGCCCCTCCAGCCGGATCTTGTCGGCACTTTGGGCCCGCAGCAGCCGCTCACGCAGCCAATCCAGGCTGGCACGTGAAATGACCCCCTCGGGTTGACCTGCTGCGGCCAGGATGTCGCCGACGGCGCCAACGGTACCTGATGATCCGTAGGCTACCTCCCAGGCATCGCGACGGTACGTCCCCAGGGCCTCGTCCAGAACGGCCTTGGCAGCAATCTCTGCCGCTGCAAACGACTGGCTGGTAAACAGCCCTTCGGCAAAATAGCGGCTCGACCAGGCCACGCTGCCGACGCGGAAGGAGGCGACAGCATGGGGGGTGAACTGTTCACCCAGGATCAGTTCGGTGGAGCGCCCGCCAATGTCCACCACCAGTCGGCGCTCATTCGACTGTGGCAACAACCGGGCAACGCCCTGGTAGATCAGTCGCGCTTCCTCCAGCCCGGAAACGACGTCGATGTGGTGGCCCAGCACTTCGCTGCCACGCTGAAGAAACTCTTCGCGGTTGCGTGCCTCACGCAGGGTCTGGGTGGCCACGGCGCGGACCTGGGCACGGGGAAAGTCTGCCAGCCGTTCGGCAAAACGGGCAAGGCAGTCCCAGCCGCGCTGCATGGCCTCGTGACTCAGGTTGTGTTCACGGTCCAGGCCATTGCCCTGGCGCACGGTTTCCTTGAGGTATTCGACACGCTGGATGTGGCCGTGCGCGTAGCGGCCGATTTCAAGGCGAAAGCTGTTGGAGCCTAGATCTACCGCAGCGAGAAGGGTGCCGTTTTGCATCGAATGGTCTGTAAATGGGGCCTAACCTTGCAGTGTGCACCAACAATTTGACGATTGCATGATGCCAGGCGAATTGGCAGCGCCATGAAATCATCATGCAAACGTCACGAGAGTGTCATGGGCGCTGGGGATAGTGCATGGGTTACTCATTTTGATTGGAGAAACCTGTGAAATTTGCATTGTCTGTAACGTTGATTGGCGCTGCCCTGCTGGCAGGTTGTGCTTCCGGCCCGACTGTTCCTGCTGGCATGCAGCCAGGCAAGTTTGTCTCTTACGAGTGCGAGGGCGGCAAGCGCCTGCAGGCGCGCCTTGCCGCCGATGGCAGCACCGTTCGCATCCGCCACGAGGGCGGCTATGAACTCGATCACAAGGGAGCGGGTGTGTACGAGGGCGAGGGCTGGCAGCTGAAAACCCAGGGTGCCGTGGAGCTGCACCACAAAGGCAAAGTGGCTGCGCGCAATTGCCGTGCCGTCTGATCGTACTGTCACATAGCAGTCACATTAAAGACATAAAGTCCAAACCATTCTTTCTTTTGTAGAGGAAAAATTACATGAAATCACTCGACATCAAGGCGCTGGTCGCCACCACGGCCCTTGCACTTTCCGGGGCTTCCGTGTTTGCGCAAGTGGTCAAGGTGGATGGTTCGAGCACCGTCTATCCCGTGACTGAAGCGGTGGCTGAAGAGTTTCAGAAGGCCAACAAAGGTACCAAGGTGACGGTGGGTGTGTCTGGCACAGGCGGTGGTTTCAAGAAGTTCTGCCGCAATGAAACCGATGTTGCCAATGCGTCGCGCCCGATTTCCAAGTCCGAGATGGATGCCTGCCGCGCTGCGGGCGTCGAATACTATGAACTGCCGGTAGCCTTTGATGCGTTGACGGTGGTGATCAACCCGAAGAACGCCTGGCTCAAGCAGGCCACTGTGGCCGAGTTGAAGAAAATGTGGGAACCCGCAGCCCAGGGCAAGGTGATGCGCTGGAACCAGATCAATCCGACCTGGCCCGACCAGCCCATCAAGCTGTTTGGCGCCGGTTCCGACTCGGGAACGTTTGACTACTTTACTGAAGCCATCGTCGGAAAGTCCAAGTCCAGCCGCGGTGACTTCACCGCTTCGGAAGACGACAACGTGCTGGTGCAGGGCGTGGCCGGCGATGTGAATGCCATCGGCTACTTTGGCTATGCCTACTATGCCGAGAACACCAACAAGCTCAAGGCCCTTCCGATTGTCGAGAAGGACGGAAAGCCCGCCGTGGGTCCGAGCGAAAAGACGGTTCTCGATGGCACTTACCAGCCTTTGGCCCGCCCTATCTTCATCTACGTGAATGCCAAGTCGCTGGCCAAGCCTGAAGTGAAGAAATTCGTGGAATTCTTCATGAAGGAAGGCGCCCAGCTGGCCAAGGAAGTGAAGTACGTTCCTCTGCCCGCCGATGCCTACAAGACGGCGCTCGAGCACATTGCCAAGGGCAAGAAGGGCACGGTTTTTGGCGGCAAGAACGAAGTCGGCATCACCATTTCTGAACTTCTCAAGCGCGAAGCCTCCCTGTAATCCATGGCCCTTGGGCCGCATCCGCCCTGCACAGCCGCCAATAACTGGGTGTGCAGGGTTTTTTGCTGAAACTCAAGATGTCCGCCCATTCCTAAAATGACAGCGTCCACCACTACTGCGGATCGCATGATGTCGAATCCCCCCCTCACCGGCGAAGCCAGGCTGGCCCAGCTGGCCAAGTCCAAGGCTGCCCGAAAACGCAAGGACAAGATGATCGAAGGCATCTTGCTGCTTGCAGCCTGTGTCTCGGTCTTCACGACCCTGGCGATCGTCTACATCCTGCTCAAAGAATCGCTGGTGTTTTTCTCGCATGTGCCGGTCTGGCAGTTCCTGACCGACTCGCAGTGGACGCCGCTGTTTGACGATGCGCATTTCGGGATCAGCGTCCTGCTGGCGGGCACGATCTCCAGTTCTGCCGTGGCGCTGCTAATTGCGATTCCGCTGGGTACCATCATTGCGATCTACCTGTCGGAGTTTGCCGGGCACAAGTCCCGTGAAGTGCTCAAGCCGCTGCTGGAACTGCTGTCGGGGGTTCCCACCATCATTTATGGCTTTTTCGCCTTGCTGGTGGTCACGCCGCTGATTCAGAAAATCTACCCCGATCTGCCCACCTTCAATATTCTGTCTGCAGGTATTGTGATGGGCATCATGATCATTCCTTATGTGTCTTCCTTGTCGGAAGATGCCATGCGCTCCGTTCCCATGAGCTTGCGTGAAGGGGCCTATGCCCTGGGTTCCACGCGGTTCCAGACGGCCACCCGCGTCGTGGTGCCGGCTGCCTTTTCAGGCATTGCATCGGCCTATATTCTTGGAATTTCCCGCGCTGTGGGAGAAACCATGATTCTGGCTGTTGCCGCCGGCATGCAACCCAACCTGACGCTCAACCCGCTCGAACCTGCAGCCACCGTGACTTCGTTCATCGTGCAGGTGGCCTTGGGTGACCTGCCGCACGGCAGTATTGGCTACCAGACCATTTTCGCCGCGGGTCTGACCCTGATGCTCATGACCCTGTCATTCAATCTGCTCGGCTATTGGCTGCGTCGCAAATACCGTGAGGCCTACTGATGATCAACAACGAAAAAAACCAGAAGCTGCGCGCCATCATTCGTTCCCACAAGCGCTGGGACATCATTTTTGGTGTGGTCGGTCTGCTTGCGATGTCGGTCGGTATCCTGACGCTGGCGGCCCTGTTTCTCCAGATGGTGATTGACGGTTTTCCCAGGTTGACGGCCGACTTCTTTACCAATTTTCCCTCACGGCGCGCAGGCCAGTCGGGCATCCTGTCGGCCTGGGTCGGTTCGCTGCTGGTCATGCTGGTGACGGCGATGTTTGCGATCCCCGTCGGGGTTGCCAGTGCGATCTATCTTGAGGAGTACGCCCGCAAGAACTGGTTCACCGACATCATCGAGATCAACATCACCAACCTGGCTGGTGTGCCGTCGATCGTGTATGGACTGCTGGCATTGGGCCTGTTTGTCTATACCTTCGGCTTCGGCCAGAGCATTCTGTCGGCGGGACTGACGCTGGGGCTGCTGATCCTCCCGATTGTCATTGTTTCAACTAGGGAGGCCTTGCGCGCCATTCCGCAAATGGTGCGGGAAGGCGCATATGCCTGCGGTGCCACCAAATGGCAGGTTTGCAGCGACCACCTGATTCCCTATGGCATGCCTGGCATCCTCACGGGCATCATCATTGGCCTGTCGCGCGCCATTGGCGAAACGGCGCCCATCATCACCATCGGCGCGCTGACCTTCATCGCCTTCCTGCCGCCTGTGCCCTTCACCGGTGAAGCAACGGCCGGCATGTTCGACTGGCTGTTCTCGCCGTTCACGGTGATGCCCATCCAGATCTTCAACTGGACTTCACGCCCCGATCCTGCCTTTCATGCCAATGCCGCTGCCGCCAGCCTGGTGCTGGTTGTGCTCACGCTGAGCATGAATGCTGTGGCCATCTGGTTGCGCTACCGTCTTCGCAAGAACCTCAAGTGGTAAGTCTTACTGCAGTCACCACGCATCACACCATGGCACCCATCACACACAATCCGCCGCCGACGCCCAAACTGAAGGCGCAGTCGAAAAATCTGGACTTTTACTATGGCGACTTCAAGGCGCTCAAGTCCATCAACATGCCGATTTACGAGAACAAGGTCACGGCCTTGATCGGGCCCAGCGGCTGCGGCAAGTCCACGTACCTGCGCTGCTTCAACCGGATGCACGACCTGTATCCTGGCCACCGTTATGGCGGCTCCATCGAGTTGCTGCCTGACCAGATCGATCTGCTGCACCCTTCGGTGGACCCTATCGAAGTGCGGATGCGACTGTCCATGGTGTTTCAGAAACCCAATCCGTTTCCCAAGTCCATTTTCGAGAACGTGGCCTACGGACTGCGGGTGCGGGGCGAAAAATCCAAAACCTACCTTGAAGACAAGGTCGAAGCCGCGCTCAAGGGCGCTGCCATCTGGAATGAAGTGAAAGACCGCCTCGACGAGGTCGCCGTGAATCTCTCCGGCGGGCAGCAGCAGCGCCTGTGCATTGCGCGGTCGCTGGCGACCGACCCGGAAATCATTCTCTTTGATGAACCCACCTCGGCACTCGATCCGATTGCCACGGGCGCCATTGAAGAACTGATTGCGGAAATCAAGAACAAGGTGACCATCCTCATCGTGACCCACAACATGCAGCAGGCCGCTCGGTGCAGCGACTACACCGCCTACATGTATCTGGGCGAGCTGATGGAGTTTGGTGAAACTGAAGAAATATTCTTCAAGCCCAAGCGCAAGGAAACCGAGGATTACATTACCGGCCGTTTCGGCTGAGGAGCATTCAGTGGCAGACAAACACCTTTCCTCGCAGTTTGACAGCGAACTCAACGATGTTTCCACCCGCGTGATGGAGATGGGCGGGCTGGTCGAATCCCAAATCCGCCAGGCCGTCTATGCGCTGTCGCAGTTCAGCATCGAGGCGGCCGATCAGGTGTCCCTGATCGAGAACCGCGTCAATGCCATGGAGGTCGAAATCGACCATGAGCTGTCGACCATCATCGCGCGTCGCCAGCCCACGGCGCGCGACCTGCGCTTGCTGCTGGCCTTTTCCAAGGCCACGGCCAACCTTGAGCGCATGGGCGACGAAGCCAACCGCATGGCGCGCATGGTGCGCTCCATCATCGAGGGCGGCACGCCGCGATCACTGCCATCACACGAGCTGCGCGTAGCGGCGGACCTGGCTTCGGGCCAGTTGCGCAAGGCACTGGATGCCTTCGCTCGCCTGGACACCAAGATGGCGGTGGCGATCCTGAAAGAGGACAACCTGATCGACAAGGAGTTTGACGGCTTTGTGCGCAAGCTCATCACCTACATGATGGAAGACCCGCGCACCATTTCTCCGAGCCTTGATCTGCTGTTCCTGGCAAAAGCCATTGAGCGCATCGGCGACCACTCCAAGAACATCGCCGAACTCATCATCTATCTGGTCAAGGGCATGGATGTGCGGCACACCTCCGTGGATGACATTGAAACGGCTTTGCAATAGGGCCCTGGCATCGACATGAGAAAACTACCCCGTGTCCTGATTGTTGAGGATGAGTCGGCGATTGCCGAACTGATCGCCGTGAACTTGCGTCACAACGGCTTCCAGCCGATCTGGGCAGAGGATGGCGAATCGGCACAGCGCGAGCTCGATGCCGTCTTGCCCGACGTGATTCTGCTGGACTGGATGTTGCCCGGCCAGAGCGGTCTGCAACTTGCACGCAAGTGGCGGGCTGACAGCCGAACCAAGCCTGTGCCCATTCTGATGCTGACCGCGCGCGGCGATGAACCCGACAAGATCGCCGGTCTGGATGCCGGTGCGGACGACTACATCACCAAGCCTTTTTCCACGCAGGAATTGCTGGCGCGCATCCGCGCCGTGCTGCGCCGCCGGGCGCCCGAGCAGGTGACCGACAGCGTGACCATCTGCGATCTGGCCCTGGATGCGGCCACCCACCGGGTGTCCTTCCAGGGGCAGCCCCTGAAAATCGGGCCCACCGAATTCAAGCTGCTGCATTTTTTCATGAAGCACCCCGAGCGCGTTCACAGCCGGTCCCAGTTGCTGGACAAGGTCTGGGGGGATCATGTGTTCATCGAAGAGCGCACGGTGGATGTGCACGTCAAACGTTTGCGTGAGGCGCTGGGAGGAGCGGGCATCATGGTGGAAACGGTGCGTGGCGCGGGTTATCGGCTCACGGCACAGCCACAGGTGCCATTGCGGGCCTGATCCGCATCGATGGCACGCTAGCGCATGGTTCTGCGTTTTTTCTTTTTCCTGCTCTGGCAATTGGCTGGCGGCAGCCTGGGATGGTGGCAAGGCGGCCCCTGGGGTGCTGCGCTCGGGTCGGCCATTGCGGCATGGCTCTGGTTTGTGCAGGACATGTTGCGCGGCCTGCGCATGCTCCGCTGGCTCCGCGTGGGAGACATGGCCAAGGCCCCGCCGATGATGGGCATGTGGGGCGAGGCAGTTGACCGCACCCGTCGGCTGGTGAGGAAGCAGCAGGACCTGGCCGATGAAAGCGACAACCGGTTGCAGGAAATCCTGGCAGCGTTGCAGGCATCGCCCAGTGGCGTGGTGCTGCTCGACGCACAGGGGCGTATTGAATGGTGCAATGAGACGGCTGCTGCGCAGTTCGGATTCGACGGGCAGCGCGATGCGATGCAATCGATCCGCAATCTGGTCCGTGACCCGGAGTTCAGCGCCTACTACGCCGCGCAAGACTTCTCTTCGGATGTGGTACTGGAGGGGCGCTCCAGCACGCCTTCGCGGCCCGTGCGTATTTCGGTGCAGTTGCATCCTTACGGCGATGGCCGCAGTCTCTTGCTCTCGCGGGACGTGACGGCGTTGGAGCAGGCCGAGGCGATGCGGCGGGATTTTGTGGCCAATGTGTCGCATGAGATTCGCACGCCCCTGACGGTTCTGATGGGTTTTGTCGAAACCCTGCAGACCTTGCCGCTCAATGCCGAGGAACGCGCCCGATACCTGGACATGATGGCGCAGCAGGCTGCGCGGATGCAGAGCGTGGTGCAGGACTTGCTCACCCTCTCGCGTCTGGAAGGCAGCCCGCTGCCCGGCACGGGCGAATGGACGCCCATTCAGACGCTGTTGCAGCGCTGCGAGGAGGAAGGACGCGCATTGTCGGCCCTGCTCACACGCAACCAGTCGCGCCAGCACGAATGGGAGTTTCCGGCGCCTGCCGAACTGGCCGCGGCGGGGGAGATGGGGGGCGCCTTGACGGAGCTGCAAAGCGCACTGTCCAACCTGATCAGCAACGCGGTGCGTTACACCCCGGCGGGAGGGCGCATTGTGGTGAAGTGGCAGACCTCATCGGAGGGCGATGGCGTTTTCTCGGTATCGGATACCGGTCCGGGCATTGCCCCGGAACACATTCCCCGTCTGACCGAGCGCTTTTACCGGGTGGACCGCAGCCGCTCCCGCGAGACGGGCGGCACGGGGCTGGGGCTGGCCATCGTCAAACATGTACTGCAGCGCCATGGCGCCGCGCTGGAAATCGAGAGCGTGCTGGGCAAAGGCTCGACGTTCCGCGTGCGTTTTCCAGCGAGCCGTTTGCGAAGGTCGGCGGCGGGAACGCAGCTCAGCGCTGGCGCTGCGCGGCTTTGAGGGATCGCGCCAGCATCCAGGCAAAGACTGCGGCGGTCACGCCCAGTGCAGCAGAACTGGCGGCCCAGAACGGCGTGGGAGATCGCAGGGGGGCGAGGGGGCCGAGGCCGTGGTAGGCCATCCAGTAACCGCCGCCCAGACCCAGGCCCCAGAGCATGCAGCCATACACCACCAGGGGCGCCAGGGTGATGCGGTAGCAGCGCAACAGAAAGATGCAGAGAATCTGCACCGCGTCGACCAGATGGTAGGCGGCGACCCATGCCAGCAGGCCAGCGGTGAGCAGCACCACTTCAGTCTGCTGGGAGTACACGCTGGCAATCCGCGATTTTGCTATAAATAAAATAGCTGCTAGCGCAATACTGGCAAAGGAAGAGACCCAAAAACCCGTTAAAACCGCTTGCCGTGCGCGCATTTCGTTGCCGGCGCCACGCCAGTAGCTCACGCGGGCGCTGGTGGCAATGGCGAAAGACAGCGGCACCATGTAGAGCACGGCCGCGATGTTTGCGGCAATCTGGTGGCCCGCTGCGGCCAGGGTGCCTTGGCGGGCGATGAAAAGAGCCATCAGCGTGAACGAGGTGACCTCCACGGTGATGGCCAGCGCGGCCGGGACGCCCAGTCGTGCAAAGCGGCCCATCTGCTTCCAGTCGGGCCGTTCCATGCGGTGCCAGAAGTGCAGAGGGGCATAAATGTCCTGCGTGCGCAGCAGCCACAGCGCCAGGCCGCACTGGGTGTAGTTCACCACCAGCGTGGCCCAGGCGCAGCCCACCACCCCCATGGCGGGCAGGCCAGCTCCGCCAAAGGTGAACCATACCGACAGTGGAATCTTGACGAACAAGCCCGCGACCTGGAGCCAGGTCACCAGTTGCGGGCGGCCCAGCGCCTGATTGAGGGTGCTGTACATGCGGAACAGCAAGGCGGGCGGCAGCGCCAGTGCGAGCACGCCAAGGTACTGGTTCACCATGGCCCGCAAATCCGCAGGAACGTCCGTCCACTCCAGAACGGCATTCGGGCACGACAGGGCCGCCATGCCCAGCAGCGATGTGAACGCACACAGGTAGAGGGCTTGGCGGAAGGAGCGTCCAATGCCGGCCCAGTCCTGGCTGCCACGCTGTTCTGCCCAGACCGGCAAGAGCGCCTGCAGCACTCCCATGAGGGCGACGTATACGCTGATGAAGATGGCAGAACCCACGGACAGCGCGGCCAGCGATGCTTCGGCATGGCGCCCGGCCACGATGGTGTCCGTCACGCCGTACGCCATGACGGCCAGTTGTCCCGCCAGAACGGTGAGTGCGTGGCGCGTGATGGTGGATTGTTCCGACATTCAGGGTGCGTTGTGGCGGTACAGCGCCAGGGTGTCGGTTTTTTCCGTCGGGCGTCCCTGCACGGTATGCAGGCTCCATGGGGTCAGATCGGGTGCCGGCTCTTTCGCGTGCCGCTCGGTTTCGCTTGGCGGTGCCACCAGCAGCCATGGGCACAGGGGAGGGTCAGACAGCGGCAGAAGGCGCAGGGAACCATGGTAGTGCAGGGCTGCCACCTGCCCGCGGCTCAGCCCGTGCATGTGCATGCAGGTGGGGTTGCCTGCAGCAGCCACGATGGCGCCCACCTGGGGGGCGTCGCTGCGAGCGTAGTTCAACATCGGGAGCCAGAGTGTCATCAGCAGCAGCCAGCTCAGCGTGGCCCCCGAAGCGGGCAAGACCAGACTTTTCCAGATGGCCTTGCGGTGTCGCCCTGCACGCCACCCGACCAGTGCGCACCAGGCCGCACTGGCCAGCAGGGCGATGGTCAGTGCGAGGCCGGAAAACTCGGGCTCGAAGCCGCGCGCCAGCTTGGCCACGTTGGCGGCGGGTTTGGCGGGAAAGCCGGTCTGGGTGGAGATCCAGATCACCCAGATGGCGATGGCAGAAATCGAGAAGAACAGCAGTGTGAACCAGTCGATCAGGGCCGACATGCTGCGGCGCAACGTGGGCAGCGCAAATGCCGCCAGCGCCGCCAGGGCAGGAAGACCCAGCAGCAAGGCCCGATCCGAGGGCAGCGTACCCAGGGCGGCGACCACCGAAACCAGCACAAACCACAAGGGCAGCACCAGATGGCGATGCACGTGACGGTTCAGGATTTGTCTGCGCCAACGCCATACCGTCCACAGGGCCAGGGGCCAGGCGGGCCAGGTGAACCACACCAGCAGGCGAGCCAGGCTGGCCCACTCCTTGCCGTTCTCCTGTGGCCAGGCCAGGCGCCATCGCCAGAGATCGAGTTGCCAGGCCAGGGCAGCGGCCACCAGTGTGAGCAGCGCCACCTTCAGGGCAAAGGCGCGTGCACGCCGCCGGGCGTCCGTGTCTTCTGTGGGGCACCACAGGCACAGCGTGGCTCCGCCCAGGCCGTAGAGCAGCGCAAGTGCAGGCGCCCCACTGAGGACCAGCCCGACGAGTCCTGCGAGCAAGGCCAGCAAGGGTATCGCCTTGCGGTGTGGGGATGCCGCCAGGGCATAAAACACCAGGGTGGTGCAGCACAACTGGGTCAGATACGACGTGGTTTCATGGGTGGGCTGTGCCAGCCCCAGGCAGGCCATCAGTGCGAGGAGCCCCCCATCGGCCATGGCCCGTGCATAGTCCGCGGGTTGCGCCTCCCCTCCAAAGGCAAAGGCCACGGGCTGCGCGCCCGGGCTGCGTGCCAGGTGGGAAATGCCATGCCAGGTGAGCAGCAGGGTGAGCACCAGCAGCAGGGCAAACGGAAACCGGACGGCGAGTTCCGCAGACAGGAGGGGGGACGCAATCTGTATGGCCCATGCACCCAGCCAGTAAGGCAGAAGGCCATCTGTTTCCGGCGGCATGCCGCCGAGCAGCGGCGAGAGCCAGGGGGTGTGGCCCTGGGCCAGTTCCAGCATATAGCCAAACGCCGTCATATCGGCGCCGCGCCAGGGATCTCGTCCGACAAAGCCTGGAACAATGTAGGCGACGCACAGCAGCCACAACGCCCAGCGGGGCAGGGGGCGTACAGCACTCTGGGGAACGATGGCGGGTGTAGGCTGGTTCACGCGGCAGCAGAAATGGTGGGGAGCTGGACGTCGAGATTAACGCCAGATGGCCCCTGACCAGCGTCGGAGATGTGGCCAGGGGCTCTCTGGGTTGAACACAAACAAAAAGGCAGCACGGTCGCCCGGGCTGCCTTGTCGCGGAAAGACGCTGGCTTACTTGGCAGCGGTCTTGCCGAAGCGGTTGCGGAAGCGCTCCACGCGGCCACCCATGTTGTCCACCGACTTTTGCGTGCCGGTGTAGAAGGGGTGCGATTCGCTGGTGGTGTCCAGCTTGAACAGCGGCAGTTCGCGGCCGTCTTCCATCTTGATCATTTCCTTGGCGTTCACGCACGAACGCGTGACGAACTTGAAGCCGTTGGACATGTCCTGGAAGCAAACTTCGCGGTAGTTGGGGTGAATGCCTTCTTTCATGGCGAATCCTTCTGGTGTGTATCAACTGCGGCAGCCACTGCAGCACCTATTTGCCACAGCACTTTTCGCGAAAAGCCCTAGATTATCGCACGAACGGGGCCATCAGCCACCACGGCGCATCATGTCGAAGAATTCGACGTTGCTCTTGGTGGCTTTCATGTTCTTGATCATGAGTTCCATGGACTCGATTTCGTCCATGTTGTACATGAACTGGCGCAGGATGCGGGTCTTCTGCAGGATCTCGGGTGCCAGCAGCAGTTCCTCGCGGCGTGTGCCGCTCTTGTTGAGTTCGATGGCGGGGAACACGCGCTTTTCGTACAGGCGGCGGTTCAGGTGGATTTCGCAGTTGCCAGTGCCCTTGAATTCTTCAAAGATTACTTCGTCCATGCGGCTGCCGGTATCGACCAGCGCCGTGGCGATGATGGTGAGCGAGCCGCCTTCTTCCACCTTGCGCGCCGCGCCAAAGAACCGCTTGGGGCGTTGCAGCGCTGCTGCGTCCACTCCGCCCGACAGCACCTTGCCGCTGGACGGCACGACGTTGTTGTAGGCGCGGGCCAGGCGGGTGATGGAATCCAGCAGGATCACCACGTCCTTCTTCAATTCGACCAGACGCTTGGCGCGCTCGATCACCATCTCGGCCACATGTACGTGGCGCGCGGCTGGCTCATCAAAGGTCGAGGCAATGATTTCGCCCTTGACGGTGCGCTGCATTTCCGTCACTTCTTCAGGGCGTTCGTCCACCAGCAGCACCATCAGGTGCACGTCGGGGTTGTTGGCCGTGATGGCGTGGGCGATGTGCTGCATCATCACCGTCTTGCCGCTCTTGGGGGGCGCAACGATCAGCGCGCGCTGGCCACGGCCGATGGGAGCAATGATGTCGATGATGCGGCCGGTGATGTTCTCTTCGCTCTTGATGTCACGCTCAAGCCGCATGTGTTCCTTGGGGAACAGCGGCGTGAGGTTCTCGAACATCACCTTGTGCTTGTTCTGCTCCGGCGGGCCGCCGTTGACGGAGTCGAGCTTGTTCAGTGCGAAGTAACGTTCACCGTCTTTCGGTGTACGGACTTCACCTTCGATCATGTCGCCGGTGTGCAGGTTGAAACGACGCACCTGGCTGGGACTGATGTAGATATCGTCCGTGCTGGCGGTGAAGCTCGTGTCGGGGCTGCGCAGGAAGCCGAAACCGTCGGGCAGAATTTCCAGCACGCCGTCGGCAATGATTTGTTCCCCGGTCTTCGCACGCTTCTTGATGATCGCAAACATCAGTTCCTGCTTGCGCATGCGGCCGGTGTTTTCGATTTCGAGTTCTTCGGCTTGCTTGAGGACTTCAGACACGTGAAGTGCCTTGAGTTCGTTGAGGTGCATGGAGTAACTCCTGGGCGGAGCGGGTATGAATCTGGGGGATGCAGTGACTGCCGATCAGACTGCTGTTTGCAGCCTTGGCTTGCCTGGGGATCTCAGGCTGGCAACATGCGGGTTGGCCAGCGATCCGGCTGAATTATGACAGGAAAAAAGGGGTTGGCGCGTTGCCCCGGCCCAGGGGTTGCCAACGAGGTTTCGCCTCAGTACCCACCGGGGGCGCCTGACCGGCTCCGCCAAACGTACGGAGCAGGGTCGTTGGGCACTGTCCGGCGATTCTCAGGCCAGTTGCTGGTCGATGAAAGCGGTCAGTTGCGCCTTGCTCATGGCGCCGACCTTGGTGGCCGCGAGCTGTCCATCCTTGAAGAGCATCAGCGTCGGAATGCCGCGGATACCGAACTTGGCGGGAACCTCGCGGTTTTCATCCACATTCATCTTGGCGATCTGCAGCTTGCCTTGGTAGGTGCCGGCCACTTCGTCGAGAATGGGGGCAATCATCTTGCAGGGGCCGCACCATTCGGCCCAGTAATCCACCAGCACAGGCGTGCTCGATTTCAGTACGTCGGCCTCAAAACTGGCGTCAGAAAGATGTTTGATGAGTTCGCTTGCCATGCGCTTTCCTTACTTGTGTTGTGCGTGTACGTATAAAGTCCAATCATTGTGACAGAAACAGGCCTGCCCCTGACGGGGGCAAGGCTGTGCAGTGCTATGGCTGTCATAGCAAAAATCGATGAGTCAGGGCACTATTGGCGTATGCAGCCAGCGGCCGGTCTTCTGACTTTTTCTGAATAACACGCCCTGATGGGCATGGATCCGATACCAATGAATCATTCGATGCTTTCGCAGCAGACATGGCCTTGCGAGGTTGCCGTGGTGGGGGGCGGGCCTGCAGGGCTGATGGCTGCCGAGGAACTGGCCCGTGCGGGCGTGGCCGTGCATCTGTTCGATGCCATGCCCTCGGTGGGGCGAAAGTTTCTGCTGGCAGGCAAAGGAGGCCTCAACCTGACGCACTCCGAGCCGCTGGATGTGTTCGCTCATCGCTTCGGCAGGCACGAGCCCCAGTTGCAGCCCCTGCTGCAGGAGTTTGGCCCGGACCAGATCCGCGAATGGGCGCGGGCGCTGGGTGTCGATACATTCGTCGGTACGTCGGGCAGGGTCTTTCCTGCCGACATGAAAGCGGCTCCCTTGCTGCGTGCCTGGCTGCAGCGTCTGCGCGGCATGGGAGTGCGCTTGCACATGCGCCACCGCTGGTGCGGGTGGGACGATGCGGGCGATCTCCTGTTTCATGCGCCTTCCGGGAACGTGAAGGTGACGGCGACGGCCGTGGTACTGGCCCTCGGAGGGGCCAGTTGGGCGCGTCTGGGCTCCGATGGCGCCTGGGTGCCATTGCTGAAGGGCCGTGGCATCGGGGTTGCTCCCCTGCGTCCGTCCAATTGCGGCTTTGATGTTCCGGCGCGAAAGGCTTTGGCGGGCGAGACGCGGCGAGAGTTTCTGCAAGAGATCCTGGGGCATCCCCCGGCGTTGCAGACTGGCTGGACGCCCCATTTTGTCGAGCGCCACGCCGGACAGCCCTTCAAATCTGTCGCCATTTCCTTCACTGCCAGTGATGGGCGCAGTTTCCAACGCAAGGGGGAGTTCGTGGCCACGGCGACAGGAGTCGAGGGCAGCCTCGTCTATGCCGTTTCAGCGTTGTTGCGTGACGAAATCGAGGCCCATGGCAGTGCCACATTTTTCCTCGACCTTTTGCCTGACCACTCGCCCGAGCATGTTCTGGTGCAGGTGCGTCATCCGCGCGGCTCCCGCTCGCTGTCCAGCCACCTCAAGAGCCGATTGGGAATCGATGGGGTCAAGATGGGAATTCTTCACGAACAACTGAGCAAGGAACAGATGGCGGACCCGGTGGTGCTGGCCCATGCCATCAAGGCGGTTCCTGTCACGGTGGTGGGCACCAGGCCCCTGGACGAAGCCATCAGCACCGCAGGCGGCGTCGATTTCGAGGGGCTGGATGCGCACTTGATGCTTCGGGCGCAACCCGGCGTTTTTTGTGCCGGGGAAATGCTGGATTGGGAGGCCCCGACTGGCGGCTATCTGCTGACGGCATGTCTGTCGACTGGCGTGCGTGCGGGCAGGGGGGCTGCACAGTGGGTGCTCTCACGCCGCAGGCCTGGCCCCTGAGACGTGGGGCGGGTTCTCCTGTCAGCGCCGCCGCAGTGGGGGAATGGCAATTGCATTGCTGCATTTCAGGGAGAGATGCTCTAAACTGAATCGTATGTGCACCATCGTTCTACTGCGCCCATGAACTCCTCGTCGACGGTGGTTTTTGCCGATCTCTCGGGCAGTACGCCGCTGTATGAGACGCTTGGCAATCAGCGTGCGACCGAAACGGTCATGCGGCTGACGCAGTGGATGGGTGACGTCATGCTGGCCCATGGGGGGCGTGTCGTGAAGAAGCTCGGCGACGGTGTGTTGGGCGTGTTTGGCAGTGCCACCCAGGGCGTTGGTGCAGCCACCGAACTGCAACGCAGCCACCAGATTCATCTACAGCGCTGGCCCGCGGTGGCCCGTATGGAAATGCACGTCGGCGTGGCCACGGGGGAAGTCCTGGAGGTGGACGGAGATGTGTACGGCGATGCCGTCAACGTTGCTTCGCGCCTGTGCGAGCGCGCTGGTCCGGGGGAGATCTGGACAACCGATGTCGCGGCGCTGGGTGCGGGCGTTGTGCCCGCTGTGCAGTTTCGCAAGCTGGGCGTGTTTGAACTGCGAGGGAAATCCGAGCCGCAGACCATCTACCAGGCCGAATGGCGCGATAACGACAGCCCCGAGATGCTCACCATGCAGGCGGGGTTGCACAGCGCGATTGCCCCGCTGGATTCCTTTTTCGGCACCATCCAGCTGTCATGGCAAGGGGAAAGCCTGAGCTATTCATCGGCCGATGTTCCGGTGCACCTGGGCCGATCCAGTTCAGCGCAACTGTGCATCACCGATCCGCGTGTCTCGCGCATGCATGCCCGTATCGATTGGCACAACGGCGCCTTTACGTTGACGGATGTCAGCAGCTTTGGCACCTGGGTTTATTACGAAGGGGGTGATGCGGTGGTGGCGTTGCGGCGCGACGCCTGCCGGCTCTATGGAACCGGCCAGATTGCGCTGGGCATGCCTTTCGAAGCGGGGGCTCCCTCGGTCGATTTCCGTGTCGCTGGCAGCAGCATGCGCCTGGGCTGAGTGTTTCCTACGCACAGGCCGCGTCTGCCGAAACAGTTGCGCTCGCCATCCATGATCCACAGGGAGGACTGCCATGTTTGAACGTCTTCGGAGTGTGTTCACGCGGGGGGCAACGTCTGCCGCAGACCGCAGCATTGCGACCGCCACGCAGCTTTCGCAGTGGGCGAAGGGACAAGGCTGGTCGTTCGCTTTCCAGGGTGAGCCGGCACAGTTCCATCTCGGGGGCGTGGCGGTGGGACAGCCTTGGCGCATGGAGAGCGGCGCGCCAGCGCGGGATTACATCCATGGCACGGAACTGCGTGCGCGCGCGGACCTGCGTGTGGCACCTGAAGTGGCGCTGATGGTGATCAGCCGGTCGCTCAAGGAGGAGCTGGAGGGGCGTGTCTACGGCGCCATTACCGACACCATGCAGACGGCCGTGGACGACAGCCTGCCACAGGAAATGCGCTGGCTGGCCATTTATGAAGAGCTGCGCTGGCCGGAGCTGCCCACCTCGTTCTCGCGCCTGTTCGCGGTGGTGGGTGACCGAACCGATGATGCCCAGCGCTGGGTGAATGCGGCCGTGGTCTCGCACCTGTTGATGGAGCGGGTACCGGCGGAACGCGTGCAGGCTCCGCTGCTGCTGATGCTGGGCGATGGCAAGGTGGCGCTGCGCATGCAGACGACCGCACGCCACCTGCCCGATCTCCAGTATGCGACGGCTCTGCTGACCACGGCGGCTGCCGTGGCTGCACAGAACCTGCCGCTGTGCGGCGATTCGCAACCCGATACGCTGCCCCCGGGCTGAGAACGCCCGGCCTGAGGCCGGGCATTGCCTCAGTGGGCCTTCGGAGGTGCGTACTTGCCCAATTCCATCTTGGCGATGGCGTTGCGGTGCACTTCGTCCGGGCCGTCGGCAAAGCGCAGGGTGCGTGCCTGGGCATAGGTGAATGCGAGCGGGAAATCGTCGCTCACGCCGCCACCGCCATGGGCCTGAATGGCCCAGTCGATCACCTGGCAAGCCATGTTGGGGGCGACGACCTTGATCATCGCGATCTCGGACTTGGCGACCTTGTTGCCCGCCACGTCCATCATCCAGGCCGCCTTGAGCGTGAGCAGGCGGGCCATGTCGATCTTGCAGCGTGCTTCGGCGATGCGCTCCTGCGTCACGCCCTGCTGTGCCACCGTCTTGCCAAAGGCCACGCGTGCCATGGAACGCTTGCACATGAGTTCCAGTGCGCGCTCAGCCAGGCCGATCAGGCGCATGCAGTGGTGGATGCGTCCGGGGCCCAGGCGCCCCTGGGCGATCTCGAAGCCGCGGCCTTCACCCAGCAAGATGTTGGAGGCCGGCACGCGCACGTTCTCGAACAGCACTTCGGCGTGGCCGTGCGGCGCGTCGTCGTAGCCGAACACATTGAGTGCACGCACGATTTTCACGCCAGGGGTGTTGGCGGGCACCAGGATCATGCTTTGCTGTGAATGGCGCGGTGCGTCCGGGTTGGTCTTGCCCATGGTGATGAACACCGAGCAGCGCGGGTCCATGGCACCCGATGTCCACCACTTGCGGCCATTGATCACGTAGTCGTCGCCGTCACGCTCGATGCGAGTGGCGATGTTGGTGGCGTCGCTCGATGCCACGTCGGGTTCGGTCATGGCGAAGGCCGATCGGATCTTGCCTTCGAGCAGCGGCTTGAGCCAGCGGGCCTTGTTTTCCGCATCGCCGTAGCGGGCGATGGTCTCCATGTTGCCGGTGTCGGGCGCGGAGCAGTTGAACACTTCGCTCGACCACAGCACACGGCCCATGATTTCGGCCAGGGGGGCGTATTCCTGGTTGGTCAGGCCCGCGCCGTGGTAACCCGAGGCCTCGGCAGTGTCCACCGGCAGGAACAGGTTCCAGAGCCCGGCGGACTGGGCCTTGAGCTTGAGGTTCTCGATGGTCTGCAGCGGAGTCCAGCGTTTGCCGGCCTCCGTGTTGGCGGCCAGTTCGGCGGCGTACGCAGCCTCGGCCGGGTAGATGTGGTCGTCCATGAACTTCAGCAGTCTGGTCTGCAGTTCCTTGGTTTTGGGCGAGTAGTCAAAGTCCATGGGGTTCTCCGTTGGTAATCGTGTCAGTCATTCATGACGCTGCGTGTCATCCGGGTGCCTCGCACTGGCGCAGCCCAGGCCAGTGGCCGCCGCGCAAGGGCCGCCCCGCCGCGTTGGCGGCGTCCCCCTTCCCGGCGATAGCCGAGAGAAGGGGGAAGGCGCACAGCGCCACAGGGGGTTGTTCATTTCTCAGCCGCGCTGGGCAAAGGACCAGGCCAGCTGGGCCAGGGGGCGGGCGCCTTCGCCCGAGGCTTTGGCCTGGGCGCTCGAAGCGGTGCCCATCTCGACGCGCTTGGCGATGCCCTGCAGAATGGCCGCGAGGCGGAACAGGTTGTAGGCCAGGTAGAAGTTCCAGTCGGCGGACAGCTCCTCGGGCGTGGCCAGGCCGGTGCGCTCGCAGTACATGCGGATGTATTCCTGCTCGGAGGGAATGCCCAGCGCGGGCAGGTCCAGGCCGCCAATGCCACGGAACTGGCCGGGCTGGATGTGCCAGGCCATGCAGTGGTAGCTGAAGTCGGCCAGCGGATGGCCCAACGTGGACAGCTCCCAGTCAAGCACGGCGATGACGCGTGGCTCGGTGGGGTGGAACATCAGGTTGTCCAGGCGGAAATCGCCATGCACGATGGACACACGGTTCTCGTCGCGCGCGCTGGCGGGCATGTGGGCGGGTAGCCAGGCCATGAGCTTGTCCATCTCCTCAATGGGCTGGGTGATGGAGGCTACATACTGTTTGCTCCAGCGGCCGATCTGGCGCTCGAAGTAGTTGCCGGGCTTGCCGTAGCTGGCCAGTCCGCGTTCGGCGAACTTCACGGTGTGCAGCGCGGCAATGACGCGGTTGCTTTCGTTGTAGATGGCCTTGCGTTCTTCGGGCGTCATGCCGGGCAGCGACTGGTCCCACAGCACGCGGCCCTGCATGAACTCCATGACGTAGAAGGCCCGGCCGATCACCGACTCGTCCTCGCACAGCACGTACATGCGCGGCACGGGCACATCGGTGCCCTGCAGGCCGCTCATCACGGCAAACTCGCGCTCGATGGCGTGGGCCGAAGGCAGCAGCTTGGCCACCGGGCCGGGCTTGGCGCGCATCACATAGCTCTGGCCGGGTGTGATGAGCTTGTAGGTGGGGTTGGATTGCCCGCCCTTGAACATTTCGACGCTCAAGGGGCCCGCAAAGCCTTCCAGGTTTTTCTCCAGCCAGGCGCTCAGGGCTGCAGTGTCGAAGGCGTGCTGCCCGGAGACGGCACGGGTGCCGATGAAGTGGTCGAAATTGCTCATGGGTCGGTGGTCAGTTGTCGGTTTCGGTGATGTCCATCAGGGCGTCGCGGTCGCGCACGACCAAGCCACCCGGCTCGATGCGGATGATGTCTTCACGCTCCATGGCCTTGAGTTCCTGGTTGACGCGCTGGCGCGAGGCGCCCAGCAACTGCGCCAGTTCTTCCTGGGCCAGTTGCAGGCCGATGCGCATTTCGTCGCCATGCGACAGGCTGGGAATGCCGTAGCTGCGCACCAGGTGCAGCAACTGCTTGGCCAGCCGTGCGCGCAGCGGCAGGGTGTTGAGGTCTTCCACCAGGCCGTAGAGTTGGCGGATGCGCCGGGCATGCAAGCGCAGCATGGCTTCGTACAGCTCGACGTGTGCGGCAAGAATCTTCTTGAAGTCGGCCTTGGCCACGCACAGGATGGTGGTGTCGCCATGGGCATAGGCATCGTGCGTGCGCCGGTCGCCGTCGAAGATCGCCACATCGCCGAACCAGATGCCCGGCTCCACGTAGGTCAGCGTGATCTGCTTGCCCGAGATCGAGGTCGAACTCACACGCACCGCGCCCTTGGCGCAGGCGATCCACTCCTCGGGCGGATCGCCGCGGGCGGCAATCAGGCCGCCATCCTTGAAGCGTTTGACGTAGGCGCATCGCAATATGTCGTGCCGGAGCGAGGGTGAGAGAGAAGAAAACCAGCGACCGGAATTGATCGCTTCACGTTCTTCGATGGTAAGAATCGGGTCGTCCATGGTCTGTCTTTTGGGTGACTGAGTACGCGTCCATTGTCGCGTGAGGGACCCGCCGCCGGCATGGGGGTTGTCACCTGCGTGTCTTGGCGCGCAGGGCGTTGCAGCGCGCCGGCGCGCTCAAGCCCCGGCAGGGGCCGGAAATTTTGAGTGAAATTGGGTTGTAGCGCCCGTCGGCATTGCGCTAACAGCTATTTATTCGATAGCTCGTTCCGCCCTGTCGTCAGCGGTATTGCGGCGCGCGCTTTTCCAGGAAGGCGGCGATGCCTTCGCCCGCGTTGGCATCGTGCAGGTTGCGCACGAAGTGCTGGCGCTCCAGGTCGAGGTGCGCGTGCAGCGTGTGCTGGGGGGCTTCGTCCAGCAGTTCCTTGATGCTGGCCAGGGCATTGGGTGCGCGCTCGTTCAGCGTCTGGGCCAGTTCCAGTGCTGCGGCCAGCGCACCGCCGGGCTCGGCCAGGCGGTTGAGCAGCCCGAGCGCGTGCAGGCGCTCGGCGGGCACCGCATCGCCGCACATCAGCAGCTCGGCGGCAAAAGCGCGGGGCAGGGCGTGGGCCAGGCTCCAGCTGGCGCCGCCGTCGGGCGAAAGGCCGACCCGGCTGTACGACATGGCGAACCGCGCACTGCGCGAGGCCACGATGAGGTCGCAGGCCAGTGCCAGCGCAAAGCCCGCGCCGGCGGCTGTGCCCTCCACGGCGGCGATCACCGGCTTGGGGTAGGCACGGATGGTCTCGATCCAGTTGTGCAGCGCGGCGATGCTCTCCTCCTGCACCGCCATCGCGTGGGCCCGGTTGGCCTGCAAACGCTGCAGATTGCCGCCGGCGCTGAACATGCCGTCGGCGCCGGTGACGACCACGCTGCGCACCTCGGGGCTGCGTTCGGCGACGTTCAGCGCCTCGGTGCCTGCCGCATAGATGGCCGGGTCCAGCGCATTGCGCAGGTCGGGGTTGCTGATGGTCAGAACCAGGGTCTGGCCGTGGCTGTGGCTGCGGAGTTCGGCGGGCATGGTGGTGGGGTGTGGGTGAAAAAGGGCAGGCTCACTCTTCCTCGTGCTGCAGGCTCAGGCCGATGGCACCGCGCCGGCGCAGCCAGGGGCTGGGGCGGTAGCGCGTGTCGCCATAGACGGTCTGCATGTTGAACAGCACTTCCAGGATGTTGGTCGGACCCCAGCGGTCGCCCATGGCCAGGGGGCCGAGCGGGTAGCCCAGGCCCAGGGTCACGGCCGCTTCCAGGTCGCGCGGGGTGCAGATGCGTTGCTGGCAGATGTCGCTGGCGATGTTCACGATGGTGGCCACCACGCGCTGCGTGACGAAACCGCCGCTGTCGCGGATCACGCTCACGGCCTTGCCATCGCGCGCCATCAGCGCGTGCGCGGCGTCGCGGATGTCGATGCGTGTCACCGGGTTGGTGGCCAGCACGCGGCGGCGCGTGGCGCTTTCCTCGACGAGCATGTCAATGCCGATGGTGCGCGCCGGGTCCAGGCGCTCGACCACGGCCACGGTGGTGATGTCAAAGCCCAGCGGTGCCACCAGAATGATGGCGTTGGCTGAAGGAGCGGCGCCGGTCTCGATGTCGGCGCCCAGGCTCTTGAGCATCTGGTAGATCTCGGGCCGGCGCGCCGCCCGGGGCGACACCCAGACGGGCGGGATGCTGTCCACCACCGGCACGGGCGTTTCGTCGGGGACTTGCGCCACGTTGTCGACATAGCGGTAGAAGCCTTCGCCCGTCTTGCGGCCCAGCAGGCCGCCGGCCATGCGCTGGGCGGCGATGACGCTGGGACGGTAGCGTGGCTCCTCATGGTACTGGTGGTAGATCGATTCCATCACCGGGTGCGATACATCGATGCCGGTGAGGTCCAGCAGCTCGAAGGGGCCTAGCTTGAAGCCGACCTGGTCGCGCAGGATGCGGTCCACCGTGGCGAAGTCGGCGACGCCCTCGCCGACGACGCGCAGCGCCTCGGTGGTGTAACCCCGGCCTGCGTGGTTGACGATGAAGCCCGGTGTGTCCTGCGCCAGCACCGGGGTGTGGCCCATCTGGCGCACCAGTTCGGCCAGGGCGGTGCACAGCGCGGGCTCGGTGCGCAGGCCGGGCACGACCTCCACCACCTTCATCACCGGCACCGGGTTGAAGAAATGCAGGCCCGCAAAACGCTCGGGCCGCTGCAGGGCCGCGCCGATGGCCGTGACCGAGAGGGACGACGTGTTGGTAGCCAGCGCCGCGTCGGGCCGCAGCAGGCCTTCCAGTTCGCGCAGCAGCGCCTGCTTGGCGTCCAGGCGCTCGACGATGGCCTCCACGACCAGGTCGCAGCCTGCCAGCGCCGTCAGCGCGTCCACCGCCTGCAGCCTCCCGGCAAAGGTCGCCGCTTGTTCTGCGTCAAGGCGGTTCTTGTCCACCATGCGCTGCCATTGCTGGGCGATGCCCTGACATGCCGCGTTCGCCGTCCCGGGCTGGGCATCGAACAGCCGCACCTGGCTGCCGGCATGAACCATCATCTGTGCAATGCCACGCCCCATGGCGCCAGCGCCCACTACACCGACCAGCGGAAATTGAATTTTCATAGCAAGATTATGGCTGCTGCCTTGTCGATAGGCGCTCTCGATGGGTTTTATGCAAGAATCAGACGCTGAATCGAGAATAAATGTGAATTTTCGTAACGCACTGATCGCTGTCTGTCTGGGGTCCTCCGCATGGGGGGCGGCTGCGCTTTCCCTCGGCAATGCACGGGGTGCGGTGGTGCTGGGGCGGTCGGTCGATCTGGCGTTTGACATCCACACCGACCCTGGCCAGACGCTCGAAAGCGCCTGCATCACGGCAAAAATGCGTTCGGGCGACTACCCGGTGGCCGATGGGCGCGTACGGGTCACGCCGCTGCCCATGGTGCCAGGGCGTACCCCGGCGGTGCGGGTCCAATCGTCCGTGCCGGCGGTCGAGCCCGTGCTCACGGTGGAGTTGCAGGCCGGTTGCACCGGAAAAATCGCACGCACCTACACCTTTCTGGCGGATCTGCCCGAAACCGTGGCTTCCAGTGCCCGTCCCATCGCGATTCCCCTGGCTGGGGGGGCAGAAGCCGCAGGCCCTGCTCCCCAGGGTGCGCCCGCTGCGGGTTCGCCGCCTGCCGGGCGTCGCACTGCTGCCACCGTGTCGTTGGCCCAGGACACTGCAGCAGCGCCTGTGCCCAGGGCACGCGCTGCGGCCGCGCCCGTGGCTGCGGCCCCTGCCGCGCCGCGCCCCCGGCCCGTGGCGCCCGTGGCCCGCAAAACGAAGCGCCCCGCCGAGATGGCCCCTGCGCCCGCCGCGCCCCGGTCGCGCCTGGTGATGGAGCCCCTCGAAAACTGGCTGGAAAGCCCTTCGACCCTGCGCCTGAGCACCGAACTGAACCTGCCCGAAACGCCCGCCACGCCAGAGCAGCGCGAACAGGCGCAGGCGCAATGGAAGGCGCTGAGCATGCACCCCGAAGAACTCCTGAAGGAGGGCGCGCGCACGGCAGCGTTGAACGGCGAGCTGGCGCAGTTGCGCACCCAGGCCGCGCAAGACCGTGCCACGGCATTGCAACTGCTTGAACGCCTGGAAAAAGAAAAGTCTGAACGCTATTCAGGCACCATCGTGTACCTGCTTCTGGCCATGCTGGTGGTGATGGCCGCCCTGGCCGCATGGATCGCCACGCGCCTGCGCGCCGTATCGCTCCAGGCCCAGGACGCCTGGGCTGCAGCCGTGGCCCAGCAGCCGCCCCGCTCCGAGATGCCAGGGGAGTCAACCCAGGACTCGGGGCTGGCTGCCTTGCAGGCCCTGCCATCGGCACCCGCCAGCCTGGCGCCATCGCCTGTGCTGCCCGAACCTCCGCAGCCCGCACCGCGGGCCCCCGAGGCGCCCGCCTTGGACATCGAGCTGGTGGCGCCGATCGGGGGGGTGTCCGTCTCCTACGCCGAACCAGCTGCCGTGGTGGCACAGCCCGCATTGCTGATCAACCCCGAGGAGCTGTTCGACCTGCAGCAGCAGGCTGAATTTTTCGTTTCGGTGGGGGAGCATGACCAGGCCATTGGCGTGCTGAAAAAATACATTGCCACCAACGAGACCACGGCCCCCGCGGCCTATCTGGAGTTGCTGCGCCTGTACCGCTCACTGAGCCGTGTGGACGATTTCAACCAGCTGCGGGCGCAGTTCCATCGCCATTTCAATGCGCTGGTGCCCGAGTTTGCGAGCTTCAACCGCCCTGGCCGGCCCCTGCTGTGGTACCCCGAGGTGCTGGCGCAGATTGAGGCCATCTGGAGCCACGAATCGGTGTTGCCGCTGCTCGACGGCCTGCTGTTCCGCCATGCCGACGCGGCCCCCGAGCGCTTTGACCTGGCTGCCTATGACGATCTCCTGCTGCTCAATGCCATTGCCCGGACCACGCCACCCTCGGCCCGTGGCGCCCCGCCGCCGCGCGAACGCACCACGCCGTTCGGCGGTGTGGTGGATGCGCCGGCGGTGCCGGCTGCCGCAACACCGGCATCCGGAGCCCCGGCAGTCAACCTGCTGGACAATGGCGACAGTCTGTTGGAATACGATTCGAGCTGGCTGCTGGACGAGCACCTGAAACCGTCGCAGCCCGGCCCGGACACCGCTGTGCCAGAGGAAACGCCGCCGGTGGCGAGGGCGGGCACGCTGATCGACTTTGACCTCAGCGACCCCTTCGCCAGCCAGCCCGTGCCCTTGCCGCCCCTGACGCAGAGCGACTTGCCCCCGGTGCCCGCTTCCAGTGCGCTGGCGCCCGGTCAGCCCATCGGGTTTGGCGCCAGCAACGACCGTTTTGAGGCGCGCTTCGATCTGGAGCCGCGCAAGCCCGAGTAAGCCTGCGCAAGCCGGGGCGGTGATCTGCACCGGCGGGGTTTTGCTATATAAAATATAGCTACTGGCGCTTATCAGATAAGCGTCAAAGCCATATTCTTGCTTATTTCCCCATGGCCTGCATCAACCCGTCCGCTGCCGCCTCGGGGTCGGGGGCATTCACCAGTGCGCGCACCACGGCGATGGACCCCACGCCCGTGGCCAGGATCTCCGGGAACTGCTCCAGCGCAATGCCGCCAATGGCCACCAGCGGGTAGGCGCGCATCAACCGCACATAGGCGGCCAGCCGGGCCACGCCCTGTGGGGCGGTGGCCATGCGCTTGAGCGTGGTGGGGAAGACCGCGCCCAGGGCGATGTAGCTCGGCCCCACGGCGTCGGCGCGCAGCATCTCGGCGTAGCCGTGCGTGCTCACGCCCAGGCGCAGGCCGCTGGCGCGCAGCTCCTGCAGCTCGGGCGCGGTAAGTGCGTCCAGGTCTTCCTGGCCCAGGTGCACGCCGTAGGCGCCGGCCGCGATGGCCTCGCGCCAGTGGTCGTTGATGAACAGCAGCGCATCGGTGCCCTGCACGGCTTCGACGGCCGCGCGCACCTCGCGCGCCACGGCGGCCGCGTCGTCGGACTTGAAGCGCAGCTGCACCGTGGGCACGCCCGCGCGGGCCATGCGGCCCACCCAGGCGGCGTCGGGCAGCACGGCGTACAGGCCCAGTTTTTGCGGGCAGGGCGCGAACGCTTGCGCGCGCGGCAGAGGCTGCAGGCCAAAATCGCGCGGGTCGTCGGGCCAGTGGCGGGCATCAAAGCCACCGGTGCGCGCGGTCTGCGCCTGCCAGGCGCGGGCCAGGGTCTGCGCGTCGTGGGCGATGAAGCCCAATGTGCTGCAGGCGCGCAGCGCGGCCTGGAACACCGGGTCGGTCTCGCTGCTGGCCGGCACGGGCTGCGCCTCGAAGCTGGCGAAGGTGGCGCCGTGCTGGCGCAGGATCTCGCCCACCAGGGCGTCGGTGTCCTGCATGGCCATCAGGCGTGGTGCCAGAAGGGGGTGCCCAGCACCGGGGTGCTGGGCTGCGCGGCCTGCTGGGGCTGCATGGCGCCGGCGTGGCGCGCGGTGCGGCCGGCCTGCACGGCGTCGGCGAAGGCGCCGGCCATGGCCACGGGGTCCTGCGCCAGGGCCACGGCGGTGTTGAGCAGCACGCCGTCAAAGCCCCATTCCATCACCTGGCAGGCGTGCGAGGGCAGGCCCAGGCCCGCGTCCACGAGCAGGGGCACATCGAGGCGCTCGCGCAGCACCTGCAGGGCATAGGGGTTCACCGGGCCGCGTCCGGTGCCGATGGGGGCCGCCCAGGGCATCACGGCCTGGCAGCCCACGTCCACGAGGCGCTGGCACACCACCAGGTCTTCGGTGCAGTAGGGAAGCACGTAGAAGCCGGCGCGCACCAGCTGCTCGGCGGCGGCCACGGTGCTGAACGTATCGGGCTGCAGGGTGTAGTCGTCGCCGATCACCTCCAGCTTGATCCAGGGCGTGTTGAACACCTCGCGCGCCATCTGCGCGGTGGTGATGGCTTCCTGCACGCTGTGGCAGCCGGCGGTGTTGGGCAGCACGGGCACGTCGAGGCTGCGCAGCAGCTCCCAGAAGCCATGGCCGTTTTCGGCGGGGTTGGCGCCCTGGCGGCGCAGCGAGGCCGTGACCATGGCAGGCCTGGCGCGTTGCACGGCGGCCTTGAGCACGGTGGGCGAGGGGTAGCGCGCGGTGCCCAGCAGCAGGCGGCTTGCAAACTTCTGGCCGTAGAGGACCAGGGCGTCGTCGTTGGTGGTGTTCATGGTCATGGCTTTCAGCCCCCGGTGACGGGGGAGATGACTTCCACCCGGTCGCCTGCCTGCAGCGGGTGGCTCGGGTGTTCGGTTGCAGGGACAAAAACGGTGTTCACGGCCACCGCGTAGGGTGGCCGGGCCTGCATGGCCGCCAGCGCGTCGGCCACGGTGGCGCCTTCGGGCAACTCGAAGGGCTTCAGGTTGATGAGAACGTTCATGGGCGTGCAGGGCTCAGAGCAGTTGCAGCGACAGGTCGAAGCGACCGGCCAGGTCCGAGCCGCCCGTGCCCAGCACCTCCAGCGCCACGTCGAGCATCGCGGGCGCCACCATGTAGCCGTGGCGGTACATGCCGTTGATCTCGAGCTGGCGCGGCGCCGTCTGGCGGATGGCGGGCAGGTTGTCGGGCAGGGTGGGGCGGCATTGCGAGGCCACCTCGATGATGCGCGCCTCGGCGAAGCCCGGATGCACGGCGTAGGCCGCGCTCAGCAGCTCCAGCGCGGAGCGCACGCTCGGGGGCGACAGGTCTTCGGACTCGATCTCGGTGGCGCCGATGATGAACACATGGTCTTGCTTGGGCGCAATGTAGATCGGGTAGCGCGGGTGCACCAGGCGCGTGGGGCGCTGCAGCGTGACGTCGGGCGCATGGATGCGCGCCACCTCCCCGCGCACGCCGCGCAGGCCGGGCCACTGCTTGCGCGCGCCCAGGCCCCGGCAGTCGAGCAGCCAGCCGGCGTGGTCGGCGGGGAAATCGGCCGGGTCCTTGGGGCTGTTCCAGTGCGTCTGCACGCCCAGGCGCTCCATCTCCTGGGCCAGCGCGGCCAGCAGCTGGCGGTTGTCGAGCTGGCCTTCGCCGGGCAGGTACATGCCCTGCGCGAAACGCTGCGCCAGCGCGGGCTCCACCTGCGCCATGCTGGCGCTGTCGAGCACCTGCATGGCGGGCAACTCGGTCACCACGGTGCGGGTCTTGTCGAGCTGCTGGCGCAGGCGTGCGGCCTCCTGGGCGTCCTGGCGGTGCCAGACGATGAGCGTGCCCTCCTGCTGGAAGTACACCGGCGCGCTCAACTGGCCCAGCAATTCGGGCCAGCGTGTGAGCGAGTGGCGGCCCATGCGCACCACACCGTGTTCGGTGATGGCCGACTCGGCCAGCGGCGCGATCATGCCGCCGGCCACGCGGGCGGCCGAGTGCTCGGCCAGAGGGCCGCCGTTGTCGTAGATGCTGACGGCATGGCCCTGACGGGCCAGCGCCACGGCCAGCAGCCGGCCCATGAGACCGGCGCCCAGAATGGTGAAGGAGGTGGTTTGGAGGGTCATCGTTGTCCGTCTGTGAAGCTACAGGGGACAAAACGGGCAGGTGCCTGCACTGGGAAACTCCCCACGCCAGCATGACCTGGATCGGGTAACGGGGCGTGGTGCCCCAGGGTGTTTCTCAGTCCGCGCCATGCTGGCGGGACACCCCTGTTTCGTCCTGGGCGGATTACAGCACATCCCGATGGCCCTGGCCTTGACATGGCGCAGGGGCGACCCCAGAGCCGCGCTGCCGGAGCAGTGCCGCATCCCGCATAATTTTTGCCATGACGCAAACCAAACCTTCCACCCCGCAGGCGCCGCGCTACGCCCGCGTGCTCTCCATCGCCGGGTCCGACAGCGGCGGCGGCGCTGGCATCCAGGCCGACCTCAAGACCTTCAGCGCCCTGGGCTGCTACGGCATGACGGCCATCACCGCCCTGACGGCGCAGAACACCCTGGGCGTGCGCGCCATCCATGGGGTGCCGCCCGACATGCTGCAGGCCCAGATCGACGCCGTGGTGGAAGATATCGGCGTCGATGCCGTGAAGATCGGGATGCTGCATGCCCCCGAGGTGGTGCAGGTGGTGGCCGACGCCATCCGGCGCCACCGCCTGCCGCACGTGGTGCTCGACCCGGTGATGGTGGCCACCAGCGGCGACCGCCTCACCACCGAGCAGACTGTGCAGGAGCTGGTGCGCGAACTGTTCCCGCTGGCCGAGGTCGTCACGCCCAACCTCGACGAGGCGGCGCTGCTGCTGGGCCGTCCCATTGGGGGCGCGGAGGCGCTGGACGATGCCGCACGCGATTTGCTGGCGCTGGGCGCGCGCGCCGTGCTGCTCAAAGGCGGGCACCTGCCGGGTGACGAGGTGGTGGATGTGCTGGCGCAGCCCGATGGCAGCCTGGTACACCTGCGCTCGCCACGCATCGCGACGCACAACGGCCACGGCACGGGATGCACACTCTCGTCCGCCATCGCCGCGCACCTGGCGCTGGGCCTGCCGCTGGCAGACGCCGTGGCCCGGGCGCGTGCCTACATCCTGGGCGCCATCCAGGCGGGTGCCGCCGTGCGCACCGGCCACGGCCATGGACCGCTGAACCACGGCTTTGCGCCCGTGGCGCAGCAGATTCTGCAGGGCGTGGCGTAAGCCTGCAGTACCGGTGTACCGCCCGCTCCGGCCGGCGACGGCAAGCCGGGGCAGCGGTTTACGGGCGGGTTGGGGTGCGGGGGGCCGGGGCAGCGTCGGCCGGAATGCGCGTCGAACGAATGGTCTCGCCCGTTACCGGGTGCATGTAAGCCTCGACCACGGTGCCTTGCGCATCGACGGCGTAAAATTCGTGGCAGTTGCCCTTGGATACCTTGTATTTGACCAGCACGTACCGCGAGGCCCCGAACAGATCGCGGGCCTTGGCCTCGGACAACCATTGCGAGCGAGGGGCGTCGGTGCAAAACACCTTTTCCTGGGGCGTGCTGGCCCAGGCCGATGGGCCTGTCCCCAGGCTCAGAACGAAGAGGACTGCCGGCAGAAGTCGGGTTGGTGGAGTTTGTGCGGGGGTGCGGTGGGTCATGGCGCTCCACTGTAGGCGTGCCGAATTAATCCGAAATTAACCCGGGTTGGGCCTTTGGGGCCCAACGCATCGGGTCCACCGGGCGTCCTATCGGTTGGTCGGCCGTGTGGCCCAGGCCAGTGCAAAGCTCAGCGCCAGCGTGGGCAGGGCCGAGCCCAGCGCCGGGGCCACCTTGGGCAGCAGGTGGTAGAAGGCCACGCCCGCCAGCCAGATGGCAATCGGCGCGGCATGCGCCTTGCCAGCCTGCTGCAGCAGCGCACCGGCATCAGCGCCAAAGGCCAGGCGCCCCAGAATCACGCCGAACAATGGTACGAACACCGAGCTGAGCAGCAGGAGAAACGGCTCCAGGCTGTGCATGGGCAGCACCAGGGCCAGCAGCGTGCAGGCCAGGGCCACGACCATCCCCCACTGGCGCACGCTCCAGCGCGGCAGCAGGCTGTGGCTGGAGACGGCGCCCGAGTACGCGTCGCCATAGGCGTTGTCCACCTCGTCGATGAGAATCAGCGACAGCGCAATCAGGCCGCCCTGCGCCAGCAGTAGCGCGGTCACCAGGTCTTTGCTCGGCAGCGTCAGGGCGATGAGCACACCCAGCGCATAGCACCACATGTTGGCCAGCGCGTAGCCTGTCCAGGCGCCGCGCAGCGCGGCGCCGCCGTGGCGGCCGTGGCGTGCGTAGTCGGCCACCAGCGGCAGCCACGAAATCGGCATGGCGATCACCAGGTCCAGCGCGGGCATCACGCCCATGCCGCCCGCGCCTTTGCGCTGCCAGAGCTGTTCCAGCCCCTGCGTTTGCGCCAGCCCCAGGAACTGCCACGACAGCCACAGCAAGGACAGCACCACCAGCGGCAGCGCCACGCGCGCGATGATGCGGCGCACCAGCTGCACCATGGAGCCGCTGATGAGTAGTAGCACCACGCCGCCCCACAGCAGCGTGGCGAGCACCGGCCAGTGCGCGCCCGCCATGCCTCCGGCCTGCCGGCCGATGGCCACGCTGGCGTCGCGCATCACCACCAGCTCGAACGTGCCCCAGCCGATGAGCTGCACGATGTTGAGCACGATGGGCAGGCGCGCGAAGGTGCGGCCGTACACCGCATGCATCAGCCCCGCGCTGGCCAGCCCGCTGTCGCAGCCAATTTTTGCCACCCAGCCGAGCAGCCCCGCGCCGAGGAGGGAGCCCGCCACGATGGCGAGCATCGCCTCCTGTGTGCCCAGCGCGGGCATGAGGTAGGCGCCGACCTGCATCACCAGCAGGCCCACGCCCAAGCTGAACCACAGCGAGGCGTGGTCGTGCCAGCGGAAGACGCGCTGGTCGGCGGCGATGGGTGTCAGCGCCTCGTTGGCGGATGGGGTGCGGGTGCTCATGTGGGCTCCTTGGCAATGCGGCGCAAGGAAGAGTCCGGCCTCGCGCTGCGGGGGCGTGGCATGGCGGACGGGCTTCCCTGCGCGAGGATGATCTCAATCAGGTTCAAAGGGACTCTCTCAGCCACCGGCTCCGGTGCGGACCCTGGCGACACCCCTAGCGGCCGTGCCGCCCGGTGATGGGCGGCACGGCGCGATTGTAGGTGTTTGCCTGCCGGACCGCAGTCTTTGGGGTCTGGCTTGCAGTTTGTGCTAAAAAATGGTCTGAGCGCTCATGGATAAAGCGCAAGAAGCTATCAAAAGCGCAGCGATTGGGCGTTCGCCGTCCTCAGTGCATGAGCTCTTCCACCGGCACGGGACGGCCAAACAGGTAGCCCTGGCAGGTGTGGCAGCCGTTGCGGGCCAGGTGCTCGCGCTGCTCCTGCGTTTCCACGCCCTCGGCGATCACGTTCAGCCCCAGGCTGTCGGCCAGCGTGACGATGGTGCGCACGATGGCCGTGGCACGCGGGTCGGTGACGAGGTTGTGCACGAAGCTCTGGTCGATCTTGAGCTGGCTCAAGGGCAACTGGCGAAGGTAGGCCAGCGACGAATAGCCGGTGCCGAAGTCGTCGAGCGAGAAGCCCACGCCATGGGCTTTCAGGGCGCTCATCTTGGTGATGGCGTCCTCGGGGTCGTCCAGCAGCAGGCTTTCGGTGAGCTCCAGCTTGAGGCGGTGCGCGGGCGCGCCGGTCTGCTGCAGCGCCTGCAGCACCTGCTCCACGAAGTTCTTCTGGTGCAACTGCCGGCCGCTGACGTTGACCGCCAGCGTGAGCTGCTCGCGCCCAGGCTCCTTGGCCCAGCGCGCGAGCTGTTCGCAGGCCGTGCGCAGCACCCACTGGCCCAAGGGCAGGATCAGCCCGCTGTCTTCGGCCAGCGGAATGAACTCGGCGGGCGAAACCATGCCGCGCCGGGGGTGCAGCCAGCGCACCAGGGCCTCGGCCCCCACGATCTGGCCGTGGCCATCGACCTGCGCCTGGTAGTACAGCAGCAACTGGCCCTCCTGCAGGCCGGTGCGCAGATCCTGTTCCAGGGCCAGGCGGTTGACCACGGCGTCGTGCATCTCGGGGTCGAAGAAGCGCAGGGTGTTGCGCCCCGACTCCTTGGCCTGGTACATGGCCAGGTCGGCGTGCTTCATCAGGTCCTCGGGCCGCACAGCGTCGTTGGCGAACAGCACCACGCCGACGCTGCACGAACTCTTGACCTCCTGGTCGGCCAGCGCCACGGGGGCGGCCAGGGCCTGCAGCATTTTTTCCGCAATTTCCTCGGCCTGACGGGCTGCCTTGGGGGCCTGCGTGCTCAGGTCTTCGAGCACCACCACGAACTCGTCACCACCGAGGCGTGCCACGGTATCGCCTTCGCGCACGGTGCCGACCAGGCGCCGCCCCATTTCCTGCAGCAGCAGGTCGCCCTGGTCGTGGCCCAGGCTGTCATTGACGAGCTTGAAGTTGTCCAGGTCGATGAACATCAGCGCGCCCTGGCGTTGCGTGCGCTGGCTGGTCAGCAGGGCCTGCTGCAGGCGGTCGAGCAGCAGACGGCGGTTGGGCAGACGCGTCAGCGGGTCGTAAAACGCCAGGTGCCGGATTTCCTCCTCGGCGGCCTTGCGCTGGGTGATGTCGGTGAGGGTGCTCACATAGTGCGTGACCTCGCCCGCCTCGGTCTTGACGGCGGTGATCGTCAGCCATTCCGGGAAGATCGAGCCGTCCTTGCGTCGGTTCCAGATTTCGCCCGACCAGGCGCCCAGACTGGCAATGGCCGAGCGCATGGCGGCGTAGAACTCGGGGCCATGGTGGCCGGACCGCATCAGCGACGGGGTCTGTCCGATGGCTTCCTTGGCGCTGAAGCCGGTGATGGCCGTGAACGAGCGGTTCACGTTGAGGATTTTTCCGCGCGTGTCGGTGACGAAAATGCCCTCTTGCGACTCGAAGGCGATGGCCGCGATGCGCAGCTTTTCCTGTGCGGCCTGAAGCTCGCGGTGGTAGCCCCTGAACAGGCGCCGCGACCAGCGCGAGAAGCCGAACGAACCGGCCAGGCCCAGGGCCAGCGCACCCGCCAGCATCAGTGCCAGTTCCATGCGCTTCTGGGTGCTGCCCTGTTCGTGCGCCTGCGTTTCGGCACGCAGCGTGGACTGCAGCTCGTCGTTGAACATGGTGGTCACCAGCACCCAGCCCCAGGGGGCGTAGTTGGTGATCAGGGCGGTCTTGCGGCCCGGTGGGTCGCCGGCACGCGCGCCCGGGCGGGGCCAATCGTATTCAACGAAGCCGCCGCCCGTCTGCGCGACGGCGCGGAGCTTTTCCAGGGCGCGCTGCTCCAGCGGCGCCATCTGCGCGGGCAGCAGTCCTTCCAGGGCCGCATTGCTCGGGCTGAGCACGGAGCGTCCGTCGCGGTCGATCACGCCGACCGACCCGGTTGCGCCAAAGCGCAGCGCGCGCAGGCGTTGCCGGGCCTCCTGCTGCTGCCGGTTTTCCCATTCATACAGGTAGTCGCCCGTGCCGATGAGCCAGTCGTAAGGCGCGAAGTGGCGCACATAGGCGACCTTGTCGGCCATGGTCTTCGGTGCGTCCGGGCGGTACCAGCGGTAGCGGAAGAACCCCTGGCCCTGGGGCACGTAGGCGGCATTGATGAGCCCGCGCATGATGTAGGCGCCCGTGTCATCCCGGTTGTCGATGCCCGCGCGCCCCTCGTACTGCGGCGCGGTGGGCAGCAGCACAAAGCGGCCCTGCATGCTGTCGATGAAGATGTAGCCCCGGCCGTCGAAGAAGCGCACCGGGCGCAGCGCCTCGACGATCAGCTTCTGCACCTGCGCCGGGCTGCGGTGGGGCGACTCACGCGCATGGATGGCCTGGGCGATCTGCAGGGCCGAATCGACCTGCTCAACGAGGCTGCTGCGCAGCATGTCCTCGGTGCGGGAGCGCGTGAAATCGAGGTAATCCACCGCTGAATTCATTTCGGCGGTGAGGCGCTCCTTCTGTTGGCGCGTCAGAACCTGCTCGATGCGTTCGAACGAGTTGCGCTGCTCCCGTTCGTTCTGCCAAGAGGTGAAGCCCGCCATGGCCAGCGTGACGATCAGCACCAGACTCAGCGTGCCGATCAGATGCAACCGCGGCAGGGTGGTTTCATTCGCGGAAAGGTGCATCACGAATGTATCAAATTGTTATTCATCTGCAATTTTACCCGGCACAGAAGGTGCAAAAAATCTGCATCAATGCACGCCAAACCTGCGTCATGCGCTATGGTTTTTGAGGTTTGTGGGGCCCAGGTCAGCCCCGGAGCCTTCAGAAGGTCTGTTGCACGCCCAGGCGCTGCTGCAGCAGGGCGCTGCTGGTCGTGTACTCCAGCGGCAGCTTGTGCCCCGCCAGCCATTCCGCCGCGCCGAAGGCGGCCAGCGTCGCTTCGTGGAAGCCGCTCAGGATGAGCTTGCGCTTGCCGGGGTAGGTGATGGCGTCGCCCACGGCGTGGATGCCGGGCACGCTGGTGGCGAAGGTGGCGGTGTCCACCACGAGCTGCTTGCGCTCCAGCGCCAGACCCCATTCGGTGATGGGGCCGAGGCGCGGCACCAGGCCCAGGCGCACGAGCAGCAGGTCCAGCGGCAGGCGCAGCTGCGTTCCTTCGGGTGTGGTCAGCTCCAGGGCGGTCAGGCGCCCTTGCTCTTCGACGATGCCGCCGGCCACGCCGATGGCGACCTCGATGCGGCCGGCCGTGCGCAGGGCCTGCAACTCTTCCAGCAGGGCGGGCGGGGCGTCGAACACGTCGCGGCGGTGCTGCAGGGTGGTGTGGGCAGGGCGCAGGGCTTCGGGGGCGGTGGCGCAGGCAATGGCCTGTTGCACGGCGGGTTCGTCGCCGCCATGCACCACCACGCGCTGGCCGGCGAGGTGGGTGCCTTCGTCCAGGCGGTAACGCAGTTGGTTGCCCTCATGGGCCTCCAGGCCGGGGAGCTTGAGAGTGCGCGGCACGAAGGCCCCCACGCCGGTGGCGATGAACACGGCGCGTGCCTGCAGCCGCGTGCCCTGCGCGGTGCCGACGAGGAATCCGCCTTCGGGCAACGCCTGTACGGTGTCCACCTGCTGGCCGAGGTGGAGCGTGGGGGCGAAGGGCTGGATTTGCGCCCGCAGGCGCTGCACCAGTTCGTGCCCGGTGCAGGCCTGGACGGCGGGGATGTCGTAGATGGGTTTGTCGCCGTACAGCTCGGCGCACTGGCCGCCGGGGTGGGGCAGGGCGTCGATGACGTGGGCGCGCAGGCCGTGCAGGCCGAGCTGGAACACCTGGAAAAGGCCGACAGGCCCTGCGCCGATGACGATGGCGTCAACGGTGGTGGGGGCCGGGAGTGGGGTGGCGGTGTTCAAGCGGTGGGGCGCGGGAGTAACGGCGCCTCGGGCGCGATCAGCGCTGCAGGTCCCGGACCTTGCCCGGCTGGCCGTTCCACTCGTCGGCGTCGGGCAGGGCGGCCTTGCGCTTGGTGATCGGCTTCCAGCCGGGGGCGTTGGTCAGATCGGCGTTGATCTTGATGAAAGCCAGCTCGGTGGGGGGCAAGTCTTCTTCGGCAAAGATGGCGTTGGCCGGGCACTCAGGCACGCAGACGGCGCAGTCGATGCACTCGTCCGGGTTGATGACCAGCATGTTCGGGCCTTCGACGAAGCAGTCGACGGGACACACGTCCACACAATCGGTGTATTTGCACTTGATGCAGTTTTCGGAAACGACGTGGGTCATGGCAGTGTTTTGTGGGAATCAGGGAACACCCTTGATTTTACGGGGTGTGGCAGGGCTAGCGGGATGCAGCCCTGCCAATCCAATGGAAAAGCGTGACGAGGGTCAATTCACCAGCACCGCGCCGGCCGTGGCGTGGCTTGCGGTGTCCACCAGAATCAGCGAACCGAGCACGCGCGCCTGGCCAAACGGTGCTGCGGGCAGGGGTTCCTGCAGCAGCAATTCGATGTGGCCGATGGCGTTGGGGTCGAGCTGGCTGGCGTCTTCCTCGGCCAGGGTGTTGATGTCGAGCTTGTGCACCACGCGCTTGACCTTGGCCTTGACCCAGCGGTGACCGTGCAGCGCCCAGTACACGCGGCCTGCCACCAGGGGTTCGTTGTCCATCCAGGCCACGGTGGCGCTGATGTCGCGGCGGCCCGGCCAGGCAGGCACGAGGGCGGGGGTGTCGAAGTCGTCCTCGGCGGCGGCAGCTTCGGTGGGGGCGGCCATGATCCAGTCGCCGCGCGAGACGTCCACCTCGCGGTCGAGCACGATGCCCGCGCTCTGGCCTGCGTCCACGCCCATGGGGCGGCGTGCATGGTCGAGCACCTGGGCCACGCTGGCGCGCTGGCCGCTGGGGAAAATCTGCACGGGGGCGCCCGGCTGCACGTTGCCTGCGGCCACACGGCCCCAGAACACGCGGCGGCCCTGCGAGGTGTCGGACGAAGACGAGAACTTTTCCACCCACTGCACCGGGAAGGCCAGCGGCAGGCCCGTGTCGGCCGGGGTGTTGGGCAGCAGTTCGAGGATCTGCAGCAGGCTCGGGCCTTCGTAGCCGCACCAGCCGGGTTGGGCATCCACCACGTTCCAGCCCTTGAGGGCGGAGACGGGCACGGTGGCGGCCACCTGGATGCCGGCGTCCTGCGCGAAGCGCGCCAGCGCGGCGCCGATGTGCGCGAAGGCGGTTTGCGGGTCTTCCACGGCGTCGAGCTTGTTCACGGCAAACACCAGCGAATGCACGCGCAGCAGGTGCGCCAGCAGGCTGTGGCGGCGCGTTTGCGGCAGCAAGGCGAGCTGGGCGTTCTTCCAGTCGAGCTTGGTGGCGTCCACCAGCACCACGGCGGCGTCGGCGCTGCTGGCAGCCGTGACCATGTTGCGCGTGTACTGCTCGTGGCCCGGCGCGTCGCCAATGATGAACTTGCGCTCTTCGGTGGCGAAGTAGCGGTAGGCGACGTCGATGGTGATGCCCTGCTCGCGCTCGGCCGAGAGGCCGTCGGTCAGCAGCGCCAGGTCGGTCTCGCCCTGGCGCTGCACCCCTGCCAGGTGGTCTTGCAGCACAGCCTTGCTGTCCACCAGCAGGCGGCCGATCAGCGTGCTCTTGCCGTCGTCCACGCTGCCGCAGGTAATGAACTTCAGTGCAGAGATATGGTCATTTGTGCCGTTTACGCTTGCTGGTATTGCGCTGGCAGCTATCGAATTCATAGTGGTCATCAGAAGTACCCGTCTTTCTTGCGCTTTTCCATCGATGCGTCGGAGGTCTTGTCGTCCATGCGCGTGGCGCCGCGCTCGCTCACGTCGGCGGCCAGGGTCTCGATCACGATGTCGGCGGCCGTGGCGGCGGGGCTCTCCACGGGGCAGGTGCAGGTGATGTCGCCCACGGTGCGGAAGCGCACGTCGCGCGTTTCCACCACCTCGCCCTCGCGCGGCGGGGTGAGTTCGGTCACGGGCACGAGCAGGCCCTTGCGCTCGACCACCTGGCGTTGGTGGGTGTAGTACAGCGAGGGCAGGGCAATCTGCTCGCGGTCGATGTACTGCCACACGTCCAGCTCGGTCCAGTTGCTGATGGGGAACACGCGGAAGTGCTCGCCGGGCTGCAGGCGGGTGTTGAACAGCGTCCACAGCTCGGGGCGCTGGGCCTTGGGTTGCCATTGACCGAAGCTGTCGCGGTGGCTGAAGATGCGCTCCTTGGCGCGGGCTTTTTCCTCGTCGCGGCGGGCGCCACCGATCAGCGCGTCGAAGCGGAATTCTTCGATGGCCTCCAGGAGCGTGACCGACTGGTGCACGTTGCGGCTCTCGCCCGGGTGCGCCAGGCGCACGGTGCCGCGCGCCATCGAATCCTCGACACTGCGCACGATCAGTTCGGCGCCCAGTTCCTTGGCGCGGAAATCGCGGAAGTCGGTCACCTCGGGGAAGTTGTGGCCCGTGTCGATCATGAGCAGCGGGTAGGGAATGCGGCCCGCGCCAAAGGCCTTCTCGGCGCACTTGAGCATGACGAGCGAATCCTTGCCGCCCGAGAACAACAGGGTGGGGCGCTCGAAGGCGGCGGCCACTTCGCGCAGGATGAAGATGGTTTCTTCTTCCAGCGCGTCGAGGTGGCGGTTGCTGAGGTGGCTCAGCGTGGAGGTATCAATGCGGGCGTTCATGCGACGGCTTCCTTGTTCTGTTTGACATGCAGGCCGCATTCTTTTGCGGCCTCATCCTGGCTTCGGCCGGTCACTGCGTGACCTTCACGCCGCCTGCGGCGGCATGAGCCTGCGCCGAAGCTTCGGATGCAGCGGCTTGCGCCGCCGGTGCTGCCGCACCGGAATGCGACTTGACGTGCAAGCCGCATTCTTTGGCATCCTCGCTTTCCCACCACCATCTGCCAGAGCGGAAATCCTCGCCCAGCGTCACGGCGCGGGTGCAGGGCGCGCAGCCGATGCTGGGGAAGAACTGGTCGTGCAGCGGGTTGTAGTCCACGCCATTCTGGGCGATGTAGTGCCACACGTCGCCCCAGGTCCAGTTGGCCAGCGGGTTGAACTTGCTCAATCCTTTGGTGGCGACTTCGCTGGTGTCGATGAGTGGCACCTCGGCGCGGGCATTCGACTGTTCGCGGCGCAGGCCGGTGATCCAGCCCTTCTTGCCGGCCAGCGCGCGCGCCAGCGGTTCCATCTTGCGCACCTGGCAGCAGGCCTTGCGCAGCTCGATGCTGCGGTACATCGCGTCCTGGCCGTGGTCGCGGATGAAGTGAATCACGGCTTCGTGCTGCGGGCGGTACACCTGCACGGGTGCGCGCGAGTGGGCCTCGGTGCGTTCCAGCAGTGCCAGGGTCTCGGTGTGCAGCGCGCCGGTCTCCAGCACGAACACGGGGATGTCGAGCGCCAGCGCGTTGATGAGGTGGGTGATGACCACGTCCTCGGCGCCCAGGCTGGAGGCCTGCGTCACCTCGCCCAGCGCGGCAGCCTGGCGCAGCAGGGCCTGTGTCTCGGTCAGCTTGGCGGTGAAGTCGCTGCTGGCACGCGCGTTGAGTTCGGTGGCTTTGGCAGGCGCGCCGCGCCCGCCCAGAAGTGAGCTGGCGCCGGTCATGCGGCCCTCGCGAAGTGGGGTTGCGGGTGCAGCACGTCGCCCTGGTAGAAGGCACTGAACCGGTCGAACTGGCGCTGTGCGTCGGCCAGGTCCACGCCCTCGCGCAGCACGGCCACGTCGAAGCCGCAGCGCGCCATCTGCACAAGCTGGTCGATCAGCACGTCGCCGGTGGCGCGGATTTCGCCTGCAAACTTCAGGCGCTGGCGCAGCAGGCGCGCCTGGCTGAAGGCGCGGCCGTCGCTGAACTTGGGGAAGTGCAGGTCGATGCGTGCCACGCCCGCGAGGTCCAGGGTCAGCGGGTCGGCATCGTTTGGCAAATCAATGATTTTTTGCCCTTCAACGCTTGTCTGGTGGGCGCTATTAGCTATGATTTTCATAGTATTTCTCGGGGCTCAGGCGGAAATGGCGGTGGAGGGCAGGCGCACGGCGTTGGCGGCGGCCTTGAAGGGGTCGATGCCCACGCGGCGCACGGTGTCGATGAAGTGCTCGTACTTCGGGCCTTGCGAGTGGTCGGGCAACTGCTGGCGCAGGGCGCGGTAGGTGGTGAGCAGGGCTTCGATCACGCCCGGTACCTCGGCGGCGCTGAACGAGGGGCCGATGATCTTGCCAGGCGCTGCCGGGCCCGACAGGTGCGAGCCATCGGCACCGCCCAGCGTGATCTGGTACCACTCCTTGCCGTCCTTGTCCACGCCCAGGATGCCGATGTGGCCGCTGTGGTGGTGGCCGCAGCTGTTGATGCAGCCGCTGATGTGCAGGTCGATCTCGCCCAGGTCGAACAGCTCGTCCAGGTCCTGGTAGCGCTCGGTGATGGCTTCGGCGATGGGCAGCGAGCGGGCGTTGGCCAGCGAGCAGAAGTCGCCGCCGGGGCAGGCGATCATGTCGGTCAGCAGGCCGATGTTGGGCTTGGCCAGGCCCAGCGCGCGCGCGGCCTTGTACAGCGCGGGCAGCTGGTCGCGGCGCACCCAGGGCAGCACCAGGTTCTGCTCGTGCGTCACGCGCAGCTCGCCGGCCGAGAAGCGGTCGGCCAGCTCGGCGGCGGCGTCCATCTGGTCGGCAGTGGCGTCGCCGGGGGCGTAGCCCAGGCGCTTGAACGACAGCACCACGGCGCGCAGTTGCGGCTGGCGGTGCGGCAGCACGTTGCGGTGCATCCAGCGGCCAAATTCCGAGTCTTCGTCCGAGGCGGTGCGCAGCAGGGCCAGGGTCTCGGCCTCGGCGTCCGAGGGGCGCAGATCAAGGGCCGGCTCCTGGAAGGAGGCGGTCACGCGGTCGAGTTCGGCCTGGGTGATGGTGTGCGGGCCGCCTTCCACCTCGACGATCTGGCGGAACTCTTCGTCGACCTGGTCGATGTAGGCCTGGCCTTCGGCCTTCACCAGAATCTTGATGCGCGCCTTCCAGGAGTTGTCGCGGCGGCCGTAGCGGTTGTAGACGCGGATCACGGCCTCCAGGTAGTTCATGAGCTGGTTCCAGGGCAGGAACTCGCGCAGCACCGGGCTGATGGTGGGGGTGCGGCCCATGCCGCCGCCCACGCGCACCTTGAAGCCGAGCTCGCCCGCGTCGTTCTTCACGAGCTGCAGGCCCACGTCGTACCACCCCAGCGCGGCGCGGTCTTCGCGTGCGCCGTTGATCGAGATCTTGAACTTGCGCGGCAGAAAGGCGAACTCGGGGTGCAGCGTGCTCCACTGGCGCAGGATTTCGCAGAACGGGCGCGGGTCGGCGATCTCGTCCTCGGCAATGCCGGCCAGCGCGTCGCTGTTGATGTTGCGGATGCAGTTGCCGCTGGTCTGGATGCCGTGCAGGTTCACGGTGGCCAGCAGGTCCATCACGTCGGCGGCCTTGGACAGCGGAATCCAGTTGAACTGCACGTTGGTGCGCGTGGTGAAGTGGCCGTAGCCGTACTTCAGCTTCGTGCCGATGCGGCGGCCGTCGTGCAGCGGGATGTCGCCCAGCTTCTCTTGCGTGGCCTGGGCCTCGGCCAGCAGGGCCGCGTCGGGCTGGTCGTACTCGCGCGCCACGCGCGCCAGCACGCGCAGCTGCTGGCTGGAGAGCTCGCCATAGGGCACGGCCACGCGCAGCATGGGCGCGTAGCGTTGCACATACCAGCCGTTTTGCAGGCGCAGGGGCTTGAACTCGTCTTCGCCGAGCTTGCCTGCCTGCCAGCGTTCGAGCTGGTCGCGGAACTGCTGGGCGCGCAACTGGATGAACTGGTGGTCGAAATCGGTGTATTGGTACATGGTGGGAAGGTCTCTTTGCCGAGACTTAAATCAAAACCAGTTTGGCGCCCGCCCAGGCGAGCAGTACGGAAAGCGCCGAGCGGATCAGACGCTCGGGGGTGCGGGAGATCAGGCGCGAGCCCAGCCAGATGCCGGGCAGCGAGCCCACCAGCAACTGGGCCAGCAGTGGCCAGTCCACCGAGCCCAGCGAGGCGTGGCCGAGGCCCGCCACCAGCGTCAGCGGCACGGCGTAGGCGATGTCGGCGGCGATGATACGCGGCAGCGGCAGGTGCGGAAACACCAGCAGCAGCACCGTGACGCCGATGGCGCCCGCGCCCACCGAGGTGAAGGTGACCAGGGTGCCGATGACCGCGCCCAGCAGCACCGGCAGGCTCCAGTGGCGCGGATCGGTGGCGTTGGCGGCATTGGCGCGGCGCGCGGCCAGTTCGATGGCCTGGCGCTGGGGCGAGAAGGCCAGCACCTTGTAGAGCATGGCAGCGGCCGTGAGCAGCAGGGCGGCGCCCAGCGTGCTCGTCATGAGGTGCTGCACGCGCTCGGTGGCCGGTCCCATGCGGTGCAGCAGCCACAGCGAGCCGAGTGCCGCCGGAATGCTGCCGGCGCACAGCAGGCCCACCACGCGCCAGGGCACCAGGCGCTGGCGCGCCATGCTCACGGTGCCGCCGAGCTTGGTGAAGGCGGCGAACAGCAGGTCGGTGCCGATGGCCAGGTGGGGTTTCACGCCGAAGAAGAAGATGAGCACGGGCGTCATCAGCGAGCCGCCGCCTACGCCCGTCAGGCCGACGATCAGGCCGACAGCGAAACCCGCAAAAATGAACGCGAAATCATGCATGGCTGCGAATGTAGGCGGCCAGCATATAAAAACAAACGATTGTTTCGTGCTTCCCTTATGCGAATAAGCTTATGCGCAAGCATTGGCGCGGGTTGGGCGGGGTTGGATACGGTTTCGTGCTTTGTTCTCTCGCGGCCCAGGCCAGCGGCCACCGCGCAAGGGCCGCCAAGCTGCGGATGCTGCGCTTCGCTTGCGTGCGCGGGTGGCGTCCCCCTTCCGCATCGCGCAGCGATGCCAGAGAAGCAACCGTCTTGAAAGTCAAGCGCGATGCAGGGCTGGATTCCAGGGGGTGCCGTGTTTAGCGATCGCGTTGAGCATG
>MESL01000010.1 GCA_001770955.1 Burkholderiales bacterium RIFCSPLOWO2_12_FULL_65_40 | reverse complement strand
AAAGCATGTTTGGGACGGTGAGCCAGCGGGCAGCAAATCAATGGCAGCTTCCGGGTGGCGCTTCTCAACGGCGGCTCAGGGTCGATCGCTGCCATAGGTGGTCGAAGAATATGTAGCTGAGCAGACAAAGGCACCACTGGTAGCTGACGTGGGTGCCTGCGCGTTGCACCCTACCAATCCTCCTTCACCGCCAACACCGCATCCTGCCCCGCAGCCGCCCGCCCGGCCACCCAGGCCGTCAGCGTGCCCGCCAGCACCACAGCGGCGCACAGCGCCAGCAGCCGCTCCACCGGCACGCGCAAATCCATCGTCCAGTGAAAGCTCTGCGGGTTCACCACATGCACCAGCACCACCGACACGGCCAGCCCCAGCAGCAGGCCGGCGGCGGCGCCCACCCCAGTCCAGGCGGCGCCTTCGCCGGCCACCACGGCCAGGATCTGGCGGCGCGTGAGGCCCAGATGCGCGAGCAGGCCGAACTCCTTGCGCCGCGCCAGCACCTGCGCGCTGAAGCTCGCTGCCACGCCAAACAGCCCGATGGCGATGGCCACGGCCTGCAGCCAGTAGGTGACGGCGAAGCTGCGGTCAAAGATGTGCAGCGAACGTGCGCGGATCGCCTGGGCCGACACCCATTCCAGCGCGGGCGTTCCTTCCTTTGGCAGCGCCTCGACCGTCTGCCGCAGCGCCGCCAGATCGGCCCCCTCCTGCGGCCATAGCGCCAGGTCGCTGGGGCGCGCATCGCCCGTCAGCCGCTCGTAGTCGGCCAGGTCCAGTGCCACGGCGCCTGCCTGGCGCGCATAGTCACGCCACACACCTGCTATGAAAAAAGGAGCTGGTGGCGCTTTCCCCTCTTGCCATGGAGCACTAAAAGACCTTGAAAGTGCGGGCCAGTCCATGCCCGGCCGCAGGCCGTACAGGTCCACCACCGCTTCGCTGATGTAGATGCCGATGCGTCCCGGCGGCACGGGCAGGGCGGCATCGACCAGCGGCATGCGCTGGGCCGGGTCGCTGCCCAGCGGGCGGGCCAGCAGTGTGAGCGCGGGGCGCGCCGGGGCCAGCTGCACCGGGCTGGCGCGCAGGGGCTCCACGCGCGCCACGCCGCTCAATCGGGCCACGGCGTCGGCCAGGCTGGCGGGCAGCAGCGCCGCCTCACCCCCGGCAGCGTACAGCGCCGAGCGCAGGTACAGCGGCGCGGGCAGCACGGCGTCGAGCCATTGCATTACCGAGCCGCGAAAGCTCGCCACCATCACCGTCAGCGCCACGGCCAGGCTCAGGCTGGCCACCACGCCGCCAATGGCAATGGCCGCAGCGCCGCGCATGCGGCGCGCGCGCTCCAGGGCCAGCAGCGGCAGCAACCGCCGCGCCACCAGCGGGCGCAGCCCGCGCAGCAGCGCGGCCACGGCCCAGGGCAGCAGCGCCATGCCGCCCACCAGCAGCAGGCCCACCGCCACATAGGCGGCCACCGGCACGCCCGCAATCGGCGGCGCCAGCGCCAGCAGGGTGGCGCCTGCCAGCAGCACCAGCCCCGCCGTGCCCCGGGCCGGGGCGTCGGCGGCCTGGCCCAGGCCCTTGAGGGTTTGCGCCGGGGGCAGGGCCTGGGCCGCGCGTGCAGGCCACCAGCCGCCCGCCAGCGCGGCCGCCAGGCCGAGGGTGCCGTAGAGCAGCGCCGCCGTGCAGCTCCAGCGAAGTGGCGGCTCCACCCCTGCGAAGTAACCTCCCCCCAGGTCGCCGCCGAGCAGGCGCAGCGCGGTGGCGGCCAGCAGGGTGCCCAGTGCGATGCCGGTGGCGCTGCCCACCAGCCCGAGCAGCCCCGCCTCGGCCAGCACCAGGGTCAGGCGCTGGTGCGGTGTGGCGCCCAGCACGGCCAGCAGGGCAAACTGCGGCGCGCGCCGCGCCACGCTCAGCGCCAGCACCGAAAACACCAGAAAAGCCCCGGTGAACAGCGCCACCAGCGCCAGCACCGTGAGGTTGACGCGGTAGGCGCGCGACAGGTTGCTGATGCGCTCGGCCGCGTCGCCGGGTTCGGCCAGCAGCGCGTGGGCGGGCCAGTCCGGCAGGGCGCGCAGGGCCTGGGAAAAGGCACTGCGATCCGTGCCGGGGCGCAGTTGCAGGTCGATGCGGCTGAGCTGCCCACCGCGCCCGAACAGATCTTGCGCGGCGCCGAGGTCCATCACCGCGAGGGGCGCGCCGCCGGCGGCCACGGTGCCCACCACGCGCACAGGCCAGGCCTGCGGGCCGGAGCGCAGCGTGATGGCGGGCGGGGTGCCCGCGCCGTCGGCCGGCAGGCCCAGCGCCTGCAGCGCCGCCGCGTTGAGGAACACGGTGGCAGGGGCGAACAGCGCAAAGCGGTCGGCGCCATCCCAGGGGCGCGGCATGAGCGCCGGGGCCATGGCGGGCAGGAGCAGGGCGTCGGCGCCCAGCACGCGCAGCGGCACGCGGGTCGCTGCGTCGTCTGGTGCAGACGGGCTGGCCAGGGCGGTGAGTTCCAGCACCGGGCTGGCGCGCGCCACCTGCGGGTGCGTGGCCAGGTGGCCATACAGCGCTTCGGGCAGCGGGCCCTGCATGGCACGCACTTCCAGGTCGGGCTGGCCGTTGACGGTGCGCACCGCCTGGGCGAATTCATCGAGCGCCGAGGCGTTGATCACCTGCACCGCGAAGGCCAGGGCCACGCCCAGCATCACGGCCGCCACCGCCGCCGCGCTGCGCCAGGGGTGGCGCCGCAGGTCCTGCCAGGAGAAGGTGCGCAGCAGTGCGAGCATGGGCCTATTGTGCGACGCGCCGGACAGGCGCGCTCCCTTGAAATTTTCCGTGCCGGACGCATACTTCTCCATGGAAGCCGCCGTATGCGTGGCGGCCCATTGGATGAACCCTTTTCGAGGAGCTTGACCATGAACTCTCTGGTATCGCGTGGCAGTCTGTTCGACGATTTCTTCAAGGACATTGCGCCCGGTTTCTATGTGCGGCCGCTGCATGGCGACAACCTGCCCGCGCCGTCGCAGGTCAAGGTCGATGTGAAGGAAACCGATGGGGGCTACACCGTGCAGGCCGAGGTGCCGGGCGTGCCCAAGGAAGATATCCATGTCTCCATCGACGGCAACGTGGTGAGCCTGCGCGCCGAAGTGCGCCAGTTGGACCAGCAGACCGAGGGTGAGAAGGTGCTGCGCTCGGAGCGCTACTTCGGCTCGGTGGCGCGCAGCTTCCAGTTGCCCGCCGACATCGACGCCGGCCAGGCCAAGGCGAAGTACGACAACGGCATCCTCACGCTGACGCTGCCCAAGAAGCTGAGCAACGCCGCCCAGCGCCTCAATATCGAATAAGAGCGGCTCAAAAAACTCTTCTGGCGTCGTTGCTGCGTCTTGTCGTACTGCGTGTACTGCCTGCGACGCAGCGCCTAGCCAGAACCGCTTCGCTGAGTTTTGTCAGCCGCTCCAAGCCGTCAGCCGATCCCGTCGCTGCGCAGGCGCAGCACCCGGTCGGCCCGCGCGGCGGCGGTGTCCGAGTGCGTGACCAGCACCAGCGAGGCGCCGTGCTGGCGCGTCTGCGCAACCAGCAGGTCCATCACGCGCGCTGCCGTGCCGGGGTCGAGGTTGCCCGTGGGTTCGTCGGCCAGCAGCAGGGCCGGGCGGTGCACCAGCGCGCGGGCCAGGGCCACGCGCTGCAGTTGCCCGCCGCTGAGTTGCTGCGGCAGCCGCGCGCCCAGGTCGTCGAGGCCCACGGCGGCAAGCATTTCTTGCACCCGCGCGGGCTCATGGCGGCCCAGCAGCATCAGCGGCAGGGCCACGTTCTGCGCCACGTCCAGGTGCGGCAGCACATGGAAGGCCTGGAACACAAAGCCCACCTGTGCGCGCCGCCACAGCGCACGCCCGGTGTCGTCCAGTGCGCCGAGGTCGGTGCTGCCATGCGTGATGCGCCCGGCATCCCAGTGGTCCAGCCCGGCCATGCAGTTGAGCAGGGTGGACTTGCCCACGCCCGAGTCGCCCACGATGGCGACGAACTCGCCGGGCTGCACGCTCAGGTGCACGTTCTCGAACACGGTGGCCTCGCCGTAGCGCTTGGCCAGGCCGTCCACCACCAGCAGGCTCATGGCGCGCTGCCGTCCAGCCGTGCCAGTACGGCGTGCACCAGATCGGCCACAGCGGTGGGACGGTCGCAGGCGATGGCCTGGCGCTGCGGCATGCTGCGCAGCCAGGTGATCTGGCGCTTGGCCAGCTGCCGCGTGGCGGCGATGCCGCGCTCGCGCAGCATGTTCATATTGAGGGGCGTACCGGCCGGGCGACGGGCCTGCCAGTCGAATTCTTCCCACGCCTGGCGGTAGCCCACGCAGCGCATCGAGGGCAGGTCGGGGTGCAGGTCGCCACGCCCACGCAGGCCGCGCACCTCGTCCACGAAGCCGGCCGCCAGCATGGCGTCGAAGCGCTGGGCGATGCGCTCGTGCAGCCAGGCACGGTTTTCAGGTTCTAAAGAAAAAAGGGCTGTAGCGCTTGTGGGACGTGCGCTGTCGGCTCCTGTTTTGATAGTGTGAAAACTCGACAGAGGGCGGCCCGATACCTGCCACACCTCCAGCGCGCGCTGGATGCGCTGGCTGTCGCCGGGCGCCAGGCGCGCGGCGGTGACCGGGTCCACGCGCGCCAGCTCGGCGTGCATGCCGCTCCAGCCAATTTCGGCGGCCTGGGCTTCAAGCTGCGCACGCACGGCGGGGTCGGCGGCGGGCATGTCGTCGATGCCGTCCAGCAGCGCCTTGAAGTACAGCATGGTGCCGCCCACCAGCAGCGGCAGCGCACCGCGCGCGCGAATCTCGGTAATCAGCCGCGTGGCGTCCTGCACGAACTCGGCGGCGCTGTACGGCTGCAGCGGGTCGCGGATGTCGATCAGGTGGTGCGGCACGAAGGCGCGCTCTTCCAGCGTGGGTTTGGCCGTGCCGATGTCCATGCCCCGGTACACCAGGGCCGAATCGACGCTGATGATCTCCACCGGCATGCGTTTGCCGATCACGGCGGCCAGTGCCAGTGCACCAGCGGTTTTGCCCGAGGCCGTGGGGCCGGCCAGGGCGATGGTTTGCGGGGCTTCAGGGGCGCTCACGCGGTTCTCCAAATTTTTGTACCAGGGTCCAGGCAGTGGCGGCGAGCAGCACCGACCAGAGCCATACGCCGTTGACGAGCGGCCAGATGCTGCCGTCTAGGTGCGCGCCCACCCAGCCGCCGATGGCGAAGGCGGCGAGCATCATCATGAATCCATTGAGCGCCGAGGCCACGCCCGCCGCCTGCGGGAAAGGCCCCACCGCGCCGGACTGCCCGCAGGGCTGGTGGATGCCGTGCCCGAGCATGAACAGATAGAAAGGCGCCAGCAGAGCCCAGGGCTGGTGCCAGCCTGCCCAGGCGGCCAACGCCATCAGCGTGCCGCCACTCAGGCTCAACGCCCCGGCCAGCGCCACGGTGCGGCGCAGCCCGTGGCGCGCCAGCAGCATGCGGCAGACGAAGGTGCCCACGAAGTAAGCCAGCGCGGTGGACAGCAGCACCCAGCCGTATTGCGTGCGGCTCAAACCCAGCACTTCGATGAACACGAACGAGGACGAGGCCAGAAAGGTGAACAGCCCGCCGTAGGCCGCCGTGGTCAGCAGCGAAAACGCCCAGAAGGTGGGGTGGCGCAGCACCGTGCCCCAGGTGCGCAGCAGTACGCCAGGCTGCAGCGCGTGCGGGTTCGGCGGTGCCAGCGTTTCGGGCATGCGCAGCGCCACCAGCGCCAGGGTCAGCACCGCGTAGCCCGTGAGTGCCAGCAGCGCCGCGCGCCAGCCCAGCCACACCGTCAGCAGGCCGCCCAGCGGCGCGCACACGCAGGCCACCACGCCCAGCCCGGTGAGGGCCTTGGACATGGCGCGCGCCCCGGCCAGCGGGCTGTAGAGGTCGCGCACGATGGCGCGTGCGCACATCACCACCGCGCCCATGGCGGCGCCCTGGGCGGTGCGCCAGGCGATCAGCAGCGCCATCGACGGCGCGAAGGCGCTGCCCAGCGAGGCCACGGTGTAGATGGCAAGGCCCGCCAGCAACACCGGGCGGCGGCCAAAGCGGTCGGACAGCGGCCCCCACACCAGTTGCGAGCAGCCAAAGGCCAGCAGCAGCGCGCTGAGCGTGAGCTGCCCGGCCGCGACGCTGGCAGACAGGTCGCGCGTGAGCGCGGGCAGGGCCGGGAGGTACAGGTCGGTGGTGACGGGCTGGATCGAGAGCAGCAGCGCGAGCAGCACGATGGTGAGCCCGGCATGGGTGTCTGCAACGGCGGCGCGGGCCGTGGCAACGGAGGAATCAGACATGCGCGGGAGGGTACCAGATGGCGGCGCAATGCACGCCATGGGCAGGGGGTTGGTCGCCTGTCCGCAGGGCTATGCGCAGGCGCCGCGCACGCTGCCCAGGTCGGTCACGCCTTCGAGCACCTTGTGCATGCCGTACTGCTGCAGGCGCAGCATGCCTTCGGCGGCGGCGCGCTCGAAGAGCTGCTCCACCGGCGCACGCGTTTGCACCAGCTTCTTGATGGCGGGCGTGGCTGTCATCAGCTCATAGATGCCGACGCGGCCCTTGTAGCCGCTGTGGTTGCAGTGCTCGCAGCCGCTGGCGTGGTAGAGCACGATGTCGCCGGCATCCTTCGCCCCGAAGCGCGTGCGCCAGCCGGCCACCACCTGTGCGGGGTCGAGTGCCGTGCCGGCGCAGTATTCCTGCGCCATCTGGTCCAGCTCTTCGTCGTCAGGCGCATGGGGTTTTTTGCACTTGGGGCACAGGCGCCGGGCCAGGCGCTGGCTGAGCACGCCGATCAGGGCGTCGGAAAAGTTGAACGGGTCCAGCCCCATGTCGAGCATGCGCACCACGCTTTCGGGAGCGCTGTTGGTGTGCAGCGTGGACATGACGAGGTGGCCCGTGAGCGAGGCCTCGATGGCGATGTGTGCGGTCTCGCTGTCGCGCATCTCGCCCACCATGATGATGTCCGGGTCGGCGCGCAGGAAGGCCCGCATGGCGGCGGCAAAGGTCAGGCCGATGCGCGACATCATCTGGATCTGGCGCAGCCCCTGGTGGGTGATCTCGATCGGGTCTTCCGCCGTCCAGATCTTGTTCTCCGGTGTGTTGACCTCGGCCAGCAACGAGTGCAGCGTGGTCGTCTTGCCCGAGCCCGTGGGCCCGCACACCAGGATGAGCCCGTAGCTGCGGTGCACCATGCGCTGGAGCTGCTCGGCCAGGGTGGTGTCCATGCCCAGCTTGTCCAGCGGGATCGGCTTGGACGACGCGAGCAGGCGCATCACCATGTCTTCAAGGCCGTTGGAGGTGGGCAGCACGGCCACGCGCAGCTCCAGCCGGGTGGGCGCGAAGCGCGAAAAATCGATCTTGCCGTCCTGCGGCATTCGGTGCTCCGAGATGTCCAGGTTGGCCATGATCTTGAGCCGCGAGAGCAGGGGCGCGCGCAGCACGAACGGAATGCGCAGGTACTCGCGCAGGTCGCCGTCCACGCGCAAGCGGATCAGCGAGGGCTGCGGCTCGGGGTACGACTCGATGTGGATGTCCGAGGCGCCCAGCTTCTGCGCATCGACGATCGTCTTGTTGACCAGCCGGACCACCAGCGAGTCGTTGTCGGACACCTGGTGGTACAGCTCGGCATGCCCCGGCGTGGCATCGTCCTGGCCCAGCCGCTTGGTGAGCTGGCGCAGTTCCTCCTCGATCGAGAGGTCGACGACATCGAAGGCCGCCTGCGAGTATTCGAGCGCGATGCGCGCCGCCAGCTCCTCGGCCGGTGCGATCACCGGCGTGATCTGCTTCAGGGCCGAGAAGCGCAGTTCGTCGAGGTAGTCGGTGTCGATGGGGCTTTCCACGGCCACGACCAGTGCCTTGTCGGTCAGCACCAGGGGCAGCACCTGGTGCTCGACGGCGAACTCCTTGGTCACCAGGGCCAGCACCTCGTGCCGGATGGTGAAGCCACCGAGCGCCACCAGCGGAATGTTGAGCTGTTCGGCCACGGCCTGCGTGAGCTGGTCATGCGTCAGTGCGCCCATCTCCACCAGGATGTGGCCCAGGCGGTGGTGCTGCGGGCCCTTCATGCGCCCCAGGGCCGTGAACATCTGCTCGCGCGACACCAGCCCCTGGTTGATGAGGATGTCGCCCAGGCGCACGGGCGAGAAGCTGCCGATCTCGCCGATCTTGTCCGTCAGCGCCTCGGGCGCGCTGATGGGGGTGCTGCCCCAGGGGGCGTGCGTGCCGTCCCCGCGTCGGCGCTTCTGCTCCTCCAGGGCCTGCTCGACGGTGGCCGGGCTCACCAGCCGGGCCTGCACGAGCTGCTGCCCCAGCAGCCCGCCCACCTGGTGGGATTCGAGTGCACTGCCGGGGATGAAGATGCGCACCGACAGCTCGGCCTCGGTCACCAGGTAGATGAAAAGGCCCTGGCCGGTTTTGACGAACCCCCGGGTCTGGCCGCGCAGCTGCTCGCCATCGACAAAGCGCACGAAGAACGGGCGCGTGTCCGGGTGAACGGCCTGGCCGCCTGCGGCCTGGTACTGCGCGGACAGCTCCGTGTCCGGCACCATCGGAATCGGCGGCAGGAGCTGGATGCTCTTGATATCCGCGAAATGCAGCGGCACGATGCTGGTGGCATTGCGCGGCACGAAAAGGGCCGTCTGGCGGTCGGGATCGAAATGGTCGATCTGCCCTTCGAGGGTCTTTCCGTCGGTGGTGAAGACGATGGCATCGACCCGCAAGGGGTCTGGCGCGGCTCTCCCATCCTTGAAGAAGGAGGGCAGAGGCCAGTGTTCCATGGACGGCGCGTGGCGCTCAGGCCAGCCGCGATGCGGCCTGCGCCTGGGTGGAGGTGTCGATCGACAGCTCGCCGGTGTCCGAGGCGTTGACGCCGGCCGCCAGGCGGATGCGCAGCGCCAGGTCGGTGCGCGAGTCGGCGTTGTGCAGGGCCTCCTCCAGCGAGATCTGCCCGTCCTTGAAGAGCTTGTAGAGGGCCTGGTCGAAGGTGCACATGCCGATCTCGGTGCTGTGGCCCATGGCCTCCTTGATGCCTGAAAACTCCCCCTTGGCGATCAGATCGGCGATGAAGGGCGAGGCGAGCAGCACCTCCACTGCGGGCACCAGCTTCTGGTGCAGCCCCGGGATGAGGCGCTGCGACACCACGCCCGCGAGGTTCAGGCTCAGGTCCTGCAGCAGCTGGTGGTGCGCGTCTTCGGGGAAGAAGTTGATGATGCGCTCCATCGCCTGGTTGGCGTTGTTGGCGTGCAGGGTGGACAGGCACAGGTGGCCTGTTTCTGCGTAGGCGATGGCCTGCTTCATGGTGTTGCGGTCGCGGATCTCGCCGATCATGATGACGTCGGGGGCCTCGCGCAGCGCATTCTTCAGGGCCTCCTCGTAGGACTGGGTGTCGATGCCCACCTCCCGCTGGTCCACTACGGAGAGCTTGTGGGCGTGCAGGAATTCGAGCGGGTCTTCGATGGTGAGGATGTGTCCTGTCGCGTTCTCGTTGCGGTAGTTGATCATCGAGGCCAGCGTGGTGGACTTGCCTGACCCGGTGGCGCCGGTCACCAGCACCAGCCCGCGTTTGCGCATCACCAGGCGCTCGAGCACCGGGGGCAGGCCCAGCTCGGCCAGCGGCGGAATCTTGTTCTTGATGTAGCGGATGACCATGCCGGTTTCGCCGCGCTGCATGAACACGTTCACCCGGAACCGCCCCAGGCCTTCGGCCGACATGGACAGGTTCATCTCCATGCGCGCCTCGAACTCGGCGATCTGTTTCTCGGTCATGACCGAATAGGCCAGCTGCTTGACTTCGCCCGGCGCCAGTGTCGGCATCTTCAGGGGGTGGGTGACGCCCTCGATCTTGATGTTGACGGGCGCACCGACGCTGAAGAACAGGTCAGAGGCACCCTTTTCCACCATCACGTTCAAAAAACTGAATACTTCCACGGAACACCTCGCACGGAGTGGGCCACACTGGGCACTGGCCCGGGTGCGACGGGCGTGCAGCCCGGCATCGCCCGCCCATGCCGCCGATGGTAGCAACAACGCTGCATCTCGGGGGGGTCTTGGCCCCATGGCGCGACCAAAGAAAAAGGGGCCGAAGCCCCTTTGCCGTTGGCGGTTGCAGGATGCTCAGATCACGCCCTGGGCGAGCATGGCGTCGGCGACCTTCACGAAACCGGCCACGTTGGCGCCGTCGATGTAGCTCACGCTGCCATCGGCGCGCTTGCCGTGTTGCAGGCAGGCAGCATGGATGCCCTGCATGATCTGCAGCAGGCGGCCATCGACTTCATCGCGCGTCCACGACAGGCGCATGGCGTTCTGGCTCATCTCCAGGCCCGAGGTGGCCACGCCACCCGCGTTGCTGGCCTTGCCCGGTGCGTAGAGCACGCCCGCAGCCTCGAAGGCCTTGGCGGCTTCGATGGTCGAGGGCATGTTGGCGCCTTCGGCGACGCACAGCACGCCGTTCTTGATGAGCGTGGCGGCGTCTTTCTCGTCCAGCTCGTTCTGCGTGGCGCAGGGCAGGGCCACGTCCACCGGCACATGCCAGGGGCGCACGCCAGCCTCGAACTTCACACCGGTGCGCTGGGCGTAGTCGCTCACGCGGCCGTACAGGTGGTTCTTCACTTCCATCAGCTCGGCCAGCTTTTCGGTGGTGAAACCTTCCTCGTCGATGATGGTGCCGCTCGAATCGGACACCGTGATCACCTTGGCGCCGAGCTGCATGGCCTTTTCCACGGCGTACTGGGCCACATTGCCCGACCCGGACACGGACACGCGCAGGCCGTCAAACGAGCGGCCGCGGGTCTTGAGCATTTCATCGGCGAAGTACACCGTGCCGTAGCCGGTGGCTTCGGGGCGGATCAGCGAGCCGCCGAACGACAGGCCCTTGCCCGTGAATACGCAGTCCGAGCGGTTGCTGAGCTTCTTGTACATGCCGGCGATGAAACCCACTTCGCGGCCGCCCACGCCGATGTCGCCCGCAGGCACGTCGGTGTCGGCACCCACATGGCGGAACAGCTCGCTGGCGAAGGCCTGGCAGAAGCGCATGACTTCCGCAGGGCTCTTGCCCTTGGGATCGAAATCCGAGCCGCCCTTGCCGCCGCCCATGGGCAGGGTGGTCAGCGCGTTCTTGAAGGTCTGCTCGAACGCCAGGAACTTCAGCACCGACAGATTCACCGAGGGGTGGAAGCGCAGGCCGCCCTTGTAGGGGCCGATGGCCATGCTGTGCTGGATGCGATAGCCGCGGTTGACCTGCACGGTGCCGTGGTCGTCCACCCAGGACACGCGGAACATGATGATGCGCTCGGGCTCCACCAGGCGCTCCAGCAGGCCGTGTTCGGCGTAACGGGGGTGCTTCTCGATGAACGGCCACAGGCTTTCCATCACTTCAGTGACAGCCTGGAGGAATTCAGGCTGACCGGGGTTGCGTTGCGCTACCTGCGCCAGGAAGCTGCCTACGGACTCGTACTTCATATTCAGGGGCCTTATGGGGATGGAAATAACGCGGGCAATGCGGCACCGCAGCACAGGATTATGCCAAAACGACATGAACAAATGCACCAAAGCTATGCATGAATACCTGACATGGTGCAAAGAGTGAGCGAAAAAAGTGCGTGCATGCATTCATTTGGTGCAAATCGTGGCGGGCGGAGACGTTCACGCCGCTGTCATGCGACGGCATCAGAGTGGGCGGTTTAGAACCCACAGAGGAGATCCTTCATGCGCACATCCCGTGCAACCGCCAGCCTGCTGGCCCTGGCCTCGGCGGCCTTGCTGACCGCGTGCGGCGGCGACGACGGCTACCCCACGCTTCTGGGCGAGAACCCCCTGGTGATCGGCCACCGGGGCGCCAGCGGCTACCTGCCTGACCACACGCTGGAGGGCTACAAGCGTGCCATCGAGCTGGGCGCCGACTTCATCGAGCCCGATCTGGTGGCCACGAAGGATGGCGTGCTCGTGGCCCGCCACGAGCCCAACATCACGGGCACCACGGACGTGGCCCAGCGCCCCGAGTTCGCCGCGCGCAAGACCAAGAAGGTGGTCGATGGCGTGCAGGAGGAAGGCTGGTTCGCCTCGGACTTCACTCTGGCGGAGCTGAAAACCCTGCGCGCCATCCAGCCCCTGGCCGAGCGCGATCAGAGCCACAACGGCCAGTACCAGATTCCCACGCTTGAAGAAGTGCTGGACCTGGCCAAGAGCGAAGGCACGCGCCTGGGCCGCTCCATTGGCGTGTACCCTGAAACCAAGCACCCCACCTACCACGTCCACCTGGGCCTCCAGCTGGAAGACCGCCTGCTGGCCGTGCTGGCAAAGTACGGCTACACCAGCAAGACATCGCCGGTGATCGTCCAGTCGTTCGAGGTCTCCAACCTCAAGTACCTGCGCAGCAAGACCCAGGTGCGCCTGGTGCAGCTGGTGGACGCCGACGACGTCAAGCCCGACGGCAGCATGTCGCTGGTGGCGCCCTACGTCAAGCCCTACGACTTTGCCGTGGCGGGCGATACCCGCACCTTCGCCAGCCTGCTCACGCCGGCAGGGCTCCAGGAGGTCAAGACCTACGCCGACGGCATCGGCCCCTGGAAGCCCCACCTGATTTCATCGAAGCAGGTGGACGCCAACAACGACGGCACGCCCGACGACCTGAATGGCGACGGCAAGATCGACGAACGCGACCGCGTGATGCTCCCGGCCACCGACGTGGTGAAAAACGCCCATGCCGCCGGCCTGTTCGTGCACGCCTACACCTTCCGCAGCGAGGCGCGCCGCCTGGCGTCCAACTTCAAGGGCGACCCGAAGGCCGAATACAAGCTGTTCTACAACCTGGGGGTGGATGGCGTGTTCAGCGACTTCCCCGACCACGCCAAGGCCGCGCGCGACAACTGAGGCAACGCGGCGAACTGCTTGCCGTCGATAGCTGCCCCGCGCTAAAAACACTACATAGCCTGAGGTAGCGGCTTTGCCCTCGGGTGGGCAGCCGTCGCACGGGGTCTCAGAACGCCAGCGCGACCCCCAGGCTCAGCACGGTGCGCCCTTGCTGGCGGCCGATCGTGGCATCGAGTTGCTTGCCTGGCGCCCACTCCCATCGAGCTCCGGTCTGGAAGGTGGGAGCGCTGTGCCGGACACCAAAGGCCTCCAGGTGGGGGGTGATGGCGCCCCCGCTGAGTTCCAGCGACGCACCCCACGTAGCCAGCCAGGACTGCCCCCGCTCCCGCTGACTGCCCAGGTTGGCGTTGACCACGCCCCAGGGCGCGGCGCAGGTGCCGATCAGGTTCAGGGCCCACACGCTGCCTGCGTTATGTCCGGCGCCCTGGCGCCGGTGGGTGAGGCCCGCGCTGCTGCCTGCGTTGCAGCCCTGTTCCTGCGCCGGACTCCACAGCCATTTGGCCTGCAGGCCCTGCAGGGTCTGGTGCTCATCCCGGTCGCGGGCCAGCAGCGCGCCCAGCTCCAGTCCCTCGATCGGGGTGAATGCCGGGGCTGCATAGACGGTGCCAGGCTGGCCGCGCTGGCCTTCCCACCACACTTCGATGTGGCCATGGCCCACCTCGTCCACGCCCGCATCGTCCACCGCCAGCGGGCGCCCGGCATGGGTGGGCGCGGCCAGGCACAGAAGGGCTGCGGCGGCCGCCAGCCGGTGCAGGACGGGGGAGGGGGGCGGTGTTTGAACATGTGCGGTGCAGTGATCGGAAGCAATGGAGGAGGAGGAAGCCTGGCTTTGTCGCAGGCGATGACAGGGGTGTGCCCGCTACCGCCCGCGCAGGAAAAGAGCGTCCAGCTCCTTCATGCTCAGTTGTCTCCAGGTCGGGCGGCCGTGGTTGCATTGGTCCGAGCGCTCGGTTACCTCCATCTGGCGCAGCAGGGCGTTCATTTCGTCCGGCGTGAGCTTGCGGTTGGCGCGCACGGCGCCGTGGCAGGCCATGGTGGCCAGGATTTCGTTTTTGGCGCGCTGCACCACGGTGCTGGCGTCATGTGCGCTGAGTTCGGCCAGCACGCTGCGCGCCAGCTCCACGGCGTCGCCCTGGGCAAGCGGGGTGGGCACGGCCCGCACGGCCAGGGTGCGGGGCGAAAAGGGTGAGATTTCCAGCCCCAGCAGCGCCAGGGTGTCGGCGTGGGCCTCGGCGGTGGCCACCTCTTCGGGCGTGGCCGCAAAGGTGGCCGGAATCAGCAGCGGCTGGCTGGCGATGCGGGCGCCGGTATCGGCCTGCGACTTGAGCCGCTCATAGACGATGCGCTCGTGCGCCGCGTGCATGTCCACCAGCACCAGGCCCTGGGCATTTTCGGCCAGGATGTACACGCCGTGCAGTTGCGCCAGCGCCCGGCCCAGCGGCCAGGGCTGTGCAGCGTCGGCGGTACCGCGCGCGGGCGGGGTGGGCTCCACGGCGGCCAGCCCGGTGGGGGCGGCCATGGCGGAGGCGGTTTCGGCCACGGGCAGGGACTCTTCTTGGGGAGCCGGGTGCATGCCGGCAGGGCCGGGCGTGCCCCACAGTGCCCCCAGATCGGACACCCGGTGGCCCGGGCGTTCATCAAATTTCATAGCTGCCTGCGCTTGCCAGATGGGCGTTGCAGGCACTTTTTGTTCAAAAAATGGTGTGGCGGAAGACGCGGGTGCTTCCTCGGCGGCGGCCGCCAGCGTGGTGGCGCGCGGCACGGCCAGGGCGTTTTCCACCGCGTGGCGCACGGCCTGGTGCACCTCGCGGCTGTCGCGAAAGCGCACCTCGATCTTGGTGGGGTGCACGTTGACATCCACGCGCGCCGGGTCGATCTCGATGTAGAGGGCATACACCGGCTGGCGCTGGCCGTGCAGCACGTCCTCGTAGGCGCTGCGCGCGGCGTGCGTGACCACCTTGTCGCGCACGAAGCGGCCATTGACGTAGCAGTATTGCTGGTCGGCGCGCGAGCGCGCGGCGTCGGGCAGACCGGCGCGGCCGGTGACGGTGATGCGCCCCTCGCTGTGGCGCACGGGCACGGACTGCGCCACGAAGTCTTCGCCCAGCACGTCGGCCAGGCGGCGCGCCAGGGTGTCCTGTATCTCGCCCTGGTTGGGCTGCCAGGTGGCGCGCCACTGCTCCACCAGCTTGCCCTCGTGCCAGATGGCGAAGCCCACGTCGGGCCGGGCCAGCGCGTGGCGGCGCACGGCCTCCACGCAGTGGGCGAGTTCGGTGGCATCCGTCTTGAGGAACTTGCGCCGCGCCGGGGTGCTGAAGAACAGCTCCTTCACCTCCACCGTCGTGCCGCCGCTGCGCGCCACGGGGCGCAGCTCGCCGCTGCGCGCGTCGAGCAGGAAGGCGCTGGCCTGCGCGCCCGGGCGCGAGAGCAGGGCCATGTCCGATACCGAGGCAATGGCCGCCAGCGCCTCGCCCCGAAAACCCATGGTGGCCACGGTTTCCAGGTCGTGCAGGTTGGTGATCTTGCTCGTGGCGTGGCGGCGCAGCGCGATGGGCAGCTCGTCCTGCGGGATGCCGCAGCCATCGTCCTCCACGGCGATCAGGCGCACGCCGCCCGCGAGCAGGCGCACGGTGATCTGCGTGGCACCCGAGTCCAGCGCGTTGTCCACCAGCTCGCGCACCACCGAGGCGGGGCGCTCGACCACTTCGCCTGCGGCGATCTGGCTGATGAGTTCGTCGGGCAGGTCGCGAATGGGGCGGCGTTCGGGCGGGGTGGAATGGGCTTCGTTCACCCGCAGGATTCTAGGGGCCGGCCATGGCGCGATGGACAGGTAAGGATAATGCGCCCCAATCCTCCGAAAGCCCCATGGAAATCATCGCCTTTTTGATCGACTTCATCCTGCACGTGGACAAGCACCTGGAAGCCTTCGTGGCCGCCTATGGCGTGTGGGTGTATGCGCTGCTGTTCATCATCGTTTTTGTCGAGACGGGCGTGGTCGTCATGCCCTTCCTGCCGGGCGACTCGCTGTTGTTCATCGTGGGCGCGCTGTGCGGTGCCGGGATGATGGAGTTCGCGCCCGCCGTCACGGTGCTGCTGGTGGCAGCGATTCTGGGCGACCAGTGCAACTACTCGATCGGCCGTTATTTCGGCCCCAAGGTCTTCCAGTGGGAAGACTCGCGCTGGTTCAACCGCCGCGCGTTCGACCAGGCGCATGATTTTTACGAGCGCTACGGCGGCATCACCATCGTGCTGGCGCGTTTCATGCCCTTCATCCGCACCTTTGCACCCTTCGTGGCGGGCGTGGCCGCCATGGACCGGGGCAAGTTCAGTGCCTACAACGTGGGCGGCGCGCTGCTGTGGGTGCTGGGCATCTGCACGGCGGGCTATTACTTCGGTAACTTTGCCTGGGTGAAGGAAAACCTCGACAAGATCATCTGGGCCATGATTTTCATTCCCGGCCTGATTGCCATTTTTGGCGCCTGGCGCGGGGCGCGCAAGGCCAAGGCGGCCTGATTGCTATTGAAAAAAGAGCTGGTGGCGCTTTGCTGATAAGCGCTGGAGCCTGTTTTGACCAATAAATGATGGCGTGGGGCTTTACCCCGCCTGCAAACACAGCGTCACCAGCAGCGATGCATCCTGCACCGCCGTGAGGGCGCGCAGCGCGCGCGGCTCCAGGTGCACGAAGTCGCCCGGTTGCATGCGCTGGGCGCCGTTGCTGCCCTGGAACTCCACCTCGCCCTCGATGCATTGCACGGTGGCTTCGCCGCGCGTCATGTGCTCGGGCATGGACTTGCCCGCGAGCAGCACGATGCGCATCACTTCGAGCTGGCCCGCCTTCAGGATGGCGGTGCTGCTGGCCTGCCGCAGTTGCGCGCCCAGGGGGCGCACACTGACGATCTGGCCGGATAGTGCGTGGGGTTGTGCCATGGCCTTTCTCCTTCGTGAGATGAAACAACCCCCTGTGGCGCTACGCGCCTTCCCCCTTCTCTGGCATCGCTGCGCGATGCGGAAGGGGGACGCCACCGGTGCGGCGGGGCGGCCCTTGCACGGTGGCCGCTGGCCTGGGTTGCGCCAGTTTCATGGGCTGCGGGTCGCGCGCAGCGCAGTGGGGCAAAAAAGTATCCTGGCTGCCAATGTACCCCTGTCGCGGGGGCGTGAACAGGGGGACTACACCGAGCGGCTGCGCGCCAGCGGCGGGTTCTTGGCGAAGTAGCGTGTGATGCCGCGCATCAGTGCGTCCGCCAGCTCTTCCTGGTAGGCGCTGGTGCGCAGCTTGGCTTCTTCCTGGGGGTTGCTGATGAAGGCGGTCTCCACCAGCACGCTGGGGATGTCGGGGGCCTTGAGCACGGCAAAGCCGGCCTGCTCCACGCGCGGCTTGTGCAGCTTGCCCACATTGCCGATCTCGCCCAGCAGCACGCTGCCGAGCTTGAGGCTGTCGTTGATCTGTGCGGTGGTGCTCATGTCGAGCAGGGCGCTTTGCACATGGCGGTCTTTGGCGCGCACGTTCAGGCCGCCCACCAGGTCGGCCTGGTTCTCCTTGTTGGCCAGCCAGCGTGCGGCCGAGCTGGATGCGCCGTTCTGGCTCAGCGCAAACACGCTGGCGCCGCGGGCGTCGGGGTTGGTGAAGGCGTCGGCGTGGATGCTCACGAACAGGTCGGCCTGCACGCGCTGCGCCTTCTTCACGCGCGTGCCCAGGGGCACGAAGAAATCGCCATCGCGCGTGAGGTAGGCGCGCATGGGGTTGCCGCCCACGGTGGTGGTGTTGATGCGGTCGCGCAGCAGGCGGGCCACCTTGAGCACCACGTCTTTCTCACGGGTGCCGGCAGGGCCGATGGCGCCGGGGTCTTCTCCGCCGTGTCCGGGGTCGAGGGCAATGATGATCAGGCGGTCGGTCTGGCGCGCGGCGGTGGCTGCGGATGGAACCGGGGCGGGGCCGGGCGCCTTGCGCTGGGCGTCGGTGCGGGCGATCAGTTCGCCCAGCGGGTCGTGGTCGGGCAAGGTGGGGGCTGCAGCAGCCGCCTTGTCGGCCGGGCTGGCGCCGCTGGCGGTGGCCGCGGGATCGGTGATTTTCTCGCGCAGGCGCTCGGCGATCAGTGCTTCGAGCGGGTCGACGGGGTTTTCGGGGTAAAGGTCGAACACCAGCCGGTGGCCGTAGGCGGCCACAGGGTTGAGCGAAAACACCTGGGGCACGGCGGCCTGCTTCAAATCCACGACCAGGCGCACCACGTTGGGTGCGTTCTGGCCCACGCGGATGCCGGCAATGTTGGGGTCGTCCGGGCGCACCTTGGCCACCAGTTCGCGCAGCGCGGGGCTCAGGTCGATGCCTTCGATGTCCACCGCCAGGCGGGGCGGGGTGGTGACAAAGAACTTTTGGGCGCGCAGGGGCTGATCGGATTCGATGGTGACGCGCGAGTAGTCGTCTGCGGGCCACACGCGCACGGCCACGATGGTGGCACCGCGCGCAATCTGCTGCGTGCCCAGCAGCAGCACCAGGCTGCCCGCCTGCAGCAGCGCACGGCGCGTGGGCAGGCCGGCGCTGTCGGGTGCGGTGCTGTGGCGGGGCGGAAGTGTCATGCGCTCAATCCTTGTAGCAGGCGGTGGCCAAGGGGGGTGTGGGCGCGCAGGGTAACCTGCCGCGCATCCTCGTCCAGTGCTTCAATGTGGATAGCAACATCCGCAGCAGGGATGAGCGCTGCGGCCTTTTCCGGCCATTCTGCCAGTTTCAGGCCCTGGCTGGCAAATACGTCGCGAAAACCCGCGTCTTCCCACTCGCGCGGGTCGTTGAAACGGTAGAAGTCGAAGTGCCAGATGTCCAGCCCCGGCACCTCGTGCGGCTCGACCACGGCATAGGTCGGGCTTTTGATGCGGCCCTGCACACCCAGCGCGCGCAGCAGGTGGCGCACCAGCGTGGTCTTGCCCGCGCCCAGGTCGCCGTGCAGCGTGATGAAGGCGTTGGCCAGCAGCGGCTGCGCGGCCAGTTGGCGCGCGAATCCGGCGGTATCTTCCTCACTGCGCCAGGTGGCTTGCCGCGTCGCCAGGGCGGGGGGGCTTTCTACAATCGGGCGATGGTGGTCAGCAGCAGTCAATGGGTTCCTCAAATTCAGCAGTGGGCACGCGAGCTGGGATTCTCCCAAATCGGCGTGGCGGGCGTGGACCTGTCTTCCGCCGAAGACGGGTTGATGCAATGGCTGGCCCAGGGGTTCCATGGCGAGATGCATTACATGGAGGCCCACGGCCTCAAGCGTGCCCGCCCGGCCGAGCTGGTGCCCGGCACGGTGAGCGTGATCACGGCGCGCATGGACTACCTGCCGCGGGGCACCCCCATCGATGCGCCGCCAGGCTGGCAGGCCATCGAGTTCGAGCGCCTGCAGCGCCCGGGTGAGGCCATTGTCTCGGTCTATGCCCGGGGGCGGGACTACCACAAAGTGCTGCGCGCGCGGCTGCAAAAGCTCTGCGACCGCATCGCGCAGGCCGTGGGGCCGCTGGGCCACCGCGTGTTCACCGACTCGGCCCCGGTGCTGGAGGCGGAGCTGGCCCGGCGCAGTGGCCAGGGCTGGCGCGGCAAGCACACGCTGGTGCTCAACCGCGAGGGCGGTTCGATGTTCTTCCTGGGCGAGATCTATGTGGACATGTCGCTCGAACCCAGCGCGCCCGTCACCGCGCACTGCGGCAGTTGCCAGGCCTGCATGGACGTGTGCCCCACGCAGGCGATCATCGCCCCCTACCGGCTCGATGCCCGGCGCTGCATTTCCTACCTCACCATCGAGCATTCCGGCCCGATCCCGCTGGAGCTGCGCCCCTTGCTGGCCAACCGCATCTATGGCTGCGACGACTGCCAGCTCGTCTGCCCCTGGAACAAATACGCCCAGCCCAGCCAGTTGCCCGACTTCGACGCGCGCGCCGGTCTCACGGGCCAGCAGCTGGTGCACCTGTTCGCCTGGGACGAGGCCACCTTCCTGCGCCTGACCGAGGGCGGCCCGATCCGCCGCATTGGCCATGAGCGCTGGCTGCGCAACATTGCCGTGGCGCTGGGCAACGCGCTGCGCGCCACGGGCGACGCCGGTGTGCGTGCGGCGCTGCAGTCGCGCGCGCAGCATGAAAGTGCCCTGGTGCGCGAGCATGTGGCGTGGGCGCTGGCCCAGGAAAAGTTTGAATAAAAATGGCCTCTAGCGCTTTACTGGTAAGCGCTGATAGCTACTGAAATAAGAGCGATTTTCAGCGTGCCAGTAGGCCGGTGTCGCGGAGCGTGTCCACCAGCCCCTGCGCAAACTGTGCGTACCCTGTCGCATTGGCATGGATCTGATCGGATCGCAGGCGAGCGTCGGCCAGCACGGCCGACCAGCCCTTGCGGTGCAGGGGAATCCGCAGTTCGTCGGCAATCTCTTCGTACAGCGCGTGGTCGCTCAGCCGCCCTGCGGCGGCCAGCAAGGACAGCTCGGGCACGGCCACCAGCAGCACCTGGGCACCACCGGCGCGGGCCTGCTCGCAGATCTGGCGCACCCGGGTGCGCGTATCGCTGGCGGTCTGGCGGCGCAAGAAATCGTTGCCGCCGATGCTGACGATCACCAGCGCGGGCTTATGTTGCTGCAGCAGGTCCGGCAACCGCGCCAGCGCTTGTGCAGACGTGTCGCCCGACACGCCGCCATTGACCACTTTCCAGCCGGTCAGTTGCTGCAGCACGGCGGGATAGGCCGTGTCGCTCGAAGCGCCCACACCCGAGGTCAGTGAATCGCCCAGCGTCAGCACCGTGGCTCCTGCTGGCACGGCCTGGGCACGCGGCGTCTTGCGTCCGCAGGCGGTCAGCGGCGCGAGCGCCACGGCCAGCAGACTGGCGGTGATCCATCGTCGGCGCTGCACGGCGGGTGCTGAAAACGGGGCTGTCTTCATCGGAGTGCTCCCAGCGCGAACGGCAGGCTCACCAGCCCCAGCAAGGTGGACAGCGTGACCAGCCCCGCCACATACGGCCCGTTGTAGCCCATGCGTGCGGCCAGCACGTAGCAGGTGGAGGCCGTGGGCAGGGCCGAGAAGGCCAGCAGCACGGTGGTCTGCACGGGGTCCAGGCGCAGCAGCAGCGCCACGCCCAGCGCAATGAGCGGTTGCACCAGGTGGCGGATGGACAGCACCGAGAGCGACAGCAGCTTGCTGCGCTGCAGAAGCCCGAACTGCATGCCCGCGCCCGCCGCCATCAGGCCCAGCGCCAGCGAGGCGGCGCCGATGCGGTGGACGGTGGGTTCCATCCAGTCCGGAATGCGAAAGCCCAGCAGGTTGGCCACCAGGCCTGAGGCCGTGGCCAGGATCAGCGGGTTGCGCATCAGCTCGCGCGCAAAGCTGTGCTTGCCCTGGCGCGCCATGGGCCAGACGGCGGCCACGTTGAACAGGGGCACGCACACGCCGATGAGCACGGCGATCATCAGCAGCCCCTGGCTGCCGGCCACGCGCTCGGCCAGTGCCAGGCCGATGAAGGAGTTGAAGCGAAAGGCCACCTGGGCGCTCGCGGCATGGTCGCGCGGGTCGAGGCGCCGGCCCAGCCAGGGCAGGTGGGGCAGGGCGTAGGCCAGGCCGATGCCGCACAGGCCCGAAATCAGGCCGGCCGCCATCAGGCCCGAGGCGGCATTCAGGTCGATCGGGCTCTTGACGATGGACTGGAACAGCAGCACCGGGAACAGCAGGTAATACACCAGGCTTTCCACGGGCTGCCAGACCGTGCGGTTGAGGGCCGTGTAGCGGCAGATGAGGTAGCCGCAGAGGATGAGCGAGAAATCCGGGAGAAGCAGTTGCGCGTAATTCACGGCGAGCAGGATACCGTGGCAGGGCTGGCAGCGCTTTTCACGGCGATAGAGGCTGACTGCACCGCACGGGTGCCGGAGCCAGGCCGCATACACCCGCTGGGGCAAACACGGGGTGGTGCGGCGGTGGTCTTTGAGATAAAACAAGCCTTGATCTGGTTTTTACGACAAGGAGCAATTGATGCAACGAAGAATCTGGCTAGGGCTGGCCATGGTGGCCGCAACGGGCACCGCTTGGGCCCAGGGCTACCCCAACAAGCCCGTGCGGCTGGTGGTGCCGTTTGCACCGGGCGGCACGACCGACATCATTGCGCGGGTGATTTCCGAGCCGCTGGGCCGGGCCCTGGGCCAGACCGTGGTGGTCGAGAACAAGGCTGGCGGCGGTGGCATCATCGGCGCCAACGAAACGGCCAAGTCCGCACCGGACGGCTACGCGCTGGGCATGGCCACGGTCTCCACCACGGCGGCCAATCCGGCCATCAACCCCAAGACGCCGTACAACCCGCTGACCGACTTCACCCCCATCGTCAACATTGCGGCCACGCCCAACATCATTGCGGTGCACCCGAGCTTTCCGGCCAAGGACTACGCGTCGTTCGTGGCCGAGGTGAAGAAGAACCCCGGCAAGTATTCGTACGCATCGTCGGGCACGGGCGGCATTGGTCACCTGCAGACCGAGCTGTACAAGAACCTCAGCGGCACCTTCATGACGCACATTCCCTACCGTGGCGCGGGCCCCGCGCTCAACGACACGGTGGCCGGACAGGTGCCGATCATCTTTGACAACCTGCCTTCGGCGTTTCCCTTCATCCGGGAAAACCGCCTTGTGCCCATCGTGGTGGCTGCGCCCCAGCGCGTGGCCGGTCTGCCCAATGTGCCCACGTTCAAGGAACTGGGCCTGGAGCCCGTCAACCGCATGGCGTACTACGGCATCGTCGGCCCCAAGGGACTGCCCAAAGAGGTGGTGGACAAGATCAACGCCGCCGTGCGCAAGGCCCTGGAAGACCCGGCCGTGAAGAAGCGCATCGAAGACACGGGCTCGCTCATCGTGGCCGATACGCCCGAGCAGTTCGGGGCGCAGATCAAGGCCGAGTTCGAGGTGTACAAGAAGGTGGTCGAGCAGCAAAAGCTGAATCTCAACTGATCATCGCCTTTTCCCGGGCCCTGCCGGCGCGAGCTGGCAGGGCTTTTTGGTACCTGCCATCTGCTAAGGTTTGAGGATGTCCGCCGATCTCCAGACCAGCCTGTCCGCCATTGACGTTTTTGTGGACGCCCTGTGGCTGGAGGACGGCCTCTCGCGCAACACGCTGGCCGCCTACCGGCGTGACCTCACGCTGTACGCACAGTGGCTGGCGCAGCAGCAGCCCGCGCAGACCCTGGATGGAACGTCCGAGCACCACCTGCAGGGCTATTTTGCCGAGCGCCATGCTGGCACGAAGGCCACCACGGCCAACCGGCGCCTGACCGTGCTGCGGCGCTACTTTCACTGGGCGCTGCGCGAGCGGCGCATCCAGGCGGACCCCACGGTGCGCCTGCAGGCGGCGCGCCAGCCGCTGCGGGTGCCCAAGACGCTGTCCCAGGCCCAGGTCGAAGCCTTGCTGGAGGCCCCCGATGCCCATACGCCGCTGGGCCTGCGCGACCGCGCCATGCTGGAGCTGATGTACGCCAGCGGCCTGCGCGTGACCGAGCTGGTGACGCTCAAGACCTGGAACCTGGGGCTGAACGAAGGCGTGCTGCGCGTGATGGGCAAGGGCAGCAAGGAGCGCCTGGTGCCTTTTGGCGATGTGGCCCGCCAGTGGCTGGAGCGTTATCTGCAAGAGGCGCGCGGCGCCATCCTGGCCGGGCAGCAGACCGACGACCTGTTCGTGACGGCACGCGGCGCGGGCATGACGCGCGTGATGTTCTGGGTCATCGTCAAGAAGTGCGCGCTGGCGGCTGGCATCACGGTGCCGCTGTCACCGCACACCCTGCGCCATGCGTTTGCCACGCACCTGCTCAACCATGGCGCAGACCTGCGCGTGGTGCAGTTGCTGCTGGGCCATGCCGACATTTCCACCACCACCATCTACACCCATGTGGCGCGCGAGCGGCTGCGCCAGCTGCATGCGCGGCACCACCCGCGCGGCTGAGCTTATTCCGCGCCGAGGCTGTCGGCCCAGGCCAGCGCCTGCAGGTGGGCCATGTTGACTTGGTGGCCCGAGAGATGCAGCAGTTCGATGTTGTGCGCGAAGGCCGCGTCGTCACCGCTTTCGCAGGCCTTGGTCAGCGCCAGGAACGGTGCAAAAACGCCGGTGTTGCCCAGCAGTGCTTCTGTCACGGGCTCGGGCAGTGCCACGGATTCCAGGGCCTGTTCGAGCGGTATGCCCAGCATGGCATCGAGCAGCGAGAACACGCCCACGACGAAGGCGTTGTCGCAGTCCTCGGGCGACAGCATTTCAGCGGCGAGCAGTTCCATGAGCCGCCCGCGTACCACGGCCGTGGTGCCAATGGCCGGTGCCGAGCCGCTGGCGCGCGACGTGGTGAGCAGCAGCGCAGCCCAGCGGAAGAGCTTTTTCAGGCCCAGAATCATCACCGCGTGGCGGAACGAGGTGATCTCGCAGGAGAGGCCGAAACCCGACGAATTGATGAAGCGCAACAGGTTGAACGAGAGCGTGGGATCTTTCTTGAGCAGTTCCTCGATCTCGGTCGAACTGGCCTGTTTGCGCACCAGGTTGATCAACTGGATGATGATGGCCTGCGACGGCCGGATGGTCTTGGTCTGGACCAGCGAGGGCTTGGCAAACCAGTAGCCCTGGAACAGCTTGACCCCCAGGTCGGCCATGAGCTGGTACTGCTCTGCAGTCTCGACCTTTTCCGCAATGATTTGGACCTTGTCATTGGCGCCACGCGCAAACTTCACCAGCGGGCCTGCCATCTCGGGCTTGAACGCCGTCATGTCGAGCTTGATGTAGGACGCCAGCGGTAGCCAGGCCGCATAGGCGCGCCGCAGCACATTCTGGTTGAATGCCAGCTTGAAGCCCCGTTTGCTCAGCGCATCCAGCTGCTCGATCGAGTGGGCGATGTCTTCGGCGGTGGCATTTTCGGGCAGTGTCGGTACCTCCAGCACCACCTTGTCGGGGTGGATCAGCTCCAGGTGGCCAGAGACCAGGCTCTCTTGCGTGCAGTTGATGAAGACGATCTTTTTGCCCACCAGGGCTTCGGCGTCGCCGTGCGAGAGGGCATTGAACAGCAGTGCCGCGTCACTCGCAGCGGTGTGGGAGTCCAGTTCGGTGGAGCGGTCGTACAGCTCGTAGCCGAACACCGCGCGGTGCTCGTCGACGATCGCCTGGCGGGCGATCAGGGCGGTGTTTCCTCCTCCCACGGGCGTTTCAGGGGCGGTCGGGGTATCTTGCTCTGGAGTGCTGGACATGGGCGTGCAGGGGCTGATGTTCAGCTGATTCTAGAGCGAAGCCCGCGCCATGGGGCGTTGGCGTCACTCGGTGATGTGGTCTGCCCACGCCAGCGCCTGCAGGTGGGCACCGTTGATCTGCTGGCTGCTCAGGTGCAAAGTACTCGCGGCGCGGTTGAAGGCCGCGTCGTCGCTGGACTCGCAGGCCTGTGCCAGGCTGAGCAGGTCGCCCAGGATGCCTTCATGGCGCAGCAGTGCAGCGCTCACGGCATCGGGCACGCTCAGCAGGCCCAGGGCAGACTCCATGGGCATGCTCAGCATGGTGTCGAGCATCGAGAAGATGCCCACCACGAAAGCTTCATCGGCTTCTTCCTGCGACAGCGTTTCGAGGGCCAGCAGCTCCATAAGCCGGCCGCGTACCACGGCCGTCTGCCCGACGGAAGATGGCGTACCGCTGGTGCGCGAGGCCGTCAGCAGCAGCGCCGCCCAGCGGAACAGCTTTTTCAGGCCCATCAGCATCACCGCCTGGCGGAAGGAGGTGATCTCCCGCGTGAGGCCGAAGCCCGAAGAGTTGATCAGACGCATCAGGTTGAAGGCCAGGCCCGCGTCTTTCTTGAGCACTTCCTCAATGTCGTCGGTGCTGGCCTGCTTGCGCACCAGGTTGATGAGTTCGAGGATGGCGGCCTGCCCGGGAGCGACCAGCTTGGCGTGTACCAGGGAAGGGCGGGCAAACCAGTAGCCCTGGAACATCTGGATGCCCTGGCTGGAGGCCGCGTCGTACTGTTGCGCCGTTTCCACTTTTTCGGCAATCAGTTCGGCCTGGGTATGGCGGTTGGCGTAGCTGATCAGCACGGCCAGCTGGTCGGGTGCGAGCACCGAGAGGTCCAGCTTGATGTAGTCGGCCAGCGGAAGCCAGGTGGCGTAGGTGGACTGCAGCACCGTGTGGTCAAACGCGAGGTGAAAGCCGCGCTCGCGCAGCCCCATCAGGATAGGCAGGCGTGCCGCGACTTCTTCGGCGGCGGCATGGCCCAACGGGGGGATTTCCAGGACCACCTTGTCGGGGTCGATCAGTTCGAGATGGCCGCCGGTCAGGCTCTCGTGCGTGCAGTTGACGAAGATGAGTTTTTTACCGACCAGTTCGTCCGTGCCGGCGTGCGACAGCGCGGTGAACACCAGCGCCACATCGGTTGCGGCGGTGTGTGTGGGACCGGTGCGCGAGCGGTTGAACAGCTCGTAGCCGATCACCACATGCTGTGCGTTCACGATCGCCTGTCGGGCGATCAGTGCCACGGATGTCAGGCTGGCGTCGGGAGCCGTCGGTGTGGTGGCGCTCCCGGGAGCATGGGTGCTTGACATGGTAGGTTGGTTTGTAGATGGCGATGTCAACAGAGTCGGGCGCTGATTGTAGGGATGTTTGCCGCGCGGGAGATCAGCCGTTCTGCAGCCATAGCAGTTCGGCATCGCTGAAGCCGGCCGTGCGCCGTGCCTGTTCGTTGAGCGGCGGCTTGGGGCGGGGGGCTTCGTAGCGGGCCACCAGGGCCGCGTAGTGTGGTTCAGGCTCCAGGCCCTCGCGTTCGCACAGCCAGCGGTACCAGTGGTCGCCAATGGCGACATGCCCCACTTCCTCGCGCAGGATCACGTCCAGGATGCTGGCGGCAGCCAACGCATCGGGGGTGCCCACCTGGCGCAACTTGCGCTGGATGAGGGGTGTGGCGTCCAGTCCGCGCGCCTCCATGGTGCGGGGGACCAACGCCATGCGGGCTGTGACGTCGTGCCGCGTCTTTTCGCACATCGTCCACAGTCCCTGGTGGGCAGGAAAGTCGCCGTAGTCGTGGCCCTGGCTGCGCAGGTGGGTGCGCAGCATCTGGAAGTGGCTGGCCTCCTCGGCTGCCACGCGCAGCCAGTCGAGGTAATACGGGCGTGGCATGCCGTCAAAACGCCAGACAGCGTCGAGTGCGAGGTTGATGGCGTTGAATTCGATGTGCGCGATGGCGTGCAGCAGCACGGCGCGGCCCTCGGGGGTGGCGGGTGAACGCCGGGCCATCTCGGTGTGGCTGCGCAGTTCGGGGCGTTCGGGGTGGCCGGGCAAGGCCTGCAGGTCTGCAGGCGGTGCCTTGTCTGCTATGGAAAGGTGAGCTGACTGCGCATGTAGATCAATCGTCTGAGCCACTTTTTGCTCAGGATCTGAGAGGCACAAGACCTGCAATGCGCGGTGGCGAAGCTCCATCTCTACAATTCTAGGTGCTGCCATCCCGAGCGAAACGTCGCTTTGTAACCGAAGGCAGCTTCTTTTTTTGCGGGAGTGGGTGCATGGCGATATATGAACTCGACGGCGTGGCGCCGCAGGTGGCGGCTTCAAGCTGGGTGGCTGACAGCGCGCAGGTGATCGGCAAAGTGGCGCTGGGGGAAGACGCCAGCGTGTGGTTTGGCACCGTGGTGCGTGGCGACACCGAGAGCATCCGCATTGGTGCGGGTTCCAACATCCAGGACGCGAGCGTGCTGCACGCCGACTTTGGCAAGCCCCTGGTGGTGGGCGAACGTGTGACGGTGGGCCACCAGGTGATGCTGCACGGCTGCACCATCGGCGACGAGTCGCTGATCGGCATCGGCGCCGTCATCCTCAACGGCGCGAAGATCGGCAAGAACTGCCTCGTCGGCGCCGGCGCATTGGTGACCGAGGGCAAGGAGTTTCCCGACGGCTCCATGATCATCGGCAGCCCTGCCAAGGTGGTGCGCCAGCTCACGCCCGAGCAGATGGAGGGGCTGCGGATGAGCGCACAGCACTACATCGAGAACGCCCGCCGCTTCAAAAACGGCTTGCGCAAGCTCAGCTGATCTTTTTTTCTGGAACCCTGCGTGTCTGAACTTCACAAGTTTCTCTTCGATGGCCTGCCCGTGCGTGGCATGCTGGTGCGCCTGACCGACGCCTGGACCGACATCCTGGCGCGCCGAGCCGGCAATACTGCCACCGGCCCCTATCCGGCGCCGGTGCGCGAACTGCTGGGAGAGATGGCGGCCGCGGCCGTGCTCATGCAATCGAACATCAAATTCAACGGTGCGCTGGTGTTGCAGGTGTTTGGCGACGGCCCGGTCAAGCTGGCGGTGGCCGAGGTGCAGTCGGATCTGTCGTTGCGTGCCACGGCCACGATCATTGGCGAAGTGCAGGACGGTGCGCGTCTGAGCCAGATGGTCAACGTGGGCGGCGGCGGGCGTTGCGCCATCACGCTCGACCCGAAAGACCGGCTGCCCGGCCAGCAGCCCTACCAGGGCGTGGTGCCGCTGCATGGCGACCAGCATGAAAAGCTCGAACGCCTGTCCGATGTGTTGCAGCACTACATGCTGCAGTCCGAGCAACTCGACACCGTGCTGGTGCTGGCGGCCGACGACAAGGTGGCGGCGGGCCTGCTGATCCAGCGCATGCCCCTCAAGGGCACCGGCAACCTGGGGGGGCAGCTGAGCCACAGCGAGAACGAAGACCAGATCGGCCGCAACGAAGACTACAACCGCATCGCGCACCTGGCCTCCAGCCTGACGCGCGAAGAACTGCTCACGCTGGATGTGGACACCATCCTGCGCCGCCTGTTCTGGGAAGAGAAGCTCCTGCGTTTCGAGCCGCAGCAGGGCCAGCACGGCCCGCGCTTTGCCTGCACATGCTCGCGCGAGCGCGTGGGCCGCATGCTGCAGAGCCTGGGTGCGGCCGAGGTCGAGAGCATCCTGGCCGAGCGGGACACCATCGAGGTGGGGTGTGAATTCTGTGGTCAGCAGTACCACTTCGACGCCGTGGATGCCGCAGGGCTGTTTGCCGTAGCCCCCGTGGTGCAGGTTCTGGACGCACCGGCTTCGCCCACGCTGCACTAAAAAACGCCTCGCCCGCGCCGCGAGTGCAAGTGCGCTGCCCGGCCAGCAACCGCCGCGCAAGGGCCGCCCCGCCGCGCTGGCGGTGTCCCCCTTCCCGGCGAAGCCGAGAGAAGCAACCGTCTTGAAAGTCAAGCGCGATGCAGGGCTGGATTCCAGGGGGTGCCGTGTTTAGCGATCGCGTTGAGCATGGTCAGCAGCTTGCG
>MESL01000009.1 GCA_001770955.1 Burkholderiales bacterium RIFCSPLOWO2_12_FULL_65_40 | reverse complement strand
GCCAAACAGCGCAGCGAGCCCACCAGTGACAAGCGTGGTGCCAAGGCAGATGAGCTGCACCTCACACCGCTGGAGCTCATCGACCGCATTGCCGCCCTGGTACCCCCACCACGCACCCACCGGCACCGCTACTTTGGTGTGCTGGCACCAAACTCGCCGCTGAGAGCGGCGGTAACGGCGCTGGCTCAGCCTGCTGCGTCGCAACCAGCCACGGTGGAGACTGCACAACCTGGCGCGGGCGTACCTGGGGTGGCGGCGCCGGGCAACGCGGCCACACCCACACCCGAACCTGAAGCACGCCCGAAGCGAGCGGCGCATTACTTGTGGGCGGTGCTGATTGCCCGCATCTACGAGGCATTTCCGCTGCTGTGCCCCATGTGCGGTGGGCAGATGCGCATCATTGCCTTCATCACCCACAGCGCCGAAATCCGCCACATCCTGAACCACATCGGGGTGGAGTCTGCCCCCCCGCACATCACCCCGGCACGCGGGCCACCGCTGTGGGAGGGCTGCGACGCGCCGGTGGATGATGGTGCGCAAGGCGAGCCGGATTGGTATCTGGCGGCACAACTTGCACCCGACTACGAGGTGGATCAGCGCGTCAATTGGTGACCCAGTGAAGCGGCGGTATCAATCGCTGCGAGGAGCAGCTGCGTGCGCGCCAGTCCCAAATGCATATTGCTTCCCAAGCTCTCGCCATTGAGCGGCAAGCGAGCGCTCAATCTGCCTTGGCCGAACGTGTTTCGAGGCCCAAAACTCGTGCCATACTTGGCCTCATGCGGTTGAATTTCCTATCCGTTACTGCCTCCCAAGCTCTTGCCATTGAGCGGCAAGCGAGCGCTCAACCTTCCTTGGCCGAACGTGTTTCGAGGCCCAAAACTCGTGCCATACTTGGCCTCATGCGGTTGAATTTCCTATCCGTCGGTTGAATTTCCTATCCGTTTATAGACTCGCTCTACAAAGACAAAGGACTATGCCTGAACAATGTTGATAAGTTATTGAAAGCCGCACCAAGCCTTGACGGCACACCAATAATGAAATATTTATCAATTGTCGGAAAAGCTAACGACGACGGCGCAAAGGCAATGGCTAAAAGTGCCGCATGGGATGAAATAATCGCAAAATTGCAATCTATAAAATAGTCAGCAATTACAAATAAAAGCCCTTTCCTCCCGAAATCACCAACCATGCCGTGGCGATTCCTTAAATCAGCGTTCTACCTCTGCATAATCCTCGCCACCTCCTTTGGGCAAGCAGAGGACAACCAATACGCCTCGCCCGTCACCCAATTCTGAGGCGGCGCTGAACGCGGTGGCAATTTCGCCGTTACCCCCTTACGCCACCAGCCCAAACTTACCTGGGAATACAAAACCGGGAGTTGGGTTTTCACCTCTCCCACCTTGGCTAACGGCGTGCTGTATTTCGGCGGTATGGATGGCTATTTCTACGCACTCGACCCCGTTACCGGCAAGCTACGCTGGCGCAGGCGTATCGGCCCGCAGATTGCCTCTGGCCCTGCGGTATCCAATGGCTTGGTCGTGTTTGGTACGCTCGAAGGCGCCAAGGTCATGGCGCTGGATGCGGATTCCGGTGAGCTACGCTGGCAGTTTTACATTCCCGGAAAAATCCATAGCGCCCCGGCGGTCTTTGGCGATACCGTCATCATTACCACCATGAACGGCATCGTGCTCTCCCTGAGCCTTCGGGACGGGGCCGAGAAATGGCGCTATACCCCCGGAGGAATGATCACCAGTTCCCCCGCCGTGAGCCGGGATGGCGAAGTCGCCTTCTTCGATTTCTTGGGCAAGGTTTACCTGCTCAACGCGGCCACAGGGGAATTGATCTGGGAAGCCAATCTGAATTCAAGCGCCACCGGCGCCAGCCCCGTGTTTCGCAACCATCGCATCTTCGTCGGCGACCATCAGGGCAAGGTCCATGCGCTGGAGACCAAAACAGGCATCGAACTTTGGAGGACCGAAACCGGGGATTGGATACATGGCAACCTCGCCGCCGATCAACAGCGCGTGTATGCGGGCAACAAGCAAGGCAAAGTCGTCGCCCTAAATCAGGAGACTGGCGATGTGGCATGGGTTTTCCAGACCAACGGTGAAATCTACGCCGCGCCATCCCTCGCCAATGGGGTTCTCTATGTTGCCAGCGTGGATGGGTTCATCTACGCACTCGATAGCGAAAATGGCCGTGAGCTATGGCGATTTACCCTTGGAAAAACCGAGCGTGCGGCCAAGTTCAAAACCCTGGAAGGATTCGGGTTTGGCGGTAGCGGAATGCAGTTTTTGAAGCGACTCAAGAGGGAGACGGTCTTTACGTCTCCAGTGCCGGGCGATGAGGCGGTGTTTGTTGGGACGTTGAATAAAAGCTTGTATCGGATTGGTCGAGAAAGATAAAGACCTCTGGCACCGTATACGCATTGAAAAAAAGGGAGTCGGCATGAAAATATTATGGTTTGTGGCCTTGATGGCAATTTTTATTACCTCCATAGCAAATGCTGATGAGTCCAAACACACTGCCGCTGAAAGCATAGAACAGGCATGGCTCAGCTCTCCTGAATACCGTCAATTCGAGAAATTTGGAGGAGAAAAATCTCAAGAAGCCTTAAGCATCAAAGAAAAGACCGTCAGGAAAATTGCGTTGCAAAGGTTGGAACCGTTTATCAATGGTTTTGATGAACGAATCAGAGATCGAAGCCGTGAAAAAATCAACGCGTACCCAGCCACCATTTTAGTCATACTCTCATTACTTTACGAAGAGGCAATCCCTTTAATTAAAGATCGATCCCAAAGAAACATGAATTTATTTAATGGCACGGTTATTACTTACATAGACCAATTTTACAATGGCACGGGAAAGGCAGAGGATTCTGGGAAGTTACTAATAAAACGACTTCCTGAGTTAAAGGAAACAGAGTTTGAGAAATTGCTTTTGGAACTTGGAAAAAATAAAGATACGATCGCGATTAACATGACCGCAATCAGCGAATGGGAAAAAATAATAAAAAAATTACAGGCATTGCCTTAAAGTTATTTAGTGCCGATTGTTATTAAAATACCATTCACATCATTCCATTACACACAACTCTGACGTGATTGGTGAAGCAAGCGCATATGTTCCGCACCCTCGACAAAGTCTCTGACCCGGACGAAGCCCAGCCAGAGAGTTTTCACGCCGGGTTCGCCATCATGCTTGCGGCCGAGGAACCCGCCGAGCATGGCGATCTGGCGAATTACCTCGCGCAAGGTTGGCGGTTTGGCCGGTGGTTTCTTCTTCGCCAGCAGGTAAGCCCCCTGCCACTCCGTTTCGGTGAAGAGTGCGCCGGCATCCATGTCTGGATGGGTACGTCCCAAACGGACCAGTCGTGCCAAACGCCAGGCAACGACCACATACACCGCCAACGCCAGTTCCAATTTGGCTACGCTGCCCAACTGCAAGGCCTCCACCCGGCAACCGAGCCGTATTGAGCCGTGGCCGCTCCAAGGTCACCAGCGTTTCCCAATGTATCGCTTATCCAGAAAGCGCTGGCAGCTATCAATTTAAAAGCATCAACGCCTGAACTTGCCGTTGGCCGCGACAATGGACAGGTCGGCGTACTCTAGTCCCGAATGCCGGGCCGGGGTGTACTCCAGCGCCAGACCACCCAGGTCGTAGCGCCCCAGGGTGTCCAGCGCCTGGTGCAGGCTGGCCCGTGTGATGCGGGGCGCCGCGCGGCGCAGGCCTTCGACCAGTACCTTGGCGGCGGCGAAGCCTTCCAGCATGGCCGGGCTCACATCGTCCAGCTCATCCCCAGCGTGGCCTACACCGACCCCGAAGTCGCCTGGGTCGGCCTGACCGAAGACCAGGCCAAGGCCCAGGGCATCAAGGTACGGAGGGGCCTGTTCCCCTGGACGGCAAGTGGTCGCGCCATTGCCAATGGCCGCGACGAAGGCGTCACCAAGCTGCTGTTCGACGACAGCCCCGAGGCGCACGGCCACGGCAAGATCCTCGGCGGCGGCATGGTCGGCACCCATGCCGGCGACATGATCGGCGAGATCGCCCTGGCCATCGAGATGGGCGCCGACGCCGTGGACATCGGCAAGACCATCCATCCGCATCCAACCCTCGGTGAATCCATTGGCATGGCGGCGGAAGTGGCGCATGGCTCCTGCACCGACGTGCCCCCGGCACGCAAGTAAGCCGAGGCAACACCAACGGCACCGAGCGCCGCCATGGCAGCAGTCAAGAAGTTCCCCCAGGCCCCCGCCCACCCCGAGCGGGTGTGCTGGGGCTGCGACCTGTACTGCCCGGCCAAGGACATGCGCTGCGGCAATGGCTCGGACCGGACGCAGCACCCGGCGGAGCTGTTTGGGGACGACTGGGAAACCTGGGGCATGCCGGACGAGGGCGAGCCCCAGGCGCCCGCCAGCACCCCCCACGTCGGCACGCCCGGCGCTTGACGCACCACGGCTCCTATTCCGGCCGCGCAGCCTCACCAGGGTTGCGCGGCAGTGTTATTTCAGCGCTACCGCGGTGTCTGCCAGTGTTTGCGGCGGCGCGGGTGGCGCTTTTGCGGCACAGTGGGTCCGCGTTGTCCTGAGGGACTTGGCTTCGCGCGCTGTGCCTTGCTGCCCCAGCGGGATACAGTAAGTGGCCCAAGCGCCTCGGATGCCCTCGCAGCCACTTGCAGTCAGGAGACACCATGTCCCAGCTTCGCGTCGAAAGCTTCACGATTTCTCTGGATGGCTTCGGTGCCGGCCCACACCAGAGCATCGACCAGCCGCTCGGGCTGGGTGGCACGGCGCTGCATGGCTGGGCCTTTGCCACGCGGACGTTCCAGAAAGCGGTGTTCGGTGGCGAGGGCGGGGCGACGGAGGGTGTCGATGAAGACTTGGCCGCGCGGGGCTTTCGGAACGTCGGTGCCTGGATTCTGGGCCGGAACATGTTCGGCCCGGTGCGCGGACCCTGGCCGGACCAGAGCTGGCGGGGCTGGTGGGGCGAGAACCCGGTGTACCAGGTCCCCGTCTTCGTGCTCACCCACCATGCGCGCGCACCGCTGGTGATGGAGGGCGGGACGACCTTCCATTTCGTGACGGACGGCATTGCCAGCGCGCTGGCGCAAGCCCGGGCGGCCGCCGGGGGCAAGGACGTAAGACTGGGCGGTGGCGTCCAGACCATCCAGCAGTACCTGCGCGAGCGCCTGGTGGATGAAATGCACATCGCTATCGCCCCCGTCCTGCTGGGCTCGGGGGAGCGCTTGTTTGACGGCGTCGATCTGCCGGCCCTGGGGTACGCCTGCACGCAGCACGTGGCGTCGCCCCTGGCGACGCATGTGGTTTTTACCCGGAAGTGAGGCCAAAGGCCGTCTGCCCGGCCATCTCCGTCACTTCTTCACCAGTTCCGCGATGAGCTGCCACTCCGGTTCCTCCACCGGCGTGATCGACAGCCGGTTGCCCCGCTGCAGCACGCGCATGCCCGTCAGTTCGGGGTGTCCGCGCAGTTCGGCCAGGCTGATGCACCGGGTCTTGCGCAGGGCCTGCACGTCCAGCAGCAGCCAGCGCGGCTGCCCGGGGCTGGATTTCGGGTCGAAATAGGGCGAGGCGGGGTCGAACTGCGTGGGGTCGGGGCGCGTGCCCGAGGCGACGCGGGCGATGCCCACGATGCCCGGTTCCGGGCAGCTAGAGTGGTAGAACAGCACGCCATCGCCCACCTGCATGCCGTCGCGCATGAAGTTGCGCGCCTGGTAGTTGCGCACGCCGGTCCAGGGCACGGTGGCGTCGGGCGCGGCCAGGGCGTCGTCGATGGAGCATTCGGTGGGCTCGGACTTCATGAGCCAATAGCGCGGGGCTGGGATGGTCATGGTGGCATTCTGGCAAAGATGGGAGCTGGGGTGCACACAAGGGAGTTGATTGCGTGCAGGGCCCTTGGCCTGGAAGGCATTCGCTCGCTGGCGCGAGGTATTCCGGTGTAGGCTAGCAATATGCAAGCACAAAAGACATCCACTGCACCCGTTTCACCCGTTCCGGTGCCGGACGGCAATGGCACACCGGTCTCCCAGCTGGCCTTGCGCCGCGTCGCCATCGACACTTGGCATGAGAACGTGGCCTATCTGCACCGCGACTGCGCTGTGTACCGCGCCGAGGGCTTTCAGGCGCTGTCCAAGATCGAGGTGCGCGCCAACGGGCGGCGCATCCTGGCCACGGTGAACGTCGTGGACGACCCGGCCATCGTTGGCTGCCATGAGCTGGGCCTGTCGGAAGACGCCTTTGCCCAGCTTGGGGTGAACAACGGCCATACGGTCGCCGTGGCGCAGGCCGAGCCGCCTGAGTCGATGGGCGCGCTGTTCCGCAAGATTGCGGGCGAACGCCTGGGACGCGATGATTTTCGTGCCATCGTGCGTGATATTGCAGGTCATCGCTATTCCAAGATCGAACTCACTGCCTTCGTTGTGGCCTGCAACCGCGACGAGCTCGATCGCGAGGAGGTGTTCTTCCTGTCCGACGCCATGGTTGCCACCGGCCAGCGGCTCGACTGGCACGAGCCCCTGGTGGTCGACAAGCACTGCATTGGCGGCATTCCGGGCAACCGCACCTCGATGCTGGTGGTGCCCATCGTGGCGGCGCACGGCATGCTGTGCCCCAAGACCTCCTCGCGCGCCATCACCTCGCCTGCGGGCACGGCCGACACCATGGAGGTGCTTGCCAACGTGGAGCTTCCGTTGGAGCAGTTGCAGAGCATCGTGCGTGAGCACCGGGGGTGCCTGGCCTGGGGCGGCACGGCGCAGCTCTCGCCCGCCGACGACGTGCTCATTTCCGTGGAGCGCCCGCTCTCCATCGACTCCCCGGGGCAAATGGTGGCGTCTATCCTGTCCAAGAAAATCGCCGCAGGCTCCACCCATCTCGTGCTGGACATTCCCATCGGGCCCACGGCCAAGGTGCGCTCCATGCCCGAGGCGCAGCGCCTGCGCCGCCTGTTTGAATATGTGGCGCACCGGCTGGGGCTGTCGCTGGATGTGGTCATCACCGACGGCCGTCAGCCCGTGGGCAATGGCATCGGCCCGGTGCTGGAGGCGCGCGACGTGATGCGCGTGCTGGAGAACGACCCGCGCGCCCCCAACGACCTGCGCCAGAAAGCCCTTCGCCTGGCCGGTCGCCTGATCGAGTGCGACCCCGACGTGCGCGGCGGCGACGGCTATGGCATTGCGCGCGACATCCTCGACTCGGGCCGTGCGCTGGCGCGCATGCAGGCCATCATCCAGGCCCAGGGCGACAAGGATTTTGACCACAACAACCCGCAGTTGGGCACCTTGAGCTTCGAGGTAAACGCTGCCGCCAGCGGCGTGGTGGCAGGCATTGACAACCTGCAGATTGCCCGCATCGCCCGCCTGGCCGGGGCGCCCAAGGTGCAGGGCGCGGGGGTGGACCTGCTGTGCAAGCTGGGCGATACGGTGGCGCAGGGGCAGCCGCTGTACCGCGTGCACGCCGGTTTTGCGGCCGACCTGGAGTTTGCGCGCCAGGCCTGTACGCACGCCACGGGCTACCGCATTGGCACGGCCGACGATGTACCCCGTGTTTTTGTGGAGTTCTGACCATGGCCACACCCACATCTGCTGCAGCCTGTCTGCTGTACTTTGATGACGAGCGCGATGCCGCGCAGAGCCTGTCCGCCGCTTGCGGCTTGAGCGCGCTGCCGGTGCAGCGCCACCGCTTTCCCGATGGCGAGTTGCGCCTGACCCTGCCTGTGGACACCTCGGGCCGCCTGCCCGAGCGCGCCGTGCTGCTGCGCAGCCTGCACCCACCGAACGACAAGCTCATCGAGCTGCTGCTGGTGGCCCGTGCTGCCCGCGGCCTGGGCGTGCGGCACCTCACGCTGGTGGCGCCGTACCTGGCCTACATGCGCCAGGACATCGCCTTTCACCCCGGCGAGGCGGTCAGCCAACGCATTGTCGGCCCCTTTCTGGCCGAATTGTTCGACGCCGTGGTCAGTGTGGACCCGCACCTGCACCGCGTGGCCACGCTGCAGGAGGCCGTGCCCGCCGCTCAGACCGTGGTGGTCAGTGGCGCTCCCCTGCTGGCCGACTGGATCGTGCGTCAGCGCCCGGGCGCGCTGCTGGTGGGGCCTGACGGCGAATCGGCCCAGTGGGTCGCCCAGGCTGCCAGCCGCCATGGCCTGGAGCACGCCGTGTGCACCAAAGAGCGCCATGGCGACCGCAGCGTCACCATCCACCTTCCATCGGTGAATGTGCAGGGCCGGGCCGTGGTGCTGCTGGACGACATGGCCAGCACCGGACATACCCTGGTTCAGGCCACGCGTTTGCTGAAGGCCGCAGGGGCCGCCTCGGTGGATGTCGCTGTCACGCATGCCCTGATCGATGCGGCATCGCTCGATACCCTTCACGCAGCCGGTGTGGGGCAGTTCTGGAGCACCGACTGCGTGGCCCACCCCACCAACGCCGTGGCCATGGCGCCCGCGCTGGCGCAGGCGCTGGAGACACTCGCACGGTAGCCCGTGGCTGAATGGTTCGGGCGTGCTGAACCTGGCCCCTGGCGCGGTATGCCTGCGGTGGGCGGCGTCATGCGCATGACAAAAAAAGAGCAAAAAATGCAGTGTTGGTGTTTTCCTCAGCCGCAGGGATGCAAATGTTAGGTAGAGTTGGACGGAATACCGAGAAGCAACCAGGAGAAATCAGATGAGCAAGAAAGTAGCGTATGTCACGGGCGGCATGGGGGGCATTGGCACTGCCATCTGCCAGCGTTTGCACAAAGAAGGCTTCACGGTCATTGCCGGCTGCGGTCCCACACGTGATTTCACGAAGTGGCTCGATGAGCAGAAGGCGCTGGGTTACACCTTTCACGCATCGGTGGGCAATGTGGGCGACTGGGATTCCACCGTCGAGGCCTTCACCAAGACCAAGGCCGAGCATGGCACGATCGATGTGCTGGTGAACAACGCCGGCATCACGCGCGACCGCATGTTCCTCAAGATGACCCGCGAGGACTGGGACCAGGTGATCGAGACCAACCTCAACAGCATGTTCAACGTCACCAAGCAGGTGGTGGCCGACATGGTGGAAAAGGGCTGGGGCCGCATCATCAACATCAGCTCGGTCAACGGCGAGAAGGGCCAGGCCGGCCAGACCAACTATTCGGCCGCCAAGGCCGGCATGCACGGCTTCAGCATGGCCTTGGCACAAGAACTGGCCACCAAGGGCGTGACGGTGAACACTGTGAGCCCGGGCTACATCGGCACCGACATGGTGAAATCCATCCGGCCCGACGTGCTGGAGAAAATCGTGGCCACCGTGCCCGTCAAGCGCCTGGGTGAACCCAGCGAGATCGCCTCCATCATTGCCTGGCTCGCCTCGGAAGAGGGCGGCTACGCCACGGGGGCTGACTTCTCGGTCAACGGCGGCCTGCACATGGGCTGATGGGTTGATGCAAACAAAAAACCCCGCTCAAAGCGGGGTTTTTGTTTGGGGCTGCTGCCAGCCCCGACTGTCCGGGACAGGTGGCTTCAGCAGCGAGCGGGTGCGCGCTTGCGGTCGCGTTCGTCGTCAGGCCAGGCGTTCAGGATAAAGGGGGTGTTCATATGGAAAAGCTCCGGTGATGGAACTTCAACGCCACGCATGGGCCGGGCGTTGACACCCCGAATGAAAAAAAATGCAACCCCGGCCGATGGCGGGGCTGCGCCGGGTGATGTCAGGCGCCCACGGCGCTGGCTTCCTCGATTTCGGCCGACAGGGCGAGCCAGCGCTCTTCCAGTTCTGCGGTGGCGTCGTTGGCCGCCTTCAGGCGCCGCCCGCAGTCGGCAATTTCATTGGGCGGCAGGGGCTGAGTCAGGCGCTCTTCGAGCCCGGCGCGTTCTTTCGACAATTCGGTCAGCCGGCGGTCAATCTGTTCCAACTCGTTCTTGAGGGGGCGCAGCCGCTGCGCCTGCTGCTGGCGAGCCTGGGCGTCGAGCTTGCGTTGTTCACGGGAGTCGCGAACGGGTGGCGTTGCTTCCGCGAGTTTTTCAGGCTTTTTTGGGCCTCCAGCGCCCTGTAGATAAGCGCTATCAGCTATTGATTCAGGAGCGCTCAGGGGCGACTCCGGCTGGGCAGGGGATAAAGCGGCCGCCGCCAAGGCCATTGTTTCCGCCGCGGCGTCGGTGCGGGCCTGCTCGCGCAGGCGCCGGGCCTCGTCCAGCAGGTAACGCTGGTAGTCGTCCAGGTCGCCGTCAAACGGCCCGATGGCGCCACGGCCCACCAGCCAGAACTCGTCGCACACAGCGCGCAGCAGGGCGCGGTCGTGGCTGACCAGCATCACGGTGCCTTCGAACTCGTTCAGCGCCATTGACAGCGCCTCGCGCGTGGCCAGGTCCAGGTGGTTGGTGGGTTCGTCCAGCAGCAGCAGGTTGGGGCGCTGCCAGACGATCATGGCCAGCACCAGGCGGGCCTTTTCGCCGCCGCTCATGCTGCCCACGGTCTGCTTGACCATGTCGCCGCTGAAATTGAAGGTGCCCAGGAAGTTGCGCAAGTCCTGCTCGCGGCCCGATTCGCGGGCATTGGGCCCCAGTTCCTTGGCCAGGCGGATCATGTGCTCCAGCGGGTTGTCCGACGGGCGCAGCACGTCCAGTTCCTGCTGGGCAAAGTAGCCGATCGACAGGCCCTTGCCTTCGGTGACGGTGCCGGCGAGGGGCTTCATGGCACGGGCAATGGTCTTGACCAGCGTCGATTTGCCCTGGCCGTTGGCCCCCAGAATGCCGATGCGCTGGCCCGCCAGCACGCTGCGGCTGACGTTGCGCAGGATGGTGGTCTCCACGCCGTCGTCGCTGCAATAGCCGAACGAGGCGTCGGTGATGGCCAGCATGGGGTTGGGCAGGTTGGTCGGCTCCTTGAACTCGAAGGTGAATTCGGCATCGGCCAGTACGGGGGCAATTTTCTCCATGCGGTCAAGCGCCTTCACGCGGCTTTGCGCCTGCTTGGCCTTGCTGGCCTTGGCCTTGAAGCGGTCGATGAACTTCTTCAGGTGGGCGATCTTTTCCTGCTGCTTGGAGAAGCTGGCTTGCTGCAGTTCGAGCTGCTGGGCGCGAAGGTCTTCGAACTTGCTGTAGTTGCCACCGTAGCGCGTGAGCTGGGCGTTGTCGATGTGCATGGTGACATCGGTCACCGCATCGAGAAATTCGCGGTCGTGGCTGATGACGATCATCGTGCCCTGGTAGCGCTTGAGCCAGGCCTCTAACCAGACCAGCGCGTCCAGGTCCAGGTGGTTGGTGGGCTCGTCGAGCAGCAGCAGATCGCTCGGGCACATCAGCGCGCGGGCCAGCTGCAGGCGCATGCGCCAGCCGCCCGAAAAGCTGTTGACCGGCTTGTCCAGTTCCGACACCTTGAACCCCAGACCCAGAATCAGCGCCTGGGCGCGCGGCACGGCGTCGTGGGCACCGGCGTCGTGCAGGTCGGTGTAGGCATGGGCAATGGCCATGCCGTCATCGTCCGCCTCGGCCTGCACCAGCTGGGCCTGCACTTCCATCAGGCGCGTGTCGCCCGCCACCACGAAATCGGTGGCCGGCTCCTCGGTTTCGGGCATGTTCTGCGCGACCTGCGCCATGCGCCACTGCGCCGGAATGTGGAAGTCGCCCCCGTCTTCGTGCAGGGAGCCGTTGAACAGTGCGAAAAGGCTCGATTTGCCCGCGCCATTGCGCCCCACCAGCCCGACATGTTCTCCGGGGTTGATGGTGGCGTTGACGCTGTTGAGCAGCACCTTGGCGCTTCGGCGCAAGGTGACGTTTTTGAGAGTGATCATTCAGGACAGGGAAAAACGGGAGAGGGCTTCGCGCGTGACCAGCAATACCTGGTCTTCCCCCGCGCTGGTGGGCAGCCAAAACACAGGCAATTGCGGAAAGGCCGCTTCAAAGTGCGGGCTTTCGTTGCCGATTTCGAGCACCAGCACGGCGTGTTCGGACATGCGGGCGGGGGCTTCGCGCAGCAGGCGGCGGATGAAGTCCATGCCGTCGCTGCCGCCGGCCAGGGCCAGTTCGGGCTCGGCGCGGTATTCGGGGGGCAGTGCGGCCATGCTCTGGGCGTTGACGTAGGGCGGGTTGCACAGGATCAGGTCCCACGGGCCGGGCAGGGTGGCCAGGCCGTCGCTCAACTGCAGGGCAATGCGGCCTTGCAGGCCATGCCGGTCGACGTTGATGCGGGCCACGGCCAGGGCGTCGGGGGAGATGTCGGCGCCAGTCACCTGCACTTCGGGCCAGGCCATGGCCGCCAGCACGGCCAGGCTGCCGTTGCCGGTGCACAGGTCCAGCACCTGGTGCGTGTCTTCGCCCAGAAAATCGTCAAAACCGCCGTCGGCGATGAGCTCTGCAATCAGGCTGCGCGGCACGATGGCGCGTTCGTCCACATAGAACGGTACGCCTTGCAGCCAGGCTTCGCGCGTGAGGTAGGCAGCGGGCTTGCGCGTGCTGATGCGTTCTTCAAAAAGTGTAGCTACCAGCGCTTGCTGGTCGTGCGCTACAGGCATATTTTGCTTGGAATCGAGAGCCTCGCCGAGCGGTGTGTCCAGCGGTAAACCCAGACGCCAGAGCACCAGCCATGCAGCTTCGTCGTGGGCGTTGGTGGTCCCATGGCCGAAGGACACACCTGCGGCCTCAAGCTGCTGCGCGCCGGAGGCAATCAGCGCACCCACAGTGTCGCCCGTCAGCGGCGGCAGGGGCGTTTCGGGGGCTGCGCTCATGCCGTGTGCGCAGCCGCCAGGGCCTGCGCATGGAGGTTTTCGAGCGTGCGGCGGTAGATGTTTTTCAGTGGCTCGATGTCGGCCACCGCAATATGCTCGTCGATCTTGTGGATGCTGGCGTTGGGCGGGCCCAGTTCGATCACCTGCGGGCACAGGGTGGCGATGAAGCGGCCGTCGCTGGTGCCGCCCGTGGTCGAGAGTTCGGCATTCAATCCGGTTTCATCGGCAATGGCCTGCTGCACAGCGTCCACCAGTTCGCCCGGGGTGGTCAGGAAGGGCTGGCCACCCAGGGTCCATTGCAACTCGTATTCGAGTTCGTGGCGGTCGAGCACGGCGTGCACGCGCTGCTTCAGGCCCTCGGCGGTGGATTCGGTGCAGAAGCGGAAGTTGAAGTCGATCACCACGTCGCCGGGAATGATGTTGCTCGCGCCCGTGCCACCGTGGATATTGCTCATCTGCCAGCTCGTGGGCTGGAAGAAGGCGTTGCCTTCGTCCCAGCGCATGGCCGTCAGTTCGGCCAGGGCGGGCACAGCCTGGTGGATGGGGTTGCGCGCCAGGTGCGGGTAGGCAATGTGGCCCTGGATGCCGCGCACCGTGAGCTTGCCGCTGAGCGTGCCGCGCCGGCCGTTCTTGATCATGTCGCCGGTCTTGTTCACCGCAGTGGGTTCGCCCACGATACAGTAGTCCAGCCGCTCGCCGCGCGCCTTGAGCTGTTCGACCACCACTTTGGTGCCATCGATCGAGGGGCCTTCCTCGTCGCTGGTGAGCAGGAAAGCGATGTTCAGCAGCGGCTCGGGCGTGGCAGCGAGGAATTCCTCCACGGCCACCACGAACGCGGCAATGGAGGTCTTCATGTCGCTGGCGCCGCGCCCATAGAGCTTTCCGTCGCGGTGCGTGGGCTTGAAAGGGTCGCTGCTCCACTGGCCTAGCGGCCCGGTGGGAACCACGTCGGTATGTCCGGCAAATGCTATTGATTTAATAGCTGATTGCGCTTGTTGAGTGGGCGTTGCAGTGCGTTTTGACCACAAGTTGCTGACGCGGAAGGACTCCGGACCGCTGTCCATCCCGGTGTTGACAAAGCCCAGGGCTTCCAGGCGCTGGGCGAGCAGTTTCAGGCAACCGGCATCGTTGGGGGTGACGGAGGGCAGGGCGATGAGCTGTTCGGCCAGTTGCAGGGTGCGTGACATGGGCAGGGAAAAATGGAAGGTCAGGTATCGGGCTTGATATCGAGCACGATTTCGGTGAACGAGGGGGTGTCGTCCTGGTTCTGGGTGTCGTGTGCGTCCTTGCTGGCCTGGGCAGCCTTGGCGGCCAGGGAGAAGTCGTTTTGCAGGCGCCACATGAGGTTGGTGGGCGAGTCGGCGTAGGCCAGGCCCTCCTTGCGGTCGATGCGGTTCTGCATGATGAGGCGCGCCAGATCCTCCTCGAAGGTCTGCGAGCCTTCGGCCATGGATTTTTCCATGGCTTCGCGCACGCCCGAGAAGTCGCCTTTCTCGATCAGCTCGGCCACCAGCTTGGTGTTGAGCATGACCTCGACGGCGGGCAGGCGCTCGCCAGCGGCCGTGCGCACCAGGCGCTGCGAGATGATGGACTTGAGCGCCGAGGCCAGGTCGCCCAGCATGGTGGGGCGCACTTCCACGGGGTAGAAGCTCAAAATCCGGTTGAGCGCCTGGTAGCTGTTGTTGGCGTGCAGGGTGGCCAGGCAAAGGTGGCCCGACTGGGCGTAGGCAATGGCGGCCGACATGGTTTCGCGGTCGCGGATTTCGCCGATCAGGATCACGTCGGGCGCCTGGCGCAGCGCATTCTTCAGCGCCACCTGCAACGACTGGGTGTCGCTCCCCACCTCGCGCTGGTTGACGATGGATTTCTTGTTCTTGAACTGGTACTCGACCGGGTCCTCGATGGTCAGGATGTGCCCGGTCTGCATGCTGTTGCGCCGGTCGATCATCGAGGCCAGCGAGGTGCTTTTGCCCGAGCCCGTGGCGCCCACCACCAGGATCAGCCCGCGCTTTTCCAGGATCAGGTCGCCCAGAATGGGCGGCAGGCTCAGGTCGGCCAGGTCGGGAATGACCTGGCTGATGAAGCGGATCACCACCGCATAGCTGCCGCGCTGGCGCATGGCGCTGACACGAAAGCGCCCCACGCCCGCGAGTGGCACGCCCATGTTCAGCTCACCGGTTTCTTCCAGCTCCTCGATGCGGTCGGGCGGGACGATTTCCGAGAGCAGATTGCGGGTGGCGTCCGGCGGCAGGATCTGGTTGTTGATCGGCACGCATTCGCCGTTGATCTTGATCAGCGCCGGTGCGTTGGCCGACAGGTAGACGTCCGAAGCCTTCTTTTCGGCCATCAGGCGCAGGATTCGCTCCATCGTGCTCATGGTGATCTCCCTCAGGTGGTATGGGTGCGGGCCTGCGCCGGGTGCGGGACTTCAGTCGCGCAGCAGGTCGTTGAGGCTGGTGGTCGAACGGGTCTTGGCGTCCACCTTCTTGACGATGATGGCGGCGTACATGTTGTACTTGCCGCCCTCTTTGGGCAAGCTGCCGCTGATGACCACCGAGCCGGCGGGCACGCGGCCGTAGCTGATCTCGCCGGTGGCGCGGTCATAGATCGGGGTGCTCTGGCCCAGGTACACGCCCATGCTGATGACGGAATTTTCTTCGACGATCACGCCTTCGACCACTTCGGAGCGCGCGCCAATGAAGCAGTTGTCTTCGATGATGGTGGGGTTCGCCTGCAGGGGTTCGAGCACACCGCCCAGGCCCACGCCGCCCGACAGGTGCACGTTCTTGCCCACCTGGGCGCAGCTGCCCACGGTGGCCCAGGTGTCGACCATGGTGCCTTCGTCCACATAGGCGCCGATGTTCACGTACGACGGCATCAGGATGGCACCCTTGGCAATGAAGCTGCCTCGGCGAGCCACGGCCGGGGGCACCACGCGCACGCCGGTGGCGGCCATCTCGTCGGCGCTGAGGTGGCCGAACTTGGTGGGCACCTTGTCGTAGAAGCTCAGGTCGCCGGCCTCGATGAGTTCGTTGTCCTTGAGGCGGAACGACAGCAGTACGGCCTTCTTGATCCACTGGTGCACGGTCCACTGGCCCACGGCTTCGCGCGTGGCAACGCGCAGCTTGCCGTTGTTGAGTTCAGCAATCACATGCTCGACGGCTTCGAGCACGTCCTTGGGCGCGCTGCTGGGCGAGAGGTTGGCACGGTTGTCCCATGCGGATTCGATGGTGCTCTGCAGGTTTTGGGTCATTGGATGGATGCGGTACGGGATTGAATGAATTGGACGATGCGCCGGGCGGCCTCCACACATTCGGAGGTTTCGGCCACCAGGGCCATGCGCACGCGCTGGGCACCGGGGTTGGCGCCCGCCACTTCGCGCGCCAGGTAACTGCCGGGCAGCACGGTGACATTGTATTGAGCCAGCAGGGCCTTGGCGAAATCGGCATCGCTCAGCCCCAGGTGCGCCGGCACACCCGCCCACAGGTAAAAGCCTGCGTCGGGCAGGCGTACGTCCATCACGGGTTCCAGCAACGGGGTCACCTGGGCGAACTTTTCGCGGTACAGGGCGCGGTTTTCCTCGACGTGCGTCTCGTCGCCCCAGGCGGCAATGCTGGCGTTCTGCACGGCCGGGCCCATGGCGCTGCCGTGGTAGGTGCGGTAGAGCAGGAACGATTGGACCAACGCCGCGTCACCCGCCACAAACCCGCTGCGCAGGCCCGGCACGTTGCTGCGCTTGGACAGGCTGGTGAAGGACAGCAGGCGCCGGAAGTCGCTGCGGCCCAGCTTGGCGGCGGCTTCCAGCCCGCCCAGGGGAGGGTCGCCCTGGAAGTAGATCTCGCTGTAGCACTCGTCCGAGGCGATCACGAAACCGTGGCGGTCGGACAGCGCGAACAGCTTTTCCCACTCGGCCAGCGGCATCACCGCGCCCGTGGGGTTGCCGGGCGAACAGACGAACAGCAGTTGCGTGCGCTGCCAGACCGCTTCGGGCACGCTGTCCCAGTCCACGGCAAAGTTGCGCGCCGGATCGCTGGGCGCGAAATACGGCGTGGCACCGGCCAGCAGGGTGGCGCCTTCGTAGATTTGATAGAAAGGGTTGGGGCAGACCACCACGGCGTCGCCCCGGGAGGGGTCGATCACGGTCTGGGCGAAGGCAAACAGCGCCTCGCGCGAGCCGTTGACGGGTAGGACCTGCGTCGCGGGGTTGAGTGCCAGTCCATAGCGGCGCTGCAGCCAGCCGGTGAAGGCTTCGCGCAGGCGAGGCTCGCCCGCCGTGGCCGGGTAATTGGCCAGACCATCCAGCCCGGCCACCAAGGCGTCCTTGATGAAGGAGGGCGTGGGGTGGCGGGGTTCGCCCATGCCCAGGCTGACGGGGCTGAAGGCCGCAGGCAAGGGCACGCCGGCAAAAAGCTGACGCAGCCGCTCGAACGGGTAGGGCTGCAGTTGGGAAAGCAGGGGATTCATGGGGCGCCATTATGGGCGATGGCATGGGATGCCGGATGGGTGCAAGGGTCGATTCAACACACGGAAAGGCTGGCAAGAATGGCTGTGTGTCAGTACAGTGAAAGAACAGTGTGAACACTATGGCGCAATAACACGCAGTGTCTCGTGGGTTCGTCTTCGTCCCATGGATGGTTGCAACCTGCCGCACAACGGCAGAGGAAACCTACAACAGTCAAGGAGGCCACGAAATGACCGAATCCCTACTTTTATCTCCGGGCGCTGCGTTGATGCGGCGTCTGCCCCTGTGGGGCAAGATGCTGATGCTGGGGGCGGTGGTGGTGGCCGCCATGTTGCTTCTGGCGGCTTTGGCCGGGCAGGGGGCTTCGGCGGCGATGGTCTGGGGCACGCTGGCACTGTGCGTGCTGCTGGCGGTTTACCTGCTGGCAGCCTTGTATGCCAGCCTGTCCTCGGATCTGGGGGCCTTGGCGCACGCCATGGACCAGACCGCCCGTGGCAACCTGGGCGTGCACGTCCAGTTGCGCGGTCGCGACGAACTGGCCGAGCTGGCCCAGCTGCTCGACCGCATGGTGCGCACGCTCTCGGGCATGGTGGCCAATATCCGCAGCAACGCCGCACTGGTGGCCCATGCCGGCCAAAGCATCGCGCAGGACAGCAGGGCTCTGGCCGAGCGCACCGAGCAGCAGGCGGCCAGCCTGGAGCAGACCGCCGCCAGCGTGGAGCAGTTGTCGTCCACCGTTCAGAACAATGCCCAGACCATCCAGGCCGCCGATCAGCAGGCCAGCAAGGTCAGCCAGGCGGCGGAGCAGGGAACGCAGGCCATGGCGCGTGCGGTGCAGTCGGTCGAGGCCATTCAGCAGGGCGCACGCCGCATGAATGAAATCATCGGCGTGATCGATGGCATTGCCTTCCAGACCAATATTCTGGCCCTGAACGCCGCCGTGGAGGCCGCCCGGGCCGGTGAGCAGGGGCGCGGGTTTGCCGTGGTGGCATCGGAGGTGCGCACGCTGGCGGGGCGCTCGGGCGAAGCGGCGCGCGAGATACGGGCCCTGATTGGTGCGTCGGTGCAGCAGGTGGAATCCAGTGCCGGGCTGATCCGCTCGGCAGGGGAAGGAATTTCTTCCATGGCCAGCGGAATCCGCAGCGTGGCGTCCACGATGTCGGCCATTGCCACGTCGGGGGCCGAGCAGAGCACCGGCCTGCAGGAGATCACCACCGCCGTGCGTCAGCTGGACCAGATCACCCAGCACAACGCGCAGATGGTGGAGCATGCCGTGCAGCAGGCCAATGCCCTGGAGGGCCGGGCCAGCACGCTGTCGAGTGCGGTGGAGTCCTTCCGGCTACAGCAAGGCACGGCCGATGAGGCCGTGGCGCTGGTTCAGCGGGCCGTGGCCATGCGGGCCGGCACCTCGCGCGACCAGTTCCTGCGCACCATCACCGACAAGAGCCAGCCGTTCCATGACCGGGACATGTATGTGTTTGCGCTCGACCGGGCGGGCACCTACCTGGCTTTTGGCGGCAACCCCGCCAAGGTAGGCACGCGGGTGCAGGACATTCCGGGCATTGCGGGCGACCAACTGGTGAACGACATCGTGGCCCAGGCCCAGCGCGGGCCGGGCTGGGTCGAGTACGACATCAACAATCCGGCCACCGGCACGGTGCAAACCAAGATGTCGTTTGTCCGCATGGTGGACGACGTGTATCTGGGTTGCGGGGTGTACAAGAACCTCGCTGCCCGCGCCTGATCCGAACGTCTTTTTAAGCGGGGCGGCGTGCCCGGGCCCGCGCCAGCGCGGCGGCAATGGCGGCCTGTTTGCCGTCGGTGGCGGGGGGCGGCTGTGGGTTGCCCTTCTCCGGGGGGGGTGAGGCGGCATCGCTGGCCTGACCGGCCAGGCGAGCATTTTCTTCCTGCGCCTCGCGCGCCAGCCGTTCCTGGTGCTGGCCGTAGCGCAAGCGAGCGTGCCGGGCCTCTTCAGGGCTCCATGCAGCCCAGCCGGTGGCCTGACCGCTGGCGTTCTCCAGGGCCATGCAATCGACCGGGCAGGCCGGAATGCACAGTTCGCAGCCCGTACAGTGCTGCTCCATCACGGTATGCATGAGCTTGTTGGCACCGACGATGGCATCGGTCGGGCAGGCCTTGATGCACAGGGTGCAGCCAATGCACCAGCTCTCGTCAATCACGACCACGCTGCGGGGGCCTTCGACGCCAAATCGCGGGTTGAGCGGGCGCACCGCCTGGCCGGTCAGCGCCGCCAGACGAGCGATCCCTTGGGCGCCGCCGGGCGGACACTGGTCAATGCCCGCCTCGCCGTCAGCGATGGCCTGGGCGTAGGCCGCGCAGTCGGCATAACCGCAGCGCGTGCATTGCGTCTGCGGCAGGGCGGCATCAATGCGTGCCGCCAGCCCCTCCAGTGCCTGCATGGGCGGTATCAGACGGCCTTGCTGGGCGAAGGACGCTTGCTTGGGGTCGCAGGTACCGGGGCCACCGGTGCCGGGGCTGCCGTGACGCTGGCGGTGACGCCCTGGGGCGGCACGGCTGGGGCCGCTGCAGCAGGGGCGGACTGAACGGCGGCCGGGGCCACCCAGCGGGTGGCGGGGGCGGGAGCCTTGGCCTGCGCCGGCTGAGGGGCCTTTGCGGGGGCCGGTGTGGCGGCCTTGATCACCTTGGCCGGCGCGGTTGTCGGGATGGCCACAGGTGCTGCGGCCTTCCTGGCCGGGCGCGGGGCGGCAGTTTTGGCCGCTACCGCAGCGGGTGCAGCCACCTTTGCGGCCGCCTTGGGGTGGGCCACCACCTTGCGGGAGGGGCTGACCGGGGCCGGGGTGGCCTTGGGCTTTGCAACGGCGAGCTGCTTCTGGGGCGTCAGGGCTTTTTCTGCCGGAGCTGCGGCGGTCGCTGGCGCCTTGGCCTGAGACTTCTGGTGTTCCAGAATGAAGGAGCGTACCAGTGGGTACACCTGTTCGCGCCAGCGGCGGCCACTGAAAATGCCGTAGTGGCCTGCGCCCTTGGCTTCGTGGTGGCGCTGTTCCTTGCCTGCCAGCCCGGTGCACAGGTCGTGGGCAGCACGCGTCTGACCGGCGCCGGAGATGTCGTCCAGCTCGCCTTCAATGGTCAGCAGAGCGCCCTGGGTGATGTCCTGGGGGCGCACGCGCTCGATTTTTCCTGCCGGGGAACGCACGTCCCAGGTGCCGTTGACCAGCTTGTACTCCTGAAACACCGTCCGGATGGTTTCGAGGTAGTAGTCGGCATCCATGTCGAGCACGGCGTTGTACTCGTCGTAGAACTTGCGGTGGGCTTCCGTGCTGATGTCGTCGGCCTTGATCAGGTTCTTGAAGTAGTCGTAGTGGTTGACTGCGTGGCGGTCGGGGTTCATGGCCACAAAACCGGCATGCTGCAGGAAGCCCGGGTACACACGGCGGCCCGCACCGGGGAAGTTGCCCGGCACACGGTAGATCACGTTGTTCTCGAACCACTCGAAGCTGCGTTCGTTGGCCAGGTTGTTCACGGCCGTGGGCGACTTGCGTGCGTCGATCGGGCCGCCCATCATGGTCATCGACAGCGGCGTGGTCTCGCCCCGGCTGGCCATCAGCGAAACAGCGGCCAGCACCGGCACCGTGGGCTGGCAGACGCTCATCACGTGGCAGTTGCCGTACTTCGCTTGCAGGTGGCGGATGAACTCCTGCACGTAGTTGACGTAGTCGTCCAGATGGAATTCACCCTCGGACAGCGGCACCAGCCGGGCGTTCTTCCAGTCGGTGATGTAGACCTTGTGGTCGCTCAGCATGGAGCGCACGGTGTCGCGCAGCAGCGTGGCGTAGTGGCCCGACAGGGGGGCGACGATCAGCACGACCGGCTGGGTCTTGAGATTCTCAAGGGTTTTCGGATCGTCAGAGAAACGCTTGAACCGGCGCAGCTCGCAGAAGGGCTTGTTGATCTCCACGCGCTCGTGAATGGCCACATCCACGTTGTTGACCGGCACGGTCTTGATGCCGAACTCCGGCTTTTCGTAGTCTTTGCCCAAGCGATAGACCAGGTCGTAGCCGGCCGCTATGCGCTGCGCCAAAGGAGTTTTCCGCAGCGGCGACGACGGATTGCTGTAAAGCTTGGATGCAGCCAGCGCAAAGTCTGCAAAAGGCTCCATGAAGGAACGCTGGGTTTCGTAGATCTGGTAAAGCATGGGCGGAATCCGAAATGTTGCAGTGCAATATAACAGCATTCGGTTACTCGCGGTGGCAGTGGTATTACCAATGCCCAGTCGCGCTGGCGACACAGGCATGCCGCGCCTTCAGCGATCGGTTTGAGAACTATTGCTATAAATAAAATAGCTAATAGCGCTTTATAGCATTGGCCTATACCGCTTTTTTGTCAGTATTTTTACCCGACACGGGTGCTGCTGGGGCCTGGGTTTGGAGCCAGGCCTCGAACGAGGTCCGTGACACTTTGCGCAGCGCATGGCCAAATAATTCCTTGTTACTCAGGTACAGGCAGTGGCGGATGACGGTGTACGGATTGAACTGGGCTGACGGGTTCTGTTCCTCGAAATACTGCTTGTAGCGCTTGACGATGCCTATCGTCTGTCGCATCAGGGTGTTGAAGCGGGCCCGGGTGATGTCGGAAGACCAGGCGTGGATGTCATCGACAAAGCTGTCCACCTTGTGCGGCTCGAACGCAAAATCCTTGAAGAAATGGTTGGCGATCTTGAGGAACGAGAATGCATTGAGTCCGCTGCCCTGGGCCGACTCGGGCGCGGCCGGCTGGGGGTCGGTATCGGTGATGGAGTCGTCGGGTTCATCCGGCGTCTTGAGCATTTCGGCTTCGGTTTCGTCGCGGATCTGGCGGAATTCGCGGTCGGCCAGCTCGAACAGGGCTGCCAGCACATTGATGCGCCGCTTGAGCGGACCCGGAATGGCCTTCTTGTATTTGATCTTGTGGTCCAGCACGCTCCAGGAGTCCTGCACGATCGTGCGGATCTGCAGTTCGATGGGCCACGCAGCCAGCACACTGTGCTCGGGCAGGGCGGCCTGCGCGGCATTGAGCCGCAAGTCCAGGTGCAGGCCCTTGTAGCCAAACGATGCCTCGGTGCCCTCCACATCCCGGACCTTGTCCGTCACGTCGATGACGTCGAACACGTTCTGGACCGCCTGCGCCACCTTTTCCAGTTCGTCTTCGTACAGGCAGACCACGCGGATGCCGATCAGGTCGCTGATGAAGGGACGTATCTCGTAAGGCGTGCCGTTCTCTTCCAGTCCCGCGCGGTACTTGCGTGAAAACTTGCGAATGCACTCATCGCGATCCTTCACGCGACCCTCCACCTTGGAGATGTCCAGCGTGCCGTCGTGCGTCAGCTGAGCGTCCACCAGGGCCACATAGGCATCGCAGACGGCCTGCATGGCGGATTGATGCTGGTCGTGAAACGACAGGAAACGGGATTGTTCCTGCTCGAAATCAAGCGAGGGCATGGGGTGCTTTCTGAAAAAACGCAGTGGTGTGGCAATGCCTGCGGGTATACCGCAAATGCGCAATGTTTCCATGGTGCCAGCAATTCTTCATCGCCAAATCGCTGCGCACTGTCCATAATGGTGTCGCGCCGTGGGTGCCGTCGTCCTCGCCCCTTTCGGGAGTGGGGTGCAAGACTGGCCCTGCAGGCCGCTGTCTTTGCCTATGCCGACCCCATCCAGCCCCGAAACCCCCCAGACGCCTGTGGCACATGACCGGTGGCCGTTGCTGGCCGGATCGCTGCTGACGCTGTTGTTGCTCGGTTTCACGCTGCTGTACTGGTTGGGTGAAGTGCAGGAGGCCCGAAACCGGCGCAGCCAGACATTCACCGCCACCGTGGACCGCATCGCCTACAGCCTGCGGGAACGGATGGACGCCTACGAGATCGTGCTGCGCGGGGTGAAGGGGTATTACGATGGCTCTGAAAGCATCGACCGGGCCGAGTTCCGCGCCTATTTGAAGGCGCTGCGGCTGCAGGAAACCCTGGCCGGACTGCAGGGCGTGGCCTATGTCTTGCGACTGCCCGCCGGCGAGCTGCACGCCCACGAGCAGGCCATGCGCGCCAAGGGTTTCACGATGTATGGCGTGCATCCCGAAGGGCCGCGTGCGCAGTACACCCCCGTTTCGCACATCGAACCGCTGACCGACGACAACCTCAAGGCCCTGGGCTTCGACGTCAGCACCCTGCCGGCGGCCCGCGACGCCCTGGAGCGTGCGCGGGACACGGGGGAACTGGCCATGACATCGGCACTGGCGTTGCGGCAGGACATTGGCAAGTCTTCGTCCGTCGGGCTGGTGATGTATTTGCCCATTTATGCCAGCGGCGCGGATGCAGACTCCCTGGAAGGCCGCAGGGCGGGCATTCTGGGCTGGGTTTCTGCGCCCTTCCGCATGAGCGACCTGTTGCAGGGCATGGCCCAGCAGATCGACGCCGACATCCATCTGGCCATCTACGATGGCGAGCAAGCGCTGGCCGACAAGTTGCTGTACCACCGCGACGCGGCCCCCGGCTCCGAATTGCGCGAGTTGCGGCAGATGCAGCTGGGGGGCCGTACCTGGACGCTGGCCATGCAGCCCCTGCCGGCGTTCGAGAGGCGGTTTGACGACGGCGGGCAGCACCTCATTGCCATTCTGGGCGTGGCCCTGAGCCTGCTGGTGGGGGGCATGACCTGGGTTCTGGCCACCGGGCGCGAGCGCGCGGTGGCGTTGGCACACGACATGACCCAGGCGCTGCGCGGCACCCGGGACGACCTCGAAAGCACCCTCAACGCCATTCCCGACCTGTTGTTCGAGCTCGACCCGGACGGGCGCATCCTGCATTTCAGGTCGGCACGTTCGGGGCTGCTGGAGGTGGCGCCTGAAACCTTCCTCGGACATCGCCTGGTGGAACTGGTGTCGCCCGAAGCGGCAGCGGGCTGCCGGGCGGCGCTGGAGGCCGCCCGCCACACCGGCTATTCGGCCGGGCACCAGTATTGGCTCCAGCTGGGTCAGAAACTCCACTGGTTCGAGCTGTCGATTGCCCGCAAGGAGAGCACCTTGCCAGGGCAGGGCGGGCGCTTCATTGCGCTGTCGCGCGACATCACCGAGCGCAAACAGGCCGAAGCCCGCACCCATCAACTGGCCTACTTCGATGCACTGACCGGATTGCCCAACCGGCGCATGCTGCTTGACCGCCTGGAGCATGGCCTGGCCATGGCCCACAAGTCCGGCAGGGTGGGAGCACTGCTGTTCATCGATCTGGACAACTTCAAGCAGATCAACGACGCACGCGGCCATTCGCTCGGCGATGCGCTGCTGGTGCAGGTGGCCGAGCGCCTCACCCGGTTGCTGCGGTCCGACGACACGGTGGCCCGCCTGGGCGGCGACGAATTTGTGGTGCTGGTCAACGACATGGCCGCCGACATCGAATCGGCCGGACGCAGCGCCCTGTTGCTGGGCGAGGAACTGCGCACCGCACTGGAGGCGCCTTATGCGATCGACACCCATTTGTATGACAGCACTGCGAGCATCGGCATCACCCTCTTCCCCAAGCGTGGCGAGGCGGTGGAAGACCTCTTGCGCGAAGCCGACACCGCCATGTACCGCGCCAAAGACCTGGGGCGCAACCGCATCAGCTTCTACGAGGCGGCCATGCAGGCCAATGTGCAGGAGCGCCTGGCGCTGGAGCAGGACCTGAAGAAAGCCCATGCCGAAGGCCAGCTGGCCGTGCATGTGCAGCCCCAGGTGGATGGGGACGGCGTGGTCACGGGGGCCGAACTGCTGATGCGCTGGAACCATCCGCTGCGCGGCAGCGTGCCCCCTTCGCGGTTCATTCCGGTGGCCGAATCTTCGGGCCTGATCCTGCGCATGGGCCACTGGATCCTTCAGCAGGCCTGCGAGGCACTGGCACGCATGCAGGCAGCGGGGTGCGCGGTGCCCCTTTCGGTGAACGTGAGCCAGCGCCAGTTCCGGCAAGAAGATTTTGTCGGGCGCGTGCGTGACCTGCTGGCGCAGACGGGCGCGCCGCCCGAGCATCTGATTCTGGAGGTGACCGAGAGCCTGCTGATCGAAAACCTCGACGACACCATTGCCCGCATGACCGAACTGGTGCACATGGGGGTACGGTTTTCCATCGACGATTTCGGCACCGGTTATTCGAGCCTGGCCTATCTCAAGAAATTGCCGCTGTTCGAGCTGAAGATCGACAAGAGCTTTGTGCAGGACACCCCGGACGACCCCAACGACACGGCCATCGTGGAATCCATCCTCTCGGTGGCCCGCCACCTCAAGCTGCGCGTGGTGGCCGAAGGCGTGGAAACCCGTGCCCAGGCCGACTTTCTGGTGGCCAGCCACTGTGACTGCCTGCAGGGCTACCTGTTCGGCCGGCCCGAGCCCCTGGGGCCCTGGGTGGAGCGGCGGCTGGCCGCAGCGCGCTGAGGCTTCTCAGGGCCTGACTTGGGCCAGCGCCGTCACCTCGTGCGGCGGGCGGTCCTTGAGGCGGTGGTCGCTCCAGACCTGGCGCCAGCGGCGTGCCCCCGGCATGCCGTGCCGCAGGCCCAGCATGTGGCGGGCGATTGCGTACCAGTGCGTGCCGTGCTCGGCTGCCTCGCGCACCATGTACTCCACCATGGCGGCTTCGATCGCTTCGCGTGTGAGGGTGTTCTCGGGCGCCCCGTAATACAGCGCGTCCCAGCGCGCCAGCCACCAGGGGTTGTGGTAGGCCTCGCGGCCCACCATCACGCCGTCGAGGTGCTGCAACTCTTCTTGCACCAGGGCATCGGTGTTGAGCCCGCCATTGATGGCAATGGTCAGGTGCGGAAAATCCTGCTTGAGCTGGCGCACCACCGCGTAGCGCAGCGGCGGAATTTCGCGGTTTTCCTTGGGTGACAAGCCCTTGAGCCAGGCATTGCGGGCGTGCACGATGAACACCTTGCAGCCTGCATCGGCGACGGTGCCAATGAAGTCGCGCACAAAGGCGTAGCTCTCATTCTTGTCGATGCCGATGCGGTGCTTCACGGTCACGGGCACCTGCACCACGTCCACCATGGCCTTGACGCAGTCGGCCACCAGTTGGGGCTCATTCATCAGGCAGGCACCGAAGGCGCCGCGCTGCACGCGCTCACTCGGGCAGCCGCAGTTGAGGTTGATTTCGTCATAGCCCCACTGCTCGCCGAGGCGCGCGCAATGCGCCAGATCGGCCGGCTCGCTGCCGCCCAGCTGCAGCGCCACAGGGTGCTCTTCGGCATGGAAGCGCAGGTGGCGCTCCACATCGCCGTGAATCAGCGCACCCGTGGTCACCATCTCGGTGTAGAGCAGGGCGTGGCGGCTCAGCAGCCGGTGCAGGTAGCGGCAATGGCGGTCGGTCCAGTCCATCATCGGGGCAACGGACATGCGCCATGGGCTAAGAGGTTGATTGAGAGCGTTTTTTTCCAACTGTAGAACCTGCTTCTGGGCTTCGCGTGCAAAAAAGTGCACACGAAGTACGCGACAGCGCCGCAAAACCGGTGATTTTCTCACCTGCGGCCGTAGCAGGCTGTGGCCCACTGCAATGCGATACTGCGCCGCAGAACGTTCGCTTTTCTCCTTTCTCCTGAACGAGGCTGCGCGATGGACATTCACGGCAAACCGATCGACCAGCGGATCGACTGGCTTTTCGAGCGCGCACGCGACTATTCCGCGCGTTTTTGCAGCCCCGAGAACTGGCTGGCCCGCGAGCGTTACCGGGCCTTGCACCCCACGGCCATCGCGGTGCTCAAGTGCATGGACGGGCGCATCAACATTCCGGTGGCCACCAATACGCCGCTGGGCATCATCCAGCCTTTTCGCAACCTGGGCGGGATTTTCGACCTGGGCTGGCCGCATCTGGGCGAGGTGCTCGCGGGGTATGTGCAGCGCTGTGTGCGCGAGGGACGGCAGGTGCTGCTTGTCATCACCTACCATTTCTCGCGTGGCAATGTGCAGCGGGGCTGCGCCGGCTTCAACTGCGACACCGCCGCCGCCATAGCGCACACGCGCCACATCAAGGCCCAGGTCGAATCGGTATTTGGCCTGGGCCACGACACCGTGTATCCGCTGCTGTGCGGGTTTGAAACCGACGAGGATGCCTTGCTGATCCATGGCGAGCAGGGCGAGGTGCTGGACCTCTCGAAGGTAGGCGCGCTTGAAGACGACGCCTTGATGCAGCAACTGGCGGCGCTGTTTCCCGACATGCCCCAGCAGATCCGCCGCGACCTCCTGCCCCTGCTGGCTGGCAACCTGGCGCACATCCGCGAGGTACGCCAGATGCACCGTGCCGCCGACATCGAGCACCGCGAGTGGATGATCTGCCTGGGGCGGGGCTTTGACTTTCTGCACATGCCCAATCTGGCGCTGATCGTCGGCCCCTACAGCCCCGAACTGGCCGACCCCGTGGGCAAGGCGGCCAGCATCATCGCGGCCAATATGGCGCTGGGGCGTATTCCGGACGATGGATTCTTGCTGCTGGCCTCGGTGCCCTACGAAGAGCTGGGCGTGGACCGTGCCCGGGCCGAACTCAAATCAGCCTTTCTGGCGGATTTTGCGGCCGGGGTGATTGCAGCCCAATACCCGGCGCTTGCAGAAAAAATGCATGTGCGCAAAGCGGTGCTGGACTGGCGTGCGCGCAGGCTGGAACAGCTCGCTCCTTCCGCTGGTTGAACGGTGGTGGGTGCCTTGGCTGCAACCCCTCCTTTCGGGCGGGTTGACGCACCGCCGCATGCCTGCGCATGGGGGAGACGGTGGCCCTGAAGGCCGGCTGCGGCATGGATGTAAACCCCCATAAGCTCTAGGCGCCCGCCTCTAGAGCCCCCTTGGCATCGCGTGCGATAGTACAAAGATGCAAAGAAGATCTCTCTTGAAGCTGGGCCTGGTGTCGGGCGTGGTGCTGGCGCTGGCGGGGGGGGCGGCCATGCTGCTGCAGCCGGGTCTGGTGCAGGGGCGCCTGTCCGACGCGGGGCGCGGGCTGTTCATCAGTGCGGGCCGCGCCATTCTGCAGGGCACACTGCCGCAAGACGCGGGCGCGCAGCAGCAGGCGCTGCAGGGCTTGGCAGACCGAGTGGACGCCCTGGCCCAGAACCTTCCTCCCCATGTGCAGGCCGAACTGTCGCAACTGGTGGGGCTGCTGTGCACCAGCGCAGGGCGCCGGGGGCTGGCAGGCCTGTCCATCGACTGGCCCGACGCCAGTCCGGCACAGGTGCAGGCCGCACTGGAGGACATGCGCTTTTCGCGCCTGGCGGTGCGCCAGCAGGCCTACCAGGCCCTGCACGAGATTGTGGGCGGTGCCTATTTTTCTGACGAAGCCACCTGGCCGACCCTGGGTTACCCAGGCCCTGTGGATATCTGAGAGGCTGAGAAGTCTTTTGCCTGTGCCCGTCTTGCACGCCAAAACACCCCTGCTCCGTGTTGCAAATGCTCGCCATAGCCCGTGCTATGGCTGTGCTTTGCGCCTTGATCAGGGCTGTTTTGACGCACCTTTCGGGCACGAGCAAAAAACTCTCAGCCTCTGACACCCCGAACCGGTGTGAACCCATCCGTTCTTCACACCTTCTGAGCCAAACACCATGAGCAAACTCCCTGATCCCATTCGCAGCGGCCTGCAGCGCGGCTGGAAAGTGCTGGGCGGCCCCCACGGCACCGCGCCGGAAACCATCGCTTGCGACGTGGCCATCATCGGCTCGGGCGCGGGTGCGGGCATCACGGCCGAGCTGCTGACCCGCGCCGGTCTGTCCGTGGTCATCGTCGAAGAAGGCCCGCTGCGCAGCAGCAGCGACTTCCGCCAGCGCGAGTCCGAGGCCTACCCCCAGCTCTACCAGGAAAGTGCCAGCCGCAAGACCGAGGACAAGGCCATCTCCATCCTGCAGGGACGCTGCGTGGGTGGCTCCACCACGGTGAACTGGACCAGCTCCTTCCGCACGCCGTCCTCCACCCTGGCGTACTGGGAGCAATACTTCGGGCTGAAGGACTACAACCCAAAGACACTCGAACCGTATTTCGAGCAGGCCGAGCGCAGGCTCAACGTGTCGTCATGGCAGGTGCCGCCCAACGAAAACAACGAACTGCTGCGGTTTGGCGCGGTCAAGCTGGGCATTCCGGTCGAGTCGATCCGGCGCAACGTGCAGGGCTGCTGGAACCTGGGATCCTGCGGCATGGGCTGCCCCACCAATGCCAAACAGTCCATGCTGGTGACCACCATTCCGGCTGCGCTCGACAAAGGCGCCACGCTGCTGGTGCAGACGCGCGCCGAGAAGCTCGACCTGGCCTCGGGCAAGGTGCAGGCACTGCGCTGTGTGGGCGTGCAGCTCAACGGCGCGGTGGCGGCAGACGCCGTTCGCACCACCATCACTGCGCGGCACTTTGTGCTCTCGGGCGGGGCCATCAACTCGCCCGCCGTGCTGATGCGCTCGGGTGCCCCCGACCCGCATGGTCGCCTGGGGCAGCGCACCTTCCTGCACCCGGTGGTGATGACGGCCGCCGTGATGGAGCAGCGTGTGGAGGGCTGGGCGGGTGCACCGCAGTCTCTGTGCTCCGACCATTTCCTGGGCACGCAACCCATCGACGGCCCCATGGGCTTCAAGATCGAGGCGCCGCCGCTGCATCCGCTGATTCTGGCCACCTCGATGCCCGGCTCGGGGCAGCCTCAGGCCGACCTGCTGAGCCAGTTCCCGCACACGCATGTGCTGCTGGCGCTGCTGCGCGACGGCTTCCACGACCAGGCCCGGGGCGGGCATGTCAAGTTGCGCGGCGACGGCTCGGCCGTGCTGGACTACCCGCTGACCGACTACGTGATGGACGGCGCCCGCCGCGCCATGCTGGCCATGACCGAAATCCAGTTTGCCGCTGGTGCAAAACAGGTGCTGCCCGTGCATGAGATGGGCCAGCTCTACACCACCTGGGCGCAGGCCAGGGAGGCCATCGGGCAACTGCCCATGAAGCCGCTGCTGACCAAGGTGGTCAGCGCCCACGTGATGGGTGGCTGCGGCCTGGCGGCCGACGAACGCATGGGCGTGGTGCGGCCCGATGGCGTGCACTGGCAGGTGGAAAACCTCTCGGTGCACGACGGCTCGCTCTTTCCCACCAGCGTGGGTGCGAATCCGCAGTTGTCGGTCTATGGCATCGTCAACCGGCTTGCGCAGGGGTTGGTGCAGCGCCTGACCGGCCAGGCCGAGGCACAGGCGCTGGCCTGAGCGCCATTACCGCCCGGGTGCGTCCACCATCTCGCGCATGCGCTTGCGCAGGGCGCGCTCGCGGCGTTGCTCCTCGTTCCAGTCGTCGCGCACGCCGCGCCACAAGGCAATCGCCAGCAGCAAAATCACGCCGGTAAAGGGCAGGGCGAACACGATGGTGGCCGTCTGCACCGCCTTGACTCCGCCTGCCAGCAGCAGGCTGATGGCGATGCCCGCCACCAGCACGCCCCAAGTCACCTTGACGCGCGCGCTGGGATTCTCGTTGCCGCCGGTGCTCATCATGCCCAGCACCAGCGTGGCCGAGTCGCCCGAGGTGACAAAGAACACCAGCACCAGAATGGTTGCCACCACGGTCATCAAACCACCCAGGGGCAGGGCGTCGAACATTGCAAACAATGCGGTCGAGACATCGGACTTCACCGCCTCGGCCATGGGCAGGCCTTGCATGATCTCCATGTGCAGCGCCGTGCCACCAAACACCGAGAACCAGACAAACGCCGCCAGTGTGGGGGCCAGCACCGTGCCCAGCAGAAACTCGCGGATGGTGCGCCCGCGTGACACACGCGCGATGAACAGCCCCACAAACGGCGACCAGCTCACCCACCAGGCCCAATAGAACACCGTCCAGCCGCCCACCCAGCCGCTGTCGCGGAACGGCGTCATGCGCAGGCTCATGCGGACAAACTCGCTCACGTAAGCGCCTAGCGTGCTGGTGAAGGTGTCGATGATGACCACCGTGGGCCCCAGAACAAACACCGCCAGCGCCAGCAGTGCAGCCATGATGAGGTTGAAGGTGGACAGCCACTTGATGCCCTTGCCAACCCCGGTGATGGCCGACAGCAGGAACAGTACCGTGGTCACCACGATGATGCCCACCTGCGACGCGTTGCCCACCGGCAGACCCAGCACGCGGTGCAGGCCGCTGTTGATCTGCAGCGCCCCCATGCCCAGCGACGCCGCCACGCCAAAGGCCGTGGCAATGACGGCCAGCACGTTCACCAGCGGGCCCAGGGCGCGTGCCCAGCCCCAGGGCAGGCTCTGCACGGCGGTGCTGACCAGTGCCGAGCCACCCCTGCGAAACTGGAAAAACGCAATAGCGAGCGCCACGATGCTGTACACCGCCCAGGGGTGCAGGCCCCAGTGGAAAAAGCTGTAGCGCATGGCGGCGTTGGCGGCCTCGGGCGTGTTCGGGGCAATGCCGGGGGGCGGCGCGCCGTAGTGCGACACGGGCTCGGCCACGCCCCAGAACACCAGGCCAATGCCCATGCCCGCGGCAAACAGCATGGCAAACCACGCGCCGATGGAAAATTCGGGCTCTTCGTCTTCCGTGCCGAGCTTGAGGTCGCCGTAGCGGCTGAAAGCCAGAATCAGGGCCATCACCACCAGGCCCAGCACCACCCACAGGTAGAACCAGCCAAAGTTGCGGGTGATGGCTGCCAGCGCCGTTTCAAACACGCCGCCCAGCGACGCCGGGGCGACGACGCCCCACAGAACAATGGCCAGGATCAGCCCAGCCGAAATGAAAAGTTGCATGCTTTCCTCCCGGATTATTGGTGTGTGGTTTGGGGAAAGTGGGCGCCGCGCGGACTGAAGGCGGGCCCGCCCTGCAGCAGGGTGCGGGCATCGGAGCGAGCAGATGCTCCGTAGAAAAGCAGGCAGTTTAATGGCTTCGGTGTTGGTTTGCAGGAAGCTGTCCCGATCTCAGCACCGGGCTCCTGGGTTTGGCATTCACGGCGAAAGTTTGCTGCAATAAAAATAGCATTTAGCGCTTTGTTTACGAGCTCTAAAGCCACTTTTCTCTATAAATTATTTTGTATCGACGGCGTTCGGAAAATTTGCCGTGGCGTTGGAAATAACCGACACCACAGGGTTTTTGGCGGTGATAACTTTGCGCCCCTGACCAAGACAACCCTGGAGCCACGATGCCCAAAACCCTGATCGAACCCTTCCGCATCAAAAGTGTGGAACCCATCCGCATGACCACCCGTGCCGAGCGCGAGCGCCTGCTCGAAGAGGCCAAGCTCAACGTCTTCAAGCTGCGCGCCGAGGACGTGCTGATCGACTGGCTGACCGATTCCGGCACCGGCGCCATGTCGTCCAGGCAGTGGGGCGCCATCATGGAAGGCGACGAGAGCTACGCCGGCGCGCGCAGCTTCTACCGCCTGGAAAAAGTCATCCAGGACATCACCGGCATGCAGTATTTCGTGCCCACGCACCAGGGCCGCGCGGCCGAGAAGGTGCTGTTTGGCGCCACCTGCAAGGCGGGTGACCTGGTGCCCAACAACTGCCACTTCGACACCACGCGCGGCAACCTCGAATACATGGGCGTCGAAGCCGTGGACCTGGTGATCCCCGAGGGCCTGCAGCCCGCGCTGGACTACCCGTTCAAGGGCAACATCGACCTCGCGCGTGTCGAGGCGGTGCTCAAGGAGCAGGGCCACCGCATTCCCTTCGGCATGATCACCGTGACCAACAACACCGGCGGCGGCCAGCCGGTGTCGATGGCCAACATCCGTGCCTACGCCGCGCTGCTCAAGAAATACGACAAGCCCTTCATCATGGACGTGTGCCGCTTCTCCGAGAACGCGATGTTCATCAAGATGCGCGAGCCGGGCTACGAGAACACGCCGATCCGCGACATCGTCAAGGAAATGTTCTCCTACGCCGACGGCGCCACCATGAGCGCCAAGAAGGACGGCATGGTCAACATCGGCGGCTTCATCGTGCTGCGCAGCGACGAGTGGATGGACGCCGTGCGCAACGGCCTGATCATGATGGAAGGCTTCCCCACCTACGGCGGCATGGCCGGGCGCGACCTCGAAGCCCTGGCCGTGGGCCTGGAGGAAGGCATGGAGGAAGACTACCTGCGCTACCGCCTGCGCACCGCCGAATACCTGGGCGAGCGCCTGGAGGCGGCCGGCGTGGGCTTCGTCAAGCCCACGGGCGGCCACGCGGTGTACATCGACGCCAAGACGGTGCTGCCGAACATGCCGGTGCAGCACTACCCCGCCTGGGCGCTGTGCAATGCGCTGTATCTGGAGGGTGGCATCCGCGGCGTGGAAATCGGCTCGGTGATGTTCGGCAAGCGCCTGGACAGCGGCGTCGAGACCTACCACAGCATGGAGCTGGTGCGCCTGGCGTTCCCGCGCCGCATGTACACGCAGAGCCACTTCGACTACGCGGCCGAGGTGATTGCCGAGGTGAAGGAAAAGGCGGCCAGCATCCGGGGCGTGAAGATCACCAAGCAGCCGAAGTTTTTGCGCCACTTCACCTGCGAGTGCGCTTGGGTTTGAGTGAAATAAGGCCTTTGCGATTGCTGGGAAAGCGTATGAAGCTATTTATTTTGTAGCATCCGGAGCGGGCAACTGAAGCTGTGCCATCTCCGCCACCTGCATGCAGTCACGGATGTGCTGCTCGCCCAGGTAGCGCAGCGTGGCATAGCCCAGCGTGGCCGCAATGGCCTGACCGGCCAGCGGCACGTATTTGGCCGCCTGCTTGGTGGTCATGCGCACGCCCATGGCGCTGGTGAGCTTGAGCACCAGGTCGCGGGTGATGAGCTTGCCGATCAACACCGAGCCCACCAGGCCCACGGCCTTCTGGACCTGTTCGCGTTTGCTGGGGTCGAGCCGATCCAGCTGCTCGGGCGTCAGGCCGAATTCGGCATTGATGCGTGGCAACAGGCGCGAGAGCAGGGCGGCGTCCACGGCCCAGTCGAGCCCGGGCACCGGCACCACCCCTGCCGCCGCAGCCACCAGGGCGCGCTTGTGCAGCAGGCGCCGGGCACGCCGGGCCGCTGCATCCAGCGCCGTTTCGGCCGGTGGTGCGGGCTTGCGGGCCCGTGGGGAGAAGTTCATTCGTGCATCCGGTGGCGTCCTGAGGACGGGCTCAGGAGGATTTGCCCTTGACCAGGCTGTAGATCACCAGCAACACCACCGCGCCTACCACGGCCGCAAGGAAACCGGCGGTCTCTCCGGCCTGGTACCAGCCCAGGGCCTGCCCGACATAGTTGGCCAGGAACGAGCCCGCCACGCCCAAGATCGCCGTCATGATCCAGCCGAGCTTGTCGTCGCCGGGCTTGACAGCCCGGGCAATGAAGCCGACGACCAGACCAATGAGCAGGGAACCAATCACAGACATCATGAGCAACACCTCGGGTGGATTCAGCAAACGCCAGCCTACCCGATATCGGGTGCGCGTGCATGACAAACCCATGGCCTCGGCGCCACCGCAGGCTGCGACGCCCCGGCTTGCGCCCTATGCATCAGGCACCATCCGCCGGCATGGGCGCCCCCGGCAGCGGGCGCTCATGAAGGCTGGCCTCGAAACGGAACGCCGGCATGTCCATGCCGCCGATGTGCTCCTGCAGCGGGCTGAAGGTGTAGTGCCCGGGTGCCAGGGCCTGGCACGCGGCGGCCGTGAGCAGGATCTCGCCCTGTCCGGCAATGTCTTCGCCCAGCTTGCAGGCCATGTTCATCTCATGGCCGAACAGGTCCTTGCCGGCAATCACCAGGGTCGGCCCGTAGCCAATGCCCACGCTGGCGTGCAGCGCCGCCTCGGGGGGCTGCACGGCGTTCATGGCGTCCAGCGCGCGCTGGATGTCAAGCGCCGCCTCCAGCGCCTGCTCCGGGTGGCTGAACACCGCAAACACGTTGTCCGCCTCCTGCTTGATCACCTCGCCGCCGTTGCCCGCGATGGCGGGGCGTGCGGCCTGCTCCATCTGGTGCACCATGGCCAGGAAGTGGATGATGCCGTGGCGGGCGGTGATGCGCGAAAAGCCGCACATGTCCAGCACCAGCATGGCCACGGTGCGCACAAACTGCTGCTCGATGGTGGCGTCGATGGCGGCGTGGCGTCCCTCGGACTGGTTGCGCTGCGCCAGAAGCTGGCGCAGTGCGGTTCGGTCGTGGGGCACGGGCTGGCCGGGTGCGGGCGAGAGAGGGTCCGGAGGCATGGCGGTTGCGGCGCGTGCAGTGGCGGTGTTGTCTGACATGGTAGCGCGCTGGGCGCCTGCACTGCCAGGGGCCTTTGACCGAGGGGCGCCCGGCAGTGCCGCACCTATTCTGGAGAGGCGTGCGCAGGGACTTTCGCCTGCGTTGAACGACCCGAAACCCCGTGTGAAGGAGCAACGATGATGAAACGCCTGATTCCCCATTCCGTGCTGTGGGCGGCCCTGCTGCCTGCGGCCTTGTTGCTGTTGCCAGGGGTGGCCCGGGCTCAAGCCTCGCACACGGCCTCGCTGGAGCGGGCCGACGTGCCCGACACAACGCCGCAGCAGCGCTACCGCAGTGCCATTCGCGAAGCGGGTGGCGGCCTCAAGGTCAGCCTGGAAGAATGCCGCATGCTCGCTGCCGAGCGCAAGGCCTGCGAGGCGCAGGCCCGGGCGCGCTATCAAGCCGACATGGCAGAGGCACGCGCCATGTTGCGCAACCCGCAGGCGGGCCCCGTGAATGAAGTGGGTGGCCCCATCCGCAGCACCGAAACCGTAACGGTGACCCGGCCCTGAGAGGGCGGTGCGGCTATTGCTGGGCCATCTGTGCGGGAGCGGCGGCCAGGGGCGTGCTCACGCGGCGGGCGCCGTCAAAGCGGCGCTTCCAGTAGGACTGCTGCATGTCTTCCACGCGCACCTCGGCGCCGCTGCGCGGCGCATGGATGAACTTGCCGTCGCCCACATAGATGCCCACGTGGCTGAAGGCGCGGCGCATGGTGTTGAAGAAGACCAGGTCGCCCGGCTGCAGGTCCTTCTTGTCGATTTTTTCGGCAAAGGCGGCTTGCTGGTCGGCGCGGCGCGGCAGCAGCAGACCGGCGGTTTTCTCGTAGATGGCGCGGACCAGGCCGCTGCAGTCAAAGCCGGTGTCGGCACTGCTGCCGCCCCGGCGGTAGGGCACGCCCAGAAAACCCATGGCCGTAACCACGAGATCGGATGTGCGATCCACCACCTCGTGGGCCTGCACGGACACGTTCTGGCGGATTTCGACAAACTGGCTCAGCAGGCGTTGTTGGTGTAGGGCGCTGTCCATGTCGGCGTCAGGGACTGCGTCGGGAGCAGCCTGGGCGCTGGCACAGGCCAGCAGCAAAATGAGGAACCATCGGGACATGGGGCGCAAGGGTAACACGGGTGCCGTCATGTCATTTGTAACGGTTGCATGCGGTGGATTTCATTCTGTAACGTGGCCGGGCCATGGGCCGGATGATTGGTATCCTCATGCGCGGGGCTGGCGGCATATCCCTTCCAGGGAGATTACGGATGAAATATAAGGAAAAATGGGCTCCAAGGCAATCTGGTAAAGCGCTGAAAGCTATCTTTGTAATAGCTAATTTGACGGCGTGTGCCCTGTGGGCTGTACCCGCTCACGCTGCCGATGCCCCGTCTCTGACCCCTGTCACCGTGGCCACCGGCCTGCAGCACCCCTGGGCCGTGGCGTTTCTGCCCGATGGGCGCTTTCTGGTGACCGAGCGGCCCGGGCGCCTGCGCGTGGTGTCGGCCGATGGCCGCCTGGGTGCGCCCGTGGCAGGCCTGCCCCGGGTCGCGGCGGGCGGGCAGGGCGGCTTGCTCGATGTGGCGCTGGATGCCGACTTTGCGCGCAACCGGAGCCTGTATTTCTGTTTTGCCGAGCCCGGCGGCGAGGGCGGCGGCAACAGCACGGCGCTGGCGCGCGCCACCCTGTCGCAAGACGCCAGCACGCTGCAGGACGTGAAAGTCATCTTTCGCCAGCAGCCCAAGGTGGCCAGCAACCTGCATTTTGGCTGCCGCATCGTGCAGGCGCCCGATGGCAACCTGTTCCTCACGCTGGGCGAACGCTACCACCGCAAGGACGATGCGCAAACGCTCGACAACCACCATGGTAAGGTCGTGCGCATCCGGCCCGACGGCAGCGTGCCGCCCGACAACCCGCTGCGCCAGCGGCCCGGGGCGCAGCCCGAAATCTGGAGCTGGGGCCACCGCAACCCGCAGGGCGCCGCCTGGGGGCCGGACGCTCGCCTGTGGGTGCACGAGCATGGCCCGCAAGGCGGCGACGAAATCAACCGCCCGGAGGCCGGGCGCAACTATGGCTGGCCGGTCATCACCCACGGCGAAAACTATGGTGGCGGCAAGTTGGGCGAAGGCCCGGCCAAGGCGGGCATGGAGCCGCCGCTGCATTACTGGGTGCCGTCCATTGCGCCCTCGGGCATGGCGTTTCTGACGAGCGAGCGTTACGGCCCGGATTGGCGTGGCAGCCTGTTCGTGGGCTCGCTCAAGTTCGGCCGCCTGCACCGGCTGGAGGTGCAGGGGGGCAGGGTGCTGCGAGAAGAACGCCTGCTGGAAGACCTGGGCGAACGCATCCGCGATGTGCGCCAGGGGCCGGACGGCTGGCTGTATGTGCTGACCGACAGCCCGCAGGGCCGCCTGCTGCGCCTTACTTTGCCAGCAGCGCGTTGAGGGCCGTCACGTCATCCAGCGTCAGCGTGCCGGCCGCCTGGCGCAGCTTCAACTGGCCCAGCAGCACGTTATAGCGCGCCACGGCCAGGTCGCGCTTGGTCTGGAAGAGCTGGCTTTGCGCATTGAGCACGTCAATGTTGATGCGCACGCCCACCTGGTAGCCCAGCTTGTTGGCATCCAGGGCGCTCTGGCTCGACTGCTCGGCCGCCTCCAGCGCCTTGACCTGGCCAATGCCCGACTGCACGCCAAAGTAGGCGCTGCGCGTGGTCTGGGCCACGGTCCGGCGCACGGTTTCCAGGTCCGCCTCGGCCTTCTGCTCGAGCGCCAGGGTTTCCTTCACGCGGTTCTGCACGGCATACCCGGCGAACAGGGGCAGGTTCAGTGCCAGGCCCACGCTGGCGTTGTTGGTGCGGGTGTTGACGTTGGGCGTGGTCACCGTGCCGTTGGGGTTGTGCTGGATGGCATAGCTGGCCTGCAGGTCGATGGTGGGCCGGTGGCCGGTTTCAGCCTTGCGGGTTTCCAGGCGGGCCACGTCCAGCGCCAAGGCGGCCTGGCGCACGCCGGGCTGCTGGTCTTGCGCCGTCTGCACCCAGTGGTCCACGCTGGCGGGCTGCACGGCGGGCAACTGCACGGGCAGGGCCAGCGGACGGGGCTGGGCGCCGGTGGTGCCCACAAGCTGGTCAAGGGCGAGTTTTTTGACCTGCAGGTCGTTCTCGGCGGCGATTTCCTGGGCGCTGACCAGGTCGAAACGTGCCTGCGCCTCGCGCGAATCGGTCACGGTGGTGGTGCCGACCTCGAAATTGCGCTTGGCAGAGGCCAGTTGCTCCGACACGGCCGACTTCTGGGCCTGAACGAAGGTGAGGGTGTCCTGTGCGGCCAGCACGTCGAAGTAGGCCTGGCTCACGCGCACCAGTAGGTCCTGCGCGGCGGCATCGAGCTGGGCTTGCGCGACGTCAATGCCGCGCTGGCTCTGTTCCAGGGCAATGCGATTGGCCGGGCGGTACAGCGGTTGCGAGGCACTCACGGCCAGGCTTTGCGTGGTGCTGGTGCGCTCCACGGCCGGGCGGGTGACGTCGGTATTGGCGCGCGAGACACCGGCCGAAAGGCCGGCACTGGGCAGCAGGCCGGCGCGGGCCTGGTCGGCACGGCGCGCAGCGGCTTCGAGCTGGGCCTGGGCCGACTGCCAGGCCGAGTCATAGCCACGGGCCGATTCCACCAGTTCCAGCAGGCTTTGGGCCTGCACGGGTGCGGCAAGAGCGGCGCCCAGCGCCAGGGACAAGGGAAGAAGCCGGAACAGCTGCATGGAGGGGGTCTTTCTGGAAAAAGCCTGCGGAAAAAGGTGTGCGCTTGCGAAAAGGGCCGGATCAGTAGCGGCGCACGCCCGGGTCGTGGTCTTGCGCCCAGGCGTCAATGCCGCCCGTGATGTTGGCCACGCATTCGTGTCCGTGGTGTGCGAGGTAGGCCGCCACATGCAGGCTGCGCACACCGTGGTGGCACAGGCAGGCGGTGGGGCGCTCGGGGTCCAGTTCGTTCAGGCGCTCGGGCAGGCTTCCCATGGGAATGGCCAGCAGCTCGAAGCCGTGCGCGGCCACTGCGGCCTGCTCCAGCTCCCAGGGCTCGCGCACGTCCAGCACCAGGGGTGCGCTGCCGGGCGCCACCTGGGCAAACCAGGTGGCGAGGTCGGCGGGCCGGACGTGGGCGATCATGCGCTGCTGCCTTTCCCTGCCCGCGTCAGAACTTGAAGCCCGTGGGCTCGCCAAAATTCAGCAGGCGCGGGGCGTTGGTGTCCCAGGGGAACGAAACCTCAAATCGGTCACCCTTCCTGAGCACGCGGTGCACGCGCATCACGGGCTCCTGACCGGCAATGGTCACCAGCCGCCCGCCATCGCGCAGCTGCGCCAGCAGCTGTGGGGGCACCTCGGCCACCGAACCGCTGAGCACAATTGCATCAAAGGGGCCTTCGACCACGTTGGCCTGTGCGCCATCGGCCTCCATCACGGTGACGTTGCCGATGCCGGCCTGCTCCAGGTTCTGGCGGGCCATTGCGGCCAGCTCGGGGTTGATTTCGATCGTCACGACCTGGGCAGCGGTGTGGGCCAGCAGGGCCGCCATGTAGCCCGACCCGGCGCCGATTTCGAGCACGCGCTCATGGGGCTGCACATTCACTTCCTGCAGCAGGCGGGCCTCGACGAGGGGTTTGAGCATGCACTGGCCGGTCTGCTGGGCCACTTCCGGGTTGCCGCGCAGGGGGATTTCCATGTCCACGAAAGCCAGGCTGCGGTAAGCGGCGGGCACAAAGTTCTCACGGTGCACCTGGTCGAGCGTCTCCAGCACCTTGGCGTCGACCACGTTCCAGGTCCGGATCTGCTGCTGGATCAGGTTGTAGCGGGCCTGGGCGATGGGGTCGCTGATGTCGGCGGTCGTGTTCAGGGGCATGTTCATGGAAAAACTCCGGGTTATGGGGCGAGTCGGGACAAACCCTTGATTTTAAGACCGGGCCGGGCGTTTGCCGCCCAGAACACGGCGCGCCCATTGCGCCAGATCGTCCATGTAGCAATAAACCACCGGCACCACCACCAGCGTCAGCAGCGACGAGGTGACGACCCCGCCGATCACCGCCTGGCCCATGGGCGCGCGTTGCTCCGAGCCTTCGCTGAGGGCAAAGGCCAGCGGCACCATGCCGAAGATCATGGCCAGCGTGGTCATCAGAATGGGGCGCAACCGCACGCGCGCGGCCATCAGCAGGGCGTCGTGGCGCGACATGCCGGCCACGGGCTGGCCATCCTCGCCGGTGTGGTCCTCGCGGGCGCGGATGGCAAAGTCGACCAGCAAAATGGCGTTCTTGGTCACCAGCCCCATGAGCATGATGACGCCGATGATGGAAAACATCGACAGCGATGAGCCGAACATCAGCAGCGCCAGCACCACGCCAATGAGCGTGAGCGGCAGCGAGGTCATCAGCGCCAGCGGCTGCACGAAGCTCTTGAACTGGCTGGCCAGGATCATGTAGATGAACACCACGGCCAGCAGCAGCGCCGAGATGGCGTAGCCAAACGATTCCTGCATGTTCTTGGTCGAGCCGCCAAACTGGTAGCGGTAACCGGGCGGGAACGCCATGCCGTCAAGCACCTTGCGGATGTCGCCCGAGACCTCGCCAGCCGAGCGGTTGTGCACGTTGGCGTTCACGGCCACCTCGCGCGTCAGGTCGCGCCGGTTGATCTGGTTGGGGCCGGTCGATTCGCGCACGCTGGCCACCTGGTTCAGTCGCACGATGCGGCTGCTGCCGTCGGCGCCGGTCAGCGCAAAAGGCAGGCGCTCCAGGTCCTGCGGCGTGTTGCGCGCCTCGGGGGCGAGGCGCACGTTGACGTCGTAGGTCTGGTCGTCGGGGGCGCGCCAGTTGCCCACGGTCTGGCCGGCGATCAGGGTGCGCAGGCTGTTGGCCATCTGCGCCACCGACAGGCCCAGGTCGGAAGCCGCGTCGCGGCGCACATCGACGGCAATCACCGGCTTGTCGGGCTTGACGCTCGAATCGAGGTCCACCAGGCCCGGAATGGTGCGGATTTTTTCATTCACTGCGCGCGTCAGCCGTGCCAGCTCCTGCAGGTCGGGGCCCTGCAATGAGAATTCGATCTGCTTTTGCCCGCCCACCGGGTCGAGCAGGCCCACGTGCGTGACCGTGATACCCGGAATCTGCCGCAGGCGCTCGCGCAGCACGCCCGACATCTCGTCCACGCTGCGCTGGCGGTCCTTGCGGTCCACCAGCCGCACATAGACGCTGGCGTAAATCTTGCCCTGTGTGCTGCCGGTGTTGATGGTCGAGAGCGTGTAGCGCACCTCGGGCAGGCTGCGCACCACGGCCTCGACCTGCTGCGCCTTGGCCTCGGTGGCCTCGATGGATGCGCCCACGGGCACGTAGAAGTTGATGGAAGTTTCGGAGAAATCGGCCTTGGGCACGAACTCGGTGCCCAGCAACGGCACCATAACCACGCTGAGCACAAAAATGCCCGCCGCCATGGCCAGCGTGGCCAGCTTGTGCACCAGCGACCAGCGCAGGATGTGCTGGTAGGTCTCGACGAGCGTGTCGGTGGCGTGGTCGAACCAGCCGGTCACACGGCCGATGGTCTTGTCATAGAAGGTGACGGGCTTGAGCTTCTTCCCATGGGTATGAATGCTCGGGTCTTCCCAAATGCTCGACAGCATGGGGTCGAGCGTGAAGCTGACAAACATCGAAATCAGCACCGCCGCCACGATGGTGATGCCGAACTCGTGGAAGAACTTGCCGATGATGCCGCCCATGAAGCCAATCGGCAGGAACACCGCCACGATCGACAGCGTGGTCGCCAACACGGCCAGGCCGATCTCCTGCGTGCCGTCCATGGCCGCCTGGTAGCTGCCCTTGCCCATCTGCACATGGCGCACGATGTTCTCGCGCACCACGATGGCGTCGTCGATCAACAGGCCCACGCACAGGCTCAGCGCCATCAGCGTGATCATGTTGATGGTGAAGCCGAACATGTTCATGAACAGAAAGGTGCCGATCAGCGCAATCGGCAGCGTCAGCCCCGTGATGACGGTGGAGCGCCACGAGTTCAGGAACAAAAAGACGATGAGCACGGTGAGCAAAGCGCCCTCGATCAGCGTCTGGCGCACGTTGTCCACGGCCACCCGGATGGGGCGCGAGCTGTCGCCGATGGTCTCCAGGCGCACGCCCGGGGGCAGCTCCTTGCGCAGCGCCTGCACGGTGTCGTTGAGGCCATCGACCACCTCGATGGTGTTCTCGCCCTGGGCCTTCTGCACCGACATCAGCAGCGTGCGCTGGCCGTTGTAGAGCGCCAGGCTTTCTACCTCCTGCGGGCCGTCCTGCACGCGGGCGAGCTGGTCCACGCGCACCGGCGCACCGTTCTTGCGTGCCACGATGATGCGGCCGAAGTCCTCGGGGCGCTCCATGCGCGCGTCGATCTGCACCACGCGGTCCTGGTCGAGCGACCGGATGGCGCCCAGCGGCAGGTCCTGGTTTTCGTTGCGCACGGCCTGCGCCACCTGCTCGGGCGTGATGCCGAAGGCTTCGAGCGCCTTGGGGTCGAGGTAGATGTTGATCTCGCGCCGCGTGGCACCCACCAGCGTCACGGCGCCCACGCCGCGCACGTTTTCCAGGCGCTTTTTCAGCGTCTGGTCGGCCCAGGTGGTCAGTTCCACGGCGCTCTGGCGCGTGGCTTCGTCCCCATCGGGCAGCACCGCCAGCGACCACACCGGGCGGCTCGCCGGGTCAAAACGCAGCACGCGCGGTTCTTTCACCTCGGTGCGCAGTTGCGTGCGCACGGTGGCCACCTTCTCGCGCACGTCCTCGGCGGCCTTGCGCCCGTCGATGTGGAGCTGGAACTCGATGATGACGACGGCCGAGCCCTCGAAGCTGCGCGAGGTCAGGGCGTTGATGCCGGCGATGGAGTTGACGCCTTCTTCGATTTTCTTGGTGACTTCACTCTCGACGATCTCGGGCGAGGCGCCGGGGTAGTCGGCCGTGACCACCACCACCGGAAAGTCGATCTCGGGGAACTGGTCCACCTTCAAACGCTGGTACGAAAAAATGCCCAGCACCACAAAGGCCAGCATGACCATGGTGGCGAACACCGGATTCTTCAGGCTGACCTTGGTAAACCACATGCTGCGAAGTCCTGGCGGTCAGTGTTGGGCGGCGGCCGTGCTGGCCGCCGGGGCGGGGCCACTGCCGGGCAGGCGCAGCGCCGTGCCTTCGGGCAGGGCGCCCACACGCCCGGCCAGTACCAGTGCGCCTTCGGGCACACCCTCGATGGCCACTACGGTCTGGCCGTCCACCTGTGCACGCTGGGCGGTGCGCACGGCCCGGTGCACCACGCGGCCGTTGTCGGCCACCTGCACATAGGGTGCGGGCTTGTCGGTGCGCACGGCGTCCAGCGGCGCCGTCAGCAGGTCGGCTGTGCCCACGTCAAGCTCGCCCTGTACGAAAAGGCCCTGGCGCAGTGCGGGCCCGCCCGTGGGCGGCGTCACAGCCAGGTACACCGGCACCGTGCGGCTGCCCGCCTGCGCGCTGGGGCTGATGCGCACCACCGTGGCCTGCAGCGGCTCGCCATTGCCTTCGAGGGTCAGGCGGGCCTTCTGGCCCACGCGCACGGCCACCGAGTCGGCGGGGGCCAGCAGCGCTTCCAACTCCAGGCGCGAGAGGTCCACCACCTCCAGAATGCGCGCCTCGACGGCCACGCGTTCGCCGTTCTGCACCAGGCGCTGGGCCACCAGCCCGGTGATCGGGCTGCGCAGCACCGTGTCGGCCAGCGCCTTGCGCGCCACGTCGGCGGCTGCCAGGGCGGCCTGGTATGAGGCCTGGGCCGCATTCAGGTTGGCCTGCGAGGTGTCGAGCGCGGTGCGCGAGATGAAACCCTGATCCACCAGCGCGCGGTTGTTGTCCAACTGGCGCTGGCTGATGTTCACCTGCGCCTTGGCCGCATCGGCCTGCTGCTGCGCCTGGCGCAGGCGGGCGTTGGAGTCGGTGGGGTCGATGCGCCCCACCTCCTGGCCGGCGCGCACGCTGTCGCCCTCACGCAGTTGCAGGCCCTGCAGTTCCCCGGCCACGCGCGCCTTGATGGTGGCCGACTGCACCGCGCGCAATGAGCCCGATACCGGCACCGCCAGCACCAGGCTCTGGCGACGTACGGGCGTGATCTCGCCGGGGGCGATCTCCATGACCACCTGCTCGGCCTTCACCGAGGCGGCCAGAGCCTTTTGCTGCGTCTGCCGCGCCGCGATGGCCCGCCAGGCGCCGCCCGCGACCAGCACGATGACGATGGCCGCAGCCATCCAGGGAATCCAGCGTTTCATGGGTTCAGACCGGTGGGGGTGAAGGGGGAGGGCCGGGGCGCACCAGCAGCCCGTGCAACAGGTTGTCGACCTGGCTGCTGATATAGGCCTCGGGGTCGAACGCCATCGCGTCGGGCACGCAGGCGCCAATGGAGTGCTTCCAGAGCATCAGGAAGATCATGGGCGCCAGCACGGCGTACACGGCGTAATCCATGTTCACCGCGCGAAACTCGCCACGCTCAACGCCGCGCAGCAGCACGCGCCGGATCAGTTGCTGGCCGGGCTCGATCACTTCGCGCTGGTAGAACTGCGTGATTTCCGGGAAATTGCCCGCTTCGCTGAGCATGAGCTTGGTGATGCCCGAGGCCCGCGTGGAGCCAATGCTTTCCCACCAAGTGGAGTAGGCGTAGCGCAGCATCTCGGCCGTGCTGCCCTGAAACTGCGCCAGCTCGTGGCTCCATTCGCCAAACCGGCCCACGATGCTCTCGCGCACCACGGCCTTGAACAGCTCTTCCTTGCTGGGAAAGTACAAAAACAGCGTGCCCTTGGACACCCCGGCACGCGCAGCCACCTCATCCACCTTGGTGGCGGCATAGCCCTTCTCCACGAACAGGTCGAGCGCGGCGTCCAGCAACTCGCCGGGGCGGGCTTCCTTGCGGCGCTCGCGTTTGGGTGCCGGAGCAGGGGGGAGGGGGACGGAAGGCACGGGGTGTTATTTACTGACTGACTGGTTAGTAATGTAGCAAAGCCCCTTTGCTGCGTCAAATACTGCACTTCAAGCACCATTGGAGCATGTCACAACCACAATCCCCGGGCCTGCCCACCATCACCTTGGGCGGTGGATGCTTCTGGTGCACTGAAGCCGTATTCGACAGCGTGCGCGGCATCACCGACGTTGAAAGCGGCTACTGCAACGGAGCGGTGGTGCGCCCCCGCTACGAACAGGTCTGCACCGGCTCCACCGGCCATGCCGAGGTGGTGCGTCTGACCTTCGACCCGGCCGTCATCGGCCTGCGCGACATTCTGGAGATCTTTTTTGCCACCCACGACCCCACCACCCTCAACCGCCAGGGCAACGACGTGGGCACGCAATACCGCAGCGGCATCTATTTCGAAGACCCGGCACACTCGGAAGTGGCCAACGACCTGATCCGCGAAATATCGCAAGACAAGCTGTTGGGTGCCAGCATCACCACCGAAGTGCAGCCTCTGCACAATTACTGGCCCGCAGAGGATTACCATCAGGACTATTACGCCAAGAACCCTTTGCAGGGCTACTGCGCCTATGTCGTAGGCCCCAAGGTGGTCAAGTTTCGCAAGACCTTCGCCCGGTTTTTGAAGGACGAATGACGCTGACGGCACGGGCAACCTGCCCGATCTGAAAGAATTCAGCCCCATGAAGAACCCATTTGCCACGCTGGCGCTGGCGCCCCTGCTGCTCGTCGCGACCCTGACCCAGGCGCAGACGCATTCCGACAAGGAAACCCAGGCCGACATCGAGCGCCACCGCGCCATGGCCGCCGCGCACGAGGCCGCAGCCAAATGCCTGGCCTCGGGCAAGGGCCAGGATGTCTGCATGAAAGAACTGCAGGCCGCCTGCAAGAACCTGGCCATCGGCAAATACTGCGGCATGAAGCACGCGCACTGAGGCCGATTCAGCCCCCCCCCGCCACCCTGGCAACTGATGCAGCCGCGACACCGCCCCCTGCACCCCATCCTGCGCCTGCGCCAGGGTGCGGCGTTGCTGTGGCTGCTGCTGGCCCTGGTCTGGGCGCCCACGCTGGGCCGCCTGCACCAGTCGGTGCACGGCGGGCAGGGTGCACACCAGCATGCCGCGCATGCGGCGGCGCCAGCGGACGGCGCGGGCTATTTTCTCCTTCCCCTCCTGGCAGACCACACCCCGGTGGACTGCCTATTGCTCGACCAGCTCGCGCTGGCCGACGCCGCCCTGGGCGCGCCCCAGGCCCTTCCGCCCCCGCTGCCCGCCGCGCTGCCCGCGCCCTGGCTCGCCACGGGCACGGCGCCACGCCATGTGGCGCTGTTCCACGCCCGGGGGCCGCCCCTGCGGGCGCTGGGGTGACGGGCTTCTGCCCGCCGTACCCGATCCAGTTACTCCTGAATTGATAGCTACTGGCGTTTGATGCATAAGCGCTAGAGGCCAATTTTGCTTGAAACCGTGGCATGGCCATGGCATTCGCGCGCCTGCGTTTGACGGGCCAGCGTGGCGCCGGCCGTGCCGCACCCGCACACCTATTTCCATGCAACAACACACCGCAACCTCGTTCCTTCCCGCCCTGCGCCCCGTGGCCCTGGCCGCCGTGCTGGCCGCGTCCAGCCTTGCCCAGGCCCAGAACAGTCCCGCAGAAACCCCGGCCCCCAGCCTGCCGCCCGTCACCGTGTCGGCCAGCGGCCTGCAACTGGGTGCCAGCGACATGACCACCCCCGCCAGCGTGCTCGAAGGCGACGAACTCGTGCAGCGCCGCGAGGCCACGCTGGGCGAAACCCTGGCTGGCGAGCCCGGCATCACCAGCAGCCACTTCGGCGCCGGGGCCAGCCGCCCCATCATCCGCGGAATGGACGGCCCACGCGTCAAGGTGCTGAGCGACGGCGCCGAGCTGCACGACGCCTCCACCCTCAGCCCCGACCACGCCGTCGTCTCTGAGCCCCTGCTCGCCACCCAGATCGAAGTGCTGCGTGGCCCCTCGGCCCTGGTGCATGGCGACGGCGCGGTGGGCGGCGTGGTCAACGTGCTCGACGGCAAGGTGCCAACCGCCGTGCCCGCCAAGGGCTACGAAGGCAGCCTGGAGCTGCGCGCCAACAGCGGCGCCAGCGAGAAGGCGGGCGTGTTCTCGCTCACCGGCGGCACGGGTAACCTGGCCGTGCACGTGGAGGGCGTGGCGCGCGACGCAGGCGACTACCGCGTGGGCCCCGGCTGGCTGCACGACGGCCATGTGGACCGCAAGGTGCCCGGCAGCTTCAACCGCACCGACACCGGCAGCGTGAGCATCTCGTGGGTGGGCGAACGCGGATACCTGGGCGCCGCCATCACGCGCCAGAACGCCCGCTACGGCCTGCCGGGCCACAACCACGGTTTTGACGGTTGCCACACCCATGGCGACCGCCTGCACTGCGGCAGCCACGGCGAGGACGACGGCCACGACCACGGCGGCGAGGGCGAACACGGCGACGTGCCCGTGGTCGACCTGCGCAGCGAGCGCCTGGACATCCGGGGCGAGCTGCGCAACCCCTTTGCAGGCTTCACCGCCCTGCGCCTGCGCGCCGGCATCACTGACTACCAGCATGACGAGGTGGAAGACGGCACCCCCGTCACCACCTTCCAAAACAAGGCCCACAGCGCCCGCGTGGAATTGCAGCACGAACCCGTGGCCGGCTGGCGCGGCATGCTGGGCGTGCAGGCTTCGCAACGCCGCTTTGCCGCCGAGGGCGACGAGGCCTACATCCAGCCCACCACCACACGCCGCGCCGGCCTGTTCGCGCTGGAGGAATACCGCTGGGGCGACTGGCGCTTCGAGGCCGCCCTGCGCCACGACCGCCAGACGGCCCAGGCAGAAACCAGCGCCCTGGAGCGCAGCCACATCGGCACCTCGGCATCGCTGGGCGCGGTGTGGAAGTTCCGCCCCGGCTACCAGCTGGGCGCCAGCCTCACCCGCGCCAGCCGCGCCCCCACGCCCGAAGAGCTGTACGCCCGCGGCCTACACATGGCCACCGCCACCTACGAGCGCGGCGACGCCAACCTGCGCGCTGAAACGTCGAACAACATCGACCTGAGCCTGCGCAAGACCAGCGGCGACACCACCTTTGGCGTGAGCGTGTTCCGCAACCGCATCAACGGCTACATCCACGGCGCCACGCTCGACGAGCTGGACGGCCTGCAACTGCTGCAATACGCCCAGCAAAACGCCACCTTCACCGGCATCGAAGCCCAGGTGCGCCAGCGCCTGAACCGCCATGTAGGCGTTACCCTGTTCGGCGACGCCGTGCGCGCCCGCCTGCACGATGGCAGCCTGCTCCCCCGCATCCCCCCGGCCCGCGCCGGCCTGCGCCTGGACGCCACCTGGAACGCCTGGCAAGGCCAGGTGGAGTGGCTGCAAGTGGCCCGCCAGAGCCGCGTGGCCGCCTTCGAGCAGCCCACGCCCGGTTACGGCATGCTGAACCTGGGGGTGAGCTACAGCGGGCAGACGAATGGCACGCCGTGGCAGGTGTACCTGAAGGGCCACAACCTGACGGACCGGCTGGCCTACGCCCACACCTCCTTCATCAAGACAGCCGCGCCTTTGATGGGGCGCAATGTGACGGTGGGGGTGAGGGTGGCATTCTGACGGGCGATGCCGTCTTGATGTGAGCGAGCCAGCGGCGGGGGAGGGCGCTGCTGGCTTGCGCAGCCGGTGAAGACTATTTGTGGAGGGTTCGGCAATCCGATTGGATCGCTATCGACCCAGAGCAAACGTTCACTAACGAACAAGCCAAAAAGTTGCTAACAATACCCCTCTGCGTCGTTGTTTAGTCTTGTCGTACCTTATTGATTATGGTTTCCCGCCTAATATCAGCCACAAACAATCATTTGCTGAATAGTATTAGCAGCTTTTAAGCGGATGGCTGAAGGGCAGTCCGCCAGAAGGAATAATTAGGGATACCTTGCACTGCACGCGTGTGGTGGATCAATCGCGCTTACTTGCCGAGTCTTTCTGTAGCCCGTTGACGTACCAAATGTCAGAAGCTACGCCATTGTTCGCTAAGAACTCATTACGGACGCGCTGAATCGTGGCATACTTTTGCCCTAACAAACCAACATCAATAAGCACGAAAATGCCTACGTCCGTGTCATCTGCCTTTTTATAAATTTCCAGCTGCTTTTCGTAGCCGTGCACCGTCTTGCCATTCGTCGAAAGCTTTATTTCGACGACGATCTTTGTGTCGAAACCTCGAGAAACTTTGAAGTCGACCGGACCGTTTCCAGAATCAGCTTCTGGCGTCAAGTCAAGATTGTTTGCCTTACAGTAGCTGTACGCGACAGCGAACAATAGCCGCTGAGCCGCCTTCTCCCTACGTGGTTTGCCCGTGTCGTCCCACAGCTCTTTCCAAAGCCCCTTATTCTCAACCAGATCTTTGAACTGGCGGAGGATTGCATTGACGACTTCTTTTGCTTCCGCGAGCGAAAGATTTTCCTTCTTAAATTCAGTTAAGTTGACCGGGTACTCGCGTGCGATAGACGTGAGAAGTTCGGTCCAGAAGAGTTCCCCATTGGGATCGGATCGGAGATCGTAGGAGCTTGGAGCAACCTCTCGAACTAGAGTCATGACCTGATCGAACGCCGCCTTGCTGCTCAACGCAGAACGCTTTAGGCGCGCCTTGTCTTCCTTCGACATGGTCGCCCAAATTTCACCAATCTGGCCATTCACCTTGTCTCGTAATTCCTCGTTCTCTCTTACTACATGAGATATGTCTGACCAATCGGTAGCGATTGGTAGGTCTCTGACAATATCGGCAGGGACAAGCAACAGAGGCTTCTCGGAAAACGGATTAACGATGAGTTCGGTATCCACCCCAGACAACTTGAAGCTCCGCGTTGGGAGCATGAGTGTCTCGTTGATTCGACGAGAGAACTCAACAAGATCAGGTAGGACTATGTTAGTAGTCATGTCGCTGATTCGATCTGGACCGATGCCTTCCTCGAATAGTGCGAGTGCCATGAATAGATCGACGTCAGTTACGCCGAGGGCAACGATTTGAGCTGCAGTTTCAAGTGTGGCCGACACCAAATCCTTGCCAAAACCTGAGCCATTCACCGACGATCCGTAACCAAGGCACGTCCAACTGATCTCGGAGAATCGAAACAGACGTTGTGCACTTCTCCAAGGTAGATCGTCTTTTTCCTTAGATGCTGCCAAAAGTTTTATGATTGTTTGAAAGCGATTGGTGTAGCGCTGATGTGCACCGACCCTAATCTCTTCATGCTCGCTGTGGCTAAGAAGTAGTGGATCAATGAAAAGTGGCGTATCCGTATTCAACAAAACATTTACGACGCCAAGATCGACGAGAGTTTTCGCGTCGATGCCGAATTGGGTTGCGATTGTCGCCGGATTATTAATTTTTGGCATTTAGTTCTTGAAGATTGAACCGGTGGAGTGGCTCTAACTAGATTTAGAAGGTATGCAGCAGGCATGTCTAGTTCGTGTATAACTTTATGAATTTACAGGCTCAAGGGCAAATTTGCTGTTGTAGCGTTTCGACAAACCTAAAAATTTCTGGATTTCAGTCAATGATGAACACAGAAGATCATGCGTCGAATGGCTGCTTCTGGCTGATACCCGACTGCGATCAGGCGTACTCCTTCTTCATCAAGACGGCCGCGCCTTTGATGGGGCGCAATGCGACGGTGGGGGTGAAGGTGGCGCTCTGACGGGTGATGCCGTCGTGATATGAGCGAGCCAGCGCCGGGGAGGGCGTTGCTGGCTTGCACACTTTCGCTGCCCCAAGCCACCGAAACCAAGGGGGCTCAGGCACCATAAACCCGTGCCATACTTGATCCAACGTGGTTGATTTTTCTATCCGTTGGATGTAACTGCCCCCCCCTTTCGCGACAGCCCTGCATGCCCACCACTCCCGCGCCGTCCGCAAAACTGCTGCAACTGCTGCCCGAGGCGGTGGTGCAAACCGATGCACTGTGGGAGATCACTTATCTGAACCCGGCGTGGCGCAAGCTCACCGGCCATTCGGTGGAGGCGGCGCTCGGCAGGTCTCTGCTGGAGTTTGTGCACCCCGACGACATCGGCACCATGCGCTCGGGCATGCCGGTGTTCCGGATGCGATTCGCCGGCGCGGACTACCGCTGGGTGCGTTTGCAGCTCCACCCGGAGACGGATGCGGCGGAGCGGGTGATCAGCCGCCAGGGTGTCCTGATCGAGATCACCGAAGTCACCGAGCAGGTGCTGGTGGAGGTTCGCCAGCGCTTTCTGCGCCTGCTGGAGACCATTGATGGCGTGGTGTGGGAAGCTGAAATCGGCGTGGGCAATACCTTTCTGAGCCCGCAGGTCGAACGCTTGTTCGGTTACTCCGTGGAGGAGTGGCGGGCTGACCCGGGCTTCTGGCGGGCGCATGTGCATCCCGATGATCTGGAGCAGGCCCTGCTGATCGACGATGCCGCCTACAACGCCACGCACAGCTATGCCTACGAGATGAGTTACCGGCTGATTGCCAAGTCCGGCAAGGTGGTGTGGGTGCGCGATCTGTGCCGCGCAGTGGTCGAGCCGGGGCGGCCGAACCGCATGATCGGCCTGATGATCGACGTGACCCAGCAGAAGAACACCGAGCTGGAGTTGGTGCGCTCCGAAAACCGCTATTTGCTGGCGACCCGCGGATCCAATGACGGCATCTGGTATTGGAACTTGCGAACGGACGCCCTGCATGTGTCCGGGCGTTTTCACCAGATCGTCGGGCTGGGTGACGGCGATCATGTGCATGACGGTGGCTGGCGCTTTCTGGAGAAGCTCATCGACCCCGAGGATCGCGGGCGCGTGCAGGCGGCGTACCGCAGGCACCTGGCGGGGAACAGCCCGAACTTTTCGGTGGATTTCCGCGCCTTCCACGGGGCTGGGCGGCTGGTGTGGGTCAATTGGCGCGGGC
>MESL01000008.1 GCA_001770955.1 Burkholderiales bacterium RIFCSPLOWO2_12_FULL_65_40 | reverse complement strand
GCGCGTTTCGGCATCACGCACCGCCTGCAGCACGCGGCCAAACTTGCTGCGCACCAGCCAGCGGGCCAGCAAAAAGAACACCAGCAACGTGACGCCCGTGAGCACGAAGAGCAGCATGCGCATGTTCTGCGTGGCCAGGGGCATGCCCAGAATGCGCTTGAAGTCGGTAAAGCCGTTGTTGCCGCCAAAGCCCGTCTCGTTGCGGAAGAACAGCAGCATGGCCGCGTACGTCATGGCCTGGGTGATGATGGAAAAGTACACGCCCTTGATGCGCGAGCGGAAGGCGAAGTAGCCGAACACGAAGGCAATCACGCCCGGCACCGCCACGATGAGGATCAGCGTGGCCACAAAGCTGTCCGACAGCGCCCAGTGCCAGGGCAGCTCCTTCCAGTCGAGGAACACCATGAAGTCGGGCAGGTCGCTCTGGTAGTTGCCATCGCGCCCGATCTGGCGCATCAGGTACATGCCCATCACATAGCCACCCAATGCGAAGAACAGGCCGTGGCCCAGGCTCAGGATGCCGGTGTAGCCCCAGATCAGGTCCATGGCGAGTGCGCAGATGGCGTAGCACATGATCTTGCCGAGCAGCGCCACGGCGTAGTCGCTGAGGTGCAACGCGCTGCCTGCGGGCACCCACAGGTTGAGCACGGGCGCCACGGCGCACACCACGATGAGCGCCACGATAAAGGCCGACCAGCCGCCGCGTGTGAGCAGCGGTGCGGGTGCGGGGAGTTGGATAGCAGGGGTAGTCATAACGGTCTCAATCTGCTGTCCGGCCCTTCACCGCAAAGATGCCCTGCGGCCGCTTCTGGATGAAGATGATGATGAACACCAGCACGGCGATCTTGGCCAGCACGGCGCCCGTCCAGCCTTCGAGGAACTTGTTGAGCACGCCCAGGCCCAGCGCGGCATACACGGTGCCCGCCAGCTGGCCCACGCCACCCAGCACCACCACCATGAACGAGTCCACGATGTAGCCCTGCCCCAGGTCGGGCCCCACGTTGCCCACCTGGCTTAAAGCGCAGCCCGCCAGGCCGGCGATGCCCGAGCCCAGCGCAAAGGCATAGGTATCGACCCGCGCCGTGTTTACGCCCATGCACGAGGCAATGGGCCGGTTCTGCGTGACGCCGCGCACGAACAGGCCCAGGCGCGTCTTGCTGATGAGAAAGGCCACACCAGCCAGCACCGCCAGCGCGAAGGCGACGATGATCACGCGGTTCCAGGGCAGCTGCAGGTTGTCCATGAGCTGCACGCCGCCGCTCATCCACGCGGGGTTTTCCACGCCCACGTTCTGCGCGCCGAACACGCTGCGCACCAGTTGCTGCAGCATCAGGCTGATGCCCCAGGTGGCCAGCAGCGTCTCCAGCGGGCGGCCGTACAGAAAGCGGATCACGCCACGCTCCAGCACCGCGCCCATGAGGGCCGATGCCATGAAGGCGGCAGGCACGGCCGCGACCAGGTACCAGTCGAACGCACCCGGAAAGTAGCGTTGGAAAACGCCCTGCATCACATAGGTGGCATAGGCGCCGATCATCATCAGCTCGCCGTGCGCCATGTTGATCACGCCCATGAGGCCGTAGGTGATGGCCAGGCCCAGCGCCACCAGCAGCAGGATAGACCCCAGGCTGATGCCCGAGAACATGGCGGCCAGGCGCTCGCCCCACTGCAGGCGTTCTTCCACGCTTTGGAGCGCAGCCTGCAGGGCGGCCTTGACCTTGGGGTCTTGTTCATTGCGCAGCTGCTCCAGCAGCACGGTGCGCGTGGCGGGGTTTCCGCTGGCGGCCAGGTGTTGCGCAGCGTCCAGGCGCTTGGCGGCGTCGCCGCTGGCAATCAGGATGCGTGCGCGGATGTTCTCCAGGCGGGCCTTCAGTGCGCTGTCCTGCTCGGCGGCCAGTGCCTTCTCGAACAGCGGCAGGCGGGCTTCGTCGGTCTCTTCGCGCAGGGCGTCGATGGCCGCACGGCGCTCGGCGACGTCGCTGGACAGGAGCTGCAGCGAGGCGAGCGCGGAGTCGAACTCGCCGCGCATGCGGTTGTTGTTGACGATGTCTTCGGCATCCTCCGGTACGGGCACTTCGCTACCGCTCACCGGGTCCACGCCTTTGTCGTTCTGAATGACGATGACGCGATCGTCCGCGATCTTGACCGCGTCGTCGGCCATGGCGCGGATGAAGGCCACAGTGGCCTCGTCTGGCGTGGCGATGGCGGCCTGCAGCGCAGCGATGCGCTCATCGGTATCACCCGCCGCCATGGCCCGCGCCGCCTCGGCCGTGAGCGCGTGCGCCTGCACGGCCGCACACAGCAGCAGGCAGGCAATCAGGCGAGAAAAGAGGGAAACAAACATGACGGAGATCGTTTGAAAAATCAGTGGGCCGCAGAGCACGCGCGATCCAAAAGCGAGGGCCGCCGCGCAAGGGCCGCCCCGCCGCGCTGGCGGCGTCCCCCCTCCCGAATCGCGCAGCGAGTCGAGAGAGGGGGTGAAGGCGCGCTAGCGCCTCAGGGGGGTGCTCACATTTTTTCGGGTTCGTCCTTCTTCTTGTCGTTGCCTTCGATGTAAGGCGACCATGGCTTGGCCTTCACCGGGCCCGGCGTCTTCCACACCACGTTGAACTGGCCGTCGGCCTTGATCTCGCCGATGAACACGCTCTTGTGCAGGTGATGGTTCTTCTCGTCCATCTTGCTCACGATGCCGCTCGGTGCCTTGAAGGTCTGGCCCGCCATGGCGGCAATCACCTTGTCCACATCCGTGCTCTTGGCCTTCTCCACCGCCTGCTTCCACATGTGAATGCCGATGTAGGTGGCTTCCATCGGGTCGTTGGTGAGCGGCTTGTCCTTGTGGCCCGCAATGTTCTTGGCCTTGGCGTAGTCGGCCCACTTTTTCATGAAGGCGGTGTTCTCGGGGCTCTTGATGGACTGGAAGTAGTTCCAGGCGGCGAGGTGCCCCACGAGTGGCTTGGTGTCCACGCCGCGCAGTTCTTCTTCACCCACGCTGAAGGCGACCACCGGCACGTCCTTGGCCTTCAGGCCCGCGTTGCCCAGCTCTTTGTAGAACGGCACGTTGGAGTCGCCGTTGATGGTGGAGACCACGGCCGTCTTGCCGCCCTGGCTGAACTTCTTGATGTCGGCGACGATGGTCTGGTAGTCCGAATGGCCGAACGGCGTGTACTTCTCGTCGATGTCGCTGTCCTTCACGCCCTTGGACTTGAGGTAGGCGCGCAAGATCTTGTTGGTGGTGCGGGGGTACACATAGTCGGTGCCCAGCAGCACCCAGCGCTTGGCACCGCCGCCGTCCTTGCTCATCAGGTAGTCCACCGCAGGGATGGCCTGCTGGTTGGGCGCGGCGCCGGTGTAGAACACGTTCTTGGACAATTCTTCACCCTCGTACTGCACGGGGTAGAACAGCAGGCCGTTCATTTCTTCCACGACGGGCAGCACCGACTTGCGGCTCACGCTGGTCCAGCAGCCGAAGATGACCGAGACCTTGTCCTGGCCCAGCAGCTGTTTGGTTTTTTCAGCAAACAGCGGCCAGTTGGAGGCCGGGTCCACCACCACGGGTTCGAGCTTCTTGCCCAGCACGCCGCCCTTGGCGTTGATCTCGTCGATGGCCATGAGCACGGTGTCCTTGAGCACCGTTTCCGAGATGGCCATGGTGCCCGACAGGCTGTGCAGGATGCCGACCTTGATGGTCTCCTGCGCGTGGGCGGGCAGCGCGGACAGGCCTGCCAGCGTGGCGAGGGCCGCGAGGGCTTTGAGGGAATAACGACGTTGCATGAGGGCTTCTCCAGTGAGGGGTTTCAAACCGCTTCGCCCGATGGCCCCTGAAGAGGCTTTGATCGGTCGATGGAATGGATTCTGGAGAGCAGCGCCTGTTTGGGAAATACGCCGGGTGGCGTATGCCGCGCCGGTTCAGCGTGCGCTCAGCCCTCGAACTGCGGGTGCAACTGCCGCATGCGGATCATCGCCATGGCGGCAGCAGCGGTGCGCGTTTCCACCCCGAGCTTGGCGAACACTCGCTCCAGGTGCTTCTTCACCGTGGCGGGGCTGGCGCCCAGAATGTCGCCGATGTCGCGGTTGATCTTGCCCTTGACCACCCAGTACAGCACCTCGGCCTCGCGCGCCGTGAGCCTGAAAGCCAGGCCCATGGACTCGATCACCTTGGCGTCGGACACCTCGCGCATCACCAGCAGCCAATCACCGCCGCCCTCGCTGTCGCCTGCCTGCTGGTGCAGGCGGAAGGTGAGGCGGCTAGCGCCTTGCTCGATGGCCAGGCGCGGTGGTTCGGCCAGTGACGCGGCCAGCCGCTCGGCCGCATTGTCGGCCAGCACATGGCGGCGCAGCCAGGCCTGCACCGGCTCGGGCGCCCAGGGGCTGGCCTCGCCAAAGTAGGCTTGCAGCAGTTCGCGCGCCAGCGGCGTCTGCCAGACGATGCGGCCGTCCGCAGCCCGCACGGTGAGACTGGCATAGCCAAAGGCATCCAGCGCATTGCGTGCCTCGCGTGCCTGGCTGGCGTCCTGCCGCGCCTTGCGGGCGGCGCCCAGGTGCACCCCCATGCGGGCCATCACCTCGCGCGGCTTGATCGGTTTGGTCACGTAGTCCACCCCGCCCGCCTCCAGTGCGGCCACCAGGTGCTCGGTCTCGGTCAGGCCCGTCATGAAGATGATGGGAATGTGCGCCGTGGCGGGCGAGGCTTTCAGGCGCCGCGCCACCTCGAAGCCGTCCATGCCCGGCATCATGGCGTCGAGCAGCACGATGTCGGGCAGGGCCTGCGCGGCGCGCTGCAGCGCGGCCTCCCCATGGGTGGCCACGAGTACGGTGTAGCCCGATTCGTCGAGCGCATCGTGCAGCACGGCCAGGTTGTCGGGCACGTCGTCCACGATCAGCACCAGGTCGCTGTCGGCACGGTCGATGGCCGTGGTGCCGGGGGTGAATGCCAAAGGGGTTGTCATGGGGGGGCCTGCTCCAGAATCTGGCCCATGGCATCGAACTGGAACTGCTTGGCCAGTTGCCGCATGGTGTTCACAAAAGCGCGGTGCGCAGGCTGGCTGCGTTCGATGTCGTCCAGGGTGTTGAGAATGCCGCGGTAGTAGCCCAGCGCCACCACCTGGGCCAGCGCCGCCAGGGCTGCGGCATCGGGGTAGGCCAGGGGCGCCGGCGTGGCGCAGGCGCCCGGCAGCGCGGGCACGGCCGGGGCCACGGCGGCCTCGTCGTGCAGCCATTGCAGGCCCAGGCGGCGTTCCAGCCAGTCCAGCAGCTCGCTGTGGCGCACGGGCTTGACGATGAAGTCCTCGGGCCGGATGCCCACGTCGTTGTCCAGCGCCTTGTCGAAGGCATTGGCCGAGACCACGGCACACACCATGCCGGGGATCTGCATCAGGCGCACGCGCCGCAAGGTCTCCCAGCCGTCGATGCCGGGCATGGCGAGGTCCATGAAGACCGCGTGCGGCCGGTAGCCCGTGACCAGCAGGTCCAGCGCGTCGTGGCCGCTGGCGGCCTGGCGCAGCTCAAAGCCCAGGGGTTCGAGCAGTTGCACCAGCAGTTCACGGTCGGGCTCTTCGTTGTCCACCACCAGGATGCGGCGGCGCTCGCCCGCATAGCCCTTGCGTGCGCGCCGGGCCACGGCGGGTGCAGGCGCAGCCTTGCCCAGCGCCTCCGCATGCACCTCAGGCAGGAAGAGCTTGACGTGAAACACCGAGCCCGCGCCGGGGGTGCTGCTCACCGTCAGCTCGCCGCCCATGAGCGCGGTGAGCATCTTGGCGATGGTCAGGCCCAGTCCCGCCCCGGGCGCAGCAGCCGTGGCGCCACCGCCCGAGCCGCCCCGTGCAAAGGGCTCGAAAATGCGCTCGATCTCCTCCGCCGTCAGGCCCGGCCCGGTGTCCTCGACCTCGATGCGCGCCATCTCGCGCGCATGGCGCACGCGCAGCGTGACGGTGCCCTGCGCGGTGAACTTGACGGCGTTGCCCAGCAGGTTGATGAGGATCTGGCGCAACCGCTTTTCGTCGGCGCGCACCACCTCTGGAAGGGTGCCCTGCACATCGAACCGGAACGCCAGGCCCTTGGCGGCGGCCTGCAGCTCGAACAGGCTGGCGATTTCATGCAGCCCATCGGCAAAGCGCATGGGCGCCACGTCGAGCGTGAGCTTGCCCGATTCGATGCGCGCGATGTCGAGCGTGCCCTCGATGAGCGACAGCAGGTGCTCGCCCCCCCGCCGGATCACGTGTACCGCCTGCCTGCGGTGCGGCGGAACGCCCGCGTCCTCGCCCATGAGCTGCGCGTAACCCAGGATGCTGTTGAGCGGCGTGCGGATCTCGTGGCTGATGGCGCTGATGTAGCGGCTCTTGGCCTGGTTGGCCTGCTCAGCCGCCTGCTGCGCCTGCTCGGCCACGCGGCGGGCGCTCTGCAGGGCTTCGTCGGTCTGGCGGTGCAAGGCGATCTCGCGCATGAGCAGGCCCGTCTGGCGGTTGGATTCCTCCTGCGCCACCTGGCGGCTCTTGTGCGCCAGCACCAGCCACCAGGCCACGATGCCCGAGATGACCAGCAGCGCCAGATACGCCTTGAGCAGCCCCGAGCGCAAGGCGGACTCGGGCACGGCCAGCACGTCGCTCAACGGGCTATCGGCCAAGGCCTGGGCGATGGTGTTGAGCTCCTGGTGGTACAGCAGCCCCATCACGGCGGCCAGCACGGGGGCTATCACCAGCATCAGCAGCAGAAAATGCCCCAGCCCAGTATCGAGATAGCGCCCCATGGCACGCGGAAGCACCCAGCGCAGCGCGGCAGACCATTGCACCGCCATGCTCGCATGGGGCTTGCACAGGTCGCCGCAGCGTGCATCGAGCGTGCAGCACAGCGAGCAGATGGCACCCCGGTAGGCGGGACACTGGGCCATGTCGGGGGCTTCGTACTCACGCTCGCAGATCACGCAGCGCTGCACCGTCAGGCGCTGGTAGCTCCCCAGGTCTGCGGCCCTGGCGCCCGGCACCGGCCCCTGCATGGGCACGGGTTCGCTTTGCCGCGCAATGTAGTAGCGGCCTTTCGTGGCCCAGGCAATGAGCGGCGCGGTAACCAGGGCCACGGCCATGGCGATCACCGCCGAAAACGCCTGCGGCAGCGGGCCGAAAAGCCCCAGGTGTGCGCTGATGGACACGGCGGACGCCAGCGCCATCGCCCCTACCCCCACCGGGTTGATGTCGTACAGGTGCGCGCGCTTGAACTCGATGCCCGGGGGCGACAGGCCCAGGGGCTTGTTGATGACGAGGTCGGCCACCACGGCCATGATCCAGGCGATGGCGATGTTGGAATACAGCCCCAACACCTCGCCCATGGCGCGGAACACGTTCATCTCCATCAGCATGAAGGCGATGAGTGTGTTGAACACCACCCACACCACGCGCCCCGGGTGGCTGTGCGTGAGGCGCGAGAAGAAGTTGGACCAGGCCAGCGACCCCGCGTAGGCATTGGTCACATTGATCTTCATCTGCGAGACCACCACGAACAGCGCCGTGGCCGCCACCGCCCAGCCGTAGTGCGGGAACACATACTCGTACGCCACCAGGTACATCTGGTTGGGGTCCACCGCGCGGTCCACCGGCACCATGTGGGAGATGGCCAGCCAGGCCAGCAGCGCACCGCCGAGCATTTTCAGCACGCCCAGCACCACCCAGCCCGGCCCGCCCACCAGCACGCCCAGCCACCAGCGCCCGCGCGTGGCGGGGGTGGATGCGGGCATGAAGCGCAGGTAGTCGGCCTGCTCCCCCATCTGGGTGATGAGGGCGACGCCCACGGTGAGTGCCGCACCAAACAGGGGCAACTGAAAGCTGCCGCCGCGCGCCGATTCGCCACCGTAGTGCACCACCCCCGCGAACGCACCAGGATCGCGCAGCAGCACGTACGCAAACGGCACCACCAGCATCACCAGCCACAGCGGCTGCGTCCACATCTGCAGGCGGCTGATGGCGGACACGCCGTGCGTGACCAGCGGAACCACCACCACGGCGCAGATCAGATAGCCCCAGGTGGGTGGGATGTCGAGCGCCAACTCCAGCGCATAGGCCATCACGGCGGCCTCCAGCGCGAAGAAGATGAAGGTGAAGCTGGCGTAGATCAGCGAGGTGAGGGTGGAGCCGATGTAGCCAAAGCCCGCGCCGCGCGTGAGCAGGTCCATGTCCACCCCATAGCGCGCGGCGTACACGCTGATCGGCAGCCCCGCCAGAAAAATGATGAGCCCCGTGGCCACGATGGCCCAGAAGGCGTTGATGAAGCCGTATTGCACCAGCAGCGTGGCGCCCACGGCCTCCAGAATCAAAAACGACGCCGCACCAAACGCCGTGTTGGCCACGCGCCATTCAGACCACTTGCGAAAGCGCTGCGGCGTGTAGCGCAACGCGTAATCTTCCATCGTCTCGGTGGCCACCCAGCTGTTGTAGTCGCGCCGCACCTTGACGATCTGCTGGGGCGCGTCTGTGGGCACCGGCCCGGCGGGCGCGGCAGCGGATGCATCAAGGGGCGCGGTGGGGGCGGACATGGAGGGGCTGCGGCAACAAGCCCTTGCAGTGCAGTTTCCATGCCACACCTGCGCCATGCGGCGTATGGCGGGCATGGAGCTTGCTCAGTACGATTCCACAGCGTTTGCGCGATCAAACCGGCTCCCCAGCATGGAGCGTAGCGAAATGGAACTAACCCCTCGTGTTCGGCCGAAGGCCGCAAGAGCCGTTGACCCCAGCATTGAGTGAAACGAAATGGAACTGACTCCTCGTGAAAAAGACAAGCTGCTGATCTTCACCGCCGCCTTGCTGGCCGAGCGCCGCAAGGCCCGGGGTTTGAAGCTCAACTACCCCGAGGCCGTGGCGCTGATCAGCGCGGCGGTGATGGAGGGCGCGCGCGACGGCAAGACTGTGGCGCAGCTCATGAGCGAAGGCCGCGCCGTGCTGACCCGCGCCGATGTGATGGACGGCATCGCCGAGATGATTCCGGACATCCAGGTGGAGGCCACCTTTCCCGATGGCACCAAGCTCGTCACCGTGCACCAGCCCATTGTTTGACCCGACAGGAGTCCTCATGCCACGCCTATTCACCCCATCCATCCGATCCATAGCGCCTGCCGCCTTGTGGCTGTGCACCAGTGCCACCTGGGCCCATGACGGCCACAGCCAGCAGGGCAGCCACTGGCACGCCACCGACCTGTGGGGCTTTGTTGCCATGGGCGTGGTGCTGGCCGTGGCCGTGTGGCACGGCCGCAAGTGACGCCCTCCGGAGACCCGCATGATCCCCGGCGAACTCTTCACCGAACCCGGCGAGCACCCGCTCAACACCGGCCGCCGCACGCTGACCGTGGTGGTGCGCAACACCGGCGACCGGCCCATTCAGGTGGGCTCGCACTACCACTTTGCCGAGACCAACAACGCCCTGGGTTTTGACCGCGCCGCCGCGCACGGCATGCGGCTGAACATCGCGTCCGGCACGGCCGTGCGCTTTGAGCCCGGCCAGGAGCGCACCGTGGAACTGGTGGACTACGCGGGCGAGCGCCGTGTGTTCGGCTTTCAGGGCCTGACACAGGGCGCACTCTGAATTTTGACCAAAATTGGCCTCTGGCGCTTGATGGATAAGCGCGAGCAGCTATTAAAAACATAGTAACAAGTTCTCGCGGAGCACACCCCATGGCAACCATTGGACGACGCGCCTACGCCGAAATGTTCGGCCCCACCGTGGGCGACCGCCTGCGCCTGGCCGACACGGAACTCCTGCTCGAAGTGGAAGCCGACCACACGCTGCGCGCGGGCAGCTACGGCGAAGAGGTGAAGTTTGGCGGCGGCAAGACCATCCGCGACGGCATGGCGCAAAGCCAGCGCACGCGCACCGAAGGGGCCGTGGACACGGTGCTGACCAATGCCCTGGTCATCGACCACACCGGCATCTTCAAGGCCGACATCGGCCTGCGTAGCGGGCGCATCGCTTCAATAGGCAAGGCGGGCAACCCCGACACGCAACCCGGCGTGGACATCGTCATCGGCCCCGGCACCGAGGTCATCAGCTGCGAGGGCCATATCGTCACCGCCGGCGGCATCGACAGCCACATCCACTTCATCTGCCCGCAGCAGATCGAAGAGGCCCTGGCCAGCGGCATCACCACCATGCTCGGCGGCGGCACCGGCCCCGCCACCGGCACCCTGGCCACCACTTGCACCCCCGGCGCCTTCCACATGGAGCGCATGCTGCAGGCCGCCGACGCCTTCCCGATGAACCTGGGCTTTCTGGGCAAGGGCAACGCCAGCCTGCCCGATGCGCTGCACGAGCAGATCAACGCAGGCGCCATTGGCCTCAAGCTGCACGAAGACTGGGGCACCACGCCCGCCGCCATCAGCAACTGCCTGGATGTGGCCGAAGCCACCGACACGCAGGTGGCCATCCATAGCGACACACTCAACGAATCGGGGTTTGTGGAGAACACTATTGGCGCCGTGGGCGGGCGCGGCATCTGCGCCTTTCATACCGAAGGCGCGGGCGGCGGCCACGCGCCCGACATCCTGCGCGTGGTGGGTGAAGACAACTTTTTGCCCAGCTCCACCAACCCCACCATGCCCTACACGCGCAACACGTTGGACGAGCATGTGGACATGCTCATGGTGTGCCACCACCTCGATGCATCGATAGCCGAAGACCTGGCTTTTGCCGAAAGCCGTATCCGCAAGGAGACCATCGCCGCCGAAGACATCCTGCACGATCTGGGCGCCATCAGCATGATGTCCAGCGACAGCCAGGCCATGGGCCGCGTGGGCGAAGTCATCCTGCGCACCTGGCAGACCGCGCACAAGATGAAGCTGCAGCGCGGCAGCCTGGCGGGGGACAGCGCGCGCAATGACAACACGCGCATCAGGCGCTACGTGGCCAAGTACACCATCAACCCGGCCATTGCCCACGGCATCAGCCACGAGGTGGGCTCGCTGGAGGTGGGCAAATGGGCCGACATCGTGGTCTGGAAGCCCGCGTTCTTCGGCGTGAAGCCCGCGCTCATCCTCAAGGGCGGCATGATCGCCCTGGCCGCCATGGGCGACCCCAATGCCTCCATCCCCACGCCGCAGCCGGTGCACTACCGCCCCATGTTCGGTGCGTTTGGTGGCGCCATTGCCAAGACCTCGCTCACGTTCGTCTCGCAGGCGGGTTTGAATGCGGGCATTGGCGAGCGTTTTGGCCTGGCCAAGCGTCTTTCTGCCGTACACAACATCCGCGGCATCCGCAAACGCGACATGGTGCACAACAGCTACACGCCCCAAATGGAGATCGACGCGCAAACCTACACCGTGCGCGCCGACGGCCAGCTGCTCACCTGCGAGCCCGCCACGGTGCTGCCGATGGCGCAGCGCTACTTCCTTTTCTGAATGACTCGATGATCCAGGCCTCCAAACTCGTTGCGCAAGGTCAGGGCCTTGCTCCCGTCCTGCTCCAGCGCGCCGGCACGGTCGAACTCGACTGGGACGTGCGCCAGAAAAGCCGCTTTGCCGCCACCGACTCCCAGGGGCGGGCCTTGGGCGTCTTCCTGCCCCGGGGCACGCTGGTGCGCGGCGGCGACGTGCTGGTGGCCGAAGACGGCTCGCTCATCCACGTGCTGGCGGCACACCAGCCGGTGCTGGTCATCACGCATTGCCCACAGCACGGAACGCCCTTCGACCTGACACGCGCCGCCTACCACCTGGGCAACCGGCATGTGCCCATCGAGCTGCAGCCCGGGCACCTGAAAATCGAGCCCGACCATGTGCTGGCCGACATGCTGCGCTCCATGCACCTCATCGTGACGGCGCAAGACCTGCCCTTCGAGCCCGAAGGCGGCGCCTATGCGGCGGGGGGGCACCATCACACACAGGGCCATGGGCACGACCATGCACACGACGGCCACGCGCACTGAACCCGCCGCCCTGCCCGCCGCCAGCCTGCTGCAACTGATCTGGCTCGCGTCGCCCGCACTGCCCGTGGGCGGTTTCTCGTATTCCGAGGGGCTGGAGAGCGCCATCGAGGTCGCCGGCATTGACTCTGAAGGCGCGGTCGCCCACTGGCTGCTGGACCAGTTGCACATTACCCAGGCGCGTGGCGACATGGCCGTCATCGCCCAGGCGGTCGGCGCCTGGCGGCGCGGCGACCGTGCGCAGGTGCGCGCGCTGAACGACTGGGTGCTGCACACCCGCGAAACCAGCGAGCTGCGGTTGCAGGCTGAGCAGATGGGCCGGTCGCTGGCCGAGTGGCTGCGCAACCAGCACCAGGACGACGAGGAAAAGATGTCCGCCGTGCGCCACCTGGCCGCCCTGCCCCCCACCTACCCCGTGGCATTCGCACTCGCCGCCTCCACCACCCAGGCCAGCGTGCGCGATGTGCTGCTGGCCTACGCCTTTGGCTGGGCCGAAAACATGGTGCAGGCCGCCCTCAAATCGATGCAACTGGGCCAGAGCGCGGGCCAGCGCATTCTGGCGCGGCTGGCCGATGCCATTCCCGCAGCCGCCGACCACGCCATCGGCCTGGCGGACAGCGAACGCCAGGCTTTCTCGCCCATGCTGGCCATTCTGAGCAGCCAGCATGAAGTTCAGTATTCAAGGCTTTTCAGGTCGTAGACATTATCAATATTGTGCGAACAGCTACATTTTTAATAGTAAACACCATGTCCACACTGCACCACATCGCCCACCGCACCAAGCCCCTGCCCCCGCTGCGCGTCGGCATCGGCGGCCCTGTGGGCTCCGGCAAAACCACCCTGCTGGAGATGCTGTGCAAGACCATGCGCAATGACTACGACCTCATCGCCATCACCAACGACATCTACACCAAGGAAGACCAGCGCCTGCTGACCGTGAGCGGCGCCCTGCCCGCCGAACGCATCCTGGGCGTGGAAACCGGTGGCTGCCCGCACACCGCCATCCGCGAAGACTGCTCCATCAACCTGGAGGCCATCGACCGCATGCTGGGCGAGTTCCCCGACGCCGACATCGTGTTTGTGGAAAGCGGCGGCGACAACCTGGCCGCCACCTTCAGCCCCGAGCTGAGCGACCTCACCATCTACGTCATCGACGTGGCCGCTGGCGAAAAAATCCCCCGCAAGGGCGGCCCCGGCATCACCAAGAGCGACCTGTTCATCATCAACAAGACCGACCTCGCCCCCCACGTCGGCGCCAACCTGGACGTGATGCGGGCCGACACCGAGCGCATGCGCACCAGCGCCCAGGGGCACCTGAAACCCTTCGTGATGACCAACCTCAAAACCCTGGCGGGCGTGGCCGAGGTGGTCAAGTTCATCGAGACGCGGGGCATGCTGCAAAAACCAGCACCCGCAGTCGGCTAAAATTCGCGCCTTCCCTCCCGGAGACTTGGGTGAGCGGTTTAAACCAGCAGTCTTGAAAACTGCCGACGGGCAACCGTCCGTGAGTTCGAATCTCACAGTCTCCGCCAGTACACCCAGAAAAACGGGCCCTCGCGGCCCGTTTTTCATTTCTCCCCCTCATTCGACCCATCCTCGCTGGGATGCCGTGCTGACGCAGGTAGCTCGTCCTTGTTTGGCCGCCCCAGACGAGAGCGTTACGGCAATCGCTCCAGAACTTCGGGCGCCTCCAACGTCTGCACAGCGTCCGTCGGCGTCCCCGCAAGGGGCAATACCGCACCAGCCTCCGGGTACAGGCGCAGCAGCACATTGCGCAACAGCCCCTGCGCCACCGCTGTGCATTCGGCGTGAACTTCTGCCGAAGAAGGCGCCGCTGCGGCATCGGCCCACAGGCGTGCCAGGCGCTCGCCGTCGCTGCGCAGCACGGCATCCACGGCATCGGCCCATTCCTGCGGAGACTCTTTGCGGCGCCATGGGCCCTGGCCCCGGCCGAAGTGGGCAATGGAGAGATAGAGCATGGCGGCTTTTGCCAGGGCTTGCGTGAGCGAGTCGGCGCTCCAGCGGACCACTTTCTTGTCTTTCTGGGTATAGACGTTGTAGCCCTGGGCCAGGGCGGCCGCGCCCACAGCGCCCATCACGCCGCCAATCAGCGCCCCCGTGCCCAGCGACAGCCCGCCGGTCATCAGGTCGGCGCCCAGGCCCGTGAGGATGCCGGACACCACACCCCCGGCGACGGCCGATGAAGAGGCGTCCACGGGCTGGTGCACCGCCAGTTGCCCATGGGCCATGTCCAGGATTTCTGCGGCCGATACGCCATCGAGCCGGTTGATGGCAATCAGCGTGTCAGTCAGTTGCCGGGTTTTTTCGGCGTAGCGCTGGGCCAGGCCCTGCAGGCCCGACTCCAGCGGCGTCAGCTGCGCCGCCTGCCCCCAGGGGGCGCGGGCACGCAAGCCTGCCCATGCATCCTTGAGGCCATCGAGCCAGCGGTGCTCCATCTCCACCCGGTCACCGGACAAAAAGACCAGGTAGCCGGCCAGGGCGGCGGCCGAGGCATCAAACCGGTCGCGGTAGCCCTGGCCCAGCAGGATGGTCAATGGCTGGTAGGCCGCACGCTCTTGCTCGGGCAAAAGTTGGCCGATGGCATGGAAGAGGCCCAGCTCCTGCAGCCAGCAGCGGGTGTAACCGTCGAGCGCCAACACCTGCTGCACCGCCGGAAAAGCCGCCAGGTGGCCGCGCCACTCGCTGACACGTTCGGTGGCGCCCCCCAGCAGGCCGCCGCCCTGGTTGAGCAGAACCAGCACCGGCTTGCCGGTCCACGCCAAAATTTCCAGCTCGGGGGCGACATACACGGCGTCCACCGGGCGCTCCAGCAGGTTGACCGGGTACAGCACCACACTGGCGCGGGCGCGCAGGTCCAGCGCCAGCCGCTGCCCCCGCCACAGCGCGGGGTTGCGCCAGCGGTCCCACACTTCGCGCACCAGCCAGGCGAGCGCGCGGTTGGTGCGGCGCAGGCGCCCGGCCAGCCGGAAGCTGTCGCCAAAGCCCGGTGTGTCCCACAGGTGCAGGCTGCCCAAGGCCTCGTCGGCCACCAGTGCGTAGTCCGCCAGGGCCTGGGTGACATCGGGGGCGTCTTCCACCTCGCCCACGTCTTTGCCCAGCAGGGTGCGCACCAGGGCGGTCTTGCCCACATTGGTGTGCGACACGACAAAGAGGTGGATCGAGGCCGGGGGCGGCGGGCCGGGGAGTTCAGTCGTCATGGTTCAGCCGGTGGTGCAGGGCTTGCAGGTCTTCGTCACCTGCCTGCTGCAGGTCGAGGAACAGGGGTTTGAAGTGGACCTTGTCGAGGATGTGGCGCCACTGGTTGCAGCGCTGGCGCCAGCGCTCGGTGTCCGCACGCGGAAAGCCGCCCATGTCCACCACCGGAACGATGGGGGTGTCGCGCTCCACGCTGCGGCGCAGCTGCTGCAAGAGCACACCATGGGCATCGGACTCGGCAGTGGCCGCCAGGTTGAACAGCACCACCACAGCCACATGGCCCTCGCGGTGCAGGGCCTGCTTCCAGTCGGTGGCATCCTGGCCCATCAGCACGGGCGGCTCGATAGAGATATCGACCGCCAGGCCATAGATGCGTTCGAGCAGCGTGGCCAGCCGGCTGCGAATGCCGGGCGACAGCTCGTAGCGGAACGGCACCACCACCACCCCGATGCGCTGGTCCTGCCACGCCGCATGCAGCGCGGTGAAGTAGGCCGACGCCATCGGCATGGGGAAGGCACGGCCCAGCCGCCAGCGCACCAGGGCATTGAGCCCCGCCAGACCGAGCCGGGGCAGCACCACCCAGGCCAGCACCGAGGCGCAATACAGCCAGATCCACGGCTCGGCAATCTCACCGGGGCTTTGCGGCATGCGCAGGCGGGCGATGTGCTGCGCATCGGGGATGGGCATGCCCAGCAGCCAGGAGCCCGGGGCCAGCACCACGCTGACGATGGCGTGCAGCAGTGCACCATCGACAAAGGCGTAGGTGGTTTTCCAGCCCGCGCGGTATTCCTCGCTGATGCCCCGGGTAAACAGGCTGGCCAGCGCCCCCAGGGCAAACAGCAGGGCCGACAGATGGGTGAACAGCCGCACACGCGCACCCTGCAGGGGCGCCGACAGCGCAGCCCAGGCGCGCTTGAAATCAGGCGCCCAGGGGCGCGCCCCGGCGCCGCGCAGCCCCAGCAATGCAGCGGCCCACCACGCCCCAAGCACGCCCGCCAGGGGGCCCTGGGAACCGCTGCCGCGCCCGATGAAACGCCACAGCCAGGCCAGAGCGCCCCAGGCAAAAACCAGCAGGTTCCAGCCGATCAGCAGCACCAGGGGCCACTCCACAATGTCGATGTGCGGCTGCGCGGCGAGATAGTCAGTGGCAAAACCCGCCAGCAGTGCGCACAGCGCCACGGCCAGACCCGCCCAGAAGGGTGCACGCACGGTGCGCAAGCGGATGGATTGAGCGGGCTTGCTGCGCCCGATTTCGTCGAGCGCCCACTGGGCCCTGCGGGCCACGAAAGTCTCGAACGGGGCCTTGGGGCCCACCAGCTCGCGAGCGGCGCGCGTGGCCTCGCGGGCATCGCTGGCCGTCCAGACGCCTGCGTTGTCCCGGGTCTGCTCCAGCACCCGGACGAGGGCGATTTGCTGGGCTTGCAGTTCGGTCAGGGGCATGGCGGTGCAATCATGGCGTTGGCTGCAGGATACCCGCACCCTGACGGGTGATGGGAAGGGTCAAGACTTTGAACAGACTCTTACAGCCCCAGGGTGGGGCCAACGCCCGGTATGGGCTACGCTTGGTTTTTTCAAAGGAACAAGCCCATGTCAAACCTCCCTGCCTGGACAGGAGCCCTTGCCACCCTGACTCTGCTGGCGGGCTGCGCCAGCCCCGGCCTGGCGCCCGGCCCCGCGACCGGGCCGACCGGCGCCCCTCTGGGCGGCACCTGCGACGCGGCGCCTGCACAGTCTTTTGTGGGCCAGAACAACACGGCCAAGGTGGTGGAGGCGGCACGCGTGCGCTCAGGTGCGCTGATGGTGCGCGTCCTGCGGCCCGGCCAGATGGTCACCAAAGAGTTTGACGCCCAGCGCCTGAACCTGGAGGTGAATGCGGCGGGCCGCATCATTGCGGTGCGCTGCGGCTGAGCCGCCGCCCCCAGCGCTTCTGTTTTGATAGCTTTTGGCGCTTATCTGGCAAGCGCCAGACGCCGATTTCCCTTGAAAATCTAGCGCCCCTGGAACGGGCCTAATCGGCCAGAAACAGCTCCTGCAGGTCGCTCAGAAAATCAAACCCCCGCTCGGTCGGCCGCACGCGGGCCATGTCGCGCTCGATCAGGCCCTTGGCCTCGGCGGTGTCGAGCGCCTGGGCAATGGCCGTGACGGGCAGGCCCGTGCGTTCGGTGAAGTCCTGCAGCGCAAAGCCGCCGCGCAGGCGCAGGGCATTGAGCATGTATTCAAACGGCAGGTCGGCGCGGCGCACGTCGTCGTCCTGCGCCAGCGCACTCCCTGCCAGCGCGCTGTCCATGTACCGGTTTGGGTCGCGCAGGCGCGCCTGGCGCACCACGCGGTGCGCGAAGCTGAGCTTGCTGTGCGCACCGGCGCCAATGCCCAGATAGTCGCCAAACTCCCAGTAGTTGGTGTTGTGCACGCACTGGTGCCCGGTGCGGGCATAGGCCGATATTTCGTAGCGCTGCAGCCCGTGCTGCCCGGTCTGCTCGGTGATGCGGTCGAGCATGGCGTAGGCGTCGTCGTCGGGTGGCACCACGGGCGGGTGTTTGGCGAAGTAGGTATTGGGCTCGATGGTCAGGTGGTAGACCGAGAGGTGCGGCGGTGCAAAGGCGAGCGCGGTGCGCAGGTCTTCGTCCAGGCCCGCGAGGTCCTGGCCCGGCAGGGCGTACATGAGGTCGAGGTTGAAGGTGTCGAAGGCCTGGGCGGCTTCCTCCACCGCCGCAATGGCCTGGGCGCGGTCGTGCACGCGGCCCAGGGCCTGCAGGTGCCGGTCGTTGAAGCTCTGCACGCCGATGGACAGGCGCGTGACGCCCGCCGACCGGAAGGCGCGAAAGCGGTCTTTCTCGAAGGTGCCGGGGTTGGCCTCCATCGTCACTTCGCAGCCGGCCGCCAGCGGCAGGCGCGCGCGGATGTCGGCCAGCAGGCGGTCGATGGACTGGGGCGCAAACAGGCTGGGCGTGCCGCCGCCGATGAAGATGCTTTGCACCTGGCGGCCCCACACCAGCGGCAACGCGGCTTCGAGGTCGGCGCACAGCGCGTCGAGGTAGCGCTGCTCGGGCAGTTCGCCCCCACTGGCCAGGGCGTGCGAATTGAAGTCGCAATAGGGGCACTTTTTCAGGCACCAGGGCAGGTGCACGTAGAGCGAGAGTGGCGGCAGGCTGGTGAGCTGCAACAGCCCGGGGCGCATGTAGTGCTGGACGTCGCGCGGCGCGGCGCCAGACTGCGCCACGGGGGTGATGGGGATGTTCATGGCGATATCAAAACCATAGCTGCTTGCGCTTGTCTGAAAATGACTTGAGCATTAAAAAAGCTTGAAATCGCCGATAGGCAAGCGCTGGCAGCTCACTTTTTTGATGCCTCGGGGAGCCAACGCTCGCGCATCAGCGCAAGCATCTGCTGCGCCGCACGGCCCCGGTGGCTGTGGGCGTTCTTCACTTCGGGGGGCAGTTCGGCGAAGGTCTGGCCGAATTCGGGGATGAACATCACCGGATCGAAGCCAAAGCCGTGGCTGCCCCGGGGTTCGGTGGTGATCTCGCCCACCACGCGGCCCACGGCAATCAACGGCTCGGGGTCTTGCGGGCTGCGCACGGCGACCAGGGTGCTGACCATGGCGGCGCGGCGCTGCTGCTGGCCCTGCATCTGCTCGAGCAGGGCGCGCACGTTGTTGTCGTCACCCTTGTCGTAGCCGAACTGGGTGGCGTAGTAGGCGGTGTCCACCCCCGGCAGGCCGCCAAAGGCATCCACGCACAGGCCGGCGTCGTCGGCCAGCGCGGGCAAGCCGGTGTGCTGGCTGGCAAAGCGCGCCTTGGCCAGGGCGTTCTCGACAAAGGTGCGGTGCGGCTCCTCGGCCTCGCCCACGCCGAGGTCTGCCTGGCGCACCAGTTCCACGCCCAGCGGGGCGAGCATCGCCTGCAGCTCGGCGAGCTTGCCGCGGTTGTTCGATGCCAATACAATTTTCATGACAAATCAGCCTCTAGCTCTTATCCAGCAAGCGCAACTAGCTATCACTTTTGAAGGGCCGCCTGCTGCATCTGCATCAGTTCGCCAATGCCTTTATCGGCCAGCAGCAGGAGCTGGTCCATCTCGCGGCGCGTGAAGGCCACGCCCTCGGCCGTGCCCTGCACTTCCACGAAGTGTCCCGCACCGGTCATGACCACGTTCATGTCGGTGTCACAGGCCACGTCTTCCACGTATTCGAGGTCGAGCACGGGCGTGCCCTGCACGATGCCCACCGAGATGGCGGCCACGGGTTCGCGGATGGGCGAGATGGCGATCTTGCCGCTGGCGAGCAGCGTGTTCACCGCGTCCTGCGCGGCCACCCAGGCGCCGGTGATGGCGGCGGTGCGCGTGCCGCCGTCGGCCTGGATCACGTCGCAGTCGAGCACGATGCTGCGCTCGCCCAGGAGCTTGAGGTCGAACACCGCGCGCAGCGAGCGGCCGATGAGGCGCTGGATCTCCTGCGTGCGGCCGCTCTGCTTGCCGCGCGCGGCCTCGCGGTCGCTGCGGCTGTGCGTGGCGCGCGGCAGCATGCCGTATTCGGCGGTGACCCAACCCTCGCCGCTGCCGCGCTTGTGCGGCGGCACTTTTTCTTCCACCGTGGCGGTGCACAACACGCGGGTGTTGCCGAACTCGACGAGCACCGAGCCCTCGGCGTGCATGGTGTAGTGGCGGGTGATGCGCACGGAGCGCAACTGGTCGGCGGCGCGGCCGCTGGTGCGAACAAAAGAAGTCATGTGGGAAACGTCAAAAAAATGGCGCTACGTGCAGCGCCCAGGTTGCAAGCAATTAACCGCCTATTGCGCCGCGCGCGGCCCAGGCCAGCGACCGCCGCGCAAGGGCCGCCCCGCCGCGCTGAGCAAGGTCCCCTTCCCCGCGCGCAGCGCGAGAGGAGGGGGAAGGCGCGAAGCGACACAGGGGGAGGGTCACGCCTTCTTTGCGGCCGAGGTGCGGCGGATCGCCTCGTTGATTTCGGCAATCGAGCGCTCGATGGCCTCATCGTCCAGGTCATCGACCATGCCATCGATGGGCCCGGCCTGGATGGTGGAGGCAAACACGTCGTCGCTGATGCTGTCGGTGGACACCCCCTGGGTGGACTCGAACGCATCGGGGGTTTCCCACTCCATGGCCACCACGGTCACGTTGTCGCTGCTCTCGCCGCCCTTGCGCAAGGCTTCTTCCACCAATTCGGGCACCGAATGGGACACCGCAGGCCCGCCCAGCTGCCGGGCGATCTCCTCGTCGCTGAGGGTGCCCCACAGCCCGTCGGAGCACAGCAGAATGCGGTCCCCCTGCTCCAGGTGCACCGGGCCGGTCATGTCGTAGATGGGCTTGGTGGGCGAACCGAGGCAGGTGAAGAGCACGTTGCGGTTGATGCGCTCGAGCCCCGGCGGCATGTTGCGCAGCTCCAGGTACGAATGGTCGCGTGTGCGCGTGAGCAGCTCACCGGCCCGCACCATGTACAGGCGCGAGTCGCCGCAGTGGATCCAGGTAGCCCGGCCGTCCTGCACCACCGCCACCACCAGCGTGGTGCGGGGCGAGTCGATCATGCCCTTGTCGCTGGCGTAGCGCAGGATCTGGTGGTGCGCTGCCAGCAGTGCCGACGAAAGAAACTCCTGCACATCGGCCAGCTGGGGCTTGGCCTGGCGCTGGAACATGGAGGCCACGGTCTGAAGTGCGATCTGGGCCGCCACCTCGCCCTCGGGGTGGCCACCCATGCCGTCGGCCAGCACAAAAATGCCCGACTCCCGCGTGTAGCAATAGCCCATGCGGTCTTCGTTTTTTTCGCGGCCCCCTCGGCGGCTGATCTGGAATACGGAGAACTTCATTTGGGTTTGACTCCGATTCCAGTGGCATCACCCACTTTTTGGACGTTTTTCTTGGTGTCGGACACGAGCGTGTCGAGCTGCATGCGCATTTTTTCGGCCACGCTGAGCTTGGTGTAGCGGCGCTCGCCTTCGCGGCTCAGCTCCTTCTGCAGCGCAAACACCGACTGCGGGCGCGAGAGCGGGTCGAGCGCCATGCACCACTCGACCACCTCGATGAGGTTGTCGGAGTACACGCCACGCAGCTTGGCCAGGGCCAGCGAGAGGCGGTCTTTCTCCTGGCGCTGCGGCGCCTCGTTGGGCGGAAAGCCTTGCATGCAGGCGTAGATGCAGGCGCCGATGGCGTAGATGTCGGTCCAGGGGCCCATGGACGAGTCGCGCCGGTACATCTCGGGTGCAGCAAAACCGGGGGTGTACATCGGGCGGATGAAGTTGCCTTCCTTGGACAGCACCTCGCGCGCGGCGCCGAAGTCGATCATCACGGCCTTGTTGTCGTCGGTGATGAAGATGTTGGCCGGCTTGATGTCCAGGTGCAGCATCTTGTGCTGATGCACGATGCGCATGCCGCGCAGCACTTCGTCAAACAGCGAACGAATGGTCGATTCGCGGAAAACCTTCTGCGTCTTGAGGTCGCGCGCGGTGATGATGAAGTCCTGCAGCGTCGCGCCCTCCAGGTAGTTCATCACCATGTAGACGGTTTCGTTCTCGCGGAAGAAATTGAGCACGCTCACCACCGAGGCGTGCGAGATCTGCGCGAGTGCCCGGCCTTCCTCGAAAAAGCTCTTGAGGCCCAGGCGGTACAGCGAGAGCTTTTCGGGCGGCACCTTGGGCAACAGTTCACCCGGCGCGCGGGTGGCCAGCGACGAGGGCAGGTACTCCTTGATGGCAACCTGCTGGCCTTCGGCGTCCACGGCCAGATAGACCACGCCAAAACCGCCGGAGGACAACCGGCGTATCACACGGTAACCACCTATGGTGGTATCGGGCGGCAACGGTGCCGGTTTGATTTTTGACATATTTTGCGCAGAAGATTCGGGGGTCAACCAGAACCCGGATAATCGCCGGATCGCAAGCAACCATCAAAAGTCCAATGCCAGTTTACAGCATGACCGGATACGCCAGCGCCCAGCATGGTGCGTCCACCGGGAGCCCCGAGGCCGAGGCACGGCCCGCCCCGGCGCGTCGCCTGGGACTGGAGATCCGCTCCGTCAACAGCCGGTTTCTGGACCTGTCGTTCCGGCTGCCCGATGAGCTGCGTTCCATGGAGCCGGTGCTGCGCACCCTGCTGACCGGCAAGATCAAGCGCGGCAAGGTCGAGGTGCGCGCCACACTGGAGAGCAATGACTCTGCCAACCTGCCTGACCCCTCACCCCGCATGCTGCAACGGCTGGGCGCGGTGCAGGACACCGTGCGCTCGTGGCTGCCCGATGCATCGCCCTTGTCGGTGGCCGAGGTGCTGCGCCTGAGCACCAGCCAGGGCACGGGCCAGGACAACTGGAGCGAAGCCGTCCCCGCGCTGGCCGAGCAGGCCCTCACCGCGCTGCTGGACGCCCGCCAGCAAGAAGGCGCACGCCTTGCCACCATGCTCCAGGGCCACCTCAAGCAACTGCGTGACCTGTCGGCGCAGGCCGTGCCCCTGGTGCCCCAGCTGGTGGAACAGCAGCGCCAGCGCTTCATGGAGCGCTGGAAGGAAGCCATGGGTCTGGCCGAAGGTTCTGCCACGCCCGAGGCGGCCCAGGACCGTGCGCTTTCCGAGGCCACGGCCTTCGCCATTCGCATCGACGTGGCCGAAGAAGTCACCCGCCTGCAGTCGCACCTGAGCGAAATCGAGCGCCTGCTCAAAAAAGGCGGCGAGATCGGCAAGCGCCTGGATTTCCTGATTCAGGAACTGCACCGGGAAGCCAATACCCTGGGCTCCAAATCCGCCGCACTGGAACTCACCCGCATCAGCGTGGACATGAAGGTCCTGATCGAGCAGATGCGCGAGCAGGTGCAGAATTTAGAGTAGGGTTTCGAGGAGGTTCATGCCACCGCAAAACGACCTCTAAGTTGTTGATTTTTCAATGGAAACTTCTTTCATGGCGTAGCACAGCAATCCAGGCTAGCTCAAGCTTTGTGATGGGTTCATTGGTGGGTTCGAGGGCGAATCCACCCGTTCCGGGCGATCCCTGGAACAGGAACCCATCAAACACTGCCGGAGGCTGCGCCATGACTGGGTTTACACAAAATGTTTCAGATAGAACGCTGCGAGCTTGGCTGAGTGCCGGGCCCGTGGACAGGATGATCGGTGGTGGACTGATCTTCTTTGCCAAGGAATCCTCCGCCCAACGGGGGCAAGCCTCCTGGATTCTGCGCTACCGCTTTGGCGGACGCCTACGCGAGAAGGTGCTGGGACGCTACCCAGACGTTTCCCTCAAAGACGCCAGAGAGCTTGCCCGGCGCGACCGATCGCAGATCCAGCAGGGCATCGACGTGGGCGCACAAAAGCGCTTGGAGAAGCTCAAGGCACTTGAGATGGAGGATGTCCAGGGCCTGGGGCATCTTTGGTATGAGCGTTACATCCTGAAGAACGTCAAGCATCCCCAGGTCGTGGAACGTGTGTTGCGGCGCCACATCTATCCCGTGATCGGCAAGCTCGCGATCAACGAGGTTCGGCCACACCACATCGATGGAGTGCTTACCAAGATCGTCGAAGCCGGCGCTCCCACTGTCGCCAACGACGCGATGCGCTACCTGTTCCGCATGTTCCACTTCGCTGCGAAACGAAAGTGGACCGAAGCAAATCCGGTTGCAGGATTCGACATCTCGGATGCTGGCGGAACGGAGACGCCACGTGAGCGGTGGCTCAGCTACGAGGAACTCACGGCGCTGGCGCAAGACATGCGCGAAACGGCGAACTTCGGACGCATCAACGAGCTCTCTGTCTGGCTCCTGCTGGCGCTGTGCGTGCGCAAGATGGAACTGCTCTCCGCCAAATGCACGGACTTCGATCTTCGCAGCGGCGTCTGGAAACTGCAACGCAGCCAGACCAAGACCAGCGCGTACATCGAGATCCCGCTTCCTCGCCAAGTGATCGTCTGGCTCGAAGAAGTGATCCTATTCGCCTGCGGGAACCCGTACCTGTTCCCCGCGCGCCGCCTTATCCGCGTGAAGAATGGCCAACCTCGGCAAAACCGCTTCGGGCACATCAGTCCCGACACGCTCAACGTGGCGCTGAAGCGCCTTCCACGAAAGGACGTCGAGCACTTCACGGTGCACGACATGCGCCGGACAGCCAGGACACAACTGAGCGCACTCGGCGTGGACCCCTTCGTGGCCGAGCGCGCACTGAACCACAAGCTGCGGGGTACCCAGGGCATCTACGACCGGCACGACTACTTTCCGCAGCGCCGCCAGGCCTTGCATCAGTGGGCGGAAATGCTGGGGGCCATCAGTAGAGGCGATCCTGTCGACTTCACCGCCAGTCGGCGGCAGGGAACCTCGGGTCAAAATGCCATCCCCCATCTGCCCGGCAAGCTCCCCCACTCCATCGTGGCCAGGCAGGCGGCCAATGAATGAACGGCACCGATAACGGGCACACAGTGCAGTCCAGGCCTGCCGAGCGAAACAATCGCACTCCGACTGCTGTGCGCAGTTGCGGCAGGCCTGCAGTGATGGGGCATAGGTTGGCGATTCACTTCTTTTGAGAACCGCCGAGCGCCGCCTGTCGATTTGCGCCCTAGCTGGAGCATCCAGCAGAACGACCGCAACGCCACCGGTGATCGGTGGAAACATGGTATGCGCCTCGGGATTGGCGCTGCATTGGAACGAGGCTTCTGCCGGCAGATCTCGGTGGCATTCAAGCGCACGATGCGAATTTCACCTCCGGTTACCGGGCGGCAACGTTTACCTTGTGCGCGATCTTCGACTCGAGTGCGCTGCGATCGGCAGCCACAAACGTCACACGACCCTCGCAGACCAGTTCAAGAGAATCATGGGCGCGCACATTGAATGTCACGCTCCGGGGTCCCAATCGTTCAACCCATCCCGAAAGACGAATCTCTGCGCCAGGAGGTATAGGTCCACGGTGTTCCAGGTGAATGCTGCGGCCCACGACAACCTCTCGTTCGTGGTCAACGTGCCGCTGCATTTCCTTGATGCAGACAGATTCGACGACGGCTACGAGATATCCCGTAGCGATGCACTCAATGAGCGTCTCAGCGTAACCACGCCCATGCGGCAACTGCGTGAACAGCGAGCGGGCGGTTTGATGGGACGGAACGACATAGACCTCGTCGAAGGAGATCTGGCTGATGCTCTCATGGTTCATGGATCGGGACGGCTCGCGCCAACGTGGATGATGACCAGAGCAATATCCCCGGCGATGCCCACATCAGTCCACGAGAAATCCTGTCCGAATTTCGAGCATTTCGCGATCAGGCCTTACCTGCGAACAGAAAGCCGGTCGCACTCCGACTGAAAGGCACATCCACTGCATGCCTTTGGCGAACGCGCATAAGTCGGCTCAATACGCCCCTCCAGGATCGCTTCGCGGCGACGCACAAGGGCGACGATTTCCTCGACTCCCAGCAATTTCACACTTTGCGAACTGCGTGCGTGCCTGCCCGTCGGGCTTGCGAAGCTCACGAAGGCTTGTGGCTCGACGACCTCCCCGGTCTGTGCCTCAATCACCAATTTCTGCACCGACAGTTGGATTCGGTCAGTTTCATGAATACGAGCTGCCAGACGTGTCTTGAGTTCGACCAGTACCAACATGCCATTGGCACGACGGTACACACGATCGACTCTGGCAACGAGCCGCAAGGGATGCCGCATGCGAAAGAGCCTCTCCATATAGACCAGCTCGGCACCGGCCAGCCCTCGCGGTCGGGAGGCCCGTTCGCCAGACCGATGGCGGCCCATCCATAGCCGCGCCAGCCACAGGACAAGCGCAACGAAACCGGCGAGCACATACATGGCAGACCAGGTCATGGCTGCCCCCTGCCGCCCATCGCCTTCGCACACCAGGCAACCACGATGCGCAGTACGCATCGCACCCCGATCACTATCCCAGGCGATCGCGCCATGATGCGGCAGCCCATTGGTGCAACCCGGTAGTACGCCGCAACCAGGGCGCTCCCCCAGCACTGGCGCAAGAGCACCGCATCGCGGTACGCGCGAAGTACCTGCGTCTCCGATGCATCCGGGCCAAACACGAAGGTCGCCACGAAGCACCGGCGATCCGCCGTCGCTGCCACGCCCTCTTCCCAGTACCGCTGGTGGGCCACCTGCCCTCGGGCCATTGCCTTTCGCTGCTTCGAGGTAGCCCGCTCTCCATGGAGATGGGCCAGCTGCACTCGCTTCTCGCAGAAGCCCATCTCGGCCAAATCTTTCGCGGCCACCTCGCCATGACGCTCCATTCCTTGTCTTGGCATATGCACCTCACTCAGCCAGGCTCGGCCCGAACACATCGTTGGTCACGCCCGCGGAAGCCAGCACCTCGCGGCCCGCCGATGCCAGCCCAGGGCGAGCACCGTCGACGGCAAAGACTCCGTACTGCACCAGCAATCCGTCGTAGGCCAGCACGCGCAGCCGGTTGACCCGCTTGCCACCTTTCGGAAATCGCACCAACTCGTCATACAACCGCGGGTTGTCCGCACGCGCCAGCTCGAACACCAGCCGAACCGGCTTGGAATCCTGTTGTGTGTTCCCGTTCATGCGATCTCCCCTGCCCCGCGGTCGCGGCCGGGGGCTATCGCGCTGGCGGCATAGTTCTGCCCGGCGAGCTGGAATCCGCGGACGTTGGCGAACATCGGCTCCTTGACCTCGTGGATCCGGTGCTTCGGGAACGCCGCCTTCACGGCCTTCTTGAACAAGAAGGCACCACCGCCCACCAGAATGATGTTCTGCAGGCTCTCCGGCGTCTCGATCCACTGGCGCATCGTCGACACCGCCTGCTGCGCAACGCTCTCGGCCAGGGGCAAGTGCCGACCCATGTCGTAGGGTTTCTGGAAGATCACAGGCGACTTGCCGGAGCGCAAGGCCAGGTCGATGGCGTCGTAGTCGCGGTACGGCGAGCCGATATCCTTGGAGATCTCGGCTGCCAGCAGCCGCAGCACGTCCGACATGCCACGGTTGATCGAATGCGACTGTTTCTGCACCAGGCGCATGCCACGCGTGACCAGCCAGTCGAAGGTGCGAGAACCAGGGTCGATCACCAGGCTCTGCTCGGTTCCGATGGTTGCCATCTTCTTGTGCTCGGCCGCGTAGTGGACCAAGGCACCCTGCGGTTGGGCAACGGCCATCGCTTTGGCGACGGTGACGGTCTTCCCGCCGCCTATCTGATGTTCTCCTGCCATGGTCTTTTCCAGCGCCGATTTCTTCAGCGAGAAGAGCGCCACCGGCAACCCGACGATCAGCAGATCGATGTGGGACACCTTCATCATGCTGAGCGCGCCGCGCAGCAGGGCCATGTATTCCGGAGACTCGGTGTACTCGTCGTGCAGCTGTTTGGCACGGAAGGTGTCGGCCGCCAGGCCGACGTCGGGCCCGACCTCGTAGAACAGCGGCCCGACCGGGATGCAGACGGTTTTGCGCCGTTCGCTGGCCGGCCAGTGAGGCGTCTCTCCGCTGGACGGATAGGCGACGGACGGAAAGCTGGCGCAGCGGATTTCATTTCCCACGACGCCAGTGACGAATTTGGTGTTGCCGGACCCGACATCCACCGCTCGGACGATCAATTCCATGTGAGTGCTCCAAGTAAAGAACCATGTCGATCAGCATCGGCACGCCGATGCCTCCACGCCACGCGCAATCCGCCCGGAATGCCCCGCATTTCGGCATCAGGCTCTCTCTGCCGTCATCCGGGTGGAACGACAGCGACGATGCACTGACACCTGTCGCTGGCCTCTTCCTTCGAGACTTGCGCGTGTGTCACCACGGTCTCACTGCTTTGGCACTCGTCAACCCCGAACGCAAGCCACTGCTCCATTCAGCGGTGCTTGTCCCACACCCGCCTTGAGCGCCCCGTGTTGGACCAGAGGCAGGCGGTTCGCCTGTCAAGCCCGCATGCAGCCTCGCTCTGCCGCCCTGCGGGACACTAAATGGCCCCTATCAGGCCGTCGCGTCGGCGCAAGCGCCACCGGCAACCCAGGTTTCATGCCGTCGCATTGCCACGCCTGCATTGACCTGCAAGCCACTTTCGTCATCCACTACAGGTTCCCGAGGGCCAACCTTGGCCCGCTCCATCGCGGAGCAAAAGGCGTCGCAGTCGTTACCTGCCCTTCAAGCCCCGGTCCTGAACCGGGGTGGCCGTCGCCCCCGAGGCGACCGCCCCGAGGTTCTCTTTCGTAGTGCATGTGCCTATGACCTTCGCCAGCCCTGTGGCTGGGCGCTCCCAGAAGCGCGTCAAGGCCATCGATCTCCCGACCTGGCACCCGATGCCGGCTCCCGATCCCGCCATTACTGAGCACGCGTGTTTCACGCCGCAAGCGGTTGTGCTTGCCCCCGAAGGGGCTCCCCGCTTGTCCCCGCTCAAACGCTCGACACCGCCCTGGACTTTCGGTCAGGGGCGGACCCATGCGCGCGAATGGCGCTGCGAATTCCAGGATTGATCCACCAGATAGCGCGAGACCTGATCTCGGCGCCGATGCGACTGTTTGCCCTCGAGGCAGCAGTGCGTCACCAGCCTCCGCCGTTGCAGAAATGCATATGCGGAGCCGGATCACACGTTTTCATTTTTAAGACCGACCGAGCTGGCCCTGCACGCGCATGTGGCTGGCGCAACCCCTGGGTCGGTGGCGCATGTCGTGGTCGCGTGCGCCGCCGTGATGAATCGACCTCCCGCACCAGCGGCTGACGGAATCCGTCGCTGGTGCTGGCCTTACCGGATTCCTGCCAGTGCGCCGTTCGGGCGGCGTGCTGTCCCCTTTGATTTGGAGAACACCATGACGACCCCTTCCACTCAGTCAACCAATCCCATCAGCGCGAGGCGCATACCCGGCACAGATCGGCCACGGCGGCAAGCCTGGACAGACAAGACACCCCAGGAAATCCTTGCCCGGCTGCGGCCCGGCCATGCCGATCCCATGCGCGTGCTGGAGACACTGATCGAGCTGTTCAACACCCGGCACACGGCGCGCGAGAAAACCGTCTCGCACAAGACCCGCGCCGAGCGCGCCCGCTTCCTGCGGCGTTTCTTCCTCGACCTCAAGCTGAAAGCTGGCTTCCACACCGTGCCAGATCCGCGCAACCTGGGACAGAAGCATCTGCACGCAATGGTGCAGGTGTGGCAGCGCGAGCATCTGGCACCCGCGACGATCCAGACCTACCTGTCTTTTCTGCGCGGATTGGCATCCTGGATGAACAAGCCCGGCCTCGTGCTACTTCCGGCGCGCTATGGCTTGTGCCTGGAGGAATACCAGCGCCATGAGTACGCCCAGCACGACAAAAGCTGGAGCGCGCACGGCATCGATGTGGAAGCCATCCTCGCCCAGGTCACGCAGTACGACGCACGGATCGCGGCCTCGATGCGGCTGATGCACACGCTGGCGCTGCGGCGCAAGGAATCGGTGATGTTCCGCCCTTTTGAACACGTCGCGCCCTTCGAGGACACGGGCCTGCCTGCCGAGCGCCGCAAGGCGGATGAGTACGTGTGGATCAAGGGCAAGGGTGGGCGCGTGCGCTGGGTCGCGCTGGAAACGGAACAACAGCGGGCCTCGGTGGCACTGGCGCGCTCGCTGGTCACAAGCCGCGACGCCCACCTGGGCCACCCAGCGCTCGACCTGAAGCGCAATCTGCGCCGACTCGACTACGCCCTGGAGAAGTTCGGAATCACGAAACGCCTAGCGGGCACCACGGGGCATGGACTGCGCCATGGCAATGTGAACGATCTGTACGAGAGCATTGCGGGCGTGCCGTCGCCCGTGCGTGGAGGCGGAACCGTAGCCGCCGATGTGGACCATGCGGCACGACTGGCCGTGTCCGAGCGGGCCGGCCATTCGAGGGCCAGGGCTTCCGGCGCCTATATAGGAGCGGTACTGCCCAAGCAACCCACCGGCAACCGAGGCCCAATCTCCCCTCTTTGAAGAACCCGTGTCAGGCAACGCGCAAATCAGCCTCGGCTTTGCCGTTGGCAAGCGCTTCGACAAACCACTTGGGCTTGCGACCGAAGCCTGACCAAGTGTGGCCCGCATCGTCCTTGTACTTGACGCGACCAACTTCGGGCCTGAGTCTTTTGGCAGTACCGTATGCATTGCGCGAAAGGCCGTCCAATCCCAGGTCGGCGGCAGTGATGCCGTAGTAGGCTATCGCCTCTTTCATGCGGGCAATCACCCCTGCCTTCTCTGCAACGCGGGTTTCCTCCCGCTCCCTTTGCAGCTTGGCAATCTCTGCGTCGATTTCTAGAGCCGTCCGTTTGCGAACCATAGCAGTCTCTGGATATTGAGTGCGCGGAATTGCGCGGTCATGCGGCGCAAGGCATGGTGACCCAACCGCACTACAAGTCTATAGCAGTACGCATCCGGCTCGGTTTGGGAGTCCAATCGGCCAGCCAATCACAGCGCTGGCGATACGTCGAAGTCCTCGTCGGGATAGATCGCCGCGCCGCGCGGGCGTATTCCATCCGCTTCCACTTCGTCCTCGGACAGGCCGAAGCGCGACAACGCTGCGCAGCGCGCCAGTGCTTCGGTGGACTCGCCCACCTTTCCGATATGGACGGCCTCTCCGTCGCGCACAACGCGCACATTCCATTGCTGCATGCTCATTCGGCTTCTGCCTCCGTGAGAGTCCTGGATTCGGACTGGTTAGATTCACTGCCCGCATGGAAGAACCCGAAGCGCGCCCAGGTGCGAGGATCAACTTCGATGGGGCCTGCGCGCTTGGAGTCGAGATTGACCACCACCCCATGCTGCGCGAGCCGCCCCCTGGAAAACAGTTCGTAGAGCAGTTGCGCCGCGAAGCGCACCGCCACGTCGTTGACGAACAGCCCCTGGGATGCCAGCGACATGCGAACCGAGCAGGACGGCTGGTTGTCCTCGGGAGCCGTGTCGTCGAGCAGTTCAGGAAACAGTTCGGTCACGCACGGCAGCCGCGGCCCCGTTGCCCGCGGGTCCAATGCCCTCCCGCCTTCGGGCTGGCCGAGCACCACCTGCGCCATGGCTTCCGTGTTGCCCAGGTCGAGCCAGTAGCGGTAGCGGCTGGTGTCCCGCCAAGCGATGCGGTGCAGCGCACCCCGCGCCGAGCGGCTGTCCACGCAACTGATCAGCAAGTCCGTACCCGCCCAGTAGCGCTGGCCGTTCACATGCTCCTCATAGCGCTTCGGGTGGGCGTCCCAGTCCAGGCCGTAGAACTGGTTCAGGCGGTGGATGGTGACCAACGCCTTGTGCCTACCGATGTCGGCGGCACTGTAGAGCTGCCGCCCGACATTCGCTTCGCTGACGCGGTCGGCGTCGAAGGCAGTGACGTGCAGGCCGTAGGGATGGCCCAGGGCGCGCATCGCAATGTCCAGGCGCGCGAGGCAGGCCGCCATCTGCGCGCCGTTGCCACCCACGCCGACCAGATGCACCGCAATGCGGCGTTCCAGCAACCTCGGATGAATCAGGTGTTCCACCAGTGCCTCCAGTTCCATGTCCTGCCGTCAGTTTCTCGCGGGGAGGATGGCTTTCAAGCGCTGTGCCAGCGTCGCACCAAGCGAAGCACCCAGCCATCGCGGCCTGCAACGGGCTCCCCCACATCCGGCATGGATGCCAGCGCCTGCGGCCCCTGCCACGGATGGTGCGGCAGCGATTTGTAGAGGCCATTGATCACCAGCCGGAAGCACGCCACCGGCGCGGACTGGTCCAGCAGCCCGAACACCCCGGCCACCTTGATGCCCTGGTCGTCCCGGTCATCGTCGGCCGACCAGAAGGCCGGGCCGCGGCCATGCGTGTGCAAGTCCACCGCTACCGTCTCGTCGCTGGCCATCGGCGGCCTGCGGTAGTCGATGCGCACGGGCGAGGCACGTTCGGCCTCGCAGATCGCCAAGCGCAGCCGCCCGGTGCTGCGCGAGTAGATCAGCACCCCGGCGGCCTCATCGGGCAGGTGCTGCCGCCCATAGGCCACGAATTCCTCGATCATCCTGATCGGCAGTTGCCCGAAGCTGAACCGCAGGCACTCCTGCACCTCCCCGTAGGGCAGGCGCATCGCAGGGGGCTCCAGCCCCAAGGCGGTGATGCTGTCGAGCCAGTCCAGCCGGGTCTGCACGAACCAGCCGTTGCGGGCGACCACAATGCGCTGGCCATTGGCCATGTCCGGCAGCGCGCCGAAGCGCGGCGCGGCCATAACGGGGCAGGCGGCGAGCAGGGCCTGGTCCCTGGGGTCCATCGTGTACGTCATGGTGCCTCCGGTTCGCCGAGCAGTTGGCCCAACGTGGTCTTGGTATCGACCAGCACCCGTTCGGGAAAGCGCTTGAAGCGCTGGTTCAGCATGTCGCGCCAGAAAGCATAGGAGCCGCCCCGGTAGTTCAGCAGCTTGCCCACCACGTTGGGGTGCGTGAAGTAGGAGTGGAAGAACGCATCGTTCCACGCCCCGATCTTCTCCACGGTCGTTCCCTCGGGCACCGGCACGTTGCCCTGGCAGATGTGGCCGTGGGCATTGACATTGAAGAACGGGGCCTGGAACAGCGGCGTGCCCAGAGTCGGGCGGCGGCTGCCCTTGACCGCCCACACCCGCCACGCTCGGCTGGAGGCCCCGAAAACCAGCCCCGGCAGCGGCACCGCCTCACCGCGCTCGCCACCGCCGAAGGATTCGGCATGGTCGGTGCCCACGCGGAACGCGATGTGCCTGCGCGCCGGTGGTGCCCACCACACCAGCACGTCGCCATGCACGTAAAGCACCGTCTCAGGCAGAAAGCCGCCGTGCGCGGCCCGCTGGAGCAAGGCCGAGGCCAGTTCCCGCGCCGCCTGGGCGGTCATGGCCCGTCCCGCGCCGATGACCGGCGCACCGTCCACGGTCAGAACCTCATGCACGGTGGCAAGCGCGCCACCCGAGCGTCCGTGGTACAGCAGCACGGCCTGATCCAGCGTCAGCACGTCGTCCGTGGGTGTGTGGATGGAAAATTCCGCTTCGCTCATCTTCGATGACCTCCTGCTGTCAGTGTCCAGCGGACAGCGCGTGGATCAAGCGGTCGATCAGTCCGATGGCCTCGAAGCGCTGGCCCATGCGGTGGAACCACGCCCCGAGCGCACCGGGGTCGCTCATCGGAATCTGCGCCTCGCCCATGCGGTCGCAGAACTCAGCCTGATGCGCCATCTGGAGCAGGTCGTCGTAGATGCGCGTGGTCACATCGCCCTCGTCCCAGGACAGCACCGCGCCGAAGCCGATGTACTCGCCGTCCATGTCGGGCAGGAACTCGTCGGTGATTGTCAGGCGCGACAGCGCCAGCGCATCGGCGGCGATCTGGCGCATCCGCGGGTCGGTGAGCGTCTTGGCCGCATGCCGCAGGTTGCACGGTTTCCACGCCTTCTTGCCCTTGGACCGCCGCTCGCCCTTGCGGGGCAGTGAGAGCCAGTTCCGCGCCCATTCGGGGTAGGAAGCATCCAGCTTGCCGCGCGTGACCATTTCCTCGCGCATGGCGTCGCGTTCGGCCTCGTCGCAGTCCTCGCACATCATGTCCAGGGCGGCTTCCTCGTCCATTTCGCCCTGCCAGTACACGTACGACGCCACGTCGCAGGCGATGTCGGGGGTGAACAGCGGGTACACATGGCGGCTCTGTTCGCGCAGCACTTGCAGAACCGTGGCCCCCAGGTGCGGCATGGCGGCATTGAGCGCCTCCAGGCCCTCGCCCACGGCCCACTCGGCCTCGCGGTATTCGCACCAGTACACGTCGAGTTGGGCGTAGGCGGTCTGCCGCTCGCCGCGCATTGCTGGGCGGTGGCCATGCTCGTCCAGCACGCTGACCGCGAAACGCGGCTCCAGGCACTGTAGCGGCCCGACCTGCCGCTTGACCCAGGCGTCGATGGCGCGCTCGCACGCCTGGAGCGGGTCGGACTCGCTCTCCGGCAAGTCCCCTTCACGCACCGCGCCCGCCTCGATCAGGAAGCGGCACAGCGCCGCGTTGGCCCGGGCCTGGGAATTCGATGCAACGGTCAGCGGCACCTCTGCGCCCAGGCCCGGCAACGCCAGAAACGGTGAACAGGGCGGGACGGTGAGCGCCTTCATGGCAGTGGAACCAGCATGTCGCTGGTGGCGCTGGCCCGGTGGACAGAGGCGGCGTGGTGCTGCTCCTCCAGCATCCGATGCGCGAACTGGCTCCAGGCCGACGAACGGGTCTGCACGCTGCGACGCGACAAGGCGCGTGACAGCTTGCCCGTCGCACCCAGGTTGCCGCGCTCCACGGCCTGCACACGCTCCAGCAGCGCCGCGAGGCGTGGGCCGGATGGTGCTGGCCGCACGGCGTCATGGGTGCCCGCGCCCTTGGTGCCCACGGCCTTGCGAAAAACAAAGTCCTGCCGCCCGTTGGCGACCTCGCCCGCCTCGACCTCGGAGCTGACGAGTTCGGGAAACTGGGCGCTGTAGAGGTCGCGCACTTCGCGTGGCGCGAGGCCGGGCACGTCCGGCAGCAGGATGCCGTTGTAGGTGAAGGTACGCACGATGGGGGTGATTTCGATCGACATGGGGATGGCTCCTTGGGTTCGGATGCGGCCACCACGGCGATGGCCTTGCGGTCAGTCTCTCGCCGGACGCCTCCGGCGCAAGGGTGCTGCGGCGGGTCATCCGAACAGGTCGAAGGACTCGCCACTGCCCGCCGCCGCGCCAGCCGTTGCGGCCTGCGGTGCGGCATCCCCGCCATTCGCCCCATCGTCATCGTCTTGCAGCGCCGGGCTGGCCGTGGTCGCAGCCGTGGATGCCGGGGCTGGCTTGGCAGCAGGCGGCTTGGGGGCTGCGGCTTTGGCCGTCGCATCGCTGGCCTTCTTGACCGATGCCGCCTTGGCCGCCTCGATCACTTCCTTGGTGGCCTCGGCCTGCTGCGCGAGGCTGCGCCGGACTTCGCGGTAGCCGCATAGCGCTTCAATGAAGCCTGTGTCGAACTCCTGCGGGGTCGCCGTCAGGCTCAGGGGCTGGGCCAGCGCGGGCTCGCCCGTGTCCTGCCTGGGCTTGGGAATCACGTTGACCGTCAGGCGGCCGGATTTCTCGTCGGCGCTCACCGTCATGGTGAGCGTGGCACTGCAAGCCAGCGCGAACAGTTCCTCGAACATCGTCATGTCATGCTCCTTGGTGGAATGGGGGGACATGGCCCCGTGGGGGGCCGTCCAGACCATGCTAGAACCGGCTCCCCCGCTGTCCAGGGGCCAATCCGGCATCAGGCCAGGGCCGGTTCTGGCTGCGGTTCGGCTGCGGTGTCGGTGGCCTCGGAGCCTTCCACTTCATCCGCTTCGCCGCTTCCGTCCTGCGCTTCATCGGCCAGGATCGGCTGGCGCGGATAGCACATCACGGCGGGCACGGTGCCCTGGTAGGCGAACCCCGGCACCTTGAGCAAGGCCGCGATGAACTCCTGCTTCTTGCCCGAGCGCGCCACCTTGAAGCCTGAGCCCATCGCCTTCTTCAACCCCACCTCGGCCGCGAGACTCTCCAGTTCGCTCATCGTGAACAGGTCGAGGAATGCCTTGTCCCACTGGAAGTACCGGCCTTCATCGACCTCGGCGTAGTTCAGGAGAAGTTCCAGGTCACTGGTGCTGACGCCGAAGGCAGAGGACGCGGTGGCGGCTTGCAGCAGTCGCTCCAGTTGTGCCTCGGGTGCGGCATCAGCGCGTTGCAGCCCGCCTCGCACACCGAAACCTGCGCGTCCGGGCTGGCCCGCGATCCGCTCGAAGGCGTTGCGGAACTGCGCCTCGCGCAGATCGGCACCGCGCCCGGCCAGCGCCAGGGCGATTAGCACGCGCTGGCTGCGCTGCGGTTGGGCCATCAGGGCCTTCGCCAGCCATTTGCGCCACTCCGTCAGGCGGTGCGCCACCACGCGCTGCGGGGTCTGGTTCGCTGGTGCGACGGTAGCCGGTTTCGCAGCGCTCTTGCTCCTTTTGCCAGCCTTCGCACTCCCCTTGCCCGCTGCCTCGGCCACTGCCGCCTGCGCATCGCGCTGCGCCTTGCGCCACAGGGCGACCTTCTGGCTGTTGCATGCGGCATCGAAGCACAACGACCGTGTGACCTCGCCGTAGCTGCCCGGCATCGCGGACACCGAACAGCCGAAGGACTGGCACCCCTGGCAGGAGGTGTACTGCGGGGCACCAACACCCAGGTCGCCCTCGGCGGTCAGCGGCAGCGGCGTGAAGCCATCGGACGCCTTCACGATGCGGATGACCGGGAACTCGTCGCGCAGCGCGTCGGCCCGGGCCTGGACTGCCTGCAAGGTCAGTTCCTCGAAATGGCTCGGGTGCTGGCAGTAGCCCTCGCCCAGGGATTCTGCGAACAGGCCCGCCTGCCGCGCCGAGTTGTGCGCGCAGCCGCCGCACTGCGCCGTGTCGAAGATCGCATCGGCCAGCCGACGCGCATAGCGGCCCAACTGCGCCTTGAGCACGGCCACCGGCACCTTCTGCGCCAGGATGCCCTCGAGCACGGTGTCCTGCTTGTCGGGGGGAATGCCCGAGAGCAGTTCGGCGTGGCCGAGCAGGATGGTGCGGCTGGTCAGCGCCTGCAGCACGGCAGGCGTACAGGCCAGCAGCGCCAGCCGCCGCTCCAGCACCTCGGGCGACCAGCCCATGAGGCGGGCGGTTTCCTCCTTGTCGCCGCGCTGGCGCAGGAGCTGGCGCTGGGCCGCATGGGCTTCCTCGGCGGGTGACATGTCCTCGCGGTGGTAGTTCTCGATCACCGACATGGCCTCGGCGGTCTCGTCGCTGGCGTCCTTGATGACCACGGGCATGTCGTAGCCGTCTCCGAATACGTTCCTGGCGGCACGCCAGCGGCGTTCGCCCGCGATGATTTCGTAGCGGTCGGTGCCCGGAATCGGTCTCACGACAATGGGTTCGAGCACGCCGACGGCGCGGATGCCCTCCTCCAGTTCGGCCATCTTGTCGGGATCGAAGTACGTGCGCGGGTTCCTGCCCTGGACGATCCTGCGGATCGGCAAGGTGGGCTGGCTCGGGTGGGGGGTATCGGTCACGGTGCCTCCTGTCTGCATCGGGTGGGATGCAGCCATGCTCCCGCGGCCCGGCTCACCTTCAAGGGTGCTCGCGCCCCTCGTCGGCGGGCGAGCGAACCATCTCCACCCAGGCTTGCAGCGCCAGTACCTGTTCGGCGCGGGCCGCTTCCTCCCGCGAGCGGAAAGTCACGTCGCCGGGCGCATTCAAGTCCTGCCTGCGTCTGTCGCAGACGATGCGCCACTTCTTGTCGGGGTAGTTGCTGCTGATGCAACCGCAGGCCCCGCTCGGATAGCGCACGCCATGGACATACCAACCGCCGTGCCGCCAGCGCGAATAGCCGGGCGAACGCGAGGTATCCAGCATGCAGAGCACCTGCTCGAAGGCTTCGGTTGCCGTGCAATGGTTCTGTGCCACGATGGCCCCTGCAATGCCTTGAAACACGTCATCCGGGCAAGGCAGCAATGCGGCGGTGTCGCGCATCGTCTGAGCGACAACCGAGTCGAGGTACAGGCCCTCGATGGGGCGTCCCTTGCTGGCGCAGTGGATGCAAAGGTCGCGCACGGCCACGGCAATGGCCATCGCGGTGAGGTAAGTCGTCATCTCCTTCTCCTTGAAACGGAGCGGCCATCGTTTCAGGCCGTGTGGCGACTTCAAGGTCAGGAGGCTACGCGCCGGGCTGCGCAACGGCGCACCACTGCGCCCATTCATCCATCAACCTGCGGCATTCATCGAAGCGATCAGGGCGGCGGTACAGGGCACACGGCGAATCGTGCTATCCCGCGAGGCAACCACAAGCGGTAGCCGCTGGGATCTCCCTTGCAGTTCTGGCTACGCAGGTACCGCCAATCGCTGGGCTTTGCGCTGAATCAGCTCGCCATATCTTGCGCTGACAGCCTCCGCGTCCGTGCATTGCAGTTGGAGGGACACGGCCTCGGCCACGCGCCGCCTCACCGAGGCCAAGTGGCGGGCCTCTGCAGGCGTCGGCATGCAGACAGGCCAGCCGGCTTCGTACAGCAGGTGCGCAGGAATTTCTGCTTCCGCCGCCTGCCGCTGCGCGGCGCGTTCCTTGGCTTCGAGGAGCTGCGCCCGCAACGCAGGATCGAGCAGCGCCGACGCCACGTCTCCGAGCCAGTACCCGGCCTGGAAGGAAAACGTGCTGCGCGCCTCCAGCCGCACCAGTTCCCGGTAGACGGCAGCGTTGCCCTCGCAGCGCGCCGCCGCCTGCAGGTCGCCGCGCGAGGCCAGCACGCAGAAGGCACAGGACACGCGACTGCTGCCATAGATGCGGTAGGCTTCATGCAGGACGCCACCACGCTGGCCGATGTAGTCGAGCACGTCCTGGCGCTGCCAATGGACGATTGCGTTCCAGGAGAGTCCGATGCCCCGCGCGCGGGTCAGCAATGTGTCGGATTTGGCGACTGGCTGGCGTGCCCGCGCCGTGCTCTCCTGCCAGCGCAGGCCGACAGCCGAGACCACCGGCCCGGTCGGATGCCGAGCACGCATGGCCCGCGCGAGAACCTGAGATTTCATTTCCGAGGTGCAGAACCTCTGCGATGCTGAACTCCAGGGCATGATCAGCTTGACGCACGACAGTGTGCGATAGCGCTCCACATTGGCGGCCCAGCGCGACAGCCAGCGATCCAACATGTCACCGGCCGGTCGGCGCACAGTCACCAGTTCCCAGCCCAGCCGCTCCGCAAGCCGCTCGCATACAGGGGCCGAATCGCGCCATTCGATACGCCCGAGGTCGCTATGGATCAGGGCGCGGGGACCTGCATGGCCGATCCCGTCCAGATGGGCCTGCACGCGGTAAGCCAGCGCCTGGGAGTCCTTGCCGCCGCTCACGCCCACATACACCGGCGCGTGGCCTGCCAGGGCGGTGTCGATCACCGGATCGCGGGCGACGCCGAAGCGCTGCGTGGATGGCATGAGAAGGGCTTGCGACGCCAGGTGCTCGACCGGCGCCAGCCCGGGCAGTTCGATCTGTTGCACGATGGGCCTCCTGAAATCCAGGATAGGCAGCGCCATGCGGCATCAAGGGCTCAGGTTCGTCGCCCAACAGCTGCGAGACAATGCGCTGATGTGCGATGTCCATCTCGTCGAAACACGCCGAACCACCGAACCCGCTCCGGCGGGGCAGCGCTGCAGCTATTGCAGCGAGCCGTTGCACGGGCGGTGCGTCATCGTCGCAGGCTATCTCGACGACGGATCGCAAGAGCTGTACTGCTTTGCCTACCACGAGGACTGCGCATGGGACATGGAACATGACGACGAAGTGATCGAGACCCGCGAGGGCTGCTTCGACTACGGCACCCCGCTGACCATCGGCGCACTGCCGACAGTCGTAGCCAATGTCGTTCCCAGCCCGCCTGCCGGTGCATCGCGGATCGCCGCCGAGCAGGGAGCCCCATGACCTCCTGGAAGCTCAAGCAGACTGCGCAATGCGCCAAGTGCCCCTGGAGAGTGGACGTCGACCCGCACGAAATCCCGAATGGCTACAGCGTGGACAAGCATGCTGCGCTGGCATCCACCATCGCCGCGCCGGGCGCGCTGCCGGATCCTGGCGCGCCCCTGCGTGTGATGGCTTGCCATGAAACCGAGGACGCCCATTGCGTGGGATGGCTGCACCACCAACTGGGCCAGGGCAACAACCTCGCGTTGCGATTGCGCATGCTTTCCTGCGCGAACGCGGGCGAATTGCGGCTGCGCGGCGCACAGCACCAGACCTTCGAGGCCACCCTGCCTCGCGAAGCCGCACACGCGACGACGACGCCTTCCGGAAATGGATATACAGAGATGCCGCCCTGGCAACCTCGGCGCAGAAACGAAGAGACCGCACTAGATCAATAAAATCGAACCTTGCGCACGACGCAACCCATCAACGGGCTATTCACCATCCGACAAACAACGAGACCGACAACCATGGCAACTGCGAAAAAGACCACCGCTCCAGTGAAGAAGGCCGCCAAGGCACCGCCCGCCGCGACCGGCATCCGTCCGATCAAAGACACGTTCACCAAGAGCGCGCTGATCAATCACCTGGCCGAGCAATCGAGCGTCGAGCCCAAGGCCGTGAAGGCCGTCCTGGCCGCCCTGGAAGCCACCGTGCTCGGCTCGGTCAACAAGAAGGGCGCGGGCGGGTTCACGCTTCCCGGCCTGCTCAAGATCGACGTACAAAAGGTGCCTGCCAAGCCCAAACGCAAGGGCATCAACCCGTTCACCAAGGAAGAACAGGTTTTCGCGGCCAAGTCGGCCACCGTGCGCATCAAGGCCCGCGCCCTCAAGAAGCTCAAGGACGCCGCGCTCTGATGCGATGCGACAGTAGCGGCCCGGTCAGCCGGGCTGCCCTGTCGGCATGACCCGTTCCGACCTGCACCGCCCTACCATGCGCTGCAGCCGCTGCTGCACCATAGAAAGGTGCTCGGGAAATCGCGTGACGTTGGGATCGCTGGTTTCCCGGCCCCACCAGATGCTGGCGTAGTCCGAGACCGCGCCGTTGTAGCCGCAGTCCGGGCCGTCCTCCTCGAACTCCGCGCACAGGCGCCGCAGGGCCTCGCGGAAAGTCAGCCGACGCACGGCGACCAGCACTGCGGGGTTCCACACGACCCAGACGTTGCCCCAGAAATCGCGGGCCGCGTCGTTGCCCGAGCACTCGAAGAACCTGTCGTAGGCCTCGCCCACGTCGAAACGCCCCTCCAGTGCCTTGATCCCCTCGGTCCAGCGCGCCGAGGGCGCAACCCAAGCCTCCAACACACAGCCTCCCGCGCCGTACTCGCCGTACTCGTAGGCCACGGACAGCGATTCGCTCAGGCAGATCCCGGTGCCGGTGTAGCTGCATGATGCCGAGCGCCGAAACCCCTCCCGCAAGATGCGCCGCCCGCTCGCGCTGCGCGTGCCATGGAAGAGCGGCCCCAGGCGGCCATCGGTACTGGTGTCCATGCCCTGAGCTTCCCAGCGGAGCCTCCCGGTGCAAGGTCGCCGCCCACCGCGTCAATCATCGAAAAGCCTGAGCTGGGCAGCCACTTTCGGTTGCGACGCCTGACGCACCACCGGCCTGCGCTCGGGCCGCGCATCGCTCCTGTGCGCCCGTGCGGGATGGGGCACGGCGGGGGAAACGGTATCGGTGCGCTGCGGCTCGGGCTCGCGCGCCTGCCGCGCCTCGATGCGCCGCCGCCAGCCGCCCAGCACATGGGCTGGCGTGTACCAGCGGCTCCAGACCTCGTTGCTCAACGAATTGCCGTGCAGCACGATGGCCGGAATATGCAGCAGCGAAGCCTGGAGATAGGTCATGTGGACACAGCACAGGTCGATGTCGATGCAGGTTGCGTGCATCGCGCCCTGGTAGTTCAGCCCCGCCTGCTGCAGCGCATCGGCCATCGCGATCACCATGCCGCCCGCGCCGGAGGCTGGCTCCAGCACGTCGAGGAAACCCTTCGCCCTGGCCTCTGCCCCGTCGCCGACCAGCATGCGCGCCATCATCTGGGACACGTGGTAGGGCGTGAAGAACTGCCCCGCCCGGTCATTGCCCAGTTCGAGCTGCATGTAGACACCCCCGAGCACGTCGCCCAGTCCGCCCGCAGCGCAGCGCTGCTCCATCGCGAAGGTCAGGTGTCCCAGCATGCGTGGGAAGCTCTCGAATACGTCGCGCGGATACCTCTTCGCGATCTGCAGGTAGCGCGCCTCGCGTGCGTCGAACTGGCGCCGGTCCACCGCGTTGCTGAAGGACAGGCAGGACAGCTCGACGAAATCCGAGAACACCTCGTGCGGGTTCCAGCGGTGAGCGGTCTTGCGGATCAGTTGCAGCAGCTCCTTGGTGTGGTCGGTACCGTCCAGGTCCATCGCGATCCTTTCGCACCCGCCCATGCGGGTCGTCCAGAACAGCATCCCGCCCGGCAGGGCCGGGTCAACGGCACCGCCCGGCCGTCAGGCAGCAGCCGGTGCGCGCCCCCAGCCTTCGGCCGCCAGCCAAGCAGGTGGCATGGCGCGATAGGAAGCGCACCCGTGCCCAGTAGCGCCGTGCGCGGGCGCGCACGGCCTTGCGGTGGTAACGGCGACCGCTTGGCACGGCCCGCCGGGCAAGTTCACCATCTTTCAGTCAGTCTCCTCTCGGAAACACCTTACGGAGCCGCGCTCACCCTGCAAGGGCACATCTGCCAGCGTTGCCGCGGCGTCGTCCGGCCTACCCTACAAATGAAGGATTCAACAGATCGATCCCTGCCCCTTTGCACTTGATCCACGGGCCGCCGGGATGCTCCTGGCCATCCCAGGCCGCGAGCGCCGCAAGGGCATCGGCCGCATGCTCGTAGCAATACCGGCGCTCATAGCCTTCGAAGTTCAGTCCGACCACGAGGCCGGTCGTGAAACTGAAGCGATGCAACCCACACACGGCAGTGCCGATGACGCGAAGCTGGACGTAGCCTTGAGAGGCCAGGAAGGCCTCCAGCTCGGCTGTCGAGCCGGTTCCCTGCGAACGTCGACCGGCGCGCATCAACATATGCTTCCTTGGGGAAAACGAAGGACGGCGGAAGGAGCTTTGTACTGCGGCGGAACCGCTCACTCGACGATGGGCACCGGCTCGCGGTCCTCGAACGCCGACTGCACCGCCTCGACGACGCGCAGGGCCAGCGCCTTGTCTTCGAGCACTGCGTACTCCCTTGTCAGCTTGCCGGAGACCCGCCATCCGTTCTCCTTGATCGACCGGATCATGCGCACGGCGTCTGGGTCGGGCATCTCCAGCACGTCCTTGATGCGGCGCTGCGCGAGTTCGAAGCGGACCAGCACACGGGCCTCGTCCACCATCTCGTGCCGGATCGTGTGGGCGACGAGCTGGGCCGTGTAGACCGCGTGCTCCGTGAGATCCGGGTAGCGCCAAGCCGCACCGGCGTCCTCGTAGGCGTCGAACACGAGGTTCGAGCGTACCCCGTCCTCGTAGGTGACCATCTCGCCGAATCGGTGGGCCGCGTCGTAGCGCCGCATGAAGGGGCGCGAGAACACCTCCAGCACCCGGTCGTATCCATGGCCGAACTCCCGCACGCCGGTGATGGTGGCCGACACGGGAAGGATCACGCCAGCAGGAAGGGCCCGATCGCGCTGCAGCGTGTCGTTGATGAGGAAGCGGTGGATGCGTCCGTTGCCGTCGCTCATCGGATGGATGTAGACGAAACCGAACGCGATGACGGCCGCGCGCGCCAGCGCCTCCCGTCCGCGCGTCGCCTGCTCGAACGCCTTGAGCCCGTCCAGCATTCCGTCCAGCGAAGTGAAGTCCGGACCGATGTAGTGGACGATGTCGTCGCGAATGGTGGCCTGGCCCACGAAGACCGGCGATCGGCGCACGCCGAAGCGCAGCGCGGCCTCGCCCAGGATGCCCTTCTGCAGCACGGTGAGGCTGTCGATGCCCAGTGGTTCCTCGAGCTTGCCGCAGTGCTCGGCCATGACGTGGGCAAACCGCTTGATGCGGTCGGTCTTGTCCGCCTCGTGCTCGATCAGGAAACTCGCCCGCGACTCCTTGAGCGTGAGCCACGCCGCGGCGCGCATCAGCACGTCCTCGCCGAACTGGCGGTCCAGCTCGGCGATCGCCCCGAAGGGATCGAACTGCAGCGCTTGGCCGAGGGCCGGGGTACGGCGCACGAGCGGACAGAACGCCGGGGTGCCCGGCAGGTTGTTGTTGATGCGCCAGCGCCGCTCCCGGACGGCCTCGGTGCGTGTCAGATAGGCGTCGGCGGACACCGCATCGACATAGGTTCCTGCGGCCAGGTCCGGCACGTCGAGCCGGTGCCCGGTGAGCCACTCGTAGAAGAACCCGGCGCGGCGTGCGTACTGCCCGAAGGGCTCAGCCCGGCACCACCGCTCCAGCGGCTCCGGCCCACAGGCCGCGAACAGCCGCGCGAAGAATTCGAGGTGGATCTCCTCGTATTTCAGGCCGAACTCGAAGTGGCCATCGAAGCTGTCCGTCGGCCGGTAGACGGCCGGGTACTGGTTCAGGATGCGCTCGGGCGACTCTCGCACCGAGCGGGTGGTGCCGATGGTCGATTCCACCCGCAGGGGCTGCACCAAGGCGATGCCGAACTGAGCCTCCAGGGCCTTGAAACCAATCTGCATGTTACAAAAATCCCCTTAGTCACCACGAAAAATGATGACAATCAACCCCGTTGAAGCAAAAACACTTCGGCATATGGTTACACAAATACGCCGACAACCCAAGAAAAACAATGACCATTGGCTGAAATTTTTGAAAAATGCTTTCGCGCAAGCCGATGACAGGGAGCACTAACGATCGGTGATAGCGTGATGCTCCCGGCCAGGTCAATGCCAACGCCGATGCCGATGCCACCAGAAATCCCCCGCAGACCGGGGCGCTTGCGCGGCATCCCTTCGAAAACGCCAACTGCTGCGCCGCGGCTGCGCTCACACTGGGGACTCCCTGGCTTCCCTAGGAGTCTGGGCGGCAGAGCAAATCAAGCAGACTCAGCCGCTGCCGAGCGCTGGTAAGGGCACAAGCCATAGTGAACGCGCAGCCCAGCGCCGATGTTTCGCGCTCGGCCTGCCCGCACCGCCCCCCCGCAGCGCTTGAGTTTCAACTTCTTGCCCCGCTCATGCTGCCTGCATGGCCGCCATCCTGCGCAGATTCAGCGCCATGCACACAAGCTTGAACTCGGCTTTTGCCTTTTCCAGACCGCGCATACTGAACTGGCGCAACCCCAGCACATTCTTGATCCAGCCGTTGGGCGGCTCGGCGATCCATTTGCGCTTTCTGTAGTCCTTCTGGCCTTGCTCGGTTTGTAACTTGGCCGCCATGGCCACCGTGTGTGGGTAGCGCCTGGCGTCTTTGGGCGCACCGCGTGCCTTGCCTTCGCGCCCCAGCGCAATCACCAGTTCGGTATCGGGGAGCGTCTGGGCCAGCTTTGCCATCACCGCTTCACTGCGGTAGCCCGCGTCGGCCAGGACCTGCGCTGGCCGCGCACCGGTATGGGTTTGCACCGCATCCAGCACCATGGGCAGTTGCTGTACGTCAGTGCTGTTGTTCACCACCTCGGCGGCCACGATGATGTGATGGCTCTCGTCCACTGCAGTCTGGGCGTTGTAGCTGTAATCAAAGCCTCCTCCTGCGCGCTTCATGATGCGGCTGTCGGGGTCAGTGAAGCTGCTCTGCGCCTTGGGTTCAGGGATGCCGAAGTCGCGTTTGTAGGGGCGACCTCCTTTGGGTTTGCCTTCTTTGTCGCGGGGCTTGCGTTCGTCGTTCTTGCTGCGCCCTCTGGCTTCGTCGGCCTCTTGCTGGCGTTGCTCCAGCCGCAGTTTGGCCGCTGTGATCGCCGCCAGTCGGGCTTGCCTGCGCTCCAGTTCTGCCGGGATGTCCAGATCAGGCTCGTTCTTCTCGGCCTCATCGGTGTGGGCTGCTTTGTGCAGCAGTGCAGCTATCTGGGCCTTGAGTTCGGCCTCGGTGCTTTGCATGCGGGCGTAGCTCATGGCTTTGTGGCGGCTGGCATTGGCTTTGACCTTGGTGCCGTCTACGGCAATGGTGCCCAGCTTGACCAGACCCATCTCGCGGGCCAGGCGCACGACTTGGGCGAAGAGTTCGGTGAATTCAGCCAGGTGTTGGGCACGGAAGTCGCGGATGGTGCGGTGGGCGGGGAAGTTGTGCGCTCCCAGCACCCGAAAGGCGATGTCTTCATGCAGCTTCCTGGCGATCTTGCGTGAACTGAAGACGCCCGTGGCGTACGCGTAGACCAGTACCTTGACCATCATGGCCGGGTGCAGGGGCTGGTTGCGCGGGCCACCACCGGCGTAACGTGCGTGGAAGGCGCTCAAGTCCAGGCTGTCTACGGTGTCGCTGATGAAGTAGGCCAGGTGGCCCTGCGGGAGCCAGTCTTGCAGCGCTGGCGGCAGCAGTTGCTGTTGCTCGGGGTGGTAGGGAACGTAGCTGGCACTCATGTTTATGCACAGCAGGGTTCGTGCCAGTATTCATCTCGGTAATGGGCTTCTGCCGCCCAGACTCCTAGCGGAAGACTTCCCCGCTCCGGCTGGGCGTAGCAGTCGTTACCTGCCTCTACGGAATTCGCCGCCATCGCCCGCGTGCGGTGGCCAAGCCATGCGCAGCGCTGGTGGTCGCCACCATCTGAGCGACAACCCGGCCGACAACGGGATTCCTAGCGATCCCAGTCCCTCCTTCGCCGTCGGCCAGCCCACCATGGCTGCACGCCGGCGGCTTCTTCATTTCCCGCCACCCTTGCGGTGGCCAAGCAGTGGGCGAGTCGCCTGGGTCTTCAGGCCCAACCCCCGCCCTCCCTTTGACAGGAGAATTCACATGCAAGCAGAGATGCTCCAGGCGGCCCACCGGCCGCCTGAGATTGAACGCACCCGCGTGGCAGTCGCCCTGCCACCGGATGCGACCTCCTCCGGCGAGGCGCTTTTCGTGCCGATCACCTGGGAAGATACGAACGACGACGGGGCGGGACGGCCCCGGATCCTGCGGGATCCGCACGGTGCGCTGCCCTGCTTCACCAGCCGGAGACTGATCGGCTTCCTCTGCCAGGACCGGGCCACGCGCACGGTTAATGGCAATCTGAAGCTCTGGTACGGGGAGGTCAGCCCCGAAGACTACCTCCGGCTGTGGCGCGAGGCCCTCAAAAGCCCCCTGACGCCAGCGCAGTTGGCCGAGCGGCATGGCCTGTGCCTTCGCGTCACGCTGTGCGCAACCCTCGACAGGGTGCGCGGTATGCGCTGCCCCTGGCCGAATGCCCCATTCGAGACCTTCGAGCATCTGGAGGCCTTCTATGGAACGCGGCTGATCCACATCACGGCAGAAGCCGGTGAGACACGCTTCGGGCTCTCGCTCGACCTGCGCGAGCCCGAGGCCGCGCGCCATGCGTTCTACGTTGAATCGCTGCTGGCCCAGACCGGGGACACGCAGGCCGGGATCCGCGTGACGCTCGGGCGCGTGGCCCAGCCCCCGTACCGCCTGCCTGTCTTCGACTGGCAGGCCAACCTGTTCGAGGAGGCCACGCCATGAGCCACCGCGTCGAATACCAGTGGGCCGCGTTCCACGTGCCAGGCGCTCCGCTCGGGCTGGCCCAGGACCGCTACATCATCGCCATCGAAGGCGGCGACAACACCGTGCGCTGCGGAACCCACGGCAGACGCGCGCGCAGTTGGACCGCCTGCATGGTGGGTGACCGCTCGCAGATCCTGCGGCAGGCCGTTCAGGCTGCCGGTGCCTGCGAGAACGGCAGCTTGAGGCCCCATGGACGCCGCTGGATGCCGGAGACCTACATCCGCCAGATCCGCTATCTGCTGGACGCGGCCGCCGCCACGCCCCCGCAGGGATCCTGGCATGCGCGGCTGCGCGCTGCGGCGGATCACCCCGCCATCGAGGCGCTGCGCCAGCTCGGCCTGGAGCCGCGGCTGGAAACCCGCGACGGGCAGCAGCAGGCTCTCGTCGAGCCACGGCCCGAGCACCATGGCGCGTACTTCGCGCTGATCGATCGCTACGCCAGCGAACTGCCTGCGCGGTACTGGATCGAGGTGTGCGAACTGCCGACCTCGTGAACGTCCGGCATCTCCTGGAGGAAGCCCTGCCGCCATGCGGCAGGGCTTTCGTTTTCCAGCTCACGCCTGCGCACATCTCACGCAACGCGCCGTTCCTGCCCCGGCTCCGTATCTCGCACAACACGAAACGGCGGCAACCCCGCGATCAGACGCCGCCCCCACGGGGTGCTTCCGAGCCGCGTATCCAGCACCGTGATGCGGCCGCTGTCCTCGCGCGTGCGCAGCAGCCGGCCCACGGCCTGCGCCAGCCGGATGCCGACCTCCGGAACGCTGCGCTCCATGAAGGCCGACCTGCCTTGGGCCTCGATCCATTCGCGCCGGGCCTGCTCCACCGGGTCGTCGGGCACGGCGAACGGCAGCTTGGCCATGATCAGATGCGTGCAGTAGGCACCGGGCAGGTCCACGCCCTCGGACAAGCTGGCCAATCCGAACAGGACGGAGCGCTGGCCCTGGTCGATGCGCGCCCTGTGCCGTTCCAGCAGCTCGCGCTTGGACACCGTCCCCTGCATCAGCACCTCCGCGCGCAGCGCGGGCGGCAGGGCCTGCTCGACCTGGTGCATCTGGCGGGCCGACGCGAACAGCACCAGCGCGCCCGCCTGGGCCTCCAGCAGCGGAGGCAGCCGCGCCGCGACCTCCTGCGTGTGGGCCTCGGCATCGCGCGGGTGCGAGCGCATGCGGGGCAGGTGCAGTTCGGCCTGGGCCTGGTGATCGAAGGGCGATGGCAGGTTGAGCGCACGCACGCTGCCGTAGACATCCAGGCCGGACTCCTCCAAGAAGAGGTCGAACGATCCGCAGGCCTGCAGCGTCGCCGAGGTCAGCACCGCCGCGCCGGCGCGCTCCCAGAGCAGCGCGCGCAGGCGCTCCCCGCCGCTGATCGGTGCCGCACACACGTGGTACTCGGTCGTGCCGCCTGTCCTGCCGCCGCGCTCGACCCAGCGCGCCATGGGCTTCCCGCCATCGGGCACCGGGCACAGCATTCCGTCCCAGGTAGCGGCCAGGTGCTCCGCGCTGCCGAGGCAGGCACCGAGCGCCGCGACGTGGGGCTGCGCGGCCACCGCATCCTGGCGGGCGCGCTCCAACGCCGCATTCCGTACGGAACCCAGGGCCTCTCGGAGTGCCGCAGCGGCCGCGCGAATGCGGCTCCCCGCCTCGGCGATGCCCGGCGGCAGCGCGCCATGCGGGAAACGGTGAACCTCGCTGTCGTCGCCGAACGCGCAATGCTGGGGCAATGTCGCATGCAGCGCCGCCAGATCCGCGCCGAGGCGCTGCCCCTCATTCTCGACGGCTTCCACCAATCCGCGGTCCAGCCGCAGGGCGCTGCCCGCCTCGGTCGCAACGGCGGAGGCCTCCTCGGCCCAGCGCGCAGCGCCGAGCACCGCGTGCCGCGACGCGCTGCGAGCGGCCGCCTTCGCTGGCAGGCCGTGGGCCTCATCGAACACGAAGAGGGTTTCGGACGGGTCCGGCAGCAGCGCCCCGGGCTCCATCTCCAGCGCGGCCAGCACGAGGTCGTGGTTGGCCACGATGACGTCCACTTCCTTGAGCCGCTGCCGGGCGGACTGGTAGGGGCAGCGCGCGTAGTCCGCGCAACGCGGCCCGAGGCAGCCCTGGCGGTCGGTGCTGATGCGGTTCCAAAGGCCGTCCGGGATCGGCTCCGGCCATTCGTCGCGGTCGCCGGACCAGCTCTCGCCCGCGAAGGCATGGGCCAGCCGCCCTTCCAGGCGCACAGGCTGCGCCGGCGCATGCGGGACCGGCGAGCCTCCGGGGCCGACGACGGGCTGCTGGGCCTGCGGTCGCAGCAGCTTGGCCGGGCACACGTAGCGCCGCCGACCCTTCGCCAGTGCGCAACTGAACGCGACCGGCAGGTGCCTCTGCAGGGCGGGCAGATCCTTCGCCATGAGCTGCTCCTGCAGCGCCACGGTCGAGGACGACACGACCACGGTGCGTCCGCGCGAACGCGCGAGCACGATGGCCGGCAGCAGGTAGCCCAGGGTCTTTCCCGTACCGGTGCCGGCCTCGATCGCAGCGATACGCTGGGCTGGTGGCCGCAAGCCTTCTTCCGCGTCGCCAAGGCTGCCCAGGGCCTGCGCCACCTCGGCCATCATCACGAGCTGCCCCCGGCGGCTCATGTAGTCCGGCATGGCCTCGCGCAGCGCGCGCAGGCAGGCCTGCATCTGGGATTTTTCTGCATCGGTGAGCATGCGGACAGCTTCTCGCGACATGCGGCGTCTTCAAGGGCCGACGATCGCCGGGACGCCGAGACCCTGCACGCGCACCGCCCGAAGCCCCATGCCCGCGGGGCTGCCTTCGTACCGCAGAAACAGCAACGCCCGGCCCACCATCCAAGGCGGTCCGGGCGTCTTATTGCGCTCCTATCTACTTCGTTTGTCGGCCTCAGCCGATCTGGACCACGACCAGCACGGCGTCCAGGGTGCTGCCATGCTGCGCACAGAACCGCTCGCAGTGCTCGGCCGCCCGCTCTCTCAGGCCCGCCTGTCGGGCCAGCGCGAGCAAGTGCAGCAACGCATCCGACGGCGCGAAGAGCACATCGCGGCCTTCTCCATCGACCCACAGGATGGCACCGGGCTCGGACTCGGGCCGGGCCGACGCGACGTCATCGACTTCATCGGCATAGTTCGACAGCAGATCCTCCAGCCAGTCGGCCTGGTTCTCCCGCAGCCTCGCCGTCTCGACGTCCAGGCCGTATGCGCGGGTGAGCGCCTTGCGCGCATGGACCAGCACCTCCTCCAGCATTGCGCTGTGCGAGAGCACGCCGGCCTGCGCATCGCTGATCCACAGCCAGGCCAGCACCCAGGCGCCGCCGTCACCGACCGAAGTGGTCGTGTGGTTGTCGATCTCCGTGTCGTCATCCTCCTCGATAGCCGCGCGGGCCGCCGAGACGTAGGGATCGTCGCCGGGCACCGCAAACGCCCGGATGCACTCTCCGATGGTCAGGCCCCCTGCGCACAGGGCTTCCAGGGAAGGGATGCCTGGTACCGCACCCGACGCCGGTGCGGACGGCGCAGTTTCGCGGGACTGGTCCCGGTTGGCCGACTCGCGCAGGTAGTGGCGCGCTCGCTCGATCACGGCCCAGCAGTCTCCGGTGGCGGGCTCGTCGTTGCTCTCGGCGAACCTGAGCGCGTACGCCAGCAGGTCGTCGATGAGCGTTCTCGGATCGGTGTTCATGTGGTTTCTCCTTCATGAAAATGAAGGGGCGCTACCCCCAGGGGCCAGCGCCCCTGGGGGTAATGGATGTGGTGCCGACAGCACGCCGGGGGCAGGCTCCGGGACTAGTGCAGTGAGGCACCCAGATGCATCACGGTGTTCAAGAGGGTGTATTCCAGGGTCTCCTCGGCGTACTCGCTGCCGACATAGCCCCAACATTCCTCGTCGCGGTCCTCGACGCGCCGCCCGGTGGCGCGGTCCACCACGTAGACGACGATGCCGTAGACCTCGCCGTTGACCCAGGCGTTGTATTCATCGAGCACGCCGCGACAGTACCGCTCGGCTTCCTCGGCGAGCTTGGCCGCCACTCTGGACGGCGGGACGTCCAGGCCCGAGGCTTCGACCAGCGCCGCCATGGCCTGCGTCCGTGTCGCATAGCCGCCGATCCAGGTGGTCCCGCCGTCGAGGGAATAGTGCACGGCCGGCGGATCGCCCCGGCCGCCGGCCGTGCCGGACCAGCACACTTCGCCAACGCCCAGTTCGCGCAGCACGTTGGACCGGATGTTGTCCTCGGCGTCCTCGTCAGGCACCCAGATGGCACCGCCGCGCGTAGTGTCCCAGCGGCACTGCATGCCATGGCCGGTCACGCTGTAGACGACGCCGCCATGGTCGTAGATGTCGAGCAGGACCGCCAGCGGGTAGCCGATGCTGCCTGCCGCGAGGGCACGCTCCCAGGCCGCCTCCGCCTCGCTTTCGCAGAGCAGGTTCGCCAGGTCCTTGAGCTTGTCGTGCCAGCACGGTGCCAGGTCGTTCCACCAGGGAACGTCGAGGAACTGCTTGGCGATGTAGTCGAGCGCGAACTCCCAGCCTTCCTGGTGGACGGCATCCTCGACCGTCTGGAGGACCGCGTTCCACGTGGCTGCCTTGTCGCGGCTGCGCAGGAGGTTGCCCAGCGTCGCCATCAGCGAGCGGTTCTTGCGGAGCGAAGCGACAACGCAGTCGGCCAACTGGCCGGACACACCCTCGTCGCCGAGATCCTTGTTGCCGTCTCCGTCGCGCCCCAGGGCGTGGAAGAAGTACCCCTCTTCGTCGCGCCGCGCGCGCCGCCCTCGGTGGTACAGACAGCCCATGGCATGGCCCTCGGCCAGGGGGTTGCAGCGCTCCGCGTCGTCATCGATGCACAGGCCGCCGGCCACGATGAACCTCTCCATCATGACCATGCGCTCCTCGGTGTCCGGCGGGATACGCAGCACTGCCTTGACGTCGATCGCCTCTTGCGCGTCGGCCGCGCCGACGAAGGCCACCTCGGAGAGCGATTCACGTGCGTCCTCGACGCCGGGAAGCGCCAGCCCCCGGATGGCGAAAGGAACCCCTTTCACGGCAACGACCGTCTCCGGCCGCAGGTTGGAAAGAACCTTGACTTGGTGTTTGTTCATGATGGCTCCTTGAACAAGTCGCGGGGCCGTCCCTGCGCGGGAAGCGTCCCGCTAGGGTTGACAGGTGTCCTTTGCCGGTGCGGCGCGGGACATCGAAAGGTTGCCGACGCGCGAAACTGCGCATGCAGCGCGGGCGCGGGGCACCATGAAAATGGAAAGCCCCTGAGCGGATCCGCGCAGGGGTCAAGAAAACGGACAACCCGGCAGGGGCTGCCACACGGCGGAAAACGGGCCACCCGTTGACAGGTGGCGCGATCGCAAAGCGGACACCGTCCGCATGTCTCACAAGGCTACGATTCGCTCGATGAGCAGGCTGGCAGCTTGCCTGTGACGGCGCGCAGCGCCGAAAGCCTGGTCACTCTATCACCCACTGCCGCAGCGTTCAATATGCGGCGCGGTCGAGGTCTGCCTCAACCGTTCCTTGCCCGGCGTGATGTGGACGCCAATGCGCTGGGCGAGATCCAGCAGCTTCGCGCAACCCTGATCGTCCTGCAGCAGGCTGCATGTCCCCCTTCTGCTGCAACACCCCGTCGCATCCTGCGGCGCATGGTCGCCACCCGCATTCGCCCGCCGAGCCAGGCGTTCGCAGCTCGCGGTCGCGCGAATGCGGCGGCAGCTACCGCATCCCGGCCCACACTCAAGGCTCACCCGCTTCCCTCAAGGAAGCCCCGGCCATGCCGGGCGTCGCAGTCGTTACCTGCCCGGCGCGGATCCGTCCCGCCAACCACTTCCACCTGGGAGCACCGCCTCCCTGGGAGCGGTGTTCCCATCCACCTCTGGAGAACACCATGCACACAACCTGCTCCGACAGTGTCGGTCCGGCACAGGACCGCGCCACCATCGACCTCGAAGACCTGCTCGGGGACTGCGAAGCCCAACTCGTCTACGAAGGGCTCTACCGCCTGCGTGAGGCCAAGGTCGAGGCACTGGGCATCGTGCGAGCCGCAGGGCTGAGCCCCCATGGCCGGCCCTTCGAGCCCTGGGACTTCGGCGTTCCGCAGATCGACCAGTTGCTGGGCCGCCTCGGTGCCGACCCCGTCGAAGCATCCCCCGCCACGCCGGAGTGCTGAAATGGGCCCGACGCCATACCAGTACCTGCCCCTATGGGCCAAGGTCGCGATCGAACGGCTCGACGCGGACGCCGCGCTGCGCAGCGAGGCCATGCTCGACGAGCTGCTGGACAGCTACGCACGATGCTACGCAGAGGCGGTCGATGCGCAGACCCGCGAATCGGCAAGGCACATCTGTCGGCGCCGTTTCATCGGCTCGTACACCGAGCCGCCGCGGCCCGAGCCCGTTCCGCCCGGAACCTTGCGCCTGGTCCGGCTGGCGCGCGAAGGCGCACTCAGCACCGGCGACCGGGTAGCGACACAACGGCTGGGCGAATGCGAGGTCACCCGTATCCACACGCCCCATTCGATCGAAGTGCGCGATCCGTCCACCGGGCGGCACTACCTGATCAGCGGCTTGGATTTCGGAACGGACGCACGCGTCGTGGAAGTCGAAGCGGCCCGCGGCGCGACGGCCCCTTGATCCGAGCACACGAACCGGCCACCAAGGGTCGCCCTTTCCATAGATCCGGTGGACAGGCGTCGCCTGCCCGCCATGCCATTACTGGAGTACATCATGTCCATTCCCAAAGCCATCGAAGGCGCGATGAACCGCTGGAACTCGATGGAGACGGCGTTGCGCGCCGCCAATCCAGGCGCCAGCAAGGAAGACATCTACCACGCCACCGCCGACGCGATGAACCGATCGCTCGGTCTGCCACAGGGCGAACGGCGCACCGTCTTCGACGACGGCACCTACCGCGTGCAGGTCAGCCGCCTGTTCGCCGTCATCGCGCGCAAGGATGGCGCCGAGTTCTACGTGCCCACCCACCACGCCTGGTTCGACCGCGTCGCCACGGCGGATTGCCGCCGCACCGTGGAAGATTTGCACACCGCACTGGTGGCCACCACTGCCTGATCGGAGGACTTCGCATGTCCATGCCACGCCCCCCTGCCTGCCCGATGTGCTCGGGCGAAGGCGCCCTGCTGGGACCGATGGGCTCGCTGAACTGGTTCCGCTGCCGCCACTGCGGTTGGGATTTCAGCCGGCCACGCCGCCAGAGACCCCGGCCATCCACGGCCGCCACCTCTTCACAGGAGAAGTCCTCATGAGCGATACGTCTGCGCAGCACCTGCTGACCCATGCCGAGCCCCTGGTCGCGATCTCGATCGCGCATCTGCGCCCTGCCACACGACAGCGGCTGGCCGACGGCGAGCTGTCGGTGATCGCCTATCCCAACGACTACGGTGGATTCGTCTACGTCGGCTCCGCCGACGAAAACCTTCCGGACGAACCCGAGCTGATTCCGATCTTCGCAGCGGCGCAGGCAGTCGGCATCATCTGGATCAAGTTCGATGCCGACGCCGAAGCGGTTGAAGGCTTCGACACCTTCGGCGACCAGGAGTGCCTTTCATGAGCCGCCACATCCTGCGCCTGGTCCACGAAGGCCGCAACCGCACCGTGGTCGCCGGCTACGACAGGCCGCTGCGCACGCTATTCCTGCACGTGCTGCAGGACGGCGAGGCTGACAGCCGCGACGAAGTGCTCATCTACGACAGCGAGCTCGAACCCGAGCTGGACTGGTCCGACGTCAACGTCGTGGCCGACAAGCTAACAGCCCTGGGCATCGAGCCCCCCGCCGGCCTGATCGAGGGCATCTTCCTCGACCAGTGCTTTAACGCCGGCAACCGGGTGGTCGAACACCACCTTGACCGCCCCCCGTCCGTGCTGCACGCCGGATGAGTTCGCGTCACCTCCTGGTGGCATCCGTCCACCGCAGGGTGCCCGGGCCACCCGCCCGGCGCCCTGCGCCTCCTGGAGCATTCCCATGCAAGTTGAAACACCCCCGGCAGCCCCCCGCCCGCAGCCCGTCCCTTCGCCACTCCTGCGCCGCAGACCTCTTCAGTCCGCCTCGATGCCAGCGCGCAGCGCCGCAGCCAGCACCGCATCGCGCAAACTGGAGTTCCGTGCCAGCGGCCCGCCGATCCGGCGTCCGCCCAGCACACCGGCCAGCCGGTCGCCGAACAGCACCAGCGCAGGATCGCGGTCCCGCTGGCGCGACATCCACAGCAGGCCGTCGATATCGTCGAACTGCCGGTGCAGCGCCTGGGCCCACAAGGCGGTGTCCCGGTAGTCGCGCGACGGGCTGGTGATCAGTTCCTGCTTGGGCACCTTCAGGCGATGTAGCCCTTCGCTCGTGAGGTCCACGAGCTTCAGGTCGCGGGCGGGCACGAGTTCGCCATGGCCGCGGTGCGCGAATTCGTCGAGGTCCACGAACTTGTCGGGAGCGTCGATCGGCACTTCGTGGAACACGGTCTCGAAGATCGCGCAGTCCAGCGTCGCGCCGCCGTACAGGTACGGCACGACCTGGCCACTCGCGTCGTGGATCGGCGCGAAGCGCGTCGGCTTGCGCAGTTGACCGGCCGCGTCCACCCCCGGGTTGAAGCTCTCGGGGGCGAACGCGGTGTCGTGGATGACGTGGATCACCTGGCCGGCTGGCCAGCGATCGAACAGTGGATCGAGCGGTGGGACCGGCGCGCGACAGCTCAAGCCGCACTCCCCTCGGCATCGCGCTGCGCGGTTTCGACGACGGCCTGCGGGTCACTGGCCAGCAGATCGACCGGGCGCGCACTGCCCGGCAGCCCGCCATTGTTCGAGGCGAACCACAGCGCCAGCTTCCAGGGCGATTTGCGGCTACCGAAGGCTTCCAGCACGTCCTGGACCGCCTTGATCGGTTTGCCGTTCTCGAACTGGAAGGCCGGGTAGACATCGCGTTCGCGCGCCGCCTTGTCCGGGTGCGGCACGGCGAACACTTGGCGGCGCTTGCGCCAGTTGTCGGCCAGCGCCGCACGGTTGCTCGCCTGCGAGCCGTTGGCGTCGGCCAGTTGCTCGGCGGTGAAGAAGCCGAACTCGTTGAGCAAGCGCGCATGGCGGGCGGCAAGCCGCTGCGCCATCTCCAGGTCGGTGGCGCTGGGCGCGAGCATGCGCGCAGCCATGAAGTCGACCATTTCCGCCATGCGGCGCTCGCGCACCGCGGCCACCTTCTCGGCGAGCAGCCGGTCCAGCAGCGGCAACGATGCCAGCAGCGTCCTGGATGCCGCCTCGTCCGCCACTTCCAGTACGAAGGCCTGGCCTGCGTGCGACGGGCGGCTGCGGCCCTCATGGCGCACCGTGAGTACGTCGCCCTGCAGCGCGAGAGAGGCTGCTTTGCCCATGACATGCACTCCTATCGACCTTGTTGATGAAATTCTAGTTCATCAGATCATTTTGGTCAAACCGCCCACAAAAATCCTCGGGGAGTGATGTATCGGCAGTGCCCGCTTTGCCACCATCAATCGTCGAACCTGGCCATCCCTTCCCGCTGAAACCGCCCTGGGCCACTTCCCGGTGACGCGGACAGGAAGCAAACTGACACGGCTTCCCTGGCTGCGGTCCCTGCCGACCGTCCAGCCCACCCGAGTTCTTCGGGCGTCGCGGTCGTTACCCGCCCAACGCAGCTCCGCTGCCAAGCACCGCGCCGGGTTCTCCGGCCCCAGTTTCCGCGCCGATCCGGCGCCGCTCCGTTTTTTTCACCCATCCCGCGGCCCATCGCCGCGCCATGCCGTGCCATGTCCGTTCGCGGGCCTGGTCGCGGCCCACCCATTCAGAAAGGCCATCCATGACCACTGTCGCCGAAACCCTCTGCGCCATCGAGCGCCGCGCCGAGCGCGCCATCGTGCAGGAGTTGCGTCTGATGACGCAGGAGATTCTTGCCATGCGGACCCAGCTCACGCTCGCGGACCGCGCGCACGCCGATGCGCTGTTGCTCAAGCTGACCCACCTGGAACGCTGCCAGCAGGTCGATACCGTCGCGCCCTGCCCCATCGCGCCGACCGCCGCGTCCACCGGGCAAGGGTTTCCCATGCTCCCGATCGACTCGCTGGAACCGCTGCAGCCGGACCGCTACCTGGTCCATCTCTACGGCCACGAACTGGGCGATCTGGAGCGCGCGGTCCTCGTCGAGACACTGGCCTCGGCCGCCCAATTGGTGCGCCAGCACCAAGCCGAGCGGCCCCAACTGGTGTGGGAAGTGACCCACAACACCACCACGGGCGAACTGGCTTTCCTGGGTGATGACGACACGCTCGTCGCCAGCATCTCGCCCTGCGAGCCGCTCACGCCGGAAGTGCAGCCGCTGGTCGCCGACGCCTGCAAAGAGTTCTGCAAGGGAAGCCTGACGGCACTGCGGTGCCTGTTCATCACCCCCGTGCAGGCGCAGCCGGAGCCTCTGGCCGCCTGAAACTGCGGCGCGCGGGTGCCTTTGTGCCCGCCGTTGATTCCAACACCCCCCGGGGCTCGCCCCGTGGGGCGGGCTCCTTCGCACCACACAGTGCGCTTCGCCACTGCACGCCTGCGCGCTGCGGCGGCCAGGAGACCCCATGTCCTTACTACCTTTCGAGAATCTCAAGGCGCGCGCCAAGCGCGCCCTGGACACCCGGATCGCCCGCTGCGATCCTTTGCTGCACGGCATCGGCTTCGATTCCGAAGCCGCATGCCTCGCGCTGATTCCCTGCGCCGTGCTGGACGACGATGAGCGCGCGTCACTGCGAACCATGGCCCGGAACGCCCGTGATGGCTCGGACCTTGCGCAGCGCGCCCGCATGCACGCCGAAGCGAACCGCTCCGACTGGTCGCAGTGGCTGCAGCGCATACGCCAGACGGGCCATCACCGCATCAACCAGTGGGACGTGCGCTGCGTCAAAGGGCTGATCGCGCACTTTCCCGAGTGTGTAAGCCAGCGCCAGCGCCGTGCCGCCATCGCCTGTCATGTGGACGATGAGACCGACGCCTGGATGCTTGCTTTCGCGGACGCACCGCGACGCACGGAGATCGGGCCATGAATTTCTGTACACGATCCGACCCGCCCGTTCCGGACCTGAGCTGGAGCGACGACGGCTGGTTCACACAGTTCCTGCCCAACACCAAGGCGGGCGAGGACGCCTGGCGTGTGATGGCAACGCACACGGACGGCACCGGCAAGGTGCTCTCCGTCCACGCGGCGGACACCATCCGCCAGCTTCGCGCGAAGGGATACACCGTCGCCGAAGCAAGGCGCACCGGCAAACGCTCCGGTGCTAACGACGACGCCTTGCTGGCAGAACTCGCGAAACCGCAAGCGCCGCGCTCATAGCAGCCGCGCTCCACGGCTGGTAGCACAACAGCCCGCCCGCGCCATGGCCGCTCGCGGCAGCGCGAAGAGCACACGGTACCGCCGCAAGCGGCACCGCCACCCTGGCCCGCCGTTCACCGGCGGGCGTTTTCTTGACCCCGAGGGGCACCGACGCCCCGCGGGGGCGCGTGCGCCTCATTTTGATGAGGAAGCAACATGCACGATTCCATCCAAACGGAGGGCGCACCGCTCTCCGAAGAAGAACGCATCGCCGCCAACCGCACGGCGATTTTCTCCGCGCTGCGCGACGAAGGCGTCCTGCGGGCTGCGGTCAGCTACACCGGCTCCGGCGACTCGGGCGGCCCGGAGGGCGTCCGTTTCGAGATGCCGGACGGTCCCCGTGAGCTGGACGAGATGCCAATGGCACCGCAGTACGTGGAGTCCAGCCAGTACGTCGACGGCGCATGGCAGACTACGGTCAGCCTGGATGACAGGCCGCTCGACGACGCGCTCACCGACTTCGCGATGGATGCGGTCGAGCAATACTTCGGCGGCTGGGAAAACGAAAGCGGTGCCTCGGGCGAAGTGGTGTTCGATGCCACGGCATCCACCGTGGTCATCGAGCACAACAGCTATTTCATCGACTCCGAATACTCGGAGATCCGCGTATGAAGGCGCACGTCTCGCTTGCCTGCTGGCCGGGCCTGCGGCATGAAGCGGCGGCAGCGCTGCTGTGCGACCCGATCGAGGAACCGCTGTTCGGGCGGCTTTCGGCTGAACACGTCCAGTTGGTACCGCAGAGCCTGGGCTGCCTGGACGAAGCGCTGGCCGATGCGCTGTGCGCCGCCCATCCGGGCACGCGTTTTCGGCTGCATGCCAACGTCCAGGTACTCCCCAGGCGCCGACTGGCCGACCTCAGCGGCTTCGCGCTGCACGCCGACTGGTTCGCGCAGGCCGCGCGCATCAGCCAGCGGCTGGAGGCACCGGCGTACACGGCGCATGCCGGACGCCGCTGCGAAGCGGATCTGCCCCGCATGCTGGACGACGCGCGCCGCTGCGCCGACCTGTTCGGCTGCCCGGTCGGCGTCGAAGGCCACTACCCCTCGGCCGGCGATGTCTGGCTGGTGTCGAGCTGGGCGGAGTACCGCGCGGTGTTCGAGTCCGACGTGCCTTACGCGCTCGACCTCTCGCACCTGCACATCCTGGCGACCCGCACGGGCTGCCACGAGGCCACGCTGGTGGCCGAGATGCTGGCCTGCGAGCGCTGCATCGAGATCCATGTCAGCGACAACGACGGCCAAGGCGACTGGCACCAGGTCTGCGCAGAGCCGCCCTGGTGGCACCCACTGCTGCAGCACATCCATCCCCACGCGGTGGTGTTTTCCGAAGGCAACCACCGCAGAGCAAGGAACAACCATGTCCACTGAAAATCCCCAACAGCACCCCACTTTCCTGGCGCAGGCCGACGGCACGCTGGCCCTCAACCAGGCCGGCATCGAACTCCAGACCCGCTACCGTCAGGTGAAAGCCGAGCACGACGCTCTGGATGCGAGCTGGGCCGGCGCCTTCCTGGCGCGGCTGTTCGCACAGCATGCCTGGCTGGACGCCGTGAGGCTGTCCTTCGCAGTTTCCGCCGAGTACGACGATAGCGGGGGCTACTTCCGCTCCATATCCTGCCACATCCTGTCGGCGTGCGCCGTGCCGCAGCATCCCCTGCCTGAAGAACTGCTCACGGAGGGAGAATTCGACTCGGACACCGCCGAGCAGATCGTCGAGCAAGAAATCGAGGACAGCGAGTTCGATCTCTATACGTGCCTCTCGGAGACTCCCAGCGGCTACGACGATCTCGACCTGACGCTGGAGCGCAAGCCCATTGCGGAATTGCTGTGTGCCAGCCCCATCGACGGGCATGCGGCATTCCGTGCCTGGGGACTGGGGCAGGCCACCACCCGATAGCACCATGGCGGGTTCGCGCAAGACGCCGGCCCGCACGGTTTCGCAGCCCTGCGCTCCGCAGCCTGCGGCAGCGGCCATCGCGCCACCCGCGATCGGGGAGCATTTCCGCCGCTGTTCCGTGGCGCCGCTCGGGGGCGCGGACACCACGCCCGCGCCACGGCCACACTGGACCTGCTTCCATCGCCCCCCTGTGGGGGCTTCCGGCGCTCTGCGCTGGCGGCGCGGCCGTTACCCGCCCCTTGCCTTCAACGCGCCGGCCCTATCGCCGGCACGTCCCTTCCATCCGGGAACACCGTTCCCGATGCTGGGCTGGTGTTTCCCTCTCCGGAGAAAACCCATGTCCTATCAAACCATGACCATCGGTGCCTCGCCCTGCGAGGAAAGCTGCGCCCAGGTGGGCCATCCCGACTACGAGGCGCGATCCCGGCGTGAATGCCTGGTCTTCCGGCGCATGCTCGAACGCCTGTTTCCCTTGGCCGATGATGTGCCCGCCAGGTTCGCCGTGATCAACTCTCCCCACGAGTTCGGCACCTACCGCGAAGTCTGCGTGCGCTACGAAGACTCCGATGCCCGTGCCTGCGACCACGCCTATGCGGTCGAAGCGAACACGCCCGCCCAATGGGACGCGATCGCGCGCTACGAGCTCATCTGGATCGAACGCAAGGACCAGCTGCAGCGAGCAGTCCTGCGCGGCGATCTGCAGCCGCAGGAGGTACCGACGGTCTACCGCGGCAACGGCATCCCGGACCTGCCTGCGGATCACAGCTTCAGCGAACTGCTGACTACGTTTCCCCTGTAGTTCGCGAAAAGCACGGCGCCGCTGCATCGACGACAAAACAAGACTTTCACTGGTCTTGACCTTCTAACGGCCCGCAACCGTCTTCATTCCTCTCACCCACACCGGGGCCGTGTTGCCCCAGCGGGTGCCGCGGCCCTTCATTTTTTCCAAGGAAACCCCATGGCACTCGCAGTTTTCATTCTTCCGTCACGAGCCCGTTTCACCTCAGGTCAGGTGGTTGTGACCACCGGCGTCGGCGCGCTGATCGGCGAAGGCAGGCTCGACCCGGCACCGTACCTTTACCGTCATTTTTGCGGCGACTGGGGCGATCTCGACGACTGCGATCGGTGCCTGAACGACGCCGCACTGCAGTCCGGCGAGGATCGGCTGTTCTCGTCCTACCAGGTCGCGCCCGACCTGAAGCTCTGGATCATCACCGAGTGGGACCGGAGCGTGACCACGCTATTGCTGCCCAGTGAATATTGATCTCAATCAGCCTGGAAACCCCAGTGCTTGTCCAAAGCGGTTGCGAAGGACGAACACGCGGATTTGTCCAGGATGGCCAGGAAGTCCTCCCGGCTAACGGGCGGGGCCTTGAACCGTTGAGCATGCCGCCCAGCACCTTCGCCACCTCCGGCCCGACCTGGAGCAGTGCGGCCAGGAATGTGCCCGGATCCACGGAACGAACCGCGAGCTAGCGGCGCGAGGTGAGGCGTGCAATGTGGTGGCGGCGCAGTTGGCGGATCTGACTCCTCTGCTGGGCCGACTGGCCGAGGCGACGAACAAGAGCCGGGACTACCACTGACGGGGCAAGACGGCAGTCCGTCGCCACGGCAAACGGCCTGCCAATCCGGGCGGTGAGAGAGGCAACTACGCATCCAGCGCGACGCACACCGGCAGCGCTCCCATACTGACCCGCGCATCCTGGCCACGGCCAACGCACGCCCTATGGGCGTTCCCGATCCCGCTCGGGCGTCGCGGTCGATACCCGCCCCGCCGCCACGGCAGCCCTGAGCTGCCCGCCACCACACACCTTGGCTCCTCCGCCTGCGCGCAAGAGGCCAGGGCCGTGATCTTTCGTCCATCCCATCCGGGGAGCTCGCCTCCCCGATGGGTCGGTGCGTTCCCCGCCTTCCTTCGGAGAACCACCGATGGCACGCACCACTGCGCCTTCCTTGTGGCTTCCGGGCTTCGACCCGGATGTCCCAGACACCCCTGAGCCGTCTGTTGAGACGGACTTGTTCGCTGAACTGCCTGCGCCCCAGGCACCCGTTTCCAACCCCATCCAGCTCGCACCCGTCGCCCTCGTGGCCGACGCGCCCATGGACGCCGCGGCTGAGGTCGAAGTCGAGACCGAAGTCCCGAGCACGGCACCGCGCGCCAGTTGGCGCGTGCTCACCGGCGCCAAGCGCGACACGCCCCGATCCCTGTGGCCCATGCTACAGCGCGAGCACCTGTCCGGCCTGGTCGGCACGGCCACCAAGTTCGACGCCAACGTGGCAGCGATCCAGGCCCTGCAGGCCCTCGAAGCCGGCCAGCGTCAGCCGGATGTCGCCGAGCGCGCTCAGTTGCTGCGCTTCACCGGCTGGGGCAGCCTACCCGCCGCCTTCAACCTCGAAGGCACCGATCTGGCCTGGCGCCGCCGCGCCGAGGAACTGCAGGCGCTGCTGCCCGCCGAGGACTACGAGTCGGCCCGCGCCTCGGTCAACAACAGCCACTACACCGAGGTCCATGTGATCGAGGCCATGTGGCAGGCCGTGGAGCGCTTCGGCTTCACGGGCGGGCGCGTGCTCGAGCCCGCAGCCGGCGTCGGCCACTTCCTCGGCGCGATGCCGCGCGCGCTCGCCGAGCGCAGTTCGGTCACCGCCGTCGAGATCGACCAGTTGTCCGGCCGGCTCCTGCAGACGCTGTACGCACCGCACGGTGCCGACGTGCGCATCGCGCCCTTCGAGAAGGTGGCGCTGCCCGAGAACTGGTTCGACCTGGCGATCGGCAACGTGCCCTTCGGCAACTATCCGGTCGCCGACACGGGCCCAAAGCCTTACGCGCGCTTCCGCATCCACAACTACTTCTTCGGCCGCGCGCTGGATCTGGTCCGCCCTGGCGGGCTGGTGTGCTTCATCACCAGCACCGGCACGATGGAGGCGCGCGCGGACGCTGTGCGCGAATACGTCGCGTCCCAAGCCCAGTTGCTGGGCGCGATCCGGCTGCCGCAGGGCGCGTTCGCCGGCCTCGCGTCGACCGACGTTCAGACCGACGTCCTGTTCCTGCGCAAGCGCCGCCCCGGCGAAGCCGTGAGCGGCGCCTGGCTGGAGCGCGTGATGGTGCCCGATGCACTGCGGCACCCGCGCTGCGCGCAGAAGTACCTGCAGATCAATGCCTGGTACGCCCGGAACCCCGACTTCTGCATCGGGCAGGTCACGCAGGAGAGCAATGGCTACGAGGAAGTGCCGACCGTCGTGTTCGAGGGCGACCTCGAGCCGGCGCTAGCGGAGCGCATCGCGCTGCTGCCCAGTGGCGTGTATGAAGCGGCCAAGCCAGTGGCGTTGGCGTCCGTCCGGGCAACCGTGCCTGCCGAGCCTGGCGCGCGCCCCGGAAGCTACTGCGTCCATCACGGGCGCGTGCACCGGGTCGAAGGCACCGAGCTGGTCGACCTGCATGACAGCCTGAACGCCACGCAACGCGCCCGCATCACGGGCCTGTGCGCGATCCGGGACCATGCCCGGGCACTGCTCGACGCACAGCTGGCGCAGGACGGCGACGAAGGGCTGGCCCATCTGCGCGCCATGCTCAACGGTACCTACGACCGCTATATAGCGCGCCACGGCTGCCTGAGCACCCGGGCCAACGCGCTGGCCTTCCGCCGCGACCCGGACTACCCGCTGCTGCTCTCGCTGGAGCACTACGACGAAGAGTCGGACACCGCGCGCAAGGCGGCGCTGTTCACCCAGCGCACGCTGCGCCGGGTGTCGGCGCCCAACGCAGTCGGCGAACCGGCCGAGGCGCTGGCCACATCCGTCCAGTGGCGCGGCCGGGTCGATCCGGCCTACATGGCGCAGTTGCTGTCGGCGCCCGAGGAGGAGGTGCTGGCCGCGCTGTCCGAAGCCGGGCAGATCTTTCCCGATCCGGCGGACGGTGCTTGGAAGACCTCCGACGAATACCTGTCGGGCAACGTCAAGGAGAAGCTCAAGCAGGCGGCACTGTCCGGCCCGGCCTTCCGCCGCAACGTGGAGGCGCTGGAGCGGGTGCAGCCCGAAGACCTGCAGCCTGCGGCCATCGAGCCGCGCCTGGGCGCGGTGTGGATTCCGGCAGGCGACGTAGAGGGCTTCATCCATGAGGTGCTCGAACTCAAGGACTGCCAGGTGTCGTACTCGGCCGAGGCCGGCGCCTGGTCGGTGACCTACCCGGAGTGGAGCGCGCGGCACAACGTCAAAGTGACTCAGGAATGGGGCACCACGCGCATGAACGCCATCGAGCTGGTGCAGGCCGCGCTGAACGTGCAGGTGCCGACGGTGCGCGACCGCCATCCGGCCACGGACCGCTACCACGTCAATCCGGAGGAGACGCTGGCGGCGCGGGAGAAGCTCGGGGCGCTCAAGGACCGCTTCGCGGCCTGGGCCTTCGAGGACACCGAACGGCGCGAGCGGCTGTGCCGGGTCTACAACGACCTGTTCAACGCCACGCGGCCGCGGCATTTCGACGGCTCGCACCTGAAGCTGCCGGGGTTCTCGCAGTGCTTCGATCTGCATCCGCACCAGCGGGATTCGGTATGGCGTGTGGTGCAGACCGGCAACGTGGGTCTGTTCCACGTGGTCGGCGCCGGCAAGACGGCGGTGTGCGTGATCGCGAGCATGGAGATGCGCCGCCTGGGCTTTCTCGCGAAGCCCTGCCATGTGGTCCCGAACCATATGTTGGCGCAGTACACGGCCGAGTTCGTGCGCCTGTATCCGCAGGCGTCGGTCTTGATGGCCGGAAAGGAGGATCTGGAAGGCGACCGCCGACGCGAGCTGGTGTCGCGCATCGCCACGGGCGATTGGGATGCGGTGGTCATCACGCACTCGAGCTTCGAGCGCATCCGGATGTCGCCGCAATTCACCGAGGACTACATCGCGGAGGTGATCCATGAGATAGAGATGGCTGTGCGCGCCGAGAACAGCGATGACCGGAGCAACCGGATCATCAAGCAACTCGAAGCGCAGAAGAAAAGCTGGAAGGTGCGCCTGGAGCGTCTGGCCGCCGACAAAAAGAAGGACGACCTGCTGACCTGGGAGCAGTTGGGCATCGACGGCTTGTTCGTCGACGAGGCCCACCTGTTCAAGAACCTGTACCGGTTCACCAAGATGACGCGGGTCGCGGGCCTGCCCCTGTCCAACTCGGAACGCGCGTTCGACCTGTACCTGAAGACGCGCTACACGATGAAGCTGCACGGGAACGCGCAGCGCGGCGTGGTCTTTGCGACGGCGACGCCAGTGGCCAACACCATGGCCGAGATCCACACGATGCAGCGCTACCTGCAGCCCCGGCGGCTGGAGGAGTTGGGCCTGCAGCAGTTCGATGCCTGGGCGGCCACCTTCGGCGAAAGCGTCACAGCGCTGGAGATCGCGCCGGACGGCAGCGGCTACCGCATGCACACGCGCTTCGCGCGCTTCATCAACGTGCCGGAGCTGATGTCGATCTTCGGCGAGGTCGGTGACATCCGCACCGCCGAGATGCTGAACCTGCCGGTGCCGAAGCTGCGTGGCGGCAAGGCGCGCACGGTGGCCTGTCCGGCCAGTCCGGCACTGAAGGCCTATGTGCAGACGCTGGTCCAGCGTGCCGAAGCGATCCGGAATGGGCATGTTGATCCGACCGAAGACAACATGCTCGCGGTCACGAACGATGGCCGCGCGGCTGCGCTGGACTTCCGGCTGGTCGCGCCGACGGCGAAGTTCGATCCGGAGGGCAAGGTGGGTGCCTGCGCCCGCGAGGTGCTGGCGATTTGGCAGCGCACGGCGGACTTCCGCGGCGCGCAGATGGTGTTCTGCGACCTGTCCAGCCCCAAGGGCGGCAAGGTCTTCAGTGTCTACGAGGACCTGAAGCAGCGGCTGATGGATGCCGGCATCCCGGAGCGCGAGATCGCGTTCATCCACGACGCCGAGACGGACGTCCAGAAGGCTACGCTGTTCAAGGCGGTCCGCGAGGGCCGCGTGCGCGTGCTGCTGGGTTCAACCGGCAAGATGGGCGTGGGCACCAACGTGCAGACCCGCCTGGTGGCGCTGCACCATCTCGACGCGCCGTGGCGTCCCTGTGACGTCGAGCAGCGCGAGGGCCGCATCCTGCGCCAGGGCAACGAATGCGAGGAGGTCGAGATTTTCCGCTACGTGACCGAACAAAGCTTCGACGCCTACATGTGGCAGACGCTTGAAACCAAGGCGCGCTTCATCGCGCAGGTCATGCGCGGCGACAAGGGCCTGCGGGCCATCGAGGACGTGGAACTGGCCACGCTGAGCTACGCCGAGGTCAAGGCCCTGGCGTCGGGCAACCCGATGGTGATCGAGAAGGCTGGCGTGGACGCGGAAGTGGCCAAGCTCTCCACCCTGTTCTCGGTCTGGCGCAACCAGCGCTGGACCAACGAGAGCGAGGTGGGACGGTTGCCGATGCTGATCGCGTCGCTGGAACAGAAGGCCGCGTTGCTTGCCGCAGATGCCGAACAGGTCGAGCCCCAGACCATGGGGCAGATCGCCCTGGAACTGGGAGGCCGGCGGATCGCCGGACCCGACGCGGTGGGTGACGGCTTGCGCGAACTGGTGAAGACCGCGAAGGCAGCGGCCCGCACCAGGCCATCGGTGAGCGACCAGCTCGTAGGCCGTTTCGGCGGCTTCGATCTGGGCCTGCAGACCATCGGCGGAGAAGCCACGCCAACGTTCTATCTCGCGGGGCGCTGCCGCTACGACGCCGAGCCCTACCAGACGGGACCTGGCATCGTGTCCGCGCTGCTGGCAGCCCTGGCGTCCGTCGCCGAGCAGCAGGCGAAGACCAGTGAGCAACTCGTCGTACGGCGCAAGCGGCTGGAAGACCTGCAGATCGAGCTGGTCCGCCCCTTCGAGCACGAGGGCCGGCTGACCGGGCTGTTGGTTCGCCAGCGCGAACTCGTCAAGGCGCTGGACCTCGACAAGGACGTGGCTGGCAGCGCCAGTCTGGATGGAGAGGCGGCGGCACGCCAGGCCGCATGAGTTCGCGCCCCACTACCGCAAGGTGGTGGGGCGCTTTTTCTTGCCCTGATGCACATCACCGCGAACAGTGGCGGAAAAACCTGCGCGATCCGACAAGGTGCCGCCGTTGAAAACGGCCCTGCCCAGCTGGGGGTTTTGGGTGGCGAACCGCGCCAGTCATCCCGACGCGAATCGGATTTCGCCATACTGGAACGGCTTCCCGTGGGCATCGCGTCCACAAAGCCTTCATCGACCGCCTTGGCTGTCCTGAAGTCCAGCCTCGCTGGCGTCGCAGTCGATACCTGCCCTCGAGTTCCCCGGCATCGTCCGGGATGGCTGCCTTGGCAGCCATGAGTTCCGGTCGGCCTTCGGGCTGACGCATGCACATGGTCGACGGCCCCTGAGTCGCCGGCCACCGAGCGAAGGTCCTTGCCGCAAGGCACCGGGCCTTCACATCCCACGTCAGCCCCAAGGCTGGCGCCAAGCCGCTTCGCGTCCGCGAGGCATACCCGAACGGGGACCCCAGTCCCCGCCAGGGTTGGGCGTTCCCCTTTTTCATCGAAGGAGAACGCCATGTTCGCTGCCCTTGCAGCCAGAGAGTCGCACCGCGTTCCGGTGCTGTTGGGTGGATCGGGCCTCACCCGCCCGGCCTCCTTGCCGCAGCCCAAGCTTGCGGTACTGCTGCGTCCCCTGCCCTGCCTCGGCAAGTGCGGGGGCCGCCCGTGTGCGGACTGCCGCGAGGCAGCTTGACCATGCCGGTCGATCTGTACCGCCGGCGCATCGCCGCCACCGTGGTCGAACTGGCCCGGGAGGATCCCTTCCTGGTCAAGGAGGTCATCGCCCGTCTGCGCGCAGCGGGCGAAATCGAAGCCGACGATCTGGTCTACCTGGACCGGATCGCCGACCGCTGGATCGGCATCGCCGAAGCCAACGCCCGGCAGGAAGCCTCAACGCACGCGCGTCAAGCGCGCGGGTAGCGAGGCACCCTTCGCCTGGGCCATGGCCGAGGCGATCTTGTCCAGCAGTTCCGGACGGTCCTCGGCCAGCGTGCCGGCCCATCGGGCCAGCGCCTGGTCGAGATCGTCCTGCGTTCGCGCCCCATCGACGTCGATACCGACTCTTCGGAGTTCCTCGATTTCGGTGGGCGTGAACCGGAGTGAATGGCCTGCACGAAGCATGTGTGGGCTTTCGAAAGCGGTGGAATGCCAGCTTAGCAGGCCAACACATCGCCACAACCCTGGGAGACTGACGCCTCCCACTGGGGCATGGCGCGTGCATCCCGCAAGCAAGGAGAAAAACCATGACCGTGAACGCATCCCGCGCCAAGCCAAGGCGCAGTGCCATCGGCATCGAGGAAGAGCGCGCCTGGGTATCCTTCTACCGGCGTGCCGGCAAGGATCCCGCGATCGCGGCGGAAGTGCTGGCCCAGTTGGACAGCGATCCCGAGATGAAGCGCGAGCATCTGGCACTGTACCTGTGCTGCCGCGAGTCGCTGCGCCTGCGCCAGGCGCGCGAGGCGCGCAATCAGCGGTTCGGCCGGTTCGTGCGCTGGCTGCTCGGCGGCCTGTTCATCCGGTTTCCGGTAAATGTGCGGCGCGCATTGGGACGTGGAAGCGACCTCGCCGCAGCCTGCCTGCCCGAGGAGCATTCCGAGCCTGCCACGGCCCAGATCCAGCGTCTGGGGAAAAGCCCGAAGGTACGTGCCGCCCGCGCGGCATTCAAGGCACCCTCCATCAGCGAGATACCTGCCTCCCCATCGGCGGATTCGGCAATGGTGGATTCGGCGCCCCGAGCAGCTCAAGCCACTGGCTGAGCCATGCATCCCATTCCCCTGGCCGCGTGGCTGGGGGAATGCGGTGCTTCGCCCCATGGGCAGGCTAACGGCCCTACTTCTTGGGGCAGGCTCACGCCGCCAGGCAACGCGCAACCTCCCGGTCGATCATCCAATGAAGGAACTGCGTATCCTGCGAAACGCCCCAATAGTGCGCCTTGCACTTCGCCACATACGCATCCAGATCCGCACGCGTGCGGATACCGGCAGGCTCGATGTCTGTCAGCCAACGGAAATACTCGATTTCCTTCTGCGTCAAACGGATCTGGGAACCCAGGCGGATCATGGAGAAACCTCTTGATGGTCACCATGCTGACGCAAAACAACGTGCTTGAGGACAAATTAACGGGCCCTGATCAAAAAATTTCCTGAGTGGCAGCAGAGTAATTTTCGAGTGTCACGGGACTGCCATATGCCATGCCTCCGGCTTTCCAGATGTTGGCGAATGGCCACGTTTCGGCGCATTTCCCATCCGGCCCCGCGAACAAACGCCCGCCACCGCCACGATTTCCAGCCGACACAGGTTTTCCCCCTTGTGATGCGGCAAACCCAGGGGCACAGTCCCAATACCGGTCGAGGGCCTGATCAGGGCCTCCGGTCGCTTGCTCACGTCACAGCCCATCCAGCCAAGACCATCGTGCCGGCAGCCGTTGCGCACCTCCATCAAACCGCGGACGCCATCCCCTCGGCGACCGGCGCTGCCCTGCATTTCGATCCAGGAGAGCGATGTGGGAAACGCGCTCACAACCTCCTATCCGCGCATAGCACTGCTGGGTGCGCCGTGCATCTACCGCTTCATCGCCGCGAGCAACTCTCGGCGCCTCGCATGGGAATCCCGTCGGATTCTCTTGTATAGCGGCATGGTATTTGCGAAGCCCACAAGGCATCCCAGAACCCGTGTCGGCATTGCCACACAAGGAAGGAAACATGCACACCCATTGCATTGAGCAATTGCGCGGGCTCGCCGAGCCTCTGGCGGCTCTCTCGCTGACCCACCTGACACCCACCACCCGACAAAAGTTGCACGCAGACGATCTGTCCGTCAATGCCTACCCCACCGACTTTGGAGGCTTCGTATACGTAGGCTCGCCGCGCTACCGCATGCCTGCGGAGTCCGATCTTGCAAAGATCTTCGAGGCTGCAGAGCAAGCTGGCATCGTCTGGCTCAAGTTCGACAGCGAAGCGCCGACCGTCAAGGGCCTGCCGACTTTCACGCCCCAAGACACTATCCTCTGAGGCCCCGCGACGCCAGCGCACTGCGTCCGGGGCGGACACCTTGACCTCTGTCACTCCATGGGCAAGGCGTCGGCATCTGCCCGCAAAGCCTCCAGATCGATCACCGCATCGGCCATGCCGGCCAACTCGGGCGTCTGAGAGACGAAGAACTCCCGGTGATAGCCGCCCAGTCGCAGCACCTCGCGCTTCATCGCCCCGAACATGCGCTTTCGGTCCGGGTCGAGGGCCCCGTCTGCTTCATCCGAGAACAGGGTCTCGTAGCGCCGTTCGCCAGCCTGCGCCAAATACAGTGCCACCGCCCGCACCAGGCATTCGTTGATCCAGACCCGCTCCCCTCCACTCATCAGCCGCACACTCTTGCTCTCCCCTGAATCGGCGTCATGCACCAGGATGTCGAAGTCCTCCCGTTTCTCGCCCTTGGCCGTCTCCCCCTGCGTGAGGATGGAGACCGTGAAGCGCGGGCCGTAGCACGCCAGCAGCAAGTCGTTCGCCAGTCCCGACAAGGCCGGCCCCGCATCGTCGATCGCCAGCGCAATCAAACCATCATTGCTCATGCACCGCGCCAGCAGGGCCCAGTCGCCCATCGCGCTCTCGATCCGCAGGGCACGCCGATGCGCCGCAGCCCGACGTTGTGCCAGGGCATCCAGCTGCTGACGCAGCGCCGCCAGGCTCTCCAACTCCTTCAAAGCGTCTACGTGCGAGCCCTGTGCATTGCCATGCGCGGCGATGGCGCGATCGCGTGCCGACTCGGCAATGACCAGCTGCTGGGGATCAAAGGGTTCCGGCAAAGTGCGCAGGACGGCATCCAGCCGGGCCAGCGCCTGCTTCAGCAGGTCGGACTGCTGCGTCCGCCGCGCGTCGATGGCCTGCATGGCGGCGGTAATGGCATCCCGCTCCTCCCGCTCGGCAACCGCTTCGGCCGAGGAATCGTCCCTCTCGGGATCTCCAAGGCCGTCCAGTTCGGCCTGAACCTCGGTCAAGCGCTGGCGCGCGACCTGAATCTCTTCCGCCTTCGCCGCCAGCAGGGCAAGTCGCGATGCGCGGCTGCGAGCGCGCTCCTGGCGATGCTCGGCGGCTTCCAATTGGCCGCTCGCGGCTGACAGCGACTGGACACGCGCCTTGACGGCCCGGCCCTCCCGCTCGACCTCCGCCTTCTCGTCGCCCAAACGCCGCAGCACCGCATCGGCGCTGGGAATCAGCGCCTGCGCCTCCCGTGCATCGGCCAGCAGTTGGCAAGCTCCCTGCAGCGGCATCCCGGCGCACGGCACCTCGGCGGTCAGGCCCAAACGGCGCCTGAGTGCCTGCGCCTGCAAGACAGCCTGCCCTGCCTCTCGTTCGATACCCTGAACCCGCTGCACAAGGATGCGCAACTGGCCCTTGGCCTGCTCCCACTCCGCCACCTGGTCTCGGCGATGACGCGCACGCTCGGTGCGCAGTTCCAGCAACTGCTCTACCAGCGGCAAACGCCGCAATGCGTTGTGCACCAGGTGCTCCCGCTCCAGCAAGGCATGGCACCGGCTCCGTACGTTCTCCAGCCGTTCTCGGCGCTGCAGGGCCTGCGCCCCCCGCTGCGCAACACGGCGCATGAGCCGGTCCAGCCGCTGGCGCGCATCCTGTTCGCGCCCCGCCAGGTCCTGCAGAACCACTCGGCCCGCTCCCTGCGCAGCTTCCCGCTCCTGCAACAACTGGCCCCGCCGCGCGTCGGCCTCGCGCGCCTGCTCGCGCTGTGCCGCGGCCCGGGCGTGGGCCTGGCGCGCCTCCTCCAGCGCCGACGCCGCCGCTGCCACCGCCGCCTGCGTCCGGGCGGCACGCGCCGGCGCATCGGCGGCATCGGCCCGCGCGCGGGCGAGCCGTTCTCCCTCGGCGTCCAAGGCAGAGGCCTCCTGGCGCAGCGCTACCAGCCCTGCCTTCAACAGCTTGGCGGTCTCACCGGCCTTGCGCCCCAGCTCGCGGATATGCTCCTGCCCCAGCAGGTCGGCCAGCAGCGTTTTGATCTCCGCGTTGCGGTAGTCGCTGAGCTGACGCTTGCACTGGGCTCCGAAGACCGACGTGAAGAAGGTATCGGCGCTGCCGCACAGGTGCTCCACGCAACGCGTATAGGTGTCCACCTTGCCGTCCGACACCGTGCCATCCTCCAGTGTGACGGGGCGCCATGCGCCCGCATCGGAGAGTGCGAACAGGAAGGCCTCCGTCCGGCGCCGACCGTTGGGACGGATCACGATCTGGGAGCGATAGCTTTGGCCTTCGAGCGCCCAAACCAGCTCCTTCTCGTTCTCCGGAAGGTAGACATGGTCGTAGTAGCTGAAGCCGCCCGCGCCCGCTGCGGACGCACGCGAGGGCATCGTGAGGTACGGGTGCATGTTGTCGAGCACCGTGGTCTTGCCGCGCCCGTTGGCACCCGCGATGGCGACCAGCTCGGCCCCATCGCACAGTGCCTCGAAGTCCAGCGTCAAGGCATCCAGGCCCAGGCCATCCCGGATCCCGCGAAAGCCCTTGAGGGTCAGGGAAAGTAGTTGCATGGCGAAGTTCTCCATGGGTTTGACGCACCCAGTTTCCCGTGAAAGCCCGGGGAAGCAAGGGCTTGAGCGCCGTGGCCGCCCCTCTCCGGCACTCTGGCAAGAGGATGATCGAGTCATGCTGAAAAATTCCTTTTTCGTTCAATGGCTTATCGAAATCGACAAGAGAGGTAAAATCGTCCGTCAAGGATCCTCCCTCCCACCGCCATGAACACGCTCAATCGCATCAAACGCTCCGTCGCCAACCGCAGCGACGATGTGCTGCTGCGCAGCGAGTTCGACCAGTTCGGCAGTGCCGCGCAGGTCGGCCGCGCACTGCGCGAACTGGTGCTGGACGGCACGCTGGTGCGCCTGGGCCTGGGCGTCTATGCCAAGGCCAAGCCAAGCGTGCTGACGGGCAAGCCGATTCCGGTGCGGCCGCTGGAGGTCCTGGCCCCCGAGGCGCTGAACAAGCTGGGGGTGACCGTCATGGCCAGCCGCTTGACCGAGGCGTACAACGCCGGACACAGCACCCAGGTGCCTGCGGGCATCGTCTTCAACGTCGGCCGACGCCGCATCGCCCGCAAGCTGGGCTTCAACGGCAAGGCGATCCAGTACGAACACGCATGAGGGTGCTGGCACCGCAGCGGCGGGAACTGATCGAGGCGCTCATCGCGGAAGCCACTTCCGGCGGAATCACTGCGGGCCTGCTGGAAAAGGACGAGCACCTGACCGATGCGTTGCGGGCCCTGTTCGCCTTGAGGCTTGAGGGTATGCAACTGGTGTTCTGTGGTGGCACCAGCCTGTCCAAGGCCTACGGGCTGATCGAACGCATGTCCGAGGACGCGGATCTGAAGGTGGTGCTGCCGGATGCGGGCCAAGTCCCCCGCGCCGAGGTCCGCCGCCGCCTTTCCGCGCTGAAGGCCCAGGTGGCCGAAACGCTGGCCGGGATCGGCCTGGTCGAGGACAAGGGCAAAGAACTGGCCTTCAACGAGAACCGGTACTTCTGCAGTGAGTGGAGCTATGCGCGGCACTATGCATCCGCCGCGGGGCTGCGCCCTCACCTGCAGATCGAATTGACGGCACGCACTCCGGTTTTGCCTCCACAGGTGCGCCGTATCACCACGCTGGCCGACCAACTCGCCGGCCGCTCCGATCAAGCCTTCGAGGTCCCGGTGGTCGCCGTAGCCGAAACGGTCGCGGAGAAAGTCCTGTCATTCCTGCGCCGCTACGCACAGCATCGCGCCGGGCTCATGCGCCAGGCCTGGGACACGGCCCTGGTCCGGCATCTCTACGACGTGCATTGCATCCGCCAACGCCAGCCTGAGATGCTGAGCGCAGCGCAGCGGGCCTTTCCTGCGCTGGTCGCAGGTGACCAAAAAGAGTTCGGCACCCAGTTCCCGGACTTTGCCACGGCCCCTCGTCAGGTGCTGAGCGGCGCGCTGCGGCAGGCCCGTGCGGACGCGAAGATCCAGGCGGAGTTCACCGGCAACCTGCTGCCGCTGGTCTATGGGGGCGGCACACCGGCATTCGCGCAGGCTTTCGGCGACTTCGACGCGGTCGCCGAAGCGTTGCTGGAAGTGCTGCCGTAGCCCTGTCCACCGGACGCGTCAGGCCGCCAGTCGCATGGGTTCCACGGGCTGGTCTTCGGCATCCCGCTCGCGCAATAGATCCGCTGCAATGTCCTCGGGTGTCGCTTCCTCCAGCGCGGCAAGGCATCTCAGCAGCGGTTCGGGGTTGACCTCGGACACCTGGGCCCAGGCGCGCAGCTTGTCCTCCATCCTCGCCATGCGCGAGATGCCGGCCATGCGCGTGCGCACCACGGGCACGATGCGGCCCTCAAGCTTGGTCTCCGCGGCGTCGGCAAGGATCCGTTGGATGGCCCCGCGATCCACGGATCCCCGGTCCTCCTCTGCCACGGTCCAGCGCACGCGCACGCTGGCACCGGCGATGTCCTGCCGTGCAACCGCTTCGCGCAAGGCCTCGAGATCCGGGCGGCCCTCGAACACGATATCCATGGTCCGGCGCGCCGGAGTGGGCTCCAGGGTGCAGCAGGCCGAATCCGCGCCCACTTCCCACAGCAGAAATCCCTTCTCCCCCTCTTCTCCATAGTGAAAGCGGCCGATGGAACCCGCATAGGCGATCAATTGCGCACCCGCAAACCCCTGCTGCGCCCAGGTCTGGTGCTGGTGGATATGGCCGAGCATGAAAGCCTGGGCCTCGGCGGCAAACAACGCCCCGGTCGTGAACTCATGATCGAAACCAGCCATTGGCACGCCGTGCTCGCTCACGCAACCGAACACCGTGCCGTGGGACACGCCGATGGTGGGCAGTCCTCGGCTGCGCGCGATCCGGTGTGACGGCGCAAAGCCGCAGAGCAGCCGGGCGAGTTGCTCTCCCACAGCCTGCGCCGCGTGCGTCGCCCCGGCGGTAGCCGCCACGGTCGCCTTGTTGACAGTGGGTAGACAGGAGAACAGCGCTACCGCGCGATCCGGTAAAGCGCCGAAATGCCATTGCGGGGAAGCGATCCAGTCGCCCTCACGGGTCAGGGCCACCTGCTGGATCCGGTCGGCCACGTGAATCGGGTGGCGCCCACCGACCGAGCGGAAGATGTCCAAGGTACCCGGGGGCTCGTGCGAGTAGGTACCCTGCAACAGCAGCACCGGGCAATGATCGGCCAAGCGCCGCACCCGCTCCACCAGCCGCGCTGCGGCGGGCGAATGCAGGTCCAGCGCGTGATCGGTCGCGTCCCCGGACATCACGGCGGCCTGCGCCCCCTGCGCCACGGCCCGCTCGATGGCAGCGCCGAAGCAGCGCTCGGCCTCGGCGAGGGTCCTTGTTCCATAGTGCAGGTCGGAAAAGTGTGCGATGCGCATGGTCTTCTCCTTCAGGCACCCAGACCCAGTTCGGCGTCGATCTTGTCGAGGTAGCCTTCCGGGTCTTGGGCGTACCTGTCGAGCTCGTCCCACGCACGACCGCGGCCGTGGGGGTTGATCCGCCAGCCATGGCCCCAGCGCAAGGCCGCGTATGCGGAGTAGCGCTCCGTATCACCGCCCATGGCCCGGACGCGCGCCAGCAGTTGCGCGAGCGTAGGTCGCGCCTGCTCCAGACGCGGATGGCCGGCACCGGCGGGCGCATCGGCAGTTTCGCCTCCCCCGGCCTCCTCGCCCGTTCCTGCGTCCTGATGCGCCTCGGGCTGCCCTTCGAGCACCTGGGTTGCAAGATGGGCCTGCTGGATCGCCGTCTCTTCATCCTCGTGCTCGCGCAGCAGGGCCGTCACGTCCACGGGGGCCTCCAGTTCGATGATCCACTGGGGCACGCGCACCGCCCGCCCCTGTTCGTCGATGTGCGGCACATCCCTGAGCACCTTCGTGAGGAAGAACGTCGCGCGATCACGTCCCAGGAAGCCGGAGATGCGTCCGCCGCGCATCATGGCCATGGCCTGGAAGCGCTGGATGGCCGCGCTCATCGCATAGAAGCTCGTGGTGGGAAGCTCCAGCGCGCTGATGGAACGGATGCCGGGAATGAAGAACAGGAACCGGCCCGTGAGATTGCACTGGCGCGCCTGGTACTCGGGGCAGGATTCCGGATCGCAGAGGCCGCCGCTTTCTTCGCGCAGCACGGCCTTGCGCCCGCCAAAGATACGGATCGCGCGCCGCCCCGTGTCGTCCACCGGGACCGGTGCATGGCGCATGCAGTGGCGCACCAGGCCATCGGACGAGTACTGCGACCAGAACCGCTTCTCATGGGTGCCCCAGGCCGCCAGCTCGTGCGGCATCACGGTCTGCCAGTGGTCGGCGGGGAAGACGACGGGAAAACGGTACAGACGGTGGCCCTGGCCTCGGTCTTCGCCGTAGGCATCGAGGATCTCCCGGGCGGTCTCCGGGTTCGCGAAGTCCGACGCTCGCACCGTAAACCAGGGCACGTTGCGCGGCACCAGCGGGGATTTGAGCTGCGGCATCGCCTGCGCCAGCCGCCGTTCGATCTCCTCGAAGGACCGGCCCTCGTCCACGCCCTGCCTGTAGATGGCCTTGGCCTCTGGATGCTCGGCGGCCTTGCGGGTCAGGACCATGATGCCGGGACGGATTTTCCCCCCGGTGGGAATGCGTGCCGGGGCTTGGCCCAGCAGGGTGTGCAAGGCGACCGGCCCGCCCTGCACCGAAACGACAGCGTTTGCCATGTGGCGCTCCTTCATGAAACGTCGGGGTTGCGACGCTTCATGCTCTCGCGTGATGCCAAGTGTTCAACCCCCGGCAGCAAGGCTTCCAGCGGACCGCCCCGTCCGGTCATGCGCCGCCGGGAGTACAAAAGGCAAGCGAACTAAGCCGCCGGTGATGGCAGCGCGGGCATTGGCTGCTCAGTCCGCCACGCCCAGCATTCACTTTTGGCGACGGCCTTCTCCTTGGCGGTACGCTCCTTGGCCCCGGCAAACGCACTCACTATGTGCAGTGGAATGGGCATGGCACCGCCGTCCAGCAACAGCGCATTCGGAAAGACTCCACCCTGCGGCGCGTCGTAGCGCAGCGGCTTGAGAAAGCGCCTTTCCTGTCCGACAAGCGCATCGATCAAAGGGCACTCGTGGACGCCCTCCAGCGGTATCCATTGATCGCTTGCCAGCATCAGGCTGGCCGAATCGATCTCGTAGGTCAATTCACGGCGGGCGCGTATCAACGCCGCGATCATGAGCCGGATCCGACGTCCGGTGTCGGCGTCGCGCGCCTCCAGCAAGGAAGCGTGAACACGCGCCAGGCGCTCCCAACTCTTGGTGGGCATCAGCAACGGCGCATCGGGCATGTGGCGGATCCAGATCCGGCAGGCGTGATCCGCACGATCGCAGGCCTTGAACTCGCCGATCACCAACGCCAATGGCGCATGCCCATCGTGGGGCTGCAGGATGGCCAGCTTTTCCCGTCGGCGCTGGGCGGTATCAGCTTTGGTGGATTCCTGGAATGGCTCGGGGACATAGAGACGCTCGGCCAGTGGGATGCCCTTGACATCGATGTCGGCCGCCGCAGCGAGCAGGTACTTGCACAGGACACCCTGGTTGCGCTTTCCGGCCATGGCGGGCGTCCACCGGTTGAAGCCGGCACGCTCGAAAAGAAAATGCATCACGGCGCGAAGCGACATGCGCCGTCTCGGAACCGTGATCTCTGCCGGCGCCAAGGACTCGCCCCTTGGCAGGGCGTGGCCCTGGGTCCTGGTCCATGGAAAGTCCACGCGCAGTTCCACTCGACCTGGCTCAGGCTCCAGCACGGCTTCTCCCACGAGTTCGCCCAGCCCGGAAAGCGCCGCGTCGGGTTCATAGGAGGGGCAGGAGGGGTGATGGTCCTTACCGGTTTCGGGCATGCGTTTGACCACGTACTTGCGATGGCGGGCCACATACATCTCCACACCACCGGCGACACACAGGCAACGCGGCCGCTCAGCGTCGTCATGGATCGACGCAAGCGCCAACTGGAGGCCCGGATCCGTGGCTGCAAACACACGGCCGTGGATTGAGAAGTGCTGCACAGGGAACACCGGCAGGCCGCCGTCTCCACTCGTTGCCGCCGCACCTGGTTGCAAACCATTTCTTCCTGGACCATCGAAGAAAATCTGCTCCTGCATGCTGCCTCCCCCTTCTGAGGACAATGCCACGCACGCATGCTGGGCCATCGTTCCGCTACAGGCCAGCCGAATTCGTAACGGAATCAGCAGGTTTTCGGCATTGATGGCACAGAACTTTGCCATGGTGAAGGACGAACCCATCCCATCGCCTCATTGATAGGCCACCGCTCCGCCAGGCCGCGGCCAGCATGCCAACTGCACGCAGTGGACAGGCCGCACAAAGCCCGTGGTTCTCTCGCATTCAGCCGACCAACGCATCCGCGCTTTGCATCGCCTTGCCGTTCTGCAGCATCCGCCTAAGGTAGCCCACCAAGATCCGCCATTCATGGCGCGAGAAGTCTGCCAAATGAGCGTTCTGCACCGCGGCCAGAATGGCTGGCACCTCGGCAACGGTGCTCTCCCCGGCCTCCGTGAGCTGGACATGGATAACGCGCCGATCCTCGACACTTCTCACACGCTTGCAGAGGCCCTTCTTCTCGAGTCGATCAAGAGCCCGCGTCACGCCGCCCGCGTCCATTTCGAGATCTTGAGCGAGTTCCGCCACCGTTGGCCGTTGGCGCGCCTTGATCTTCACCAGCGGCCCCCATTGAGTGCTGGTCAGCCCGTGCTGATGGAGGCGTATGTCGGTGTTCCGCACTATCGACGCTGTGACGCGGCGCATCAGGTAGCCGATGGTCTCTTCCTGGTAGTAGCCAGAGGCTTCATAGAATTCAATCGGCACAAGGTTGTCTTCCATGCGAGGAAGGCCGCGGCCGAACTGATCTGCATCCACGTACAACGGACGACAAGTTTCACCATGCGGCGAAACGTTCGGTTGCACGCTCGTCTCCAGATCCGCGCCCCCAAGATCGTCGTCCGGGCCGATAGCACCGACGACTTCATCCCAGTCAGAGTCCAGCAGATACCGCCGTGCCACCAACAAGATCCGCTCCACTTCATCCTCGCCCCGCATGCCCCCGCGGACGGTGCTCGCGAGCGATTGCAGCTGTGCCAACGCCGTCTTGCCTCCGAGGGATGCCGTATCGACGATCTCCATGAGTTTCAAAGCCAGTCCACGTTCGCGGCTAAGCCGCTCTTCCAGACAGGACAGAACCTCGGCGAGTTCCGGCTTGCGCTTCCGCAGCACCCCATGCAAATACAGCTCTCCATTGACGCACAGGAGGTAGCGCGGGAATTGCTGCACGCATAACCGGATTGCCTCGAAATCAACGCTCGACCGATCGGCACCGTCGGCGTCAACCGGTGCCAGCAACCCAAGCATGCCAATGGCAAGCGCACGATGCGAGCGCAGTATGGCGGCGACGGCTCGATCCTGTGCAATGGGAGCATCACTGGATCGAACGCCCGTGAAGAGCAGCGCAGCCGACGCGTCCCGAAGAACCTGCTCCGCGCGGGACTGGAGACTCCATTCCTGGGCAACAGGGCACCGTTGCGACGCCATCACGATGACGTCGCACCCCTGGATCCTGGCGGCCGCACCAACGGCTTCCGCAAGGTGGCACGACACCAGGGCCAAAGACGCGCAGCGAATGCCACGTGCCGCCGCGCTCGATTTCGCGTTTGACAACACCACGTCGGAATCGCCGAAGGCTGCGCGATGCAACGCACAGGCCAAGGCCGTTGGGGGTACGTCGACGCCCCTCATCGCGGCCGGATCTGGAAAGGCATGAAGGAAGGTAATCTTCGCGCCCAGCCGCTCCGCCAATTCGATCGCGGCGGTCATGTTCTCATCCGATGCCGACGTTCCATCAACAGGTACCAAAAAATGCTCATACATACTGGGCATCCATCAGACGAGACTCCAGAAGGAGTAGCCTGGGCCGCGGCGCTGAATCGGCTTCATCAATCTCCCCTGCTTACACCAGATCGCGCGTCAGCTCTTCCATCGCGTGCTGTCGGCGTGGAAACTGTTCTCTCACCGCGCTACGTTCGGCGATTCCCAACAGCAGGCCCACCTGCGCCTCATCCGCACCTCTGGTGTAAAGGCGATCGGCCACCGTATGCCGCGCAGTCAGCGCTGTGACCTGCTTGAACTCAGCGTAGCGGAACAGCTTGCGATAGGTTTCCTGGATGCCGCGGCACAGAAAACGGCGCTGACCAGCCTCGCCATACGGCGTGATTTCGAAGCCCTTGCCGCTGGCGGACAGGAACAGGCGGCTACCCGGAGCCAGGCCGCGATATTGACCTTCGACTCCGAGGCCAGCCCCGCGCCGAATCCGATCCGCGAGATAGGCGTCCAAGGCTTCGTCCAGACGTGCGCTGTGAAAATACAGGGGCCGCGCACGCGAAGTAATAGACACATCCTCACGCAGCACTGAGACCCTGCGCACGCCGCCTGCAAGATCCAAATAGTCCCGAATCTCCAGACGCGCGATTTCAAGTGGCCGGGCACCGATCGCAAACAACATGTAGTACAGCGCCAGATCCTCCAGAGGGTGCTGGCTGCGTCCCCGGATTCGCAACGCTCCTGCCGCGATCTCCATTTCACTCAGAATCGGGATGTTCCTGGCCACTGGCTCGGCAGGAGGCTCAAGGCAGTCAAGCGCCGACAGCAGAGCGGCACGATGCAGACGCAGTCTCCGAACGAACGCCGCGCCATCCTCGTTCAGCCCATCAATTCCTGCGTTGCTGGCGAGGTGGGTCGCCACAGATTTGATGCGTTTCTCAACCGCCGTGCGGGACACTTCGTGCAGCGCCGCCACGGCATCATAGGTCGCGCCATCGAGCACGGCGCGCAGCATCGCAATGGACAAGTCCCACGATGGACGCGGATGCCGGAGATCGTCGGAGAGTTCCTGCTCTTGCACGCCGCGCGCCCCTTTCAATGCGACAGTTCCATGAACGCATCCTGACGCTCCACGGCGTGCCACGCCAGCCGAAATCGCATTGGAGTCCAGGGGATTTCGACTCTAAGCACTTGAGCCCTGCTCACTCCGGTAATCCGATCAACGAATCCTGGACACCCGGAACAGAGGCCCTGCCAAAGCTTCGTCGCCGACAGACTCCGCCTGCCACTGCCAGTCTTGAACCTCTCTGAGAGGTGCTGCGAAGCGCATCGCTCAATACAGAGCCTATAAGCCGCTGCTCTGGACATGGCGGCTGAGCACTCGAAAACGGTTTACCTCAACGAACTAGCGGCACCTTGCCGACGATCGGAGGTACGTTGAGCAACTCACCATACTTCGCCAGGACTGATGCATCAACTTCATCGGTCTCGGTGAAGTGGGCAGACAATGCACTTGATACCTCTCGGTTACTGCAATTTGCTGTTCGCGCCGCAAGGGCCGCGCGAAGCTCAAACAGGCAAAGGCGAAGCAAGGCCATAGCTCTGATCGGCTCAGACAGCTGCCACTATCTCGGACATGGTCACGACCTGATCAGCGCGGTGCCATGCGAATGGCACCATCTACCCGGATGTGGCAGCATGAGCGTGTCTCCTTGTATGTTGGCTTCCGACCCCGCACCTGGCGTTCCGCACAGCGCCACTGCCGAAGTGTTTGGGGAATGCGACAATCGTAATAATTGGCCCCTGCAAGGGCGATGACGGATTGCCTCAATCAACTGATAAATAACTTCTTTCGGCCCGTGCGACCGGCGTTGGCCCCTTCGATCACACGCCATGCTGCAACCCGTCTTCACCGCTCCCATCTTTGCCGTGCATGGCCTGCTGGACGGGGCACGCGGCAAGGGGCTGGCCACGCAAGAATGGCTGGAGGGCGTGCTGGGGCGCGCAGGCATCAGCGAATCGCTGCTGGAGCTTGAGGATTCGCGCGTCACCGTGGAGCAGTTCAACGCGCTGTTTATCGCCGTCAAGGACAGCCTGAACGACGAGTGCCTGGGCTACCTGCATGGGCGGCCCATGCTCCCGGGCAGCTTCGCGCTCATGGTGCGCAGCGCGTTCACTGCCCATTCGTTGTCATACGCCCTGCGTCGCCTGAGCGAATCCTTCGCCCTGCTGCAGGACGACGTGGCGCTGGTGCCGGTGACCGAGGGCACGCTGGGGGGCATCGCGCTGGAAATGCGCGGCGGCCAGGGGGCGCATGCCGACTTCCTGCACGCACATCTGCTGCGCGTGTTCTGGCGCCTCCTGGTGTGGCTGCACGGCGGCCGACTGGTGCCGCAGCGATTCGACTTCAATTTTGCGCCGCCGCTCCATGCGATGAGCTACGGGCGCATCTTTTCCGGCACGCTGTGCTTTGGACAGCCGCGCACCGCCGCCTGGTTCGACGCCGACGCCTTCACACAGCCGGTGCGGCGCGATAGGGACGCGCTGCAGTCCTTCCTGCGCGCTACGCCCGGCAACGTGGTGGGGCCGTACCTGAACGAGCGCAGCGCCAGCGCGCGGGTTCGCATGGTGCTGCAGCGGGCCAGCCCCGAATGGCCCGACCTGGCCGTCACCGCGCAGCGCCTTCACATGTCGGTGAGCGCGCTGCAGCGGCACCTGGCCTCCGAGGGCACTTCCTTCCAGGCGCTCAAGGATCAGTTGCGGCGCGACATGGCGATCGTGCGCCTGACCAGCAGCGAAACCTCGCTCGTCGCCATCGCAGCCGACCTGGGCTTCACCGACAGCACCGCCTTCCAGCGCGCATTCAAGGTCTGGACCGGCAGCGCGCCGGGAGCTTACCGTGCCCGCTCGCGCAGCGGACAGCGCCCTGCATAAAGGTATCTGACCAATTCCGGCACGGCCACGGAACCGTGCAAGTCGCAACTACTCACCCGTAAGCGACGCGGCACTCCGTTGCTGGCCAAAAAACCTCCGTCAATAACCCCATGAAAGGACCTTGCTGCAAGGTCTGGCAGATGCGGCAGGCTCCATGCACTACCTGCCCTCTATCGTCAAGCGAACGCCCTCGTTGAGTTCATCTCGAAGTTGTTGGGTGGTGATGTCCCCGGTACGCCAGCTCGACAGGTTCCATGCAGTCACTGCGGTCAGGATGGAGATGATGCCCTCTGCATCCCGTTCCGGGACACCATGCAAAGCGCCTATGAAAAGTTGCCGAAGACGTTGCTCAAAATCAAGCCGCATGGTGAGGATTGCGGGTTGCTTCAATGCGCGCGTGACCAGATAGGCGTCCCACATATGCGGTGCCTGTTCAAACACGTCACAGAAGACGCCCATACCCGCCCTCATCCTGGCGCTATTGGTACGAGCCCTCTTCATGCTTGCCTCGAGCGCTGCGATATAGCCGGAATGCCAATGCAGATATGCGGCGGAGAAGAGCACTTCTTTAGAGCCGAAATAGCGATAAATAGTGGCCAACGAGACATCGGCTGCGTCCACCACATCCCTGACTTCCACTGCACCAGCGTTCTTCAACAGAAGGTCTAGCGTTACATCGACAATCCTCTGGCGTCGCTCTTGTTGATAGGAGGGAAGACTTTCAACGTCCGGTACCGTGCGCTCACTCTGATTCATTCAATCCCCATCCTGTTCACTGTTGACACCTTGAAAGGCACGCTGAGCATTGTGCCGCGCATTGAGTTTAGATGTCAGGACTTACGCAGCCGTCATTCCCGCGAAGGCGGGAATCCAGCGGCAGCACTGAAGCGGAGAACTGGATTCCCGCCTTCGCGGGAATGACGAGGTGCTTATTGCGTAAGTCCTGGAGGTATTCGATTTCATTGGCCTCTTGCCCGCCAGATTGAGCACGTCCAACCGCAGCAGCGCATGGAAGCCGTCACGAGCCGCCCGTCGCTGCTGATGGAGGTGAGCCAGGCGGCCACGGTGGCTCATGTTCATGTACATGACCGTTCATTCGCTGGAACGCGCGAGCAGCCCGCCGTTCGCACGAGTGAAGAGATGAAAACGGGGCGAGGGGTTCTGGGGGCTACCCGAAACCCTCGCCCCGTTCTGTGGCGGCAGCGCCTGGCGTCAACCGCGATTGAGCTGCAGCAGGACGTAGCCCAACGTGCCATTCTCAACCAGCGTCTGCGCCTCGACGACCTTATCGAGCGGGAAGGTCGTACCGATCCGCGGGCGCAGCTTGCCCTTGGCCATGAGGTCGAGAACGGCCTCGGAATGGGCCTTCATCTCGTCTGGAACCTCGCCGAGACCGATCGCGCCGAAGTAGCGCACGGCAGGCCACCGCTTCGAGTACACGACGGGCTGCAGCAGATCGACGCCGGCGTCACCCTTCTCCAGGTTCAGCACCAGGATCGTCCCGAAAGGCGCGAGAGTCTCGAAATACTTGCCGAATTCGTCGCCCCCGATGTGATCGACGATCATGTCGACACCTCGGCCGTTGGTCAGCTCCAGCACCCGGGCATGCACGTCCTCAGTGCGGTAGTTGATGGTGTGGTCCGCACCCGAAGCCCGTGCAAACTCCGCCTTCTCATCGCCGCTGACGGTACCGATGACGGTGATGCCGAGCGCTTTGGCGACCTGGACGAAGCCGGTGCCAAAGGCGCCGGCCGCGCCAATCTGAAGGAGCGTTCCGGGCAACGCACCGGGGTGCTTCTGGTCAGCGCGCGGCTTGCCGCCATAGCCCTCGCGGAGCGCGCACCAAGCCATCGCGTAGTAACCAGCCGTCGCGGCATCGTCGAGATCGACGCCTTCCGGAACCACGACGAGCTTATGGGCGGGAACGACGAGCTTCTCGCGACCGAACCCGCGGCCCTCGTCACCAGGGCTGGTCAGCATCGTCACCAAGTACACCGGCTGGCCGACCGACACATTCGTGACGCCCTCGCCCAGCTTCTCCACGACGCCAGAGCCTTCCCAGCCAGGAACGGCGGGCAGGAACTGCGGCCAGGGGTAGAAGCCACGGCGGTAGTTGACGTCGGCTCTGCCGATGTCCACCGCATGGGTGCGGACGAGCACCTCACCCGGACCGGGTACCGGATCGGGCACTTCGTGGATCTTGATGACGTCGGGTGTCCCGAGCTCTTTGAAATATGCTTCTTTCATAGCGATAGTCCTCTTTTGGTGTTCAAGGTTCGCGGTAGATCGCCGCGCAGCCAGTGCTCATCAGTATGGTTTTCCGACTGGGAAGGTGCTTGTGCCTGAAATCCCAGGACTTCTTACTTGAAGAAACCGATGAAATCGTCAAGAAAGTCATTGATAGAACGCGGCGGGTGACCGGTCATCTTTTCGACGCCATCGCCGGTGTCGTTCATATCGCCCCGCTCGTACATCTGGTAGAGGCCGCGCAGCGCCTTCGCGCCGTAAGCGTTCAGTCCAACGTCGCGCAGATCCTGTTCCGCTTCTTCGAAGGTGTTCTTGACGTACGTGATCGGTCGACCGAGTCGCTGCGAGAGCAGCTCAGCGAACTGTCCGTACGAGATCGGTGCCGGGCCCGTGATGAAAACGATCTCGTTCTTGTGCTGGTTTTTGATCAGCACCGCTGCCGCCGTGTCGATCACATCACGCCCGTCAACGTACGCGATGGTGTTCGTCGCGGTCACCGGGGCCACGATCTTCGAATCCTTCTTGACCATCTCGCCGAACTTCAGGATCAGCGTCTGCATGAAGGTGCATGGGTAGAGGAGTGTGTAGGGCACGCCGACCTTCGCGAGGTACCGATCGGTAGCACCGTGATCCTGAGACAGCAAGCTGATCTCATCGATGTGGTCGGCCGTGTAGCCCGAGAGCTTGGTGATGCCGCGAATCCCGGTCTCTTTGGCCACATCGATGATCTGCTTCTGCAACTCAACCATCTCGGCCACCACCGGAGTCACGATGAACAGTTGATCGCAGCCGGTCATGACTCGGCGAAGATCCTCGCGGTTGGTCATGTCGCCAACGACGATTTCCACTCCGGGAACTTCACGCCGCAGGATCTCAGCGCTTTTTTCGGTGTGTGCGAGGCAGCGGACGGATTGTCCGGCAGCCACGAGTTGCTTGGTCATGGGGAGGCCAAGCTGGCCAGTTGAACCCAGAACACAGATCATTGCTTGCTCCTTTTAGAACTTTACGTGAACGGTCGCCGCCGGATGCGGCAATCAGAGGCTATGCACTTCTAGGTAGTGCATTTTTCAAATAATACAGAATCAGATTCTTGTTATGATCTGGTAGAAACCCTTGCTGACTTCATGTCAGCAGCAACGATGCACCGACGCTGCCTCCTGTATTCACGGTCAACATAGAGAAGGTGGCGTGCGCCAACTTCGGTACCATTTGTCGCTACTTCGGGACACTGCGATGCTGCCGCTCAGATTCATCGAGCACTGGTTTCGCAGCTTGCACTGGCATGTCATCGATCCGCTGACGGACGAGAATCCGAGCCGTTCGCGAACGCCTTGCACGCTTCGATGACGCGAGGTTTCCCGTTCTGTGGGAAGCGTCGAATGTTGTGAGGATCGTCTAGTTCAGCGAGCTACTCGACCGATGGAGCGCGTCCCAACCTTTCATCGGTGAGAACGCAAGAAGGCGCTACTGTGCGGCTTCAGCAGTGGGCAAGAACGCGGCGAGCTCCGTACGGACATTCCAAGCATTGAACACCCCGGGTTTACTGCCGCTGCGACAAGTAAGTCTTGCATCTTGGTTTGCACCAAGAAAAGGTCGAGGAGATGCGGCCGAGGACGGCGATTCACGCGACCTTGCGCTCGCTCCCCGCCCAGAATGGCTCGCGCAGCGCCGTCTTGAGGATCTTCCCAGCGCCTGACAAAGGCAGCGCATCACGGAACTCGACACTGCGCGGGCACTTGTAAGGGGCAATCAACTGTTTGCAGTGCGCAATCAGTTCTTCGGCCTCGATGGATTGCCCCGGCTTGTTGACCACCACGGCATGAACGGACTCTCCCCATGCATCACTGGGTATGCCGATGACGGCACAACTGGCAACGCAGGGATGCTGGGCCAATGCGTTTTCAACCTCAGCGGAGAAAATGTTCTCACCGCCACTGATGATCATATCTTTGAGCCTGTCGGCAATGAAGATGAACCCGTCGTCGTCCATCCAGGCGCCATCGCCGGTATGCATCCATCCGTCGCGCAAGGCTTGCGCAGTGGCTTCGGGCTTGTTCCAGTATCCCTGCATCACGTTCGGCCCGCGCGCGATCACCTCCCCCACCGTGCCACGAGGCACCTCAGTCCCTGCGGCATCCACAATGCGTAGTTCGACACAAAATCCTGCGCGCCCTGCCGCGCGCAGTTTGCCCAGATTGCGCCCCTCAGCGCTGTGGTAGTAAGCCGGATTGATAGTGGCCAAGGGAGAGAGTTCTGTCATACCGTAGGCCTGCGAGAAACCCACGCCGGGCAACGCCTCCATGGCACGATCCAAAACGGCCTCCGAAATCGGCGATGCCCCGTATGTGACCGACTTCAAGGAGCTCAGATCACGCTTCTTCTTCATGGTCGGATGATCGACCATCATCTGGATCATGGTGGGCACCAACACCGCATGCGTGACGCGACAGCGCTCGATGGTATCCAGCACAAGCTCCGGACTGAAAGCGGGCACGATCACATGAGTGTTTCCCTCCAGCCAATGGGCCATGGCCAGTCCCATGTCCGCCAAGTGGAACATGGGAGCTGCATGCAGATAGACGCTTCCTGGGTCGGCCATGCCTGCGGCCCGCACGGCCAAGCCCGAACTGCACATGTTCGTATGACTCAGCATCACCCCTTTGGGAAATCCGGTCGTACCCCCCGTGTAGAAAATTCCGGCCAAGTCTTCTCCGCGACGCACGGCGTCGGGCACGGGCATGGATTGGGCCAGCAACTGCTCATAGCCCATCATTCCATCAGGCACCGATCCTTCGCCGCAATAGATTACGTCGCGCACTACCAGCGCCTCCGCCCTAAGCTGCTTGACCATGGGCACGAACATGTCGTCAACCAGCAAAATGGTAGACCCGGAGTCATTGAGCGAATAGGCGATCTCGGCGGCAGACCAGCGTATGTTGCAAGGATTGAGCGCGCCGCCCCCCCAGGGCACCGCCATCTGGTATTCGAGGTAGCGATCGGAATTGAGTGCCAACATGGCCACCCGATCGCCCGTTTGCATGCCCATCTGCTGCAACGCTCCCGCCAGCCGTGCGACGCGACGGATGAATTCACGGAACGTATGTTGCCGCTCGCCGAATTGAACGGCGATTCGGTTGGGATGCAGCTGCGCTGCACGGTGTAGGGCTTGCGTCAAGTACATGGATCTGTCTCCTGGTGGCCAGCATGGTTCATGCCTTTTCTTGTCGAGAAAAGCCTAGTAGTTACCGCCAATCGAAGCGATTGCAAAACACGGCTATCGGCTGACATTCCACATCAACTTGCAGCACCCGCCTCCCCCATGAATGCCTTGCCATTCATGATTTCCATCATCCTTGTGGACAACAAGTTGTAAGGCGCGCGAACGAGAAGATTGAAGGTCGATGCGTTCTTGGACGATGCCGGGATCGCGCCAGAAAGTGGCGCGCGGCGATCAGTTCGGTTCGTTGCTGCGCTTCACCGACCCCACGGCACAATGGCCCTACTTTCTGACAGAGCTGTTGTTGCGCATCCCCTGGAGGCTGGTGGTCGACTGGCCGACGAAAAGTTGCCTGTCGAGCGACTCGACTTTGCCAACGGCCAGACATGTCCACGACGGCTGCCGCGATGCATAGCCTCAGATGCGACCGGCGGCCGAAGGAGCATCATCCCAAGCACTGCAGGAATCTTTGCGTCGCGACGTGAGCGTCATGCGGCTCAATCCACTGCCGACTCGCTGGCTCAACTGGTTCTACTAGATGAGCCCGTGCCGCGCTCCTTTGCTTCCGCCTGATGCGAGAGTGCAGCCAACGCAGCTACAGCCCGACGCGCCAGCCGTGTCAGGCAATGGAGCTCAGTTGCCGACATGAAGTGAAGTGTCTACACAATGGCTGGACTACCAGTCAAGCTTGACAGTCACATACGCCACGTTACGGCGAGAACTAGTCTTCTCCCTGGGGTCGAATGCCTCTGGCCAGAAGACTGATGAACACTTCTGCAACTTGATCACCTGTCAGTGTTCCATCGGCGTGGTACCACTGTGAAATGGAACCGATCGCCCCCATGAACCAGAAGACAGCCAATCTAGCATCGCAGGGGACGATCGAGCCATCTTCCACCCCCTCCTCAAGAATCTTGCGAAGCTGAAGATCGAACTTCCGGCGCCTCAGTGTGATCTTTTTTCGGTCTGCAGGTGTCATCGCAGAGAAATCGTGCAAGATCGCCGGAGCCCCCATCTGGTCCGTCAAGTGCGAGATGTAGTTCTTCATGAACGCAATGATCCGACCGTACCCAGTAGCCTCAGAGGCGATAGCGTCCTTGAGCACCTGATCGCCAATCTTCATTGCCAGTTCATGGCACTCGTAGATCAACTCCTGCTTGTTCTTGAAATAGTAGTACAGCGCAGGTTTGCTGACATTCAATGCCTTGGCGATCTCGTCAAGTGACACGTTTTGGGACCCATGGCGGCCAAAGGCCCTCGATGCCTCGGCGATCACGGCCTGCCTTTTCAGCTTGTGCTGCTCGTTAGCGCTGCTGACTGCGTTATTCCACCTAGCGACTTTGGCGGGTCGTGTGGTGCCTACACGCGTCTGCGACTTCGGCTCGGCGTCGGTGGACTGACTCATAAAGATTGGGTTTTTTGCCTTGCGGAAAGGGCAAAGTTACTTAAAGGGGCATGATAGCAAGAGGGCAAGACGCGAACACTTCGCCGCACCCGCACCCGCACCCTCATCACCAGGCTCCTTCAGCGTACTGCCTCTTCCTTTTCACCCATCGGGTGAGTTTGCTTGATCAGATCCAAGCCTCGCGAGCCATGACATTGCAGCCCGTCAGCTCGAACCAGCTACCGCCATCGATTCTATTTTACTTTAGAGTCAACTTTTTTTCTTCTCAGTAAGGGAAATTACCAGTTCTCACCCTGGACATCGAGAAGAAGAATCCGAGGGTTGCAAAGAAATGCCTGTGAAGGAGAGAGATGCCAGATCCAGTGGTGGTTTCCGAAGTGCGGAATCGGTCTCTGTGGATCCGATTGAACCGACCGGAGGCAATGAACTCGCTCTCGCCGTCAGTGCTAAAAGCTGTCGACAAGGCGCTGGACGAAGCACTTGAACAAGCTGATGTCATGACGGTAGTGCTCACTGGCACCGGTCGTGCCTTCTGCGCAGGTGCCGACCTCAAGTACATCAACGACCAACTGGGCGATCGCGGCACTAGTGGGTTTCTGGAAAGCGTCCAGCGCACCACGAATCGCTTGGATCGATTCCCCAAGCCCATCATTGCCGCGCTCAACGGATTGACTCTTGCCGGCGGCCTTGAGCTTGTGCTGTGCTGCGACTTAGTCATTGCAGCCCGCAGCGCGAGGATTGGCGACGCGCACGCCAACTACGGCCTACTTCCCGGTGGCGGCGCGTCGGTTCGCCTCCCCCGAACCATTGGCCTCACACGCGCGAAATATCTCCTTTACACCGGCGAGTTCGTGACGGCCGAGGAAATGCGGGAGGCCGGTTTGGTCAACCGGGTCGTGGAAGATGCGCAACTGGAAGCGACAACCCAAGAAGTCGCGGACTTGATAGCCACCAAGAGTCCACTGGGCCTGCGTCGCATGAAGGCGCTGATAGATGATGGACTCGACCAGCCCGAGGACACGGCACTTCGCCTTGAATCGCTGGCCTCCGAGGTTCACACCCTCAGTTCCGACTTCCGGGAGGGACTGCAGGCTTTCGAGGCGAAACGTCCGCCCCGGTTCACCGGCAAGTGACCCCGCAGCCTAGTCATGAACATGCACCGTAGATACGAGGCACTTCAATGTCTTTTATTCGACGCCTATCGGCTGGTACCAGTTATTCGGACTGTTCCTTTCCGCGCTGCATTGACCCGATTGGCTCATGACTGCCCCGTTCAAGCACGGGCCATAGAAACGACTACTCCATCCCCTCTTACTTCAAGCTAAACCAAAATGAATCTGCAGCAACTCAAGGCGCGTTTGCGCCTACCAGTGATCGCATCGCCGATGTTCATCGTGTCCTATCCCGAACTGGTCATTGCCCAGTGCAAGGCTGGCATCATCGGATCCTTCCCCGCGCTCAATGCGCGTCCCGCGCATGTACTGGACGAGTGGCTGAACCGCATCACCACCGAGTTGGCCGAATACGACCGCCTGCATCCCGAGCAGCCTTCAGCGCCCTTTGCAGTCAACCAGATCGTGCATAAGACCAACGAGCGCTTGCACCAGGACATGGAGCTGTGCGTCAAATACAAGGTGCCGCTGGTGATCACCTCGATGGGTGCGCAGACTATGGTCAACGACGCGGTGCATTCCTACGGGGGCTTGGTGATGCACGACGTGATCAACCAGAAGTTTGCCCGTAAAGCGATTGAAAAAGGCGCCGACGGCCTGGTTCTGGTGGCCACAGGCGCGGGTGGCCACGCTGGTCGCCAGTCGCCCTTCGCCTTGGT